>NZ_JADBIA010000012.1:0-123249 GCF_014892665.1 Sphingomonas sp. CFBP 13603 | reverse complement strand
GCAAGCCGCCGCCCACATGTCCCTTCATCTTAACCTACAATGTCAAAGAGCCGACAAAAATACCGACACTCGCATAACCTCCCTCTCGGAAAGCTTGGAGCATCTGGTTTTTTGCGACCGTCGCAGAAGCCGGTGAGGCACTCCGCTGCGGTGACACCCCTCTAGGGCCACCTCCCGATACCGTCAAACGCTTTTTTACAGTTTCAGGTCACTTTTCGGAAAATTCAACGCTCGCACGCTCAGCGGCGCCTATCATCCCCTTCCGGCATGCGGTGCCGACCGTCTCGTCCCTAAGTCGCCCGTGCGAATGCCCGTCGAACCGAGGCGAGCTCGCTGCTCATATTCGGAAGGTATGTGTGGGCGACATCTGGATTGCCGAACGTCAATGACGGCCGTCGTCCCGAGAGACGCGATTGCCTCGCAGAGGTATTTCGAGAAGCTACGGCGTTGCCGCGGCGCGATCAGGTCGCTGGGTGATCCTGGATGAGCGCATCGAACGCCTTGATCGAAAGCGGGGTTCGGAATTTGCAGCCGGCGGTGAAATCGTCCGCCCACATGACGTCGGCAACGATCTGGCCGATCTGTGGCAGGTTGAGCCAGATGCTCGTGCCACGCTTGAGCGCCGAATAGGTCTGGAGCCGCGCACCGTTGACCGAAATATCGACGACCCTGCACAAAGCGCGGCGCGTCTTGCCGATACTGGCGTCGAGGGCGATCGGGGCACGGGGCGAACCGCGGCGGCTCGTGCGCTCTGCGGGTTCGAAGTCGGCGGCGAACATGGCGTCCTCGTCCTTGCGAGTCCTGATATGGCTTGCGTTCACAAACCTATCCGCCGGCACCTAACGAGGTATTAAAAAGAGCCCCCGGAACGAGTTAAATCAAACTCATTCCGGGGGTTACTGGATATTACTTACGGAGCGTGAGACCGCCACCGAAACGCTTGTTGAAGCGCGCGACCTGGCCGCCGGTGTCAAGCATCGTGCCGCGGCCACCGGTCCATGCCGGATGCGCGAGCGGATCGATCTCGAGCGTCATCACGTCGCCTTCCTTACCCCAGGTGGTGCGAGTCTGGTACTTGCTGCCATCGGTCATCTGGACGGTGATCATGTGGTAATCGGGGTGCGTATCGGCCTTCATGGGAATTCTCCGTATGTGGCTGGTTCCGACCAGCCTGAAAAGGAAGGCGCGCCCGTACACGGACGCGCCCTATTTTACAAGATTGCGAGGCTAGAGCCCCGACTTCGGGCTTAAGCCTTGGGCGGATCGGCGATCATCGCCGTGAAGTTCGCCTCGGCCACCAGTTGCCCGTCGACCGACGCGCGGCCGGCGAACTTGCACACCGAGTTGCGCTTCTGGACGAACGTCACCTCGAGCTTGAGCAACACGCCCGGCTCGACCGGCTTGCGGAACTTGGCCCCGTCGATCGCCATGAAATAGACGAGCTTGCCCGACCCCGCGAGACCCAGCGACTCGACCGCGAGGATCCCCGCCGCCTGCGCCATCGCCTCGACGATCAGCACGCCCGGCATGATCGGGCGCCCGGGGAAATGCCCCTGGAAGAACTGCTCGTTCATCGACACCGCCTTGATTGCGGTGATCGATGTGTCGAGGATCAGATCCTCGACACGATCGACCAGCAGCAACGGATAGCGATGCGGTAGCGCAGCCATGACCCGCCCGATATCGAGCGGGCCGAGACCGGTCTTCGCTATTTCAGTCACAGTTTCGGTCACAAGCTGACCTTAGCGACCCTGCGGCGTGCGCGTTGCGGCAGGCGCGCGACCGGCTGGAGCCGGAGCGGCACCCTGCTGCTGGCTACCCTGCTGGTTCGGCTGCCAGTTTGCCGGCACGGCGGTGCTGACGGTCGGCACGAGACGATCGAGCTCGGTCGTGATCGCCGCAGTGATGTCGGCGGTCGGCTGCGCGAACAGAGCTGCTTCGGGACGCAGCAACAGGCTGACGTTCTTGGCACGAACTGCTGCCGTCACGGCGTCGCTGAGCTTCGCCTGGATCTGCTCGATCGCGTATTGCTGTGCACGCTGGGCAGGCTGCGTCAGGCGGGCGAGTTCCTGGTTCGCCGCGTTCTCACGCGTCTGGATCGCCTGAGCCTGCGGGCGCAGCGTCGCTTCGGTCGCGCCGGGCGCACGCTGTGCCGTCTGGAACGCGGTGACCAGCGGCTGGAGCTCGCGAGCCACGGCCTGACGACGAGTCTCGGCCTGGTCGAGCTGGGCCTTGTAGGTCGTCTCGATCTGGGCGCGCGCGGCGTTCCAGGCCTTCGAGTTGGCGATCGCACCCTGCGCGTCGGCGACGGCGATGCCCGAAACCTGTGCATCGGCAGCGGTCGCGGTCATGGCGGCCGGCGCGACGAGCGCTGCGGCGAGGAGAAGCGTCTTGAACGTCGTCATCAGAACTGTGTCCCTACGTTGAAAGTAATAAGCTTGGGGTCGTCGCCCTTCTGCGTGAGCAGAGCCTTGGCGAGATCGATACGGAGCGGGCCGAACGGCGAGTTCCAGTTGACGCCGATACCGACCGACAGACGCGGTTTGGCAGAGTTGCCGAGGAAGGTTTCCTGGAACGGCGCAGTACCTGGTATCACGGTATTAGTCTCGGTCCCGACGCAGCTTGCACCGGTAGCGCCCGGCGTCGCCGAATAGCCGGTCTGGCAGGTCGTCTGACGTATGGACGGCGAGGTCGCGCCTGCTGCCGTGAACACGTTGTTATACAAAATGTTGTTCGCCGCATCCCGCGCAGGAAGCGCCTGGAAAACCTTGTTGCCGTTGTTATCGAGCGTGAACGGGAACTCTGCGGTCGGCAACGGCTTCTTGATGCCGAAAAGACTGCCGACCTGGGCGTATATCGATGGACGCAGGCCGAGTTCTCTCGCGCCCGAACCCAATGGAATTTCGATCTCGGCACGGGCCAGATAATAGGCGCGGCCACCCAGCGCATCGTCCTGAATCTGGTCGCGCGAGGTCTGGACGGTCTGCGTGCCGTCTGCATTGTTGATGTACGGCG
Source organism: Sphingomonas sp. CFBP 13603 (assembly GCF_014892665.1). Classification (NCBI taxonomy): domain Bacteria; kingdom Pseudomonadati; phylum Pseudomonadota; class Alphaproteobacteria; order Sphingomonadales; family Sphingomonadaceae; genus Sphingomonas; species Sphingomonas sp. CFBP 13603. Next base: position 120,234 of record NZ_JADBIA010000012.1, on the reverse strand, counting down.
CACGCAAAACGCGCGGACCGACGCCGCGGATATCGAAACCACGAAACTGCGGTTCGCCTAGATAAAAGCGGTCGGTGATGCGGACTGGATCGACGCCAGGACCGGTGCTGCTTTGCAGCGGGTGGATGTAGCCACCTTCCGCAATGATAGAACCAATGAAGCCGCTGCCGAGGTTGGCGTATTTGGAACCCTCGAAACGAGTTCGGATATACTTAACGTCGCCGCCGAGTCCGGCGAAATCCTGACTGAACGAGAAACGCGAGCCGGCGGTAGGCCGCAGGCGACTGTTCAACGTATCGCGGATCAGCGAATAGCCGACCGACGACGTCCACCGGTTACCGATTGCCTCGCAAAGATAGCGCCCTGCTGCCAAGAAGTTGCAGGAGCCGTTGGGATTCAGGAACTGGTTGTCGAGGCTGACCTCGTCGTACGAAAGACCATAGCGCGCCGACAACGACCAGAACTCGGTCAACGGGACACCGGCACGAAGCTGGAAGCCGGTCGAGACCTGCGAATAGTTGGTTTGGCGATCGTTGCCGTTGAAACTGAACGAGTTATAATCGCGGCGGAAGATGTCGCCGCCGATCGCGATGTTCTTGTCGAACAGATACGGCTCTGTGAAGCCTAGTTCGATCGACTTCGAATAGCTCGAGTAGTTGACGCCGGCGCGCAATTCCTGGCCCTTGCCGCGGAAGTTGCGCTGCGTGATATTCGCCTGGATGATGAAGCGCTCGAGGCTCGAATAGCCTGCCGACAGCTGAAGTTCGCCGGTCGACTTCTCTTCGAGGTTGGTCTCGAGGATGACGCGATCGGGCGCCGATCCCGGCAGCTGCTTAATCTCCATCTTGTCCTGGAAATACCCCAGCGAGTTGATGCGATCCTGCGAACGCTTCACCTGGAAGCTGTTAAACGCATCGCCCTCAGCCAGACGGATCTCGCGGCGCACGACCTTGTCCTGCGTCTGCGTGTTGCCGTTGATCTCGATCCGTTCGACGTACGTCCGCTTGGCTTCGGCGATGTTGAAGTTGATCCCCATCGTCAGCGTTTCGGCGTCCTTGGCGAACTCCGGGTTCACCTCGGTAAACGCGTAACCGAACAGGCCGGCAGTCTGGCTGAGGTTGTCGACCGAATCCTCGACGAGCTTGGCATTGTACCAGTCGCCCTTCTTGAGCGGCAGGCTGGCGGCGAGCTTGGTGTTGTCGAAGTCGCGGATCTGGCTGTCGACGGTGACGTCGCCGAACTTGTAGCGCTTGCCCTCCTCCACCACGTACGTGATGATGAAGTCCTTCTTGTCCGGCGTCAGCTCGGCCACGGCCGAGGTCACGCGGAAATCGGCATAGCCCTGCGTCAGGTAGAACTGGCGCAGCTTCTGCTGATCGTACGACAGGCGATCCTGATCGTAGCTGGTCGCCGACGAGAGCAGGCGGAACAGGCGCGACTGCTTGGTGGCCATCTGGCCGCGGATCTGGTCGTCGGAGAACACCTCGTTGCCGAGGATGTTGATCTGGCGGACCTTCGACTTCGGGCCTTCGCTGACTTCGAACACGACGTCGACGCGGTTCTGGTCGAGGTTGACCATCTTCGGATCGATCACCGCGGCGAAACGGCCCTGCCGACGATACAGCTCGATGATCCGCGCGATATCCTGCCGGACCGCGGTGCGCGTGAAGATCTGGCGCGGCGCGAGCTTGATCTCTTTGGTGATCTTGTCGGTCTTGAGCGCCTTGTTGCCCTCGATGATCACGCGGTTGATGATCGGGTTCTCGCGCACGCGCAGGACGATATTGCCGTCCGCGACGCCCGAGATCGAATAATCGGCGAACAGGTCGCTCGCCTGCAGATCCTTCAGGGCCTGATCGAGCGTCTCTGCCGTGTACGGACCGCCGACGCGCAGCTTCGTGTACGACAGCACCGTCTCGGGCTCGATCCGCTGCGAACCTTCGACTCGCAAAGTCTTGATCGTGGTGACGGATACAGGCGCCGCGACGGGCGTTATACCATTAGACGCTCCGGCAACCGGATTGCGAACCGGAGCCGGCGTAGACGTCGCAACAGGCGCCGTCTGCGCGAACGCGGGAACGCCCGACAGGATCGTACCTGCCATAAGCAGGGCGCCCTTACGCGCGAAATCGTAACCGTTGATCGCTGTCACCAAACCCACCTTAAAAACGTGCACATACAAGGCGCGCCCGCCCTGCCCTATCGTCGTCAGCCGATCAAGCCGGCCAAGTTCTTCCACAGTCCGAAATTACCGAGATCGTTGAAGGTCACGAGCAGCATCAGCGCAAGGATTGCCGCCAGTCCGCCGCGAAACGCCCATTCCTGGACTTCCGGCTCGACGGGGCGCCGACGCACTGCTTCGATCGCATAGAAGAACAAGTGGCCGCCATCCAGCATCGGCACTGGCAGCAGGTTGATGAACCCCAGATTGATCGAGACCAGGGCGATCAGGAAGACATAGGCGTCGAGGCCGAGCGACATCTGCTCGCCCGACACCTTGGCGATGCTGAGTGGTCCGCCGAGTTCCTTCACCGAACGGCGACCGGTGATGACCTGCCCCAGCGTCTCGACCATCATCGAGACGATCTCGCCGGTGCGCTTCACCGCGACGACCGGCGCCTCGATCAGGCTGACGGGAACGATGACAGGCTTGCTGCCGGCGATGCCAAGGCGACCGATTCGATATTCGTTCCCGAAGCGATCGCGCTGGAGTTCGGTGCCGATGACGATGTCGCGCGACAGGGCCTGGTCGCCGCGGACCGCATCGATCCGAGTCCGCTCGCCGGCGCGGATGCGGGCATAGCGCGCCATGTCGTCGAACGTCTCGACCGATCGGCCGCCGATGCCGGTGATCCGATCGCCCGCCTGAAGACCGGCGACAGCGGCCGCGCTGCCTGGAACGGTACCGCCCACGATCGGCGGCATGCGGATGTCGCCATATGCGAACGCGAAGCCGGCGAGGATCAGGATCGCGACGACGAAGTTCACGACCGGACCGGCTGCGACGACGATCGAGCGTTGCCACACCGGCTTGGACTGGAACGTCCGCTGACGCTCTTCTGCGGGTAGCGACAGCCACTCCGCGGAGGGCTGGCTGGCCGGATTCATGTCCCCTGCGAACTTCACGTAACCGCCAAGCGGGAGCCACCCGAACTTCCACCGCGTGCCGCGCTTGTCGGTGAAGCCCGCGATCTCGTGGCCGAAGCCGATCGCGAAGGCATCCGCCTTGATCCCGAAAAAGCGTCCGGCGAGGTAATGTCCCATCTCGTGCACGAACACGAGGGGGCCGATCACCGCGGCGAACGACAATATGGTCAGCAGGACACCGGGTGTTTCGATCAAACCGCGTAATCCTTCACACGCTCGCCGGCCAAGATCCGCGCCTCGGCATCGATCGCCAGCACGGCATCGACACTGTCCGGCGCGGCCGGGTCATAACACGACAACGTATGTTCGACGATTGCGGCAATTTCGAGGAAGCCGATGCGCCGTTGCAGGAATGCCTCGACCGATACCTCGTTGGCGGCATTGAGAATTGCTGGCCGAGCGCCACCTGCGTCGAGCGCCTCGCGGGCCAGCCGCAACGCAGGGAAGCGGACCGGATCGGGCGCCTCGAAGTCGAGTCGGCCGATCGCGACGAGATCGAGCGGCGCCATCGGTGTCGCCATCCGGTCCGGCCAGGCCAGCGTGTGCGCGATCGGCGTGCGCATGTCGGGAGGCCCGAGCTGCGCCAGCACCGACCCATCGACATGATCGACGAGGCTGTGGACCACGGACTGCGGATGGATGACGATCTCGATCCGGTCGTGCGGGATCGGGAACAGCCGCGCGGCCTCGATCAGTTCGAGGCCCTTGTTCATGCAGGTCGCCGAATCGACCGAAATCTTCGCGCCCATCGACCAATTGGGGTGCTTGACTGCCTGTTCGAGCGTGACGCCACGCATCTGCTCGGTCGTCCAGTCGCGGAACGGTCCACCGCTGCAGGTGAGGATGATCCGCCGAACACGCTCGGGACGAGTCGAATCGAAACACTGGAAGATGGCGTTATGCTCGGAATCGGCCGGCAATAGCGTCGCTCCAGCCCGCTCGGCAGCGGCAAGGATCACATCGCCGGCGGAAACCAGCGGCTCCTTGTTGGCGATCACGACGGTGCCGCCTTGCTCGATCGCCGCCATCACCGGCTTCAATCCCGCACAACCGACGATCGCCCCCATCGTCCAGTCCGCGCCCGAAGACGCCGCCTCGGCAATCGCCTCGGCACCCCCGCCCGCGCGGATCCCCGTGCCGGCCAGCGCCTCACGCAATTCTGGCAGACACTTTTCGTCGGCGACTACGGCGAACTCGGCGTTGGTACGGATCGCCGCGGCGGCAAGCTTGGTCACGTCGCAATTGGCGGTCAGGGCGACGACCCGAAACCGGTCCGGTTCGCGCTCGATAAGATCGAGCGTCGAGGTGCCGACCGAGCCGGTAGCCCCCAAAATCGTGACGCTCTTCATCCGTAGAAATGCGGCAGCAGGACGAGGAATGCCGCGACTGGCGCGACCGGGACCAAGCCGTCGAGGCGATCCATCACGCCGCCATGGCCGGGCAGGATGTTGCCGCTGTCCTTCACGCCTGCCACCCGCTTCAACCAGCTCTCGTAGAGATCGCCCAGCTGCGCGAGCACGGCGAGTACCGGCGTCGCCAGCGTCATCCGCATCGGCAGGCCGTATTGCGTGTGCAGCACCGCCGCGACCGCGCCCGCGAGCACGACACCACCGATCAGCCCCGACCATGTCTTGTTCGGGCTGATCACCGGCGCGAGCTTTGGCCCGCCCAAGGTCCGCCCAGTGAAAAACGCGCCGATATCGCACGCCCACACCAGCGACAGCGCCCACAGCGTGAAGAGGATTCCCTCGTCCTGCCGCCGGATGATCATCAGCGCGAAGACGGGGAGACCGCAGTAGATGATGCCCAGCGCCAGCTTGGGTTTGCGCGTCGTGATGACGACGAAGAACGCCGCCCCAACGAGCAGGCCCAGCGTGAAGAAATCGTGGATCACGAGGATCAGCGACGCCGGCGCCATCAGTGCGAGCGGCACCGACAGCGCGAACTGCGTCATCCGCTTGGTCTTGGCGTCGGCGCCTTGCAGCATCGACCATTCCGCCATCATGAACAGCGCGGCGACCACGCCGAGCACCCAGAACGCAATCCCGCCGAGCGTCAGCGAAAGGCTGGCCACCGCGATCATGCCGACGCTGGCGATCATCCGGAGCTGGAGATTGGACGGCGTGCGCAACGCCTGATCGGGCGCCTTTTCAGGGTCGGTAAGGCTCACAGACCACCGTAGCGGCGCTGACGCCGACCGAACGCCGCGACCGCATCGGCGAGCGCGGCCGCATCGAAGTCGGGCCAGAGCGTGTCGACGAACAGCAATTCGGCATACGCCGCCTGCCACAACAGGAAGTTCGAAAGACGCTGCTCGCCTGACGTCCGGATCATCAGGTCCAGCGGCGGGAGGTCATGCGTGTCGAGTTCCGCCTCGATCGTCGCCTCATCGATGCTCGCCGGATCCAGCGTACCATCGCGCGCCCGCTCCGCCAGACGCCGCGCGGCCGTCACCAGTTCGGCATGCGCGCCGTAATTCAACGCGATCGCCAAGATCGGCCCGCTATTCCCCACAGTCCGCGCGATGGCGTCATCGACCATCGCCACCAGATCGGGCGAAAAGCTATGGTAATCGCCGATCACGCGCAGCCGAACATTCTCGCGCGCGAGTTCGTCGAGATCGCTGCGGATGAAATGCCGCAGCAGCCCCATCAGGTCACTGACCTCTTCGGCTGGACGCCGCCAGTTCTCGGACGAAAACGCGTACAGCGTCAGCGCCTCGATCCCCATCGCGCGCGCGGCGCGCGTCACCTTGCGCACCGCCTCGACGCCGGCCTTGTGCCCGGCGAAGCGCGGCAGGAACCGCTTCTTCGCCCAGCGGCCATTGCCGTCCATGATGATCGCGACATGGCGCGGCACCGCACCGCCCGCAGGAACGGCACCCACAGGAACAGCAGCGAGCGGCGCGGCCGAGGAGGCCTGCAATCTCACTTGCCCAGGATTTCCTTTTCCTTGGCGGTCGCGGTCGCATCGAGCTCGGCGATGATGCTGTCGGTCAGCTTCTGGACTTCGGTCTCGTGACGCTTGCGCTCGTCCTCGCCGAACACGCCCTTCTTCTCGTCGACCTTGAGCGAATCCATCCCGTCGCGACGGACGTTGCGGACCGCGATACGCGCCTTCTCGGCATACTGGCCGGCCAGCTTGGCGAGCTCCTTGCGGCGCTCCTCGGTCAGGTCGGGGATCGGCAGACGCAGCGTCTGGCCGTCGACGATCGGGTTGAGCCCGAGGCCGGCCGAGCGGATCGCCTTGTCGGTCGGGCCGACGTTCGACTTGTCCCAGACCTGCACCGACAGCATCCGCGGCTCTGGCGCCGACACGGTCGCGACCTGGTTCAGCGGCATCGACGAGCCGTACACCGTCACCATCACCGGATCGAGCAGCGCGGTCGACGCGCGGCCCGTGCGCAGGCCTGCGAGATCGCTCTTCAGCGCTTCGACGGCACCCGCCATGCGGCGTTCGAGGTCGGTCTTGTCGTATGCGGCCATCTTAAAGCTCCTGCTCGTTCTGGACGATCGTCGACACGCCATCACCCGCCAGCACCGCGGCGAGATTGCCGGGTTCGCGGATGTTGAAGACGACGATCGGGATATTGTTGTCGCGGCACAGCGCGATCGCGCTCGCGTCCATGACCTTGAGGTCGTCGGACAGCACGCGGCTGTACGTGACCGTTTCGTAGCGCACTGCGTCCGGGTGCGTCTTCGGGTCGGCGTTGTAGACGCCGTCGACCGAAGTACCCTTGAACAGCGCATCGCACTTCATCTCGGCAGCACGCAGCGCGGCGCCAGAATCGGTGGTGAAATAGGGGCTGCCGACGCCCGCCGCGAAGATCACGACGCGGCCCTTCTCCAGGTGACGCTCGGCGCGACGACGGATGAACGGCTCGCACACCGACGCCATCGGGATCGCCGACTGGACGCGCGTGTCCACGCCGATCTGCTCCAGCGCGTTCTGCACGGCGAGCGCGTTCATGACGGTCGCGAGCATGCCCATGTAATCGCCGGTCGCGCGGTCCATGCCGCGTGCCGCCCCCGCCATGCCGCGGAAGATGTTGCCACCACCGACGACGATGCAGATCTCGTAGCCCTTCGCCTTGATGTCCGCGATCTCCTGCGCGACGCGCGCGGTGACGGTCGGATCGATCGAAAGACCCGACGGCCCCATCAGGACTTCGCCCGACAGTTTCAGCAGGATACGGTTGTAGCGCGGAGGCGTCATAAATCTCGAATTGTGATTGGCGGGGCGGCGCGGACCTTAGGCGGCGAGGCCTAGGATGTGAAGCGCCGTGCGGCGCGTGCATCGAAACTGGGTGGAGATCGGACGGAAAATCGTCGTTCGCGAAACTCGCGCACCAGAGAATTATCGTCATTCCCACGGAGGCGGGAACCCATTTGGGCTGGCGTCCCAATGGATCACCCGCTCCGGAGTATATGGATCCCCGCCTACGCGGGGATGACGAGGCAGCCCGAAGGCTACCCCGCTACCCTTCTCCACTCGGGGAGAAGGTGGCCCGGCAGGGCCGGATGAGGGGGAGTGAGGTTCGAGACCTCACCACTCCCCTCACCCTTCCCACGGCCAAGTGGCCGCGGGCCCCTTCCCTCTCCCCGTGGGGGCGAGGGAGGCAGTCAGCTTACGCCTGGGGCACGCCCGAAGCAGCAGCAACCTCGGCTGCGAAGTCGGACTGCTCCTTCTCGATGCCTTCGCCGAGCTGGAAGCGGACATAGTCCACCAGCTTGATATCGGCGCCGGCATCCTTGCCGGCCTTGGCGACGACGTCGGAGATCTTGGTCTTGCCGTCCATCACGAACAGCTGGCTGACCAGAGCATGCTCCTTGCGGTACTTGGCGATGCCGCCCTCGACCATCTTGGCGATGATGTCGGCAGGCTTGCCCGACTCGGCGGCCTTCTCGGTCGCGATCGCGCGCTCGCGCTCGATCTCGGACTCGTCGAGGTCGGCTTCGTTGAGCGCCTTCGGGAACGCGGCTGCGATGTGCATCGCGAGCTGCTTGCCGAGTGCCTGGAGAACCTCGTCCGAAGCCTCCGACTCGAGCGCGACGAGAACGCCGATCTTGCCGAGGCCGGGGGCCGCTGCATTGTGGATGTACGGAACGACCGCACCCTTGCTGACTTCCAGCGTGCGCGAGCGGCGCAGCGACTGGTTCTCGCCGATCGTCGCGACGTTGTTCGTCAGGACTTCCTCGACGGTCTTGCCCGATGGCATCGCTTGCGACTTCAGCGCCTCGATGTCGCCACCCGTTGCGAGCGCGATCTGCGTGACGTCACGGACGAACGACTGGAACTGGTCGTTCTTCGCGACGAAATCGGTTTCCGAGTTCACTTCGACCGCGGCACCCTTGGTGCCCGACACGGCGACGCCGACCAGGCCCTCGGCCGCGGTACGGCTGGACTTCTTGGCGGCGGCTGCGAGCCCCTTGGTACGCAGCCAATCCATTGCCTGCTCCATGTCGCCGGCGTTCTCGCTCAGCGCCTTCTTGCAATCCATCATGCCCGCGCCGCTCTTCTCGCGCAGATCCTTGACCATTGCTGCCGTGATATCGGCCATGTCTCTAATCCTTTTTAGGTCTGAATATGGTTGCGGGCGAGGCAGAGCTTTCGCCCTACCCCGCCCGCATGACGGTTCGGCGACGACGCTTATGCGTCGATCTGGCGCTCACCCTCGGCTGCCAGCTCGGCAGCGATGTCGGCGTTCGCCGCAGCCTCGGTCGTGTCGGCAGATGCCTCGACGACGGGGTCTGCGCTCAACGCCTCTTCCTTCGGCGGCTCGATCATCGCGCCGATGTCGGCACCGGTGCGGCGCTGCTGCTCCTGGCCGCCGCGCGTCGCTGCGATCGCGATCGCCTCGCAGTACAGGCGAATGGCGCGGGCTGCGTCGTCGTTCGCGGGAACCGGGAAGGCGATGCCGTCCGGCGACACGTTCGAATCGAGGATCGCGACGACGGGAATACCCAGCGTGTTCGCTTCCTTGATCGCCAGCTCTTCCTTGTTCGCGTCGATCACGAACATCACGTCGGGAATGCCGCCCATGTCGCGGATGCCGCCGAGCGAAAGCTCGAGCTTGTCCTTCTCGCGGGTGAGCTGGAGAACTTCCTTCTTGGTCAGGCCGACGGTGTCGCCCGACAGCATTTCCTCGAGCGTCTTGAGGCGCTTGATCGAACCCGAGATGGTCTTCCAGTTGGTGAGCATGCCGCCCAACCAGCGATGGTTGACGAAGTGCTGGCCCGAACGACGCGCTGCGTCGGCGACGGGATCCTGTGCCTGGCGCTTGGTGCCGACGAACAGGACCTTGCCACCACCGGCTACAGCCGACGAGACGAATTCGAGCGCGCGCGCGAACAGCGGCACGGTCTGCGAGAGGTCGAGAATGTGGACGCCGTTACGATCACCGAAGATGTAAGGCTTCATCTTGGGGTTCCACCGATGAGTCTGGTGGCCGAAATGCGCGCCCGTTTCGATGAGCTGCTGCATGGAGACGACTGGAGCCGCCATAGGGATATATCCTTCCGGTTGTGCCTCTGGGAAGCGGATGACGTCGTGGCCGAATGACCGTGACGCACCGGGCTATGATGCCTCCCATGCGGGGTTAGAGGCGCGGCCCTTAGCGTGGCTCTATTCGAAAAGCAATCGCACAAGGCCCGCTTGACTCACGGAACGCAATGAGAACATAAAGGGCTCAGAGGGGAACAGACGTTCGACTCGGCGCGGAATCACCCCGGCATGACGGGATTCGAAATGCGACGAGTGGAACGATGTTTCTGACCAAGTGTTTGCGGATATTAGGAATTTGTTCGCAACTCATAGGAAGGCGGACGTGATGTTGGTTCTGAGCTTCATGGTTTTTGCTGGTGCATTCGCGGTCGCGGGCATGATGATCGTCTCGTCGATCGCGCCGCAGTGGGACCGTATCGTCCGCCTCGCGATGGGCAACGTCGAACCCGCGTTCCAGCCACTCCGCACGCTGGCCGTTGCGGAGCGCCGGATCGCGGTCAGGCGCTGGGCTTCGACGTCGGCTCCGGTGCCCGCCCGCCGCTGGAACGCTGCCGCCTGATCTTTGCGTAACTCGCGATGCTGAACGGCATCGAGAGCAGGTAGAGCACGCAGATGATGCTGAGCGTATGCCACGGCGCGCTCACGATGGCGGCGCCGAGCAGTACGACGAGCGCGATGGCCTCGAACCGGATGTTGCTGCGGAGTTTGACCGAACTCCACGAATAGGTCGCGATACTCGACACCATCAGTAGCGCGACGAACGCGACCCAAGGCGCGACGAAATACGGCGACGCGAACCTGGGCTCGTCGGTCCAGAACCAGAAGAACATCGGCATCAGCGCAAGTCCCGCGCCGGCCGGAGCCGGAACGCCGGTAAGAAAGCCCGCCGACTTGTGAGGCTGGTGGCTCTCGTCGATCTTTGCGTTGAAGCGTGCGAGACGCAACGCGCAGAACACGGCCAGGATCAGCGAGCAAATCCAGCCGACGCGCGGCAACGCCGTCAGCGACCAGAGATAGACGATCAGGGCAGGCGCAACGCCGAATGAGATTGCGTCGGAGAGCGAATCGAGCTCGGCGCCGAACCGGCTTTCACCGTGCAGCATCCGGGCGATCCGGCCGTCCAGGCCGTCGAGCACGCCCGCGACCATGATCATCGCGACCGCGCTTTCCCATTGCCCACCGATCGCGAATCGCACGCCGCTGAGGCCCGAGCACAGGGCTAGCGCGGTAACCGCGTTGGGAGCGACGGCGCGTAGGGGAAGTCCGCGCGGTGCCCGACGTGTGCGACCGAACCGCCCCCGGCCCCGCTCCTCGATCGGATCGGTCGAACCGTCGCGGTCCATCACTGCGCGATACCACCGACCGGAACGCCACCGACGCGACCGAGCACGGTCTCACCCGCGATGCTACGCTGACCGAGGCACACCTGTGGCACGACGTGATCGGGCAAGTACACGTCGACTCGGCTGCCGAACCGGATCAGGCCGATGCGCTGGCCGACCGCGACCATGTCACCGGCCTTCACGAAGCCGAGAATGCGGCGTGCGACCAGGCCGGCGATCTGCGTAAAGCCGATCCGCATGCCGTTGCGGTCCTCGACGACGAAATGCTGGCGCTCGTTTTCGTCGCTCGCCTTGTCGAGATCCGCGTTGAGGAACTTGCCCGAGATATAGACCACCTGGCGGATAGTCCCGGCGATCGGGGTGCGATTGATGTGCACGTCGAACACCGACATGAAGATCGACACGCGGACCAGCGGTGCGTCGCCGAGACCGTTCTCGCCGGCGAGTTCGCGCGGGATCGGCACGCGCTGGATCATCGTGATCAGTCCGTCGGCGGGGGCGACGATCAGGCCTTCGCCCTGGGGAGTGGTGCGGATCGGATCGCGGAAGAACGTCGCGACCCAGATCACGACGCCGACCATCGGCCAGAACAGCACGTGGCTGAGAATCGTCAGCAGCAGCGTGATGCCGGTCGCGATCGCGACGTATTTGTGGCCCTCCGGATGGACTGCGGGAAATCGCCATTTGACCGTGGAGGTCGTGACGGGCGGCTTGTCGAGCGATGCCATAACCTGCGGGTCTATCCGTGCACGACGCGCGATACAACGATGAACCGGCTTTTCCTTACAGCACCAACGGTTGGCCAGCGGTTGATCGCCGCGGCATGCTCCCCTAGACGCTCCCCAAACCCCTCCCCCGAAGGACCCGGATATGGCGAAGATCAAGGTAAAGAATCCGATCGTGGAGATCGATGGCGACGAGATGACCCGGATCATCTGGGAATGGATCCGCGAGCGCCTGATCAAGCCGTATCTCGACATCCAGCTCGATTATTACGATCTCGGCGTCGAGCATCGCGACGCGACCGACGACCAGGTCACGATCGACAGCGCGCTCGCCACGCAGAAGCACGGCGTTGCGGTCAAGTGCGCGACGATCACGCCCGACGAGCAGCGCGTGACCGAGTTCGGCCTGAAGAAGATGTGGAAGTCGCCGAACGGCACGATCCGCAACATCCTCGGCGGCACCATCTTCCGCGAGCCGATCGTGATCAAGAACGTGCCCCGCCTGATCCCGGGCTGGACGCACCCGATCGTCGTCGGCCGTCACGCATTCGGCGATCAGTACCGCGCGACCGACTATCTGGTCCCGGGTCCCGGCAAGCTGCGTCTCGTCTTCGAAGGCGACGACGGCACGGTCATCGACCGCGAGGTGTTCCAGTTCCCGTCGGCGGGCGTCGCGATGGCGATGTACAACCTCGACGACTCGATCCGCGATTTCGCGCGCGCCTCGATGCATTACGGCCTCAACCTGAAGTGGCCGGTGTACCTGTCGACCAAGAACACGATCCTCAAGGCCTATGACGGCCGCTTCAAGGACCTGTTCGCCGAGGTGTTCGAGGCCGAGTTCAAGGACAAGTTCAAGGAAGCGGGCATCGTCTACGAGCATCGCCTGATCGACGACATGGTCGCATCGGCGTTGAAGTGGAACGGCGAGTTCGTCTGGGCCTGCAAGAACTATGACGGCGACGTCCAGTCGGACCAGGTCGCACAGGGCTTCGGGTCGCTCGGCCTGATGACCTCGATCCTGCTGACCCCGGACGGCAAGACCGTCGAGGCCGAAGCGGCGCACGGCACCGTCACGCGTCACTTCCGCATGCACGAGCAGGGCAAGGCGACCTCGACCAACCCGATCGCGTCGATCTTCGCGTGGACCGGTGGCCTGAAGTATCGCGGCAAGTTCGACGATACGCCCGACGTGACGAAGTTCGCCGAGACGCTCGAGCGCGTCTGCGTCCAGACGGTCGAGAACGGCCACATGACCAAGGATCTCGCGATCCTGATCGGGCCGGACCAGCCCTGGATGACGACCGAGCAGTTCTTCGAGCAGGTGCGGTCGAACCTCGAGACGGAAATGGCCAACTGGGCCTGACCTGGCGCCCCGTTCCCGGAAACGGGAGCGGGGCTACCTAATCGAGCATGCGCCTTCGGGTTTGTGCTTGGCCATCCTGCGCACCTCCCCGGCGAAGGCCGGGGTCCAGTTGGGCAACGTCGCTGATCGCCGCCGCGCTTCGTTACCGCGACCTCACCAACTGGACCCCGGCCTTCGCCGGGGGGGGCGCATCGTCCGAAGCGATAATAGCTACCGGCGCCCTCCCCTCTCGATCACGCAGTATTTCTTCCTGACAAATCCATCATGCGTCCCCTAAGGTCGCACGCATGGCATTACGGCTCGACAATCAAGGTTTCAGCGACGCGCTCGTCATTCTTGGCGCGGCCGGGCTCGTCATCCCCGCGTTCGCGCGGTTCAGGGTTAGCCCGGTCATCGGTTTCATCCTGGTTGGGCTGCTCGTCGGCCCCGCGGGGCTGGGCTCGCTCACCGGCTCCGCGCCGTGGCTCTATTACCTGACCATCTCGAACCCGGAATCGATCGAGCCGTTCGCCGAGTTCGGCATCATCCTGCTGCTGTTCTCGATCGGCCTCGAGCTCTCGTTCAAGCGACTGTGGTCGATGAAGCAACTCGTGTTCGGCACCGGCGCCGCCGAACTGATCGGCTCGGCGCTGATCATCGGCGTGGCGCTTCACTTCATCGGCCAGGAATGGGCGGGCGCGATCGGACTGGGGTTTGCCCTCGCGTTGTCGTCCACGGCTCTGGTCCTGCCGCTCGTCGGCACCACCGGCGCGGTCGGGCGTGGTGCGTTCGCGATGCTGTTGTTCGAGGATCTGGCGCTCGTCCCGATCATCTTCGTGCTTGGTGCACTGGCGCCGACAGCGAGCGCGGACGGCTGGTCGAACATCGCCGGTGTCGGGCTGCGCGGCGGGCTGACCGTCGTCGCGATGTATATCGGCGGGCGGGTCGTCCTGCCCCGGCTGTTCGGGCAGGCCGCGCGCACCAAGAGCCCTGAGCTGTTCCTGGCCGCGTCGCTACTGGTGGTGATCGTCGCCAGCGTCGCGACAACGGCCGCCGGGCTGTCGCCGATCGTCGGCGCGCTGCTGGCGGGGTTGCTGATCGCCGAGACCGAATATCACAGCGAGGTCGAGGTCATCACCGCGCCGTTCAAGGGGCTCGCGCTCGGTGTGTTCCTGATCACCGTCGGCATGAGTCTCGACCTACGGCTGATCGCGCAGAACTGGCCGTCGTTGCTGCTGGCCGTGACGGGCGTGGTGGCGACCAAGGCGATCGTGACGTTCCTGTTCCTGCGCGTCGCCAATTCGCGGCGCGGCGTTGCGGCGGAGACGGGGTTGCTCATGGGTAGCCCTTCCGAGACGACGCTGATCGTGCTTGCGACGGCCGCGCAGGCGCAGTTGATCATGCCGTCGACCGCCGCTTTCTGGCAGACCGTCACTGCGATCGGGCTGACGATTACGCCGCTGCTGGCAAAGCTCGGCCGCACCGTTTCGCGTCAACTCGAAAGCCGGTCGGGTGCCGATGCTGGCGATATCGAGATCGACGACGATGGACCGGGAACCGTCGTGATCGGCTTTGGTCGCGTGGGCCGGATGGTGGCAGACATGCTGGCGGTCCACGGACAGAAGTACGTTGCCGTGGAGGCGGATATCGATTCCGTCGAGGCCGCGCGGGCCCAGGGGCATCCTGTGTTGTTCGGGGACGTGGCGCGCCCGGAGCTGGTGGATCGGCTCAAGCTGCATACCGCCAAGGCGCTGATCCTCACGATGGACGATCCGGTGTTGACGGTGCGGCTGGCGCGGCGGGTGCGGGCGCTGGCGCCGGACTTGCCGATCGTGGCGCGGGCTCGGGATACGGCGCATGCGGCGGAGCTGTACCGGGCTGGTGTTACGGATGCGGTGCCGGAGACGCTGGAGAGTTCGTTGCAGCTGGCGGAGGCTGTGCTGGTCGATCTGGGGGTGGCAATGGGGCCGGTGATCGCTTCGATCCATGAGAAGCGGGATGAGCTTCGGCAGGAGATCAAGAAGGCGGCGGACATGATTGCCGAGCCTCGGATTCGCAAAGCGAAGCGGACGCCTCGCGCGGTGTAACCTCCGCTGTTCCGTGAGCAGGTTGTTCTTCCGCGAAGGCGGGAGTCCAGTCTGGGTCCCCGCCTTCGCGGGGAAACACTGTTGGCTCACGGGACCTTGCCCCAAATCGCGCCCCCCCCACCCCGGCGGAGGCCGGGGTCCAAGCGGAAAGGTGGTCGTAACGGAGGGCTGGCTTCCATTATCTTCGTTTCCCAACTGGGCCCCGGCCTTCGCCGGGGTGGTGGTTGCGCGGTGATCGCTTCGTCAGGCGCTATCCTCTTGCCCTCACCCTTCCCACGGCGAAGACGCCGCGAGGCACTTCCCTCTCCCGGTGCGAGAGGGCGAGACAAAAGACGGTCGGGGCGGGTTAGGCCGACAAGCGGCTACTTCAGCCTGGGACGACACCTTTGCGGCTCTTCATCAGCGGCTGGATACGCGTCCCAAATGCTTCCACCCCCTCCAGGAAATCGTCGAACGTCAGCAACACGCCACCGGTGTTGGGGACGGCGGCCATCTCGTCGAGCATCCGCGCGACGCTTTCGTACGAGCCGACAAGCGTGCCCATGTTGATGTTGACCGCGCCTTCGGGGGCGGCGAGCTGGCGGACGTTGGTGTCCGCGTTGTGCGTGTCCTTGGCGCCCTGATCGATCAGCCAAGCGATCGCGTCGACGTCGACGCCGGCATTGTAGTGCTTCCATTTCGCCATCGCCTCGTCGTCGGTTTCGGCGGCGATGATCATGATCAGGACGAAGATCTGCACGTCGCGGCCAGTTTTCGCGGTCGCGGCGGCCAGCCGCTCGTTGTTGAACGCAAAAGCGGTCGGGGTGTTGACGCCCTTGCCCAGGCAGAACGCGTAGTCGGCCCATTTCGCCGAGAACGCCAAGCCGTCGTCGGAGGAGCCGGCGCAGATGATCTTCATGTCGCCGGTCGGCTTGGGCCAGACGCGGCAGTCGGTCATCTGGTAATAGTCGCCCTTGAAGTCGGACGTCCCCTCTTCCCACAGCTCGCGGAGGATGTGCGCGTATTCGTCGAGCATCTTGTAGCGATTGCGGAAATGTTCGTCGCCGGGCCACATGCCCATCTGCGTATATTCGGGCGGTTGCCAGCCGGTGATGAGGTTGAGCCCGAACCGCCCGTGGCTGATCGAATCGATCGTGTTGCACATCCGCGCGGCATAGGCGGGCGGGACGAGCAGCGTGGCGCAGGTCGCGTAGATCTTGATCTTTTCGGTGACGGCGGCGAGCCCGGCCATCAGCGTGAAGCTCTCCAGCCCGTAGTCCCAGAATTCGGTCTTGCCGCCGAACCCGCGCAGCTTGATCATCGACAGCAGGAAATCGAGCCCGTGCTTCTCGGCCGCCTGCGCGATCGCCTTGTTGAGGTCGAAGCTCGGTTTGTATTGCGGCGCGTTCTCGCTGATCAGCCAGCCATTGTTGTTGATGGGCACGAAGACGCCGACCTGCATATGCCGCTCCTATTCGCCGTCGAGCCAGTCGAGCAGCCACATGTTGAAATGCTCCGCGCGCGTCACGTTGCAGGCGTGCGCGCCCGCCGCCATCCGCGCAAGCTGCGCGCCGGGGATGCCGGCGGCAAGTTTCTCGGACGCGGACGGGGGGACGAGCATGTCGTCGTCCGAGGCTACCAGCAACGTCGGGACGCGGATCTCGTCGAGCCGGCCGGCGATGTTGAACCGGCGCACTGCCGCGACGCGTCGCTGAATCATTTCCGCGCCGGGGAAATGCGCGAGCATCGCCTCCTCCTCGTCCTGAATCCGGTCGTGATGGTCCGAAATCCATTGCGGCGGGTAGAGGAACAGCGGTTGCGCGTGGAGATACGCGCGCGGGCCGCTGTCTTTCAGCAGCGCGAGCCGGGTATCGAAGCAGCGCGCGGTATGCGGGTCGAGCTTGGCCCAGCCGTTGATGACGACGAGGCGTTCGAGCCGTTCGGGCGCGGACAGGGCCAGCGCGAGACCGATATGGCCGCCGAGCGCGTGACCGATGAAGGTGCAGCACTCGAGCCCGATCGCGTCCATGAGCGCGACGACGTCGGCGGCCATTGCGTCGACGGTCAGGTCGCCGGGGACGTGGGCGTCGGAGCGGCCGGTGCCGCGGTGGTCGTAGGTGATGACGCGGTGACCGGCGCCGAGCGCTGCGAGGTTCGGCTGCCAATAGCTGCCCGAGCCGCCGAGGCCGCTCGACAGGAGGATCGCGGGGCCGTCGGGCTGGCCGTATTCCTCCCAATGGATGCCGCCTGCGATCCCCATCAGGCGAGATGAGCGATGCTGGCGATCTCGACGAGGCAGTCGGGCTTCACGAGGTCCGTCTTGATGCAGTAGCGCGCGGGCTTGGGGCCGGGGAAATACTCGGCGTAGACCGTGTTGAAGGCGGCGTAGTCGGGGAGGTCCTTCAGGAAGATGTGGTTGAAGGCGACGTCGGCCAGCGTCGCGCCGGCGGCCTCGAGCGTGGTCTTGATGGTATCGAGGACGGCGCGGGTTTGGGCAGCGGCGTCGCCGACATGGAGGACCGTGCCGCCCTCGCCTAGTGCCAGCACGCCCGAGACGTAGACCGTGTTGCCGGCCTTCGCGGCGGCCGAATAGGGCGCGATCGGGGTCGGGAACTGGGGTGGGTTGATGGCTTCGAACGGCATCTGCTTTCCTTTCAAGTCATCGCCGTTCCCCCGCGGAGGCGGGGGTCCAGGGTTGCGGGCGGTCGCGTTCGTGATTCCTGGACCCCCGCGTTCGCGAGGGAACAAGGAAGGGTCACTTCGGCAACTGCCCGAACGAACCGCAGAAATCGCCGACCGTGCTGACCCAGCCGAAGAACTTCTCGACGTTGTAAACGGTCGCCGCCTGCATCTCGGGCGGGCCGAGGTGGTGCGTCGCGTCCTCCAGCATCACGCCGAAATATTCGAGGTGGAAGCCGTCGCGCAGCGTGCTTTCGACGCAGACGTTGGTGGCGATGCCGACGAAGACGATGTTGCGGATGCCGCGACTGCGCAGGATGCTGTCGAGCTGCGAATTGAAGAACGCGCTGTAGCGGGTTTTGTGGACGCGGATGTCGCCGGGTTGGGGAGCGAGCGCGTCGACGATCTCATAGTCCCAGCCGCCTCGCGCGAGGAACTGGCCGTGGAGTTCGGGGCGCGCGCGCATCGTTTTCAGCGCGTTGGACTTGTGCCAGTTTGGAGAGCCGGGGCCGCCGGCCTCGACATAGTCGGGGTCCCAGCCGTTCTGGAGAAACACGACGGGCATTTTCGCCGCGCGGGCGGTGTCCAGGACCTTGGCGATCTGGGCGATGGTGCCGGCTGAGCCTGCGATGTCGAAGCCGGCCGTGTCGACGTAGCCGCCGGGGGAGGCGTAGGCGTTCTGCATGTCGATGACGACGACCGCGGTTTCCGCGGGATCGAGGCGGAGCGCTTCCGGCCGTGCGGGCAACGTGACGGCGTTCGCCTCGTTCGCGCCGGTACGAATGATCGGGGTGGCCTCGGTCATTGTGACAAGCTCGCTGCATCGCGGGAATTGTGCAAGTGCGAAATGATCGGGGGGTGCGGCGCCCCCGATCACGCGGACGAGCATGTTCCCCATGAAGGCGGGACCCAGACTGGGCTCCCGCCTTCAAGGGCCGGTGGATGCCGGGACGAACCCGGCATGACGGGGGAGATTAAGCCGTCGCCAGCGTGAAGTCCTTGAAGCGTTCGCGTAGGGCTGTCTTGAGGAGCTTGCCCGTCGCCGTATGCGGCAGATCGTCGACGAACACGATCGCGTCGGGGAGCCACCATTTGGCGACGTGCCTGGCCAGGTGGTCGCGGATCTCGGCTTCTCCGACGTCGCTGCCGGGTTTGCGGACTACCAGCAACAGCGGGCGCTCGTCCCATTTCGGATGGTGAATGCCGATCGCCGCCGCCTCCGCCACGCCCGGACAGCCGACCGCCGCGTTCTCCAGGTCGACCGAGCTGATCCATTCGCCGCCGGATTTGATGACGTCTTTTGAGCGATCGGTGATCTGCATCGTGCCATCCGAATGCAGCATCGCGACGTCGCCGGTGTCGAACCAGCCGTCAGCGTCGACCGCGTCCTCGTCGGCGCCGAAATAGCGTTGGACTACCCAGGGGCCCCTCACCTGCAACCTGCCGGCGACCTTGCCGTCGCGGGGGAGGACCGTGCCTTCGTCGTCGATTATGCGGAGTTCTATGCCGAACGGGACGCTGCCCTGCTTGCCGACGAGATCGAGCTTCTCCTCGTGGCTCATGTCCTCCCAGTGTGGGGGCGCGAAGCCGGCGGTGCCGATCGGCGAGGTCTCGGTCATGCCCCAGAGGTGCTTTACCGTGGCGCCCATGCCCATGATCCGCTCGATCATCGCGCGCGGCGCGGCCGAGCCGCCGATCGTGACCAGCCGCAAATGCGCGGGCGCGTCACCGGTCGCGTCCATGTGACCGAACATCGCCAGCCAGACGGTCGGCACGCCGGCGGAATGCGTCACCTTCTCGTCGTTCATCAGTCGGCACAGCACGGCCGGATCGTTGACCGCTGAATAGACGACTTTCGCCCCCGAGAGCGCACAGGCGAACGGCAGCCCCCAGGCGGCGGCGTGGAACATCGGCACGACCGGAAGCACGACCGCGTTGGGGGAGAGATCGAACACCCACGGCGCGACCTCGGCCATCGCGTGGATCAGCGTCGAGCGGTGGGTGTAAAGCACGCCCTTGGGATTGCCGGTGGTGCCGCTGGTGTAGCAGAGCATGCACGGCTCGCGCTCTGGGCCCTCGACCCAGTCATAGTCGCCGTCCTCGGCGTCGAGCACCGCCTGGAAACCGTCGGGGCCAAGATCATCGAAGCAGATATAGTGGCGGATGCTGCCCCACTGGCCCCGCAGGCGATCGACCAGCGGCTGGAACGCCTTGTCGTAGAGCATCACGCGGTCTTCGGCGTGGTTGGCAATGTAGACGAGCTGTTCGTCGAACAGCCGCGGGTTGATCGTGTGGATCACGCCGCCCATCCCGATCGTGCCGTACCAGGCGACCAGGTGGTGGGCGTGGTTCATGGCCAGCGTCGCGACCCGGTCGCCGGGCGCTACGCCGAGCTTTTCGAGTGCTTGGGCCAGTTTGCGGGCGTCGCGCGCGATGCCGGCCCAGTCGGTGCGTGTCTCGCGACCGTCGGCCCAGTAGCTGACGAGCTCCCTCGCCCCATGCTCCCGCGCCGCGTGGTCTATCAGGCGGGGAACACGAAGCTCGAAATCCTGCATTCCGCCCAGCATTCATGCTCTCCCAAGCTGTTAACCGACCAGAGCGAGCCTCGTTTCCGAGGTCTTCATCTCCACCTTGGCGACACCGTGCAACGACTCGATGTGCTCGACAAGCTCTCCGTCGAGCAGGAAGTCGCGACCCAGCAGGATGCAGACCTCGCCGTCGGGCAGTTGCGCGCGCACGCGAACCTCGCCGCGCGCGCCGCGGTGTTCGGCAAGCAACGACGCGAGGCCTGCAAACGCGGCCATGTCGGAGATCGTCACGACCACCTGGAAGCGCGCGAGGTTGGCGAGGCCCTCGAATGGCTGGATGCGCTTGATGCTGACGCGCGGCGTGTCCTCGCCGGGCTTGCGATCGAGCTCGACGGTGATGAGCCCGCAGCCGCCGGCCTTTGCTGCCTCTTCGAGATCCTTCGAGACCTGGTCGTCGAAGCAGGTCGCCATGAACTGGCCGCTGGCGTCGGAGCATTGCGCCATCATGAAGCGCTTGCCGCGCGCGGACGTGCGGTAGCGGGCGTCCTCGACCAGCACCGCCATCGTCGCGCCGGCGCGGCTGCCGTCGTCGGGGATGTTGAGTTCGGACAGCGCGGTGTAGGCGCGGGCGCCGTGGCTGACCGCGATGTGGCGGTGGCGATCGACCGGGTGCGCGGAGAAATAGAAACCGAACGCCTCCTTCTCCTGGTCCATGCGCTGGCTGAGCGTCCAGCGGACCGAGGGCGGGAGCTTGATCGCGTCCCCGGCGGGTTCGGCGTCACCGAACAGGCCGCCCTGCCCGCTGGTCTTCTGTTCGTGCGTGCGCGCGGCGATCGCGAGGATCGTCTCGGCGGTGGCGTGGATGCCGGCACGGTTCTGGTCGAGGCCGTCGAAGGCGCCGGCAGCGGCGAGCGTTTCGAGCTGGCGCTTGTTGAGCAAGCGCGGGTCGACGCGCTTGGCGAGATCGTCGAGGCCGGCGAACGGGCCGTTCTGGACGCGCTCGACGATGAGCTTTTCCATCGCGCCTTCGCCTACGCTCTTGAGGGCGCCTAGCGCGTAGCGAACCGCCAGATTGTTTCCCCGCGAAGGCGGGGACCCAGTCTGGGCACCCGCCTTCGCGGGTGAACAAGCTTCTTCCTGGGCGTCGGGCAGAACCTCGACGTCGAACTCGGCCTGACTGGCGTTGATGCACGGCGGCAGCGCGGTGATCCCGAGACGGCGCATGTCGTCCGTGAAGATCGCCAGCTTGTCGGTCTGGTGGAGGTCGTAGCACATCGACGCGGCGAAGAATTCGTGCGGGTGGTGCGCCTTCAGCCATGCGGTCTGGTACGCGAGCAGCGCGTAGGCGGCGGCGTGGCTCTTGTTGAAGCCATAGCCGGCGAACTTGTCGATCAAGTCGAACAGCGCGTTCGCCTCGGCCTTCTTGATGCCGTTGACCGTGAGACACCCCTCGACGAAGCCCGCGCGCTGCGCGTCCATCTCGGCCTTCACCTTCTTGCCCATCGCGCGACGCAGCAGATCGGCGCCACCGAGCGAGAAGCCGGCGAGCACCTGCGCGGCCTGCATGACCTGTTCCTGGTAGACGAAGATCCCGTAGGTCTCGGACAGGATCGGTTCGAGCAGCGGGTGGGGGTAGTCGATCGCCTCGGTGCCGTTCTTGCGGCGGCCGAACGACGGGATGTTGTCCATCGGGCCCGGTCGGTAGAGCGACACGAGCGCGATGATGTCGCCGAAATTGGACGGGCGCACCGCGGACAGCGTGCGGCGCATGCCCTCCGACTCGAGCTGGAACACGCCGACCGTGTCGCCCTTTTGCAGGAGCGCGTAGACACCCGCATCGTCCCATTCGAGCGCCTCGAGATCGACCGTCACGCCGCGCTTGGCGAGCAGTTGCACCGCCTTTTGGAGCACCGACAGCGTCTTCAGGCCGAGGAAATCGAACTTCACGAGGCCGGCGCCCTCGACATATTTCATGTCGAACTGCGTGACAGGCATGTCGGAGCGCGGGTCGCGGTAGAGCGGAACGAGCTGGGCAAGCGGCCGATCGCCGATCACCACGCCGGCGGCGTGCGTCGACGAGTGGCGCGGCAGGCCCTCCAGCTTCATCGCCAGATCGAGCAGCTTCCGGACGCCGTTGTCGTTGGCGTATTCCTTCGCCAGTTCGCCGACGCCGTTCAGCGCGCGCTCCAGCGTCCAGGGGTCGGTCGGGTGGTTCGGGACCAGTTTGGCGAGACGATCGATCTGGCCGTAGCTCATCTGCAGCACGCGACCGGTGTCCTTGAGCACCGCGCGCGCCTTCAGTTTTCCGAAGGTGATGATCTGCGCGACCTGATCGCGGCCGTATTTCTCCTGGACGTAGCGGATCACCTCGACGCGGCGGGTTTCGCAGAAATCGATGTCGAAATCGGGCATCGACACGCGTTCTGGATTCAGGAATCGCTCGAACAGCAGGCCGAGCTTGATCGGGTCCAGGTCCGTGATGGTCAGCGACCAGGCGACGACCGAGCCCGCGCCCGAGCCACGGCCCGGGCCGACGGGAATGTCGTGGTCCTTCGCCCATTTGATGAAGTCTGCGACGATCAGGAAATAGCCGGGGAAGCCCATCTGGACGATCACGTCGACTTCGAACGCGAGCCGCTTGCGGTAGACATCGCGCCAGCCGTCCTCGCCTTCACCGTGAAGTTCGGTGATGCGAGCGAGGCGTGCCTCGAGACCGGCTTCGGCGTCGTCGCGGAGGAGCTTTGCCTCGCCCTCGATATCGCCGGCGAGGCTGGGGAGGATCGGCTTCCGATACGGTGCCATCACCGCGCAGCGCTGCGCGACGACGAGCGTGTTGGCGATCGCCTCGGGTAGGTCGGCGAACATCTCGTGCATCACCGGCGCGGGCTTCATCCAGGCTTCGGGGCAGCTGCGGATGCGGTCCTCGGTCTCGACATAGGTCGAGTGCGCGATGCAGAGCATGGCGTCGTGCGCGTCGCCGAATGCGCTCTCGGTAAAGCAGCACGGGTTGGTCGCGACCAGCGGGAGGTTGCGGTCGTAGGCGATGTCGATGAGGTCGGCTTCGGCGGCCGTCTCGATCGCGTCGTTGCGGCGCGAGAGTTCGATGTAGAGGCGGTCGCCGAACAGGCCTTGGAGGCGATCGAGATAGGCGCGGGCGCGGGCGGGCTGGCCTTCCGCGAACAACCGGGCGAGGCCGCCTTCGCCGCCTGCGGTCAGCGCGATCAGGCCGTCGGTGTGGCGTTCGAGCGCGGCGAAATCGACGTGCGCGGGCATCTCGATCGGGCGGTCGAGATGCGCCATCGAGACGAGCGCGCAGAGATTGTCGTAGCCCGTCATGTTCTGCGCATACAGCGCGAGCCAGTCGAACTGCGTCGCGACGCCGTCGGGCATGTCGGGGCGCCCGACGCCGAGCATGACGCCGATGATCGGCTGGACGCCGTCCTTCTTGGCAGCATCCGAATAGGCCATCGCGGCGTAGAGCCCGTTGCGATCGGTCAGCGCGGCGGCGGGAAAGCCCAGCGCGCGTGCCTGCTTGGCGATCGCCTTGGGATCGATGGCGCCGTCGAGCATGGTGTAGCAGGAGAAAACGCGGAGGGGGACGTAACCGGAATGCATCGACCGGAGGTAGGCGCTGCGGCGTGATTCGACCAGCGGGGATGAGTCCGATCGGAACCGTGGACACGACGAGCCGTTGCGGCGGGGACTTCTGGGAGCATTCTACATGACCGATCCACGCGGGCGCTTTGCCGATACCGAAACTACTGCTGCGGGAACGCCGCGTGCGGGGGCCGGCTGGGGGTGGATCCTGGCTTACGGCGTGCTGTCGGTGGTGCTCGGGATCATGGCGTTCGCGTCGCCGTTTTCCGCGACCTATGCCGCGACTCTGGTGATCGGGGCGTTCTTCATCGCCGCCGGGATCGTATCGATCGTGTCGGGGTTTGCCGGCAAGGGGCATGAGGGGCGCGGCTATGCGATCGGGTTTGGGTTGGTGTCGCTGGTGATCGGACTGATCATGGCGTTCGAGCCGGCGACGGGGGCGATCTCGCTGACGTTGCTGATTGCGGTTTGGCTTGGTGTGCGGGGCGCGTTGGAGATTGGGCTTGGTGCGCGGTTTCGGCGGGGTAAGAGGCTGATGATCGCGCTTGGTGTGGTGAACATCGTGCTGGCGGTGATCGTGCTGGCGACGCTGCCTTGGTCGGCGTTGACGTTGCCGGGGTATGTGCTGGGGATCAGCTTTTTGTTTGGTGGGGTGACGTCGGTTGCTTCGGCGCTGGCGCATAAGAAGGGCGCGCCGGCGTTTTCGGCGTGAGCGCCTGATTGTTCTCCCGCGAAGGCGGGAGTCCAGTCTGGGCCCCCGCCTTCGCGGGGGAACAAGCTTCTGTTGGATGAGCCACCTCAACCCCACCACCCCGCGTAGGCCGGGGCCCAGTTGGGGGACGTAGCCGACTGCGGTCAGCACTACGTTACTGCGACCTTTCCAACTGGGCCCCGGCCTTCGCCGGGGTGGTGCCAAATGTGGGGTGACGGCTTCTACAGCAGCTTCTCGATATCTTTGCGGATGTCCTCTGGCTTAGTTGTTGGGGCGTAGCGATCCACGACCTCCCCGTCGCGCCCGACCAGGAACTTAGTGAAGTTCCACTTGATCGCCTTCGAGCCAAGCACGCCCGGCGCATCCGACTTCAGCCGCTCGAACAGCGGGTCCGCCCCTGCCCCGTTGACGTCTACCTTCGCGAATACCGGGAACGTCACGTCATAGGTCAGCGTGCAGAAATTGGCGATCTCCGCCGCATCCCCCGGCTCCTGCCCGCCGAACTGGTTGCACGGGAACGCGAACACTTCGAACCCGCGATCAGCATAATCGCGATGCAGCGCTTCGAGGCCATCATATTGCGGGGTGAAGCCGCATTTCGAGGCGGTGTTGACGATCAGCAGCACCTTGCCGCGATACGGTTCGAGCGACGCCGCGCTGCCATCGGCGCTCTTCACGGTGAAGTCGGTGATCGCGGTCATGGGCGGTCCTCGTTGCGGGCCAGCAGATACGTCAGGTTCTGACGCACGCCGGGCCATTCGTGGCGGAGGATGCTGTAGACCACCGTGTCGCGCAAGCGACCGTCGGCCATCACCTGATGCCCGCGGAGCACACCGTCGCGCTTGGCGCCGAGACGTTCGATCGCGCGCTGTGAGTTCTTGTTAAGCGAGTCGGTGCGGATCTGGACGCATTCGCAGCCGAGTGCGTCGAACGCGTGGGTCAGCAGCATGAGCTTGGCTTCGGTATTGACGCCGGTGCGCTGGACGGACCTGGCGTAGAAGGTGCCGCCGATCTCGAGGCGCTTGTTCGGCTCGTTCATCCGCATGAAGCGCGTGGTGCCGACCACGGTCCCGCCAACCACTACTGCGAACAACCGCGCCCGCCCAAAGTCCTGCTCGCGCAACGCGGCGGCGAGCCAGCGGTCGGGCGCCTTCATCATCGAGACGTTGGCGTAGAACGTGTCCCACAAATTGTCCGCCGACGCCGCCGCCACCAGCGCGTCCATGTCGTCGGCGACCAGCGGGCGGAGCGTGACGTGACGCCCGGTCAGCGTCGGCGTCTCGCCCCAGGTCACGCCAGCCGTCCCTCGTGCAGTCGCAGCACGCGGTCCATGCGGGCCGCAAGCCGCTCGTTGTGCGTCGCGACCACCGCCGCCGTGCCCTGTTCGCGAACCAGGCGGATGAACTCCGCGAAGACGATGTCGGCGGTGTGTTCGTCGAGGTTGCCGGTCGGCTCGTCCGCCAGCACCAGCGCGGGCTTGTTGGCGAGCGCGCGGGCGACCGCGACGCGCTGTTGCTCGCCGCCGGATAGCTGGCTCGGGCGATGCGTCAGGCGGTGGCCGAGACCGAGCTGGGTCAGCAATTCCGCTGCCCGCCTGTCCGCCTCGACCCGCGTCGCGCCGTGGACGAGCTGCGGGAGGACGACGTTCTCGGTCGCGTTGAAGTCCGGCAGCAAATGGTGGAACTGATAGACGAAGCCGAGGCTGTCACGGCGCACCACGGTACGCTCATGCGCGTTGAGCCTGGCCGCCTCGGTGCCGGCGATCCTGATCGATCCCTGGAAGCCGCCCTCGAGCAGGCCCACGGCTTGCAACAGCGTCGACTTGCCCGAGCCCGACGGTCCGAGCAGCGCGACGATCTCGCCCGGCGCGATCGCGAGGTCGACACCGCGCAGCACGTCGATGGTCGCGCCACCTTGCGTGAAGCTTTTGGTCAGTCCGCTGGTCTGGAGGACATAATCGTCGAACTTCTCGATCTGGCGGTCGATACGAAGGCCTTCATTCATAACGCAGCACCTGCACGGGGTCGGTACTCGCCGCTTTCCAGGCCGGATAGAGCGTTGCGAGGAAGCTGAAGACGAGCGCCATCAGTGCGATCACGATGATCTCGACGGGGTCGGTCTTCGATGGGAGTTCGGTCAGGTAGCGGATCGACGGATCCCACAAATTCTGGCCGGTGACGAGCTGGACGAAGTTCACCACGCCCTGTCGGTAGAACAGGAAGATGAAGCCGAGCACGAGCCCGGCGACCGTGCCGAGCGCACCGATGGTCGTGCCGACGACGATGAAGATCCGCATCATCGAGCCGCGCGTCGCGCCCATCGTTCGCAAAATCGCGATGTCGCGCGTCTTGGCGCGGACCAGCATGATCAGCGACGAGAGGATGTTGAACACCGCGACCAGGATGATGATCGACAGCACGGTGAACATCGCGACGCGCTCGACCGCGAGTGCCTCGAACAGCTGCGCGTTCATCGTCCGCCAGTCGGCGATCACCGCGTTGCCGCCGATCTTGTCCGCGAGCGGCTTCAGGATCTCGCCGACGCGGTCCGCATCGACCGTCTTCAGCTCGACCATGCCGGCGGCGTCGCCCATCAGGAGGAGCGTCTGCGCGTCCTCGATCGGCATGATGATGTACGCCTTGTCGTAATCATAAACGCCGATCTCGAAGATCGCGCCGACCGTATAGGTCACGATCCGAGGCACCGTGCCGAACGGCGTCGATTGGCCGAGCGGACTGAAGATGGCGACCTGCGAGCCGACCTGCGCGCCAAGCGATTCGGCGAGGCGCGAGCCGATTGCAATCCGTTCGCTGCCCGTCGTGATGCTCGAAAGGTTGCCCATGACGACCTTGCTCTGGATCGTCGAGTTGTGCCGGATGTCGTCGACGCGCATGCCGCGCACCAGCACCGCCTCGGCGCGACCATTATAGGTGGCGGCAAGCGGTTGCTCGATCAGCGGCACGGCACTGGTCACGCCGGGAGTCTTCTGCGCCTGCGCGACGATCTCGCGCCAGTCGGGAAGACGCCCGCCTACGCCCTGCACCACCGCATGGCCGTTCAGCCCGACAATCTTGTCGAACAGTTCCGCACGGAAGCCGTTCATCACGCTCATGACGATCACCAGCGCGGCGACGCCGAGCATGACCGCGACCAGGCTGATCGAGGCGACGAGGAAGATGAATGCCTCGCCCTTGCCCGGCAGCAGATAGCGGCGGGCTATCATCCGTTCGTAGCGGGACAGGATCATGGGCGGCCAGGTTCGATCGTTAGGGATACAGTGCAGCGGCTCTAGGACGCGGCCCGTTGCGAGGCAACTGTCGGGCCTGCCGGCGAGGTGCAACGACCTCCCCGGATCGAACCGGATTAGTCCCGATCCGGAAGTGTCTAGATTGGTCTGTTGCGTAAGCGCCACAGGCGCAGTTCAATCGTAAGCCGCCCCGCGCAAAGACCGTGACAAAATCCACCGACGTAACTAGCAACAAACTCGCTGAGACACAGGCAACGGCCGTGGTTCGGGGACTGCTTTTCCGCTCCGTCGCAAGACGAGATGCGAGAGCAAAAAAATGGGGGCTGACGAGCGATCGTCACGCAGGCGCCCGGATCGGCAACGGTCCGGGCGTTTGCTTGTCCGGCGCAGTTTTCCTGAAAAACTATACTTGGGCACCATTGAAACGGAGCGATGATGTGTCGCCACTGTTCGATGGAGCGCAGAATTAGCCCCCTTCAGTGCTTCACGATGCTGGCCAAGGCGCGCGCAAGATCACACCCACTACCTACCGTCCGCACTACCGGCGGACCTGATCGGTCCGCCGGCGCCCTGCCCTTTATCGCGAAACAGAGGGCATTCCCTGCCGTTGGCCCTTCGCCGCCTCGAAACTCACCGGCAGCGTCCTGTCGGGATAGGCCTGCATCGCCATAACCTGGGACTGCGGCTGGACCGCGAACTGCATGTCGTCGGCGAGATAGGCGCGCACCAGGGTGCCCGGCGGAAGCTGCGCGCTGGTACCGTGAACGAGAAAACCGAGCGGCGAGGCAAACAATATCGTCGCAACCGACGTGATCGTGCCGCTGGTCCCTTCGTCGTTTGCCTGTCCGCTCAGCCGGACCGGGCCGCTCGGCGTGTCGATATAGAGCAGCCGGATCTCTAGCTTGCCTTTCTTGCCGAAATGCCCGTTGCGCTGCACCGCGGCGACTTCGGCCACCGCCACCGATCCAGCGGGGACGACGACTTGGCCGCGGTACGAGAGACTTTCCGCGACGTCGAGATAGAGGCGATCGCCTGGCTTGTTCACCTTTGTCGAGACCTGAGTGCGTGATCGCAGCGTCAGCGGCGTTCCCATCGGGAAGTACGACATCGGAACAGGCGTTCCGGTGACCGCAGCCGGCGCAGGCCAATAGACGAAGTTCTGCGCGGCGGCGGGTGTCGCGAGCATACCCAATGCTGTGGCAACGGATACGGCGCCCGCAAGTATAGATCCCGGCAGCCTCGGCCCTGTTGGTCTTGGCGCCGTCAGTCTTGGTGTTTTCACGATCGTCCCCCGAAATGTCGGGACCGGGCCTAACCGCGGATTCGTATCGATCCGCCGAAAATTAACGGTTTCCAAAGCGCTAATCGAGGGGAACTACCGTTAACCACCAGCCTCGCGCGCAAGACGTCGCAGTCGGTCAGGCGCACGACCCCGAGGGGTGTCTATTCAGCGATATCAGAAAGTAATGGCGGAGAGGGTGGGATTCGAACCCACGGTACCCTCGCGGGTACGCCGCATTTCGAGTGCGGTACGTTCGACCACTCTGCCACCTCTCCGCAGGTCATCCGAAGCTCTGCGAACAGCGCCTCCGATCGGTCGAAGCGCGGCCTCTAATGAAGTGACCGCAGCGATGCAAGAGGGTTTTGAGCGCTCCGGGCACCGCTCGACGCGTTTTCCTTGTGCAGCGCAAAACAGACCCTAAATTGGCGGATATGCCCCGACACGACAGTATCGCTCACGACATCACCGGCCCGCTTATTCCGGCCGAGGTGATCGCACCGCCGATCTCGCATGCGAATTTCTCGATCGGCGACGTCGTGCGGCACCGGCTGTTCGATTTCCGCGGGGTGATCTTCGACGTCGATCCGGTGTTTGCGAACAGCGACGAATGGTATGCGGCGATTCCCGAGGACATTCGTCCGCGGAAGGACCAGCCGTTCTACCACCTGCTCGCGGAGAACATGGAGTCGAGCTACGTCGCCTATGTCAGCCAGCAGAACCTGGTGCCCGACGATAGCGACGAGCCGGTCGACCATCCGGCGATCGACGGGTTGTTCAGCGAATATGCGGATGGTCGGTACGCGCTGCGGCAGGTTCATCGGCACTAAGGAGCGAATCGAATCTTCGTCATGCCGGACTTGTTCCGGCATTACTGGTCTGCTTGATCATCGGCGGTCGATTCGCTGCGCGGTGGACTCCGGAACAAGTCCGGGCTGATGGAGTGGCGGTGATTGCCCTACCTCAACCACCCCTTTCCGCCCCTTCGCGGTTGACAACTCTCCCCCCCTCGCTTAGCTGCCCGGCTTCTCCCGGCGGACCCTGCGTTCGTGGGGTACACGTATTTGGAAAGTGACAAGGGCCATGTTCGCAGTCGTGCGCACGGGCGGCAAGCAGTATCGCGTCGCCGCCGGAGATAAGATCGTCATCGAGAAGATCGAGGGCGATGCAGGTGCGTCGGTGACGCTGGGTGACGTTCTGCTGGCGGGCGAAGGCTCCGAGCTGCGGTCCGTCGAGGGCTTCGTCGTCGCTGCAGAGATCATCGCGCAGGCGAAGGCGGACAAGGTCATCGTCTTCAAGAAGCGTCGTCGTCATAACTATCGTCGTAAGAACGGCCATCGCCAGCAGCATACGATCCTGAAGATCGTGTCGGTCGGCGGCCAGACTGCAAAGAGCAACGAGGGCGACACCGCCCCGGCCGCTCAGGCATAAGGAGTAGCTTCAGATGGCACATAAGAAAGCAGGCGGCTCTTCGCGCAACGGTCGCGATTCGGCCGGTCGTCGCCTCGGCGTCAAGAAGTTCGGTGGCCAGGCGTGCGTCGCCGGCAACATTCTCGTGCGTCAGCGCGGGACGAAGTTCTACCCGGGCACGAACGTCGGTATTGGTACCGACCATACGCTGTTCGCGCTGGTCGATGGCCGCGTCGTGTTCAGCCAGGGCAAACTCGGACGCAAGTTCTGCTCGGTCGAGCTGGCAGCGAACGACGTCGGCCAAGATGCTGGCGACATGGCAGCCGCAGCCGAATAACATCGGGTAACCATCCGGGTTGCCCACCAGGGTGACCCGGGTTGCGAAAGCGAACCTGAACAAGGGAGACGGGTCACCCCGGCTCCCTTTTTTATTGCTCCCTCCCCCCTCGCCTGTCGCTGCCGTGTCATCCGGACATGGTATTCGTCAGGCGCGATGCGTGAAGGAGAGAGCCGTGTTCGCGCGCACCAAGAGACTGACATTGCGGCCGGGTTGGCCGGAAGATGCGCCTGCGTTGGCGCGGGCGATCGGCCACGAGTCGGTGGTCGCCAAGCTGGCGCGTGCGCCCTGGCCGTATGCGCTGGGCGATGCCCAGGCGTTTCTCTCGGAGTCGCGTGGGCCGCACGAGCCGCGATTCCTGATCGAGACCATGGAGACCGGTGCGCCGCGACTCGTCGGTGGGATCGGACTTCAGGTTGCCGAATCGGGCCATGAACTCGGCTATTGGCTGACGCCGGATGCCTGGGGGCGCGGGTATGCTACCGAGGCTGGTGAAGCCGTGGTGGCGATGGCGCGGCATGCGCTGGGCCTGCACCGGCTGGATGCTTTTCATTTCGTGGACAACCCGGCGTCGGGGCGCGTGCTGGCCAAGCTCGGGTTTCGGCCTACGGGGCGGGTCGAGCCGCGGACGTCGCGGGGGCGGGGTGGCGAGGCGCCTGCAGTGATGTTCGAGCTGGATCTGGATGACGACCGATGTGCGCCGATGCCGCTCGCGGCGTGATTCGCAGCACCGTCGCCGCATAATCAAACGCCACCCCGGCGAAGGCCGGGGCCCAGTTGGAAAGGTCGCAGTAACGGAGCGATGTACTCCGTTTAGCAACGTTCCCCAATTGGGCCCCGGCCTTCGCCGGGGTGGTGCCTCAGTTTATGTGGGTAGCCCCTCAGCACTAGCTGTTCCCCCGCGAAGGCGGGGGGCCAGGAATCACGGGCCGTGCCGTTTGGTATCCTGGGCTCCCGCCTTCGCGGGAGAACTAGGACGTAAGAGGGAAGCTTGGAGTCCGAGGCTCAGGCCACGGCCACAACCCGCTTAGCAACCGGCAACACCGCCGCCTCATACTCGCTCTCCGCCAAGCCGATCAGCGCGCGATCGTCGTGCTTCCACGGATGGAACCCCGGCAGGAAATACGCGGCCCAGACGCCCGCGATCTTCCGCGCCATCCCCGGGTTGCCGAACGCGTACCACGCCATCCGCGCCCACACCTTCGGTCCGGTCAGCCCGTCCTGCCGCAACAGTTCCGCCATCCCCTGTGCGCGTCCCGTGAAGAACCGCCACGTCGTGATCAGCATCACCAGCGACTTCACCCGCCAGCGCGTGAAGCGTGGCCAGTCCCGCGTTGCGTGCAGCCACGTGTCGTAGGCGACGCCCTTGTGCTCGATCTCCTCGGCGGCATGCCACAGCCACAGTGCCGCCGCCTGCTGGTCCCCGCCCGCAAGGTGCTTCGGATTCGCGATCAGTTCGTGCGCCAGCATCGCGGTGAAATGCTCGAGCGCGGTGGTGGCGGCGAGGCTCGCGATCTCCGGGCGCCCCTTGGTCAGCGCCAGTGCTGCGTCGACATCCACGATCAATGGCGCGACGTCATAGCCCTGGTCGGTGACGTGGCGGTTGAACGCAACGTGCTCACGGGTGTGGATCACCTCCTGCTTGATGAAGGCGTTGATCTCGGCGTGGAGTTTCGGCGGCGTGCCCTCGCGAAACTTGCGCACGCTGTCGACGAAATAGCCCTCGCCCTTCGGAAACGTCACCGACAGCGCATTGTAGAACGCGGTCGCTACGGAATCGTCGTTCAGCCACCAGCGGCGTATCGCGGCACCGCGGCCGAAGCGGCGGTCGCGCGGGGTGATCGTCAGATCGGCAGGCGTGGTTGCTTTCGCCACGGAAACCTCCAAACAGGAATGAACACTCGTTACTTAC
The DNA here is from genome assembly GCF_014892665.1 of Sphingomonas sp. CFBP 13603. Classification (NCBI taxonomy): domain Bacteria; kingdom Pseudomonadati; phylum Pseudomonadota; class Alphaproteobacteria; order Sphingomonadales; family Sphingomonadaceae; genus Sphingomonas; species Sphingomonas sp. CFBP 13603. Next base: position 87,403 of record NZ_JADBIA010000012.1, on the reverse strand, counting down.
ATTGATGTAAATAGGTTTCCCGGTCCGTGACGTCAACTCCGCGCAAGCGACTCTCCCCCACCGAATCGCGTGAAGCCGCCGTCGAGGCTGCGCGAGCCCTGCTCGTGGAGAGCGGCCCCAGCGCCGTCACGCTTAAGGCCGTGGCAGGTCGCGTCGGACGGACACACGCCAATCTGCTCCACCATTTCGGCTCGGCGGAGGCGCTGCATACCGCGCTGATCACGCGGATGGCGGCGGATATCGTCGGCACTATAGGTGCAGCGGTTCTGCGCGTGCGGGCGGGCGAGCTCGACCCTCGCGAGGTCGTCGAGATGACCTTCGACGCGTTCGGCAAGGGCGGCGCGGGGGCGCTGGCGAGCTGGATGATCCTGTCGGGCAATACCAATGCGCTCGATCCGATCCTGACCGCGATCCACGACCTCGTCGACGAGCTGGCGGAGGGCGATATGCCCGGCGACCAGCCGATCCAGGAGCAGACGTTGACGTTGGTGCTGATGGCGCTCGGCGATGCGTTGATGGGGGCACCGATGGCGCGCGCGCTGGGGCTGCCGGTCGGCAAGGCACGCGAACTCGCGCTCGACGCACTGCTCGCGAGCAAGGACGCCGCCGCCCCTGCCCGCTGCTGAGCGCATCGGTTCGGGGCTCGAATCGCGAGGCGAGCCGCAGAGGGTGGAGATTTTCGCCAATTTCGCTATGGGGCGGCGATGCATTTTCTAGACCAAGCCAAGATCTACGTACGTTCGGGCGAGGGCGGCCCCGGTGCCGTCAGCTTCCGCCGCGAGAAATATATCGAATATGGCGGCCCCGACGGCGGCAATGGCGGCAAGGGCGGCGACATCGTGTTCGAATGCATCGCCGGCCTGAACACGCTGATCGACTTCCGCTACACGCAGCATTTCCGTGCACCCCGCGGCTCGGGCGGATCGGGTTCGAACCGCACCGGCGCGGGCGGCAAGGACCTCGTCATCCGCGTTCCGCTCGGCACGCAGGTGCTGTCGGAGGACAAGGAAGAGGTGCTGATCGACTTCACCGAGGTCAGCCAGCGCGAAGTGCTGTTCCGCGGTGGCGATGGCGGGCGCGGCAACGCGAGCTACAAGACGTCGACCAACCGCACCCCGCGCCAGCACGGCACCGGCTGGCCGTTCGGCGAGGCGTGGGTCTGGCTGCGGCTGAAGCTGCTCGCCGATGCGGGTCTGGTCGGGCTGCCGAATGCGGGCAAGTCGACCTTCATCAACCAGGTGACGAACGCGCAGGCCAAGGTCGGCGAATATGCCTTTACCACCACCCGCCCGCAGCTGGGCGTGGTGCGCCACAAGCAGCGCGAGTTCGTGGTCGCGGATATTCCGGGGCTGATCCAGGGTGCGGCCGAGGGTGCGGGGATCGGCGACCGGTTCCTGGGGCATATCGAGCGGTGCCGGGTGCTGCTGCATCTGGTCGATGCGAACGACCGTGACGTGGCCGAATCGTACCGGATCGTGCGCGACGAGCTGGAGAATTACGGCGAGGGGCTCACCGACAAGAAGGTGATCGTCGCGCTGAACAAGATCGACATGCTCGATCCGGAGCTGATCGCGGCGTTGTCGGCGGAGCTGGCCGAGGCGAGCGGTGCCGAGGTGATGGCGATTTCGGGGGCTAGCGGCGCCGGTATCGAAGCGGTGCTGGACCAGCTGATCGAGGCGATCGGGCCGGCTCCGGGCGCGGCGAAGGAACTGGAAGAAGGCGAAGTGCCGGTCGCATGGTCGCCGCTCTGACGTCTTGCTTAGCCCTCTCCCCTGCGGGGAGAGGGTTGGGTGAGGGGCTGTTCCGGGTGGAGCACTGCTTGGCAGCCCCTCACCCCGGCCCTCTCCCCGACGGGGAGAGGGAGCAGTGATGTTTTTACCTTCGTCTTGCCCCCGGCTGATCGTGAAGATTGGTTCGGCGTTGCTGGTCGACCCCGATGGGAGCGTTCGGCGGGAGTGGCTGACCGGGCTTGTCGCGGACATCGCCGCCCGGACTAGCGCCGGGCAGCAGGTCGCCATCGTATCGTCCGGCGCGATCGCGCTCGGCGCGCGTCGTCTCGGCCTACCCAAGGGCGGTCGCGCCAGCCTTGAAGACGCGCAGGCCGCCGCGGCGACCGGCCAGATCGCGCTCAGCCAGGTCTGGGCCGAGCTGCTCGCAGCGCAAAGCCTTACTGCCGCGCAGATGCTCGTCACGCTCGACGACCTGGAGGATCGCCGCCGCTATCTCAACGCCGCGGCCACGCTCAACCGGCTGTTGTCGCTGAAGGTCGTGCCGGTCATCAACGAGAACGACAGCGTCGCGACCGAGGAAATCCGGTTCGGGGACAATGACCGTCTTGCCGCCCGCGTTGCGCAAGCCGCCGGCGCGCAGGGCGTGATCCTGCTGTCCGACGTCGACGGGCTCTACACCGCCAACCCGCATGCCGATCCGTCCGCGACTCATATTGCCAGCGTGGGTCGGATCGATGCGGTTGCGGGGATGGCGGATGACGGGTCGGGCTCGGGGATGGGTTCGGGTGGGATGGCCTCGAAAATTGCTGCGGCGCGGATCGCGACGGGTGCGGGCATTCCGCTGGCGATCGCTTCAGGGCGGATCGAGTATCCGCTGTCCACCCCTGCCCGCCACACGATCTTTACTGCCGAGCGGACTGCGTCTGCACGGAAGGCCTGGCTGGCGGGTGGGCTGACCGCGAAGGGGGCGATCCATGTCGATGCGGGGGCCGCGGCAGCGCTCGGCCAGGGGCGGAGCTTGCTCGCCACTGGCGCGACTCGGATCGATGGGGTTTTCTCTCGCGGCGATCTGGTGACGATCGAAGGGCCTGCTGGGACTGTCGCGCGGGGTCTTGCGGAGTATGATGCGGCGGATACCGCGCGCCTCCTCGGTCGACATAGCGACGATCATCCGGCGATCCTTGGGTACGCTCCGAGATCCGCGCTGGTGCACCGCAATCATCTGGCGCTCATATGATGGGCCGGGCCTTGTTCACCCGCGAAGGCGGGTGCCCAGACTGGGCACCCGCCTTCGCGGGTGAACAAGCTTCTGTCTGGGGAATGGGCTCATGATTCTCGCGATCACTGGCGGCACCGGGTTCGTCGGCAGCCATCTGATCGACCACGCGCTGGAGACCGGGCACACCGTCCGTGCGCTCGCGCGGAAGCCGCAGGCAAAGCGCATCGGCGTGACCTGGATCGAAGGCGCGCTGGATCGCCCGAAGAGCCTCGCGACCTTGGTCGAAGGCGCGGACGTGGTGATCCACGTCGCCGGTGTCGTCAATGCGCCCGACCGCGCAGGCTTTGGCAAGGGCAACGTGGCCGGCACCGAAGGCATCCTCCAGACGACGCGGGCGGCCGGCATCCGCCGATTCGTCCACGTCTCCTCGCTGGCCGCGCGCGAGCCGACGCTGTCGAACTATGGCTGGTCGAAGGCCGAAGCGGAGACGCGTGTGCAGACGTCGGGGCTGGACTGGACGATCGTCCGCCCGCCCGCGATATTCGGCCCGCGCGACCACGAGCTGCTCGACGTCTTCAAGGCGGCACGGTCCGGCTACATCCCGATGCCCCCCGCCGGCACGCGCGTTTCGTTGCTGTATGTCGAGGACCTGACCGCGCTGCTGCTCGCGCTTGCCGAGAGTGACGATGCGCCGTCGATCATGGAGCCCGACGACGGGGTGCCGAACGGCTGGGACAACCGCGATTTCGCGCGCGCGATCGGCGTGGCCGTGGGCAAGCCGGTCAAGGTCTTCTCGACGCCCCGCGCGCTCCTGAAACTGGCGTCCGCCGCCGACCGGCTCGTTCGCCGTCGCAAGGCGAAGCTCACACGCGACCGGGTGGGCTATTTCTGCCACCCCGACTGGGTCTCGCACAAGCCGCCGCCGGCCGCACTGTGGACGCCGTCCGTCCCGACACCGCAGGCGCTCGCGCAAACCGCGGCGTGGTATCGCGCCGCCGGGCTGCTATAGCGCCGAAAAGCCGCCGCAATTCCCTGTCAGGACTGCGCCGACACCGAAGGGATTATCATGAGCGACCGCCAGCAGATCTACGACACCGTCACCGCGCAGATCGAGCCGTTCAACAAGAAGGGCGTCGCTCTCGCCGATGCGACGACGTTCCAGGGCGACCTGGAGTGGGACAGCCTGACCGTCATGGATTTCGTCGCGGCGATCGAGGACGAATTCGACATCATCATCACGATGAACATGCAGGCCGAGATCGAGACGGTCGGCCAGCTGGTCGATGCGGTCGCGAAGTTGAAGCAGAACTGAAAAACACCGTTCGTCCCGAGTAGCCATCGAGCTTGTCGAGATGGCGTATCGAAGGACATGTACCTCGATACGGGCTCTCGGCTTCGCTCGATCCCTACTCGGCACGAACGGCATAGACCGACACATTCCAACCTCATGGAATCCGATATGACCGAAGCCGCCACCACTGCCCACGCCCTCCCCGTCGACGCTCCGGAGGTCGCCCCGAAACGCGACCTCATGTCGAAATTCGACGCGCTGATCGCCGAACGCGAGGCGCTGATCGCCAGTGGCGTGCGCAATCCGTTCGCGATCGTGATGGACGAGGTGAAGGGGCCGACGCAGGCGGTGATCCGCGGCAAGGACACGATCCTGCTCGGCACGTACAACTACATGGGCATGACGTTCGACCCCGACGTCATCCAGGCGGGCAAGGACGCGCTCGACGCGTTCGGGTCGGGCACCAACGGCAGCCGGATGCTCAACGGCACGTTCCACGACCATATCGACGTCGAGCAGGCGCTCCGCGAATTCTACGACATGACCGGCGCGATCGTGTTCTCGACCGGGTACATGGCCAATCTCGGGATCATCTCGACGCTCGCCGGCAAGGGCGAATACGTCATCCTCGACGCCGACAGCCACGCCTCGATCTACGACGGCTGCAAGCAGGGCAATGCCGAGATCGTCCGCTTCCGCCACAACGACGTCACCGATCTCGACAAACGTCTCGGCCGCCTGCCCAAGGAAGCCGGCAAGCTGGTGGTGCTGGAGGGCGTCTATTCGATGCTCGGCGACATCGCCCCGCTGAAGGAGATGGTCGCGGTCGCCAAGAAGCACGGCTGCATGGTGCTGGTCGACGAGGCGCATTCGATGGGGTTCTTCGGCCCCAACGGGCGCGGCGTGTACGAGGAGATGGGGCTTACCGACGAGGTCGATTTCGTCGTGGGGACGTTCTCGAAGTCGGTCGGCACGGTCGGCGGGTTCGTCGTGTCGAACCATCCGAAGTTCGAGATGGTGCGGTTCGCGTGCCGTCCGTACATCTTCACCGCGTCGTTGCCGCCGTCGGTGGTCGCCACCGCGGCGACCTCGATCCGCAAACTGATGACCGCACACGACAAGCGCGCGCAGCTCTGGAAGAACGCGCGCCGGCTGCATGGCGGGCTCAAGGCGATGGGCTTCAAGCTCGGCACCGAGACGTCCGACTCGGCGATCATCGCGGTGATCCTCACCGACCAGGAACAGGCGATTGCGATCTGGCAGTCGCTGCTCGAGGGCGGTCTGTACGTCAACATGGCGCGCCCGCCTGCGACTCCGGCGGGGACGTTCCTGCTGCGGTGTTCGCTGTGCGCTGAACATACCGACGAGCAGATCACGACGATCCTCGGGATGTTCGAGACCGCTGGCCGCGCCGTCGGCGTGATCGGCTGACGCTTTCCTCCTCCCGCGGGGAGGAGGAAACATCCGTGAAATGTTCGATCCGTACCGGCATTCCAGGTCATTGCGTGTGGGCAACGACGCGTTAGGATGCCGGCCGTGACGCAAGACGAGGTCGAGACTGCGGCCCAGGGGGGCGGGGCGAAGTGGCGGCTGGCCATGCTGGTCGTAATGGGCCTGCTCGGCGCGGCTGTGCTCGTCGCGCTGATCGTGACGCTCGGCCACGCCAACCGCCAACGCGACCGCGCGCTCGAACTCCAGGCGCACAGCTATGATGTGATGATCCTTGCGCGGACGCTGTCAGGGACGATCGCGCGGTCGGAGGCGTCGCTGGGGCGCTATGTCATCAGCGGCGACAAGCAACTGGGCCAGCTGTACTTCGACGAATGGCTACTTGCGGGGACGCAGATCGACCGGCTCGACCGGATCACCAACGACAATGCCGAGCAGCAACCGCGGGTCGACCGGCTCCGGGCCGCCTATGATTCGCGCGGCCGGGAACTGTCGCTGACCGCGCTCAACACGAGCTACGGGAAGAATGGCCAAGCCTTCGCGCGCTATTATCAGGCGCGGAAATCGCCGACGCTCGCCGAGATCAACACGACTCTCGACACGTTGATCGCCGGCGAGCGCGCGTTGCTCGACGACCGGACGGCAGCAGCGATGGGCTCGGTCGAGCGGTCTAGCTGGGTAGCGGGCGTGCTTGCCATCTTTGGCGTGCTGATCGTGCTGGGCGCAATCGTGCTTGGCTGGTTCACGATCCGCGCGGTCGGCGATCGGGCGACCGCGCTGGCCGATGCCGAACTGGAGCGCGAGCGCGCCGACGAGCTGACCACCGCGGTCGCCGCCGCCACCGCCGAACTGCGCGTGCAGGAGGCCAAGCTGCGCCAGATCCAGAAGATGGAGGCGGTCGGGCAACTGACCGGCGGGATCGCGCACGACTTCAACAACATGCTGGCGGTGGTGCTGGGCGGTCTCGAACTCGCGCGGCGCAATCTCGCGAGCGATCCGGCCAGCGTCCGCCGCCATATCGACAGCGCGACCGAGGGCGCGAACCGCGCGGCGGCGCTGACCCGCCGGCTGCTCGCCTTCAGTCGCGAAGATTCGTTGAAGGCGGAGACGATCGACGCCGCCGCGCTGGTCGCCGGGATGTCGGACCTGCTCGACCGCACCTTGGGGGACGCGATCACCGTCATCGTCCGCGACGATGCGGCGGGCGGGTGCGTCCGCGCCGACCGAGTCCAGCTGGAGAACGCGGTGCTGAACCTGGCGGTCAACGCGCGCGACGCAATGAACGGGCGCGGCACGCTGACCGTCGCGACCGGCACGACGATCTTGGCGGCGGAGCAGGTCGGGCGGTGCGCGGCGGGCGATTACGTCACGATCATGGTCGGCGACGATGGCTGCGGGATGGCGCCCGACGTCGCCGAGCGCGTGTTCGAGCCGTTCTTCACCACGAAGGAGGTCGGCAAGGGCACCGGGCTGGGCCTCAGCCAGATCTTCGCGCTGGTCCAGCAGTTGCACGGCGAAGTCGGCATCGTCTCCGCACCGGGCGAAGGGACGACCGTCACGCTGTATCTCCCGCGCGCTGCCGAGCTCGTCGCCCTCCCCCTGCCGACCGTCCCGATCGCGATGGTCGAGCCGATCGCGCCGACGATGCCCGAGACGTTGCAGATCCTGGTGGTCGAGGACGATCCGCGCGTGCTGGCCGCGACGACCGGCGCGCTGGAGGAAATCGGGCATCACCCGATCGCGTGCGACGATCCGCTCGCGGCGCCCGCGCTGCTGGCGGCGAACCCGGGGATCGGGCTGATCATCTCCGACGTGCTGATGCCGCGCCAGACCGGGCCGGAGATGATCGCTGCGCTCTCGCCGCTCTATCCGCACGTCGCGGTGCTGTTCGTCACGGGGTTTGCCGGCGAGGTGAACGTCGCGCAGTTCGGCGGGCACGAGGTGTTGCGTAAACCCTTCACACTCAACGGGCTGGAGCGTGCGGTCACGACGGCGATGGGCACGGAGCGCCGAGAGACGAACCACCCGATCGCCGCGGAATGATCGTTCACTGATCCGTTGCGATTGAGGATGACGCCTCGCGCGTGCGCCCCTATACCCGCGCGACCCAGCATACCGAGCCCAACCCGCGCATGAAATCCATCGACCGCTATATGGCCCGGCTGATCGCGGTGCCGCTCTTTTCGACGCTGCTGATCGCCGTCATGCTGTTCGTGCTCGATCGCATGCTCGGGCTGTTCAATTTCGTCGCGACGCAAGGCGGCCCGATCAGCGTCGTGTGGCGGATGCTCGCCAATCTGCTGCCCGAATATCTGGGCTTGGGCATTCCGATCGGGCTGATGCTCGGCATCCTGCTCGCGTTCCGCCGGCTGTCGACTTCGTCCGAGCTCGACGTGCTGCGCGGCGTCGGGATGAGCTACAATCGTCTGCTGCGCGTGCCGTATATGTACACGATTGCGCTGGCGCTGCTGAACCTCGCGATCGTCGGCTATGTCCAGCCGATCGCGCGCTATTATTACGAAGGCTTGCGGTTCGAACTGCGCACCGGTGCGCTCGGTGCGTCGATCAAGGTCGGCGAGTTCACCAATCTCGGCAGCAAGATGACGCTGCGGATCGAGGAGAGCAAGGACAAGGGCCGCGAGCTGTCGGGCATCTTCGTCCACGCACAGAGCCCGAACGGCGACTGGCTGGGTGTGACCGCGGAGAAGGGCAAGTTCCTCGCGACCGACGATCCCAACGTCATCATCTTCCGCCTCGCCAACGGTACGCTCGTCCACAACCGGCCCGAGTTCAAGACGCCGCGCGTGCTGACCTTCACCAGCCACGACCTGCCGATCAACCTGCCCAAGTTCGAGAGCTTCCGCGTCCGAGGCGGGCGCAACCTCGAATACACGCTGCCCGAACTCGCCAAGCAGGGTCAGCGTGGCGCGACTCTGGAGCAACGCGATGGCAGCAGGTCGGAGTTCCACTTCCGCCTTGCCGAAGTCGCGACGATGTTCCTGTTGCCGCTGCTCGCGCTCGCGCTCGGGGTGCCGCCTAAGCGATCCTCGTCCGCGCTCGGCGTGTTCCTGTCGATCGTGATGATCGTCACCTATCACAAGGTGAACCAGTACGCGGCGGACGTCGGCGAACTCGGGCGGATCGATCCGATCATCGCGCTGTGGGTGCCGTTCACGATCTTCGCCGGGCTGATCCTGTGGATGTACTACACGATCGCCTATGTCCCCGGCGGGCAACCGATCGGTGCGCTCGAACGCGTCTTCTCGAAGACTTTCAAGGCGATCACCAAGCGCATCCCGGGCTTCCGTAAGAGCAAGGCCGCATGAACCTGATCAGCTTCTTCCCGTCGCGGACGGTCGCGATCTACATGGGACGGATGTTCCTGGTGCGGACGTTCGCGGTGCTCGCCGCGCTCGTGCTGGTACTCCAGGCGCTCGACCTGCTGAGCAACTCCGGCGACATCCTCGCCTATCCCGGCAATGGCGATTCACAGGTCTGGCAATATGTCGCGTTGCGCGTGCCGCAGATCGTGTCGCGGTTCCTGCCCTTCTCCGTGCTGCTCGGGACGATCCTGACGCTGATCACGATGAACCAGAACAGCGAGATCGTCGCGCTCAAGGGCTCCGGCCTTTCCGCGCATCAGGTGCTTGCCCCGTTGCTGGTGGCGAGCCTCGGCGTGGCGGTGATCAGTTTCGCGTTCAACGACCGGGTGGTAGCGCGATCGACCGCGACGCTGAACCAGTGGCAGAAGGTCAATTATGGCCCGCTGCCGATCGATCGCGGCGACCGCGCGAACGTGTGGGTGCGCGACGGCGACGACCTGATCGAGGTCGCGCAGATCCGCGGGCGCGGTGACGCCACGCGGCTTGGCGGCATCACGCTGTACGATCGCACCGGCGGCAACCTCGTCGCGATCCTGCGCGCGGATCACGGCAGGCGCGTCGCGAACGGCTGGGAGGTGAGCCCTGCGACCCGGTTCGACGTGAAGAGCGGCACCGTCCGCTCCTTGGGCGCCGTGGTGATCGCGAAGGACGTGCGGCCGGACCAGTTCACGCTGGCGAGCGTCGATGCGGACGGACTGTCGTTCGGCGCGCTGAAGGCGGCGATCGCCGACCTGTCCGACGCGGGGCGGCCGACCAAGGCGCTCGAAGGATCGTTGTGGCACAAGCTGTCGGGGCCGTTGTCGTCGGTGCTGATGCCGCTGCTGGGCGCGGTCGCGGCGTTCGGGATCGCGCGATCGGGCAAGCTGTTCGTGCGCGCGGTGATCGGCATGGGCCTTGGCTTCGCGTTCTTCGTCGCGGACAATTTCGCGCTCGCGATGGGCAATCTCGGCGCCTACCCGCCGTTCCTTGCCGCCTGGGCGCCGTTCCTGCTGTTCTTCTTCATCGGCGAGGCGGTGCTGATCCGGTCGGAGGAATAGGGCGCAGGGGATCGATGGCACCCTTTCACCTCACCGCCCCCGTCCCTATCTGCTGGTCCGAACAACCCTCGGAGCCAGCATGAAATATCTCCACACGATGATCCGCGTGACCGACCCGGCGAAGACGATCGCGTTCTTCGAGACGCTGGGCCTGAAGGAGGTCCGCCGGACGGAGAACGAGAAGGGTCGCTTCACGCTGATCTTCCTGTCGGTCCCCGGCGATGAGGGTGCCGAGGTCGAACTGACGCACAATTGGGATCCCGAGGAGTATGGCGAAGGCCGCAATTTCGGGCACCTCGCCTACCGCGTCGACAACATCTACGACACCTGCCAGCGGCTGATGAATTCGGGCGTGACGATCAACCGGCCTCCGCGCGACGGCCACATGGCGTTCGTCCGGACGCCCGACAACATCTCGATCGAGCTGTTGCAGGCCGATCGTCCGCTCGATCCCGCCGAGCCGTGGGCGTCGATGCCGAACACTGGCAAGTGGTGACCTGCTGATGCTTGATATCGTCCGCGTCCCCGTCCTCTCCGACAATTACGCCTGGCTGATCCACGACACCGTCTCGGGCGAGACGGTGGTGGTCGATCCGGGCGAGGCGGGGCCGGTGATCGCCGCCGCGAAGAAGCGCGACTGGCGGATCGACCGGGTGTGGACGACGCACTGGCATCCCGATCACACTGGCGGCAATGCCGAGATGAAGGCGTATGGCGCCACCGTCGTCGGACCGGCGGCGGAAGCGGACAAGATCCCGACGCTCGACGAGCAGGTTGGTGAAGGCGATGTCGTCCGTCTTGGGGCGCACGAGGCGACCGTGATGACCGTGCCGGGGCATACGCAGGGGCATATCGCGTTCCATTTCGCCGACGACGCAGCGATCTTCACTGGCGACACGCTGTTCGCGATGGGCTGTGGGCGGCTGTTCGAGGGCACGCCGGCGGACATGTTTGCGAACATGCAACGATACGCGACGCTTTCGGACGAGACCGAGGTGTTCTGCGGGCACGAATATACGCAGAGCAACGGGCGGTACGCGCTGGTTGCCGAGCCGGACAATGCGGACATCGTCGCGCGGATGGTCGAGGTCGACGCGGCGCGCGCGAAGGGTGAGCCTACCGTGCCGACGACGATCGGGCGCGAGCGGGCGACCAACCCGTTCCTGCGGGCGACGTCGGTCGAACAGCTTGCCGGCTATCGTGCGGCGAAGGATGCGTTTCGCGGATAAAGGGCGCATGAGGGCGGTGGGGATTTTGAGGAGCGTTGCGATGCGAATGCGAACCCTGTCACTCTTGATATTGCCGGCCGTCATGCTCGGTGCCTGCACGCAGACCCAGGCGGAGGTCGAGCGCGCGCAGGTCCGCGAGGCTGGCGTGCAAGAGAAGCTGGCGAAGGAGCTCGCCGGGCTGGTACCGGGCAAGCCTGAATCGTGCATCAGCCAGTTCCCGCAGAAGCAGAGCTCGGGCTACGGCGCGACGATCCTGTACCGGGTGAATCGCGGGCTCGTCTATCGGAGCGACACCATGGGTGGCTGCGAGGGGATCGCGCGCGGCGATATCCTGGTGACGCGGACGCCAAGCGGGCAGCTGTGCCGCGGCGATATCGCGCAGACGTTCGACCAGACCTCGCGCTTTCCGACCGGGAGTTGCAGCTTCGGCGACTTCGTGCCGTATCGGAAGCCATGATGCGCGCGGTGCTCCTCGCAGCGTTGGCGCTGCCGCTTCTCGCTGGCCGATCGGACCCGCTTGAGGGACGTATCGCAGGCGCGCCGGTGCGGTGCATCGACCTTCAACAGCTCAACGGGCCCGAGATCGTCGATTCGCAGACGATCCTGTATCGCCAATCGGGCAAGCGGATCTGGAAGACGGGGCCGGTCGGGGAGTGTGCTTCGCTTCGGCCGCTCGATACGTTGATCGTCGATGTCTATGGCGGGCAATTATGTCGGAATGACCGGTTTCGGACGGTGTCCGGGGGTATGTCGATTCCGTCGGGATATTGCCGGTTTCGCGATTTCACGCCGTACGACAAGGTGAAGTAGAGGCGTCCCACGCTACACACTCGCCACCCCGGCGGAGGCCGGGGCCCAGTTGGGGGACGATGATGGCGCAAGATAGCGCTCCGTTACAACGACCTTTCCAACTGGGCCCCGGCCTTCGCCGGGGTGGTAGAAGTAAGGCCGAACGTCGCCCCCCTCCGTCATCCTGACGAAAGGGCGGGAGGGCTCAGTCCTCGAATACCGCCGCCCGCTTTTCCATGTTCGCGCGGACCTGTTCGATCTGGTTAGGCGTGCGGATGACCTTCAGCTGCTCTTCGGTTTCCGCGTGCAGCACCGCCACCGCATCGGCATCCGCCGCGAGGTTGTAGAGTGCCTTCGATCCGCGGATCGCGTGGGGATTCCTTCCCGCGATCTCGCGGGCGAGCATCATCGCCTCGCCGAGCGGGTCGTCCGACAGCCGCGTGACGAAGCCGTGCCGTAGTGCCTCCGCGCCATCGAACTCACGGGCGGTGTAGGTAAGTTCGCGCAGCACGTCGTCGCGGGCTAGCGTGCGCCATAACGCGATGCCGGCCATGTCGGGGACCAGGCCCCAGTACGTCTCGCGGATCGCGAAGCGGGCTTGCGGGTGGGCGATGCGGATGTCGGCACCGGACATGATCTGGAAGCCGCCGCCGAACGCGACGCCGTGGACTGCGGCGATCACCGGCATCGGCAAGGTGCGCCAGCCCCAGGCGACCTGCTGGACGAGGTTCGCGCCTTCCGCCGTCCGGTCGCCTAGCGCCAGCCCGGAACCGCCGCTCGCCATCGAGGCCATGTCGAGACCGGCGCAGAACGCCTTGCCCTCGCCGGATAGAACAACGCAGCGGACGTCGGTCCTGCCCTTAAGTTGGTCGATCGCGGCGGCGATGCCCTCGAACATCGCCGGGTCGATCGCGTTCATCTTGTCGACGCGCGCGAGGCGGACGTCGGCGATGCCGTCCGTGACGGTAATGGTGACCCGGTCGTTCATAGTGGCGATCCTCTCGATCTTTGCGCGAACGCTAACCGCGCCTGTGCCCGCCCGCAATGTTGCGTGCGGCCACCCGGCGTGTAGAGGCGGGCAATGGCTGGTTTTGATCCACAATGGTTTGCGACGCGCGGGTTCGGCGGGCACGGCGCCGCGCTGGGGATGCGCTATCACGCGCATGGCGACGACTGGGCGGAGCTTGCGCTGCCCTATGACGAACGGCTGATCGGCGACCGTGCGAGCGGCGTGATCGCGTCGGGGCCGATCATCACGATGATGGACATGGCGACGAGTCTTGCCATCTGGATCAAGCGGAATGCATTCGTGCCGCACGCGACGCTCGACCTTCGCGTCGATTATCTGCGGCCGGCGACGCCGGGAAAGACGGTGATCGGGCGCGGCGAATGCTACCGGATCACCCGGTCGATCGCGTTCGTGCGGGGGCAGGCGCATGACGGCGATCCGGGCGATCCGCTGGCGCATGTCGCGGGGACGTTCATGGTGGTGGGCGATGTCGCTGGCATGGGTCTCGACAGGAGGATCGAGGCGTGACGATCGGTTTGCCTCCCTATGCGGAGATTCTACGCGTGTCGGTCGAAGCCGAGGACGGTGCGCCGCCGGTATTGCTGATGCCGTTTGCCGATGACGTGCTCGGCCGGCCGGGGTTTCTGCATGGTGGTGCGATCTCGGGGTTGCTGGAGATGGCGGCGATCGCGGCTTTGCAGCATGCGTTGGAGGCTGAGGGTGGCGGGCGGATCAAGCCGGTGAACGTCACGGTCGATTTCATGCGGGGTGGTCGGGATAAGCCGACGCGGGCGGCGGGCGTCGTGACGCGGTTGGGAAACCGGGTTGCGAATGTCGAGGCGACCGCGTGGCAGGACGAGCGCGATAAGCCGATTGCCGCAGCCCGAATGAATTACCTGATCGTGCGCGACTGATCTTCCTCCCCTCCCGCAAGCGGGAGGGGACCGAGGGGTGGGCACGCGGCTTCCGCGTGGGCTGACGTTAATGTGACGAGTGCGCAGACTGCGACGTCAGCAATCGAGGTGCGCGCGTGCCCACCCCTAGCCCCTCCCGCTTGCGGGAGGGGGATCTTGGTGCGCCCTACCTCGCGGTCAGTTTTATCAGGCGGCCTTGCGAGTCGCCGCCGTCTTCCAGCACCCAGATCGCGCCGTCGGGGCCTTGCTCGACCTCGCGGATGCGCGCGCCCATGTCCCATTGGTCGCCCTTGGCCGCGTTCGTGCCGGTCAAGTGCACGCGGACGAGGGACTTCGACGACAACCCGCCGATGAACGCGTCGCCCTTCCATTGCGGGAACATGCTGCCCGAATAGATCATCAGGCCGCCGGGGGAGATCACCGGGTTCCAGAACACCTTGGGCGGCTCATAGCCGTCGCCGGGCTTGTGATCGGGGATATCCGAGCCGTCGTAATTGCTGCCGTTCGAGGCGTTGGGCCAGCCATAGTTGAGGCCGGGCTTGATGAGGTTGACCTCGTCGCCGCCCTTGGGGCCCATCTCCTGCTCCCAGAGATTGCCCTGCGCGTCGAACGCGATGCCGAGCAGGTTGCGGTGGCCGTAGCTCCAGATTTCGGGGGCGAAGCCCTTTGCGACGAGCGGGTTGCCGGGGGCGGGCTTGCCGTCGAGCGTGAGGCGCAGCACCTTGCCGAGCGTCATCTTGGGGTCCTGCGCGGGGGTGAACTTCTGGCGCTCGCCGTTAGTGAAGAACAGATATTTGCCGTCGGGCGAGAACGCAATGCGGCCGGAATAATGGCCGTTGCCCTCGACGAACGGCCGCGCGCTGAACAGCGCCTCGATCTCGCCGAGACGCGTGCCACCGCCGCCATCCGGACGCAGGCGACCGCGCGCGAGCACAACGCCCTTGCCGCCCTCGCCTGCGGTCGAATAGCTGAAATACACGCGCTGGCTGGTCGCGAAGTCGGGCGCGAGGACGACGTCCATCAAGCCGCCCTGCCCTGCCGAATCGACCGTGAGCGTCGCGACGGTCTGGCGCGACTTGCCGTCGGCGGAGACCAGCAGCATCTGGCCCTTCTTCTCGGTGACCAGCATGCGCTTGTCGGGCAGAAACGTCATGGCCCAGGGCGATTCGAAATCGGCGACCACCATCTCCTTGAACGGCTTCCCCGCCGCTGCCGGTTGCGCGGAACAGGCGGTCGAGGCGAGCAGCGTGGTTGTCAGCAACCCAGTGGCGAACAGCGTTTTGCGAATCATGATCTTCTCCCGGAAATCCCTGCGCTAACGCAGCGTACTAAACGAAGGTTGCTCCCGCTTGCGAACGGGCGCCACCCCGCGTATAGAGGCACCACTTCTCTACATCGCCAGATGAAGAGGCTGCGGGGCTTGCTCCGCGGCGGCAATCACCTGTGCTTTGGCCCTGTTTGGAATTTCGATGGCGAATATCGCCCTGCTGACCGACCTGATCGAACCCGAGGCGACGGCGCTCGGCCTCAGCCTCGTGCGCGTGCGCATGCAGGGCGGCAAGTCCGATCCGACGTTGCAGGTGATGGCCGAGCGCCCCGACACCCGCCAGCTGGTGATCGAGGACTGCGCCGAGCTGTCGCGCCGGATCTCGGACAAGTTCGACGCGCTCGAGGCCGAGGGCAAGGATCCGGTCGGCGAGGACGCGTATCGTCTCGAAGTGTCGAGCCCCGGTATCGATCGCCCGCTGACCCGGCTCCAGGACTTTGCCGACTGGGAAGGCCAGGAAGCGCGTATTCGTCTCGTCGAGCCGTTCGAGGATCGCAAGCAGATCTCGGGCAATTTGATGGGCGTCGAGGGGACGAAGATCACCGTCGACGTCAACAAGCACAAGCTCATGACGATCGACTTTTCGCAGGTCGCCGACGCCAAGCTCGTCATGACCGACCGTCTCATCGCCGCGACCGCGCCGCTTTCGATCGAAGGCGCGGACGAGGTTTTCTATCAAGATACGCCCACCGATGAGCCCGATGCTCACGAGGCCGACACCGAAGAAGGACAGCATTGATGGCCACGGCAGTCACCGCAAACCGCGCGGAACTGATCGCGATCGCGAATTCGGTCGCGTCGGAGAAGATGATCGACAAGGCGATCGTGATCGAGGCGATGGAGGACGCGATCCAGCGCGCCGCTCGCTCGCGCTACGGCGCCGAGAACGACATTCGCGCGAAGCTCGATCCGAACACCGGCGATCTGCGCTTGTGGCGCGTCGTCGAAGTGGTCGAGGCGGTTGACGATTATTTCAAGCAGGTCGACGTCAAGGGCGCGCAGAAGCTCCAGAAGGACGCGGCGCTCGGCGACTTCATCGTCGATCCGCTGCCTCCGATCGAGTTCGGCCGCATCGCCGCGCAGGCTGCCAAGCAGGTCATCTTCCAGAAGGTCCGCGACGCCGAGCGCGAGCGCCAGTTCGAAGAGTATAAGGATCGCGCGGGCGAGATCATCACCGGCGTCGTCAAGCGCGTCGAGTTCGGCCATGTCGTCGTCGACTTGGGCCGTGCGGAAGGCGTGATCCGCCGCGACGCGCAGATCCCGCGCGAAGTGGTGCGCGTCAACGACCGCATCCGTTCGCTGATCCTGAACGTCCGCCGCGAGAACCGTGGGCCGCAGATCTTCCTCAGCCGCGCGCATCCCGACTTCATGAAGAAGCTGTTCGCGCAGGAAGTGCCCGAGATCTACGACGGCATCATCGAGATCAAGGCCGCAGCCCGCGATCCGGGTTCGCGCGCGAAGATCGGCGTCATTTCGCATGATTCGAGCATCGATCCGGTCGGCGCGTGCGTCGGCATGAAGGGTAGCCGCGTTCAAGCCGTCGTGCAGGAAATGCAGGGCGAGAAGATCGACATCATTCCGTGGTCGCCCGACATCGCGACCTTCGTCGTCAATGCGTTGCAGCCGGCATCCGTGTCGCGCGTCGTGATCGACGAGGAAGAAGAGCGCATCGAGGTGGTCGTTCCCGATGATCAGTTGTCGTTGGCAATCGGCCGTCGTGGCCAGAACGTGCGGCTTGCGTCGCAGCTGACCGGCAAGGCGATCGACATCCTCACCGAGGCGGATGCGTCCGAGAAGCGCCAGAAGGACTTCGTCGAGCGCTCGGCGATGTTCGAGAAGGAGCTCGACGTCGACGAGACGCTCGCGCAGCTGCTGGTCGCCGAAGGGTTCACGAACCTCGAAGAGGTCGCGTACGTCGAGGTCGAGGAGATCGCCGGCATCGAGGGCTTCGACGAGGACCTCGCGGGCGAGTTGCAGAACCGCGCGACCGAGGCGCTCGAGCGTCGCGACGCCGCGAGCCGCGAAGAGCGTACCGCGCTCGGCGTCGAGGACGCGCTGGCCGGCATGCCGTATCTCAACGAAGCGATGCTGGTCACGCTCGGCAAGGCGGGCATCAAGACGCTCGACGACCTCGCCGATCTCGCCACCGACGAGCTGGTCGAGAAGAAGCGCGTCGAGCCGCGTCGTCGCAATGAAGATGCGCCGAAGCGTCCTGAGCCCAAGGGCGGGATTCTCGCGGAATATGGCCTGAGCGACGAGCAGGGCAACGAGATCATCATGGCGGCGCGTGCGCACTGGTTCGAGGACGAGGCGCCTGAGGCCGAGGCTGACGACGTCGAGGCGGACGAGACTCCGGTGGAAGAGGCTTCGGCTGATGACGCTGTAGTCGAGCACGCTGCGACTGAAGAGACTACCGCCGACGAAGCCGTGGCTGAGGACGCTTCGGCGGACGACGCTTCGGTCGAGGACGCTTCGGTTGAAGACGCGGCGGACAAGACCGACACGAAGAGCGAGGGCGACAAGGCCTGATGCCCTTCGTCAGCATCCGCATCTCGGGGTCCGCCACCAAGGACCAGAAGTCCGGCATCGTCGCCGACGTCACCCAGTCGCTCGTGCAGCGGCTGGGAAAGAACCCGGCTGCGGTGCAGATCGTGATCGAAGAGGTCTCGACCGAGAATTACGGCGCGGGTGGGCAGCTACTGGTCGACCGCGACGCAGCGAAGACTCCGGCGCAGGAGGACGCACATGCGGAACCCTCCCGATGAGGCGCTAGGCGCTACCGAAACCCTGCCTTCCTCCCCTCCCGCAAGCGGGAGGGGACCGAGGGGTGGGCGCCCGGCTTCGGCCAAGGGCGACGCTTCGGCCAAGTCTCACGCGTCCAAGGCCAAAGCTAAGGGCAGCCATAATGGTGAGCGCGAGCCCACCCCTAGCCCCTCCCGCTTGCGGGAGGGGGATGATGACGCGCCCGTACGCAAGTGCATCCTCTCGGGTGAGCGCGACGTACGGCCGCATCTCGTGCGACTCGCGTTATCGCCCGATGGCCAGATCCTTCCCGACGTTCGCGCCAAGGCTCCCGGCCGCGGCGCGTGGATCGGCGTGACTCGAGTCGAGCTCGAAGCCGCGATCAAGAAGGGCAAGCTCAAGGGCGCGCTCTCCCGCGCGTTCAAGACCGGCGAGTTCACCATCGATCCCGAGCTTCCCGCCAAGATCGAATCCGCGCTGGAGCGTAACGCGCTCGACCGGCTCGGGCTCGAATCGCGCTCCGGCACGGTGCTGATCGGCTCCGACCGGATCGAGCAGAACGCGCGCCAGGGCAAGCTGAAGGCGCTGTATCACGCGTCCGACGCGGCCGAGGACGGCAACCGCAAGCTCGATCAGGCGTGGCGCATCGGCAACGATGTCGAGGGCTCGGGTTTGCGGGGGTTGGCACTCCCGGTATCGCGCACCATATTGGCGTTGGCGCTGGGGCGGGAAAATGTGGTACACATTGGCCTGACCGACCGCGCTGCAGCGAAGCGGGTGAGCGAAGCGCTCGACCGTTGGCTGCATTTTATCGGCCCCGAACCTTCTTCCGTGTCTTGCGAAACGGCCTCGCAGGGCGCATCGGCGTCACCACAAAATGGGGCGCCACCGATACAACAGGCGTCCGGATCGACCGGAACACGCCCGGCCGTGGACATGACTGAGGAATTTGAGTGAGCGACACGGACAACGAGAAGCCGAAACTTGGCATGCGCGCACCTTTGGGTGTGAAGCGCACGGTCGAGACCGGCCAGGTGAAGCAGAGCTTCAGCCACGGCCGATCGAATACGGTGATCGTGGAAACCAAGCGCGCGCGCGTCCTGCGCCGTCCGGGCGAGCCCGACGTGCAGGTCGCGGATGCCGCACCGGTTGCCGCGCCCGCCCCGGCGGCTGCCCCCGCAGCCCCGGCACCGCAGGCGCGCGCGCCGCAGCCTGCGCCCGCCCCCGTGCGTCAGCAGCAGAGCAATCTGTCGCCGCAGGAGCGCCAGGCCAAGCTGCTCCGCGAGGCCGAAGAGCAGCGCATGAACACGCTGGAAGAAGGGCGTCGTCGCCAAGAGGCCGAGCGGGCCAAGGCAATCGAGGACGAGCGTAATCGCGTCGCCGATCGTGCGCGTGCCGAGGCTGAAGCCAAGGCGCCGAAGCCCGTCGAGGCCCCTGCGCATGCGCCGGCCCCTGTGGTCGAAGCGGCTCCCGCTCCGGTTGCGGCACCGACGCCAGCGCCTGCGCCGGCTCCGGTCGGAGCCCCCGTTGCTGCGGCTCCTGCCCCGGCACCGGTTGCCGCGGCACCAGCGCCTGCACCGAAGCCCGCGCCCGCTCCCGTAGTGGCTGCTCCTGCGCCGGCTCCCAAGCCTGCGCCAGCGCCTGTCGCTCCGCCGGCACCGCCGCCCATTCTCGAACTGACCCGCGATCCGGCGTTCCCGGCTCCGCGCCGGTTCTCGCCGGTCGCGCGTCCCGAGCGTCCTCCGCCGCCGCCAAAGCCTGTCGCAGCTCCCGCTGCCGCAGCGCCGACCACGGCTGCGAATGCCGGCACGACCGCGGCTCGCCCCGGTGCGACCGGCGTCAATGCTCCGGCCGGTGGCGTTCGTCGCGACGCAGTGCCGGCGCGTCCGCAGCAGCGTGACCGCAAGGGTGATGATCGTCGCACCTCGGGCAAGCTCACCGTCAACCGCGCGCTCGGCGATGGTGATGGTGCACGTGCTCGCTCGCTCGCTGCACTGAAGCGTGCGCGCGAGAAGGAGCGTCGCGGCACCGGTGGTCCGCGCGAGGCGCAGGCCAAGCAGATCCGCGACGTCGTCGTCCCAGAGGCGATCACGGTGCAGGAACTCGCCAATCGTATGGCCGAGAAGGGTGCCGACCTCGTCAAGGCGCTGTTCAAGATGGGCATGCCCGTCACGATGACGCAGACGATCGACCAGGACACCGCCGAGTTGCTCGTCACCGAGTTCGGCCACAACCTGACGCGCGTCAGCGATGTCGACCAGGATCTGGCCAACGACACGATCGACGATGCCGAGGAGACGCTGAAGCCACGCGCCCCGGTCGTCACGATCATGGGTCACGTCGATCACGGCAAGACGTCGCTGCTCGATGCCCTGCGCGGCACCGACGTGGTGCGCGGCGAAGCGGGTGGCATCACCCAGCATATCGGCGCCTACCAGGTCACGCTGAAAGACAAGTCGAAGATCACCTTCCTCGACACCCCGGGCCATGAGGCGTTCACGCAGATGCGTGCCCGTGGCGCGGACGTCACCGACATCGTCATCCTGGTGGTGGCGGCGGACGACGGCCTGATGCCGCAGACGGTGGAGGCGATCGCCCACACCAAGGCGGCGGGCGTGCCGATGATCGTCGCGATCAACAAGATCGACAAGGAAGGCGCCAATGCGCAGAAGGTGCGCGAGCGCCTGCTGAGCGAGGAGATCGTGGTCGAGGACATGGGCGGCGACGTCCAGGACGTCGAAGTCTCCGCGACCAAGAAGATCGGTCTCGATGCGTTGATCGAGAAGATCCAGCTCCAGGCCGAACTGCTCGAACTGCGCGCCAATCCGGATCGCGCCGCCGAGGGTACGGTGATCGAGGCCAAGCTCGACAAGGGCCGTGGTCCGGTCGCGACGATCCTGGTCAACCGCGGTACGTTGCGGGTCGGCGACATCTTCGTGGTCGGTGGCGAGAGCGGCAAGGTCCGTGCGCTGGTCGACGACAAGGGCAAGCAGATCAAGGAAGCCGGTCCGGCGATGCCGGTCGAGGTCCTCGGTCTGTCGGGTGTTCCGCAGGCGGGCGATCCGTTCCAGGTCGTCGAGAACGAGGCACGCGCCCGCGAAGTCGCGGAATATCGTCGCAGCGTGAAGACCGACAAGCGGACCGCATCGGTTCCAGCCAGCCTCGAGAGCATGTTCTCGGCGCTGAAGGAAAAGCAGGCGATCGAATATCCGCTGGTCGTGAAGGCGGATACGCAGGGCACGGTCGAGGCGATCGTCGGGGCGATCAACAAGATCTCCACCGACCTGATCAAGGCACGCGTGCTGAGCTCGGGCGTTGGTGGCATCACCGAGTCGGACGTCACGTTGGCGGCGGCATCGGGCGCACCGATCATCGGCTTCAACGTTCGTCCGAACGCCAAGGCACGCGAGATCGCCGAGCGCCAGAAGGTCGCGTTCAAATATTACGACGTGATCTACGACCTGATCGACGAGATCCGGGCGGGAATGGCTGGCGAACTTGGGCCGGAAGCGTTCGAGACGGTCGTCGGTCGTGCCGATATCCGCGAGGTCTTCTCGGCGGGCAAGCACGGCAAGGCGGCAGGTCTGCTCGTCACCGAGGGCAACATCCGCAAGGCGCTCAAGGCACGTATCACGCGCAACGACGTCATCATCTACCAGGGCGAGATCGCATCGCTGCGTCGCTTCAAGGATGATGTCGCCGAGGTCCGTGCGGGGCTGGAGTGCGGCGTGACGTTCACGTCGAACTTCGTCGACATCAAGGCCGGCGACGTCCTCGAGACGTTCGAAGTCGAGATGCGCGAACGCACTTTGTAACTACTAAAACCCTCTCCCCTGCGGGGAGAGGGTTGGGTGAGGGGCTGTCCCAGGCGCTGGCGTATGCGGCGCCCCTCACCCCCGCCCTCTCCCCGAGGGGGAGAGGGAGCTTAAGATGAAGACCGATACCCCAGAAGCAAAGGCCGTCCGCTCCTTGCGAGTCGGCGAACAGGCGCGTCATGCGCTGTCCGACATCCTAGCGCGCGGCGACGTCCACGATCCGGTGCTTGAAAAGCATCTCGTGACGATCACCGAAGTCCGCATGTCGCCAGATCTCCGCCACGCCACCGTCTTCGTGAAGCCGTTGCTCGGCAAGGACGAGGAGAAGGTACTGAAGGCGCTGCGAACGAACACCGCCTACCTTCAGCGCGAAGTCGCGAACCGGGTGCAGATGCGGTATGCCGCCAAGCTGAAATTCCTCGCAGACGAGAGCTTCGACGAGGGCACGCACATCGACCAGTTGTTGCGCGATCCGCACGTCGCGCGGGATCTGACCGAAGACTGATACTGGCCGCCGTTTAGTGCCCCAGTTGCAGCGAGTCAGGCGGGTGGCGGGTCGATTGCAATACCTCGCCCACCCCATCCGGTTCCCAGACCCCTCCCGCTCCTCGCGCCCCCGCCCCCCTTTCCGTTCGTGCTGAGTAGACACCGAGTAGCTTCGCAGAAGCGTATCGAGGGCTCGTATCGAAGCATAGGTTCCGCCTACCAACCTGTCCTTCGATACGCCGCTTCGACAAGCTCAGCAGCTACTCAGGACGAACGGGAATGGAAACGGGTCTGGACATCCGCCCGCCTTCCCGCTCTTTGCCCCCATGGCCAAGCTGTATTTCTACTACGCCTCCATGAACGCGGGGAAGTCGACGAACCTGTTGCAGGCGGACTTCAACTACCGCGAGCGGGGGATGCGGACGATGCTGTTCACGGCGGCGATCGACGACCGGTTCGCGGCGGGGACGATCACGTCGCGGATCGGGCTGGAGGCGCCGGCGATCGCGTTCGATGCGGGGACGGATATCGGGGCGTGCGTGGTTCGGCAGCACGGCGAGGACGCGATTTCTTGCGTGCTGGTGGATGAGGCGCAGTTCTTAACTTCGGCGCAGGTCGATCAGCTCGCGCATATCTGCGACGTGGTTGGCATTCCGGTACTGGCGTACGGGTTGCGGACCGACTTCCAGGGGGCGTTGTTTCCTGGCTCGGCGCGGTTGCTGGCGCTGGCGGACTCGCTAGTGGAGATCAAGTCGGTTTGCGGGTGCGGCCGCAAGGCTACGATGAACCTGCGGGTCGACGGGAGTGGCCGCGCGATTGCCGAGGGGCAGCAGACCGAGATTGGCGGGAACGACCGGTATGTCGCGCTGTGTCGGCGGCATTTTTGTGAGGCTTTGGGGTAGGCTCTTCCCCTCCCCGTCATCCTGACGAAAGTCAGGATCCAGAGTTACGAACCGTAGCGGACATGACTCTGGATCCTGACTTTCGTCAGGATGACGAAGTAGATGGGTGGCCGCTCCCGCCTCAATTAAATTCTAGGACTTACGCACATGCATGGCTGGATCATTCTCGACAAGCCGCTGGGGCTTGGCTCGACGCAGGGGGTGTCGGCGGTGAAGCGTGCGTTGCGCAATGGCGGGTATGGGAAGTTCAAGGTGGGGCACGGGGGTACGCTCGATCCGCTCGCTACCGGGGTTCTGCCGATCGCTGTCGGGGAGGCGACCAAGCTGGCCGGGCGGATGCTCGATAGCGACAAGATCTATGATTTTACGGTGATGTTCGGGGTTCAGACGGATACGCTGGATGCTGAGGGTGTGAGCATCGCTACCTCGGACGTTCGGCCTACTATGGCCGCAGTCGAGGCGGTACTGGCGCAGTTTACCGGGCCGATTTCTCAGGTGCCGCCGGCGTACTCCGCGCTGAAGGTGGATGGAGAGCGGGCTTATGATCTGGCTCGGGCTGGGCATGAGGTGGTGCTCGCGAGCCGGGATGTGACGATCCATTCGCTATCCTCCCCGGTACGGGGAGGGGGACCAGCGCAGCTGGTGGAGGGGGGCTTCCGCGAGCGTACCGTTGGTGGCGAGCCCCCCTCCACCCCCGTCCAAGCGGACGGCGGTCCCCCTCCCCGTGCCGGGGAGGAATTGCAGGATGCGCCCCTGCCCCACACTCCCCTTGAGGAGGTCACGCTTACCGCGCATGTGTCGAAGGGCACCTACATCCGCTCCCTCGCCCGCGACATCGCGATCGCCCTCGGCACCGTCGGCCACGTCACCATGCTCCGCCGGACCAAAGCCGGTCCCTTCGACCTCAGCGCAGCGATATCGCTGGACAAACTGGACGAACTCGCTAAGGCCTCCGCGCTTGAAGATGTACTTCTGCCCTTGAGGGTGGCGCTGGACGACATCCCGGCTCTCTCCCTCACCCCCGACCAGGCAGGGGCGCTCCGACAGGGGCGTATCTTGGCCGGGATCGCCGCAGACGATGGCCAATACTTCGCCGAACTGGACGCTGTCCCGGTCGCGCTGGTCGAGGTCGAGGACGGAGACGTCCGGGTCGTTCGCGGTTTCAATCTGTGATGTCGAGGACATGAATTCATGACGATTACCGCTGAACGCAAGACCGAGCTCGTCAAGGAGCATTCGCGCGCCGAGGGTGACACCGGTTCGCCGGAAGTCCAGGTCGCGATCCTGACCGAGCGCATCAAGAACCTGACCGAGCATTTCAAGGGCCACAAGAAGGACAACCACTCGCGTCGTGGTCTTCTCATGATGGTCAACAAGCGCCGGACGCTGCTGGATTATCTCCGTCACAAGGACGGCCAGCGCTATCTGGATCTGATCGCGAAGCTCGGTCTCCGCAAGTAACACGAACGGCTCCCCTCGGGGGGCCGTTTTCGTATATAGGGTTTTGATTCCGCGCATTTCGCGCGGAGGCAAACGCCAGGACACAATTCGGTGGACTGGCAAGGAGCGACAACTCGCTCCACACCGCCGCGGGCCGGCTAAGCCCGCACATAGGCCCCAAACGCATCTGGCGTTTGGAGTGAAGGAAAAAGAATGTTCGATACCAAGACCGTAAGCGCCCAGTGGGGCGGCAAGACGCTGACGCTCGAGACCGGCCGCGTTGCGCGCCAGGCCAACGGCGCAGTGCTCGCCACCCTCGGCGAGACCGTCGTTCTGTGCGCCGTGACGGCTGCACGGACCGTCAAGGAAGGGCAGGATTTCTTCCCGCTCACCGTCCATTACCAGGAGAAGTTCTCCGCGAGCGGCCGCATCCCCGGCGGCTTCTTCAAGCGTGAGCGCGGCGCAACCGAGAAGGAGACGCTGACCAGCCGTCTCATCGATCGCCCGATCCGTCCCCTCTTCCCAGAGGGTTTCTACAACGAGATCAACGTGATCTGCCAGGTTCTGTCGTATGACGGCGAGAACGAGCCGGACGTCCTCGCGATGGTCGCGGCCTCCGCAGCCCTGACGATCTCGGGCGTACCGTTTATGGGCCCGATCGGCGCGGCACGCGTCGGCTATGTCGATGGCGCGTACATCCTCAACCCGACTCTCGAGGAAGCCAAGGCTGGCGATCTCGACCTCGTCGTCGCCGCCACCGGCCAGGCCGTGATGATGGTCGAATCGGAAGCCAAGGAGCTTTCGGAAGAGATCATGCTCGGCGCCGTGCAGTTTGCTCACAAGGCGTGCCGCGAAGCCGCCAACCTGATCATCGATCTGGCCGAGAAGGCTGCCAAGGATCCTTGGGAAATGGCCGAGCAGGCTGATCTCTCGACTGCCAAGGACAAGCTGAAGAAGCTGATCGGCAAGGACATCGCGGCTGCCTACAAGGTGACCGACAAGTCCAAGCGGTCTGACCTGCTCAACGCGGCTCGTGCAAAGGGCAAGACGGCGTTCGCCGATGCCTCGCCGCAGGACCAGATGGCTGCCGGCAAGCTGATGAAGAAGCTGGAGGCGGAGATCGTCCGCGGCGCCATCCTCAAGGACGGCACCCGCATCGACGGCCGCACCACCACGCAGATCCGTCCGATCGAGGCGATGGTCCACTTCCTGCCACGTACGCATGGCTCGGCGCTGTTCACGCGCGGTGAGACGCAGTCGATCTGCACCACCACGCTCGGTACGCGCGATGCGGAGCAGATGATCGATGGTCTGAACGGCCTCAGCTACGAAAACTTCATGCTGCACTACAACTTCCCTCCCTATTCGGTTGGTGAAGTCGGTCGCTTCGGTGCGCCGGGTCGTCGCGAAGTCGGTCACGGCAAGCTCGCATGGCGCGCGCTGCACCCGGTGCTGCCGACCAAGGAAGAGTTCCCGTACACGATCCGCGTTCTCAGCGACATCACCGAGAGCAACGGTTCGTCGTCGATGGCGACGGTCTGCGGCGGTTCGCTGAGCATGATGGATGCGGGCGTTCCGCTGAAGCGTCCGGTGTCGGGCATCGCGATGGGCCTGATCCTCGAGGGCAAGAACTTCGCGGTTCTGTCGGACATCCTCGGCGACGAGGATCACCTCGGCGACATGGACTTCAAGGTTGCGGGCACGTCCGAGGGCATCACCACGATGCAGATGGACATCAAGATCGCCGGCATCACCGAAGAGATCATGGGCAAGGCGCTGGCGCAGGCCAAGGAAGGCCGTGCGCACATCCTGGGCGAGATGGCCAAGGCGCTCGATCACACCCGTGAGGAACTCAGCGCCCACGCACCACGCATCGAGAGCTTCCAGATCGACAAGTCGAAGATCCGTGAAGTCATCGGCACCGGCGGCAAGGTGATCCGCGAGATCGTCGCGCAGACCGGCGCCAAGGTCGACATCGACGACGAGGGCGTGATCAAGGTGTCGTCGTCCGACCCCGCGCAGATCGAAGCCGCGATCAAGTGGATCAAGGGCCTCGTCGAGGAAGCCGAAGTCGGCAAGGTCTATGACGGCAAGGTCGTCAACCTGGTCGATTTCGGGGCGTTCGTGAACTTCATGGGTGGCAAGGACGGTCTCGTCCACGTGTCCGAAATCAAGAACGAGCGCGTCGAGAAGGTCTCGGACGCCCTAACCGAAGGCCAGGAGGTCAAGGTCAAGGTTCTCGAGATCGACCCGCGCGGCAAGGTACGCCTGTCGATGCGTGTCGTCGACCAGACGACCGGCGAAGAGCTTGAGGACACGCGTCCTGCACGTGAGCCACGCGAGGGTGGCGATCGTGGTCCGCGCGGTCCGCGTCGTGATGGCGATGGCGGCCGTGATGCTGGTGGCAACGGCGGTGGTCGTGGCCCGCGCGGCGAAGGCGGCGGCGGCGATCGTGGCTCGCGTGGCCCGCGTCGTGACGGCGACGGTGGCCGTGATGCAGGCGGCAACGGCGGTGGCCGTGGCCCGCGTCGTGACGGCGGCGGAAACGGCGGCGGCGAGCGTGCCGCACGCACCGACGGCGACAAGGCTCCCGAGTTCGCGCCGGCGTTCCTGACCGGCGATCGCGACTAAGCCTTTGCCGCCTAACGGCAAATGATCGAGGGGCTCGGGAAACCGGGCCCCTTTCTCATGTCGGGCTCTCCCTGCCGCTTTGTTTGACCCACACGGCGGAAAACCCGGAACGGAGCGCCATGCCGAAGGTTCAAACCGGTATGACCGCTAATTCCAAGTCCGTAGTTCTCGTCGTAGACGACGACGCTCTCGTCCGGGTTCACTCCAACCTCGCGCTGGAAGATGCCGGCTACGAAGTCGTCGAGGCCAGCAATGCGGCCGACGCGCTGGTCAAGCTCGAAGAGCGCCCGGATATTGCCGCCCTGTTCACCGACGTCCGCATGCCGGGAGCTCTGAACGGCATCGACCTTGCCAATGCGGTGCATGCCCGACGTCCCGATATCGCGATCGTCGTCACGTCGGGGGTCGATAACGGCACGACCGACGCGCTGCCCAAAGCCGCGAGATTCGTACAAAAACCCTATACCGGTGCGCAACTGAGCAAGCTTCTACAGCTTTGAGCGACCGCCATGACGAAGATTATACCGGCATTTGACATCGACTACTCCCAGCACTCCTTGTTAATCTCAAGTATTGCCGATCCTTATTATTAGGATCATCATCCGCCTCTTGAGCATCGACTCGCAGGGGCGGCCTAATGGCATCGGTGAATATTACACGGCCGACGCAGCGGAATATGGTCGCGAGCGAGCGCCGCTTCTTCCTCGGCATGGCGATGGTGATCGCCGTCACGGTGATCTTCGGCTTCACGCTGAATGCCGCTCGGATGAATTGGACGTTTCTCGAACTGCCCGGCCAAGTTCATTTGCATGCCGCCGCATTCCTGGCGTGGATCATCCTCTATGTCGTGCAGAACTGGCTGATCGTCCGGGGATCGATCACCCGACACCGCCGGCTGGGCCTGCTCGGCGCCGTTATCGCAGCGTCGATGGTCGTGCTGGGCATCGTCACCACCGTCGCAGCGATCCAGCAGCACCGCGTACCGCCGTTCTTCCCACCGGGTATTTTCCTCGTGCTCGACGTCCTGGGGGTGATCGGGTTCGGCATCCTGACGGCTTGGGCGATTGTGCTGCGGAAACACGCGGCGTGGCACAAGCGCCTGATGCTGTGCGGGACGATTCTGGTCATGTCGCCGGCGCTCGGGCGGATCCTGCCGATGCCGCTGCTTGGCCAGTTCGCGCCGCTCGCGGTGTTCGCGTCGATGGCGGTGTTCGTCATCGCAGGCATGATCTTCGACCTGCGCCTACGCGGGAAGATACATCCGGCCTATTATTGGGGTGGCGGCGTGCTGGTCTTGACCAACGTTCTGGTCGGCCCGCTCGGCTTCAGCCCGCCGGTGCTGCGACTGGTCGAGCGCCTTGCCGCGTGATCGGGGCTGCATGATCGGCGCCAATATTGGGTTAGTGGGGAGCTTCTGTTGCTCGGTGCCCCCCGTACCGCTGGTGTCCACTTCTGTTGCCCGGTGTGGCCCGAACCGCGCTTTCGTCCGTATAACCTAGGTCGTTAGACCGTCAGTTATGCGGCAATTGCGAGTGCTTCGTTATCGTTGGCACTTGTGTATGGGCCGTTGCGGTGGTCCCATTCCGAGCGAAACATAGCGTCGTTGAACACACGTCGATCCTAGTTCGACCCCGTCATCGTCCCCCTCTCGCGAAGAGGGCGGTGGTGGAGTCGCCGGGTACTGCCCCCGGGTCCGCTGTGTCTATGACACGCCACGGTTTATCGCCATAGCCGCCAAGAGAAGATTCCCCCGACGGCAACACCGATATAGGGGGGCTGCATCGATCTGAAAAGCCCGGCCAAATGAAAAGACTGGTGCCGTGGCAGCGCCCTCCCCGGATAAATCGCTAACGGGTTAGCACACAGCGTGCCAAACCGCCTTCCGCTCGCCACAAAGCGCGTGCATAGCAACCTGCATTATGTTGACGCAGCGCTCCCGCTACGCGCTCCGCGCGATGATCTTCCTTGGCGGCGCCCCCGCCGGTGGCCCTCCCATCCCGATGACCCGCATCGCCGCTGAGGCGAACGTGCCGCGCAAATTCCTCGAGCTGATCCTCGCCGACCTGCGCGAGTCCGGCCTGTTGCACAGCCATCGCGGCAAGATGGGCGGCTACCGCCTGTCGCGGCCGAGCCATCTGATTTCGCTGGGTGAGATCATCCGGATCATCGAGGGGCCGCTGGCGCTGGTGCCGTGCGTGAGCCGGACCGCATACCGGCCGTGCCTCGACTGCAAGAGCGAGGCGGATTGTGCGATCCGCTTTGCGATGATGCGCGTGCGCGACGAGACCGCGCGGATTCTGGACGGCACCAGCTTGGCGGATGCGAACGCCGAGGAACTGGTAGCGGCGTAACCCTATCCTTCTCCCCTCGGGGAGAAGGTGGCGCGGCAGCGTCGGATGAGGGGGAGTTGGGATCCCGTCCCGAGCCTCACGCCCCTCACCCTTCCGTCGCCCAAGGCTCCTCCCTCCCTCTCCCCAGCGGGGAGAGGGACAGGTACGTCACCCCCGCGCCTTCAACTCGTCGCGGATCTCGCGAAGCAGCGCGATCTCGACCGGCTCAGGCGCAGGTGCGACGACAACCGCCTCTTCCTCGCGCTTCAACCGCGCCGTCTCGCGCTCGATCAACGCCGCCGTCCGGTTCACCACGCGCAGGATCATGAAGATGATACCCGCGACGATCACGAAATTGACCAGCTGCGTTGCGAACGCGCCATAGCCGAGCAGCGGCACGCCCGCCTTCTTCAACGCCGCGTAATCGCTGAGCGAGCCTGCGTAGTTCGCCGGCACCGGCCCCATCCGCCAGAAATAGCTCGAGAAATCGAGCCCGCCGAAGATCTTGCCGATCACCGGCATCAGCACGTCGTCGGTCAGCGACGTGACGATCTTCCCGAACGCCGCGCCGATGATCACCGCGATGGCGAGATCGAGCACGTTGCCGCGCATGATGAACG
Source organism: Sphingomonas sp. CFBP 13603 (assembly GCF_014892665.1). Classification (NCBI taxonomy): domain Bacteria; kingdom Pseudomonadati; phylum Pseudomonadota; class Alphaproteobacteria; order Sphingomonadales; family Sphingomonadaceae; genus Sphingomonas; species Sphingomonas sp. CFBP 13603. The sequence continues at coordinate 57,060 of NZ_JADBIA010000012.1, read as the reverse complement.
CCTTGAATTCCTTGAGCATCTACGCCCCCTCTGTTGCCCCACCGACGCTAACCATCGATTTCGGTTTCGCCAACCCTGCGGACTGTCCTATGAGGGTGACACAGGTATTCAGGAGAGCCCCGATGTCACGTGCCCCAATCGCCCGCGGTACCGCCGCGATCCTCCTCGCATCGGCGCTGGCCGGATGCGGGATCAACAGCATTCCGACCGCGGAAGAGACTGCCAAGGCACGCTGGGCCGACGTCCAGAACAATTATCAACGCCGCGCCGACCTAATCCCCAACCTCGTCGCGACCGTGAAGGCCGCGGGGGCGCAGGAGAAGGACATCCTCGTCCAGGTGACGCAGGCGCGCTCCGCCGCGAACTCGGTGCAGGTATCGGCCGCCGATCTCTCCGATCCGGCGAAGATGGAGCAGTATCAGCGCGTCCAGGGTGCGGTCGGCGTATCGCTCCAGCGCTTGCAGGAGGCGTATCCCGAGCTGAAGAGCCAGGGCAACTACGCCACGCTGATGAGCCAGCTCGAAGGCACCGAGAACCGCATCACGATCGCACGACGCGATTACAACGGCGCGGTGCAGGCGTATAACACCAAGATCCGCACCTTCCCCGACGCGGTCGGCGCGAAGATCTTCTATGGCGCCAAGCCAATTGTGCCATTCGCCGCGACCACGCCGGGTGCCGAGACCGCGCCGACGGTGAACTTCGGCAACGCGAGCTGATCGGGGGCCCTATGCTCCGCCACCTCCTGACGCTCGCGTTCGCGGTGTTGCTGGGAAGCAATGCTGCTACCGCGCAGACGCTTCCCAAGTTCACCGGCTTCGTCGTCGATGCGGCGAACGTCATCCCGCCCGATCAGGAAGCGGCGCTGACCAAGCGGCTCGACGACCTGCAAAAGTCGACCGGCAACCAGCTGGTGGTCGCGACGGTGCCCGATCTCGAAGGCTATCCGATCGAAGATTACGGCAATAGCCTGCTGCGGAGCTGGGGCGTCGGGCTGAAGGATGCGAACAACGGCGCGATCCTGCTGGTCGCACCGAACGACCGGAAGGTGCGGATCGAGGTCGGGTATGGGCTCGAGCCGGTGCTGACCGACGCGTTCTCCAGCGTCGTCATCAACCAGCAGATCCTGCCGCGTTTCAAGGCGGGCGACATCCCCGGCGGCATCGTCGCGGGGACGAACGCGGTGGCGGACCAGCTCGCGCTGCCCGATGCGGAGGCGCGCGCGAAGGTTACGGCTGCGGCGGCGGAGTACGACAAGACGCATCGTCGTTCGAACTCAGGCGGCGGCGGCGTGCCGGTCGGGCTGATCTTCTTTGGCATCGTCCTGGCGGCAATCGTCATTCCGATGATCTCGCGCCGCGCGGGCGGGAAGCATTACGTCGATGGCGGCAGCCGGGGCGGTGGCAGTGGGGCCTTGCCGATCGTGTTGTGGAGCATCGCCGACGCGATGACTCGTGGCGGCGGTAATGGCGGCGGCGGAAGCTGGGGCGGCGGCGGCGGCGATAGCGGCGGCGGCTGGGGCGGCGGTGGTTTTGGCGGCGGCGGCGGTGGATCCGGCGGCGGCGGCGGCGCATCGGGGGGATGGTGACATGCGATTGAGCGACACCGACCATGATCGCGTCACGGCGGCGGTCACCCAGACGGAGACCGCGACGACCGGCGAGATCGTCACGATCGTCGCGCGCCAGTCGGATGCCTATCACGACGTGTCGATGCACTGGGGCGTGCTGGCGATGCTGCTGACGCTGGCGTTGCTCGCGTATCACCCGGTCGCGGCGGACCATATCTACGCGTTGGTCGATCCCTGGCAGGCGGCACCGCAGGGTGCGCTGTACGTGGTCGCGCTCGTGCTGGTGACTTTGGTGTTCCTGGCCGTGCGGCTGGTGCTGGCGTGGACACCAGCGCGGCTTGCGCTGACCCCGGGTGCGACCAAGGCGCGGCGCGTGCGGCGGCGGGCTCTGATCCTGTTCCGTGCGGGTGCCGAGAAGCGGACCAAAGGCTCGACCGGCGTGCTGCTGTACCTGTCGCTCGCCGAGCACCGCGCGGAGATCATCGCCGACGACGCGATCCACTCGCGCGTGCCGAACGAAACCTGGGGGGCGGCGATGGCCGCCGTGCTCGCCGGCGTCCGCGACGATCGCCCCGCCGACGGCATGGCGGACGCAGTCGCGCAGATCGGCGCGGTGCTGGCCGAGCATTTCCCGCGGACCGGTGCGCCGGTGAACGAACTTCCGGACAGGCTGATCGAACTATGAGCAAGACCGTATGGGCCGGGAAATTCTTGACCGTGCAGACCGAAGGCACGTGGGAATTCGCGGCGCGCCAGGGCGAGATCGCGGCGGCGGTGATCGTCGCGATCGACGACGGCGACGTGATCCTGGTGGAGCAGTTCCGCGTGCCGCTAGGCCGCGCTTGTCTCGAACTGCCGGCCGGGTTGGTCGGTGACGAAACCGCGGGCGAGAGCGTCGCGGTAGCGGCCGGCCGCGAGCTGGAGGAAGAGACCGGATACCGCGCGAAGGCAATCGAGGACCTCGGGGTGTTCTATTCGTCGCCCGGGATGACGTCGGAATGCTTCACGCTGGTCCGCGCGACCGGGCTGACGAAGGTGAGCGATGGCGGCGGCGATGGTGACGAGAACATCACCGTGCACCGGGTGCCGCTGGCGGACGTGCCGGCGTTCGTGGCCGAGAAGCGGGCGGCTGGCGTGGCGATCGATACGAAGATGCTGCTGATCCTGGCAGGATCGATTCTCTAACCAAGACTTGTTTCCCTGCGAAGGCGGGGACCCAGACTGGGCTCCCGCCTTCGCGGGAGAACAAGTTAATGGGACGCCCCCTCGGCTTACTTGAAATTGTCCGCGTAGCTCTGCAGCTTCAGCGTCTTCTGCGGCGCCGGGACGACGGTGTAGCCGAAGCCCTCGCGTTCGCAGTGCGCGATCGCCGCTTCGGCTGTCGGGAACAGCAGGCGCAGTTGATCGCGGGTGTCGCCGCTGCCGGCCCAGCCGGTGAGCGGGTCGGGGCGCTTGGGCTCCGAGGGTTCGAATTCGAGCTGCCAGGCGTCGGTCCGGTGCTTGCCGGACTGCATGGCGTTCTTGGGGCGCTGGAAGATACGGGCGGTTGGCATGAGCCCCCCTTATCGCGAACCGGCGGCCCTTGCATCCGCCTTTTTCGTGCGCAGCGTGGCGGACGCCGCGGCGGGGTCGTCGGGCCACGGATGCTTGGGGTAGCGCCCGCGCATTTCCTTCGCCACCGCGGTCCAGCTGCCTGCCCAGAAACCGGGCAGGTCGCGCGTTGTCTGGATCGGACGGCCGGCGGGCGATGTGAGGCTCAGCACCAGCGGTACGCGGGCCTCGCCGATCACCGGGTGGACCGCGAGGCCGAACAAGGCTTGCACGCGGAGTTCGACCCGGGGGCCACCTTCCGCGGCGTAGTCGATCGCGTGAGTGCTGCCGGCGGGGCTGGTAAAATCCGGCGGGGCCAGGCGGTTGATCGTCTGCATCGCGTCCCAGCCGAGCAGGTTGCGCAGCGCTTCGGCAAGCGCGCCGGGGGCGATCGCGTCGAGTCGGCGTTTGCCGGTCAGGAGCGGGGCTAGCCATTCGTCGGCGCGGTCGAGAAGGGTCGCGTCGTCGAGCGGTACGCCGGCATAGGCGGCACGGTCGCGCAGCGCTTGCGCGCCGTCGCTCCACGGTAGCAGCACGAGGCCGTGCTCGCGGACGCCGTCGATGAGCGCGGTAAGGATCGCGTCGGGGTCGGCGCCGCTGTCGGGACCGCTCGACAAACGGATCGCCCCGAGGCGGCGTTCGCGGAGGGCCTGAATGCCGCCCGTCGCCAGGTCGAACGTCACGGTGCGGCGGGATTCGATGCGATCGGCGAAGAGGGTCTCGACGGTCGCCTGCTCGATCGCCACGGCCGAGAGAACGCGCGCGCCGGCAGCCGAGCCCTGCGTGTCGGCGACGGCGAGCCATTCGGAGCGGGCGAGCGGCGAGGTCGGGTCGAGCTTGAACCCGCGGCCGCCGACCGAGGCCCAGGTTTCGCCGGACGCGTCTCGCCGTCGCGCGACGCGATCAGGGAAGCCGAGCGCGACACACACTTCTGCTCCCCCGCCCGCTTGCGGGAGGGGGTTGGGGGGTGGGCGCCCGGTTTCGACGTCGCGCGACGAGGATGGCGCGAGCCCACCCCCCAGCCCCCTCCCGCAGGCGGGCGGGGGAGCAAGTTTCGCCCAGCGATCGGCCATCGCTCTTGCGGCCTGTGCCTTTGAACCGCGTTCGGTTTTCCAGCGGCGGAGGCGGGTTTCCAGGTCGACGTCTTGGCCGCCGATGCCGCGCTCGCCGAGCAGAACGGCGATTTGCGCCGCTACATTTGCCAACCCGCGCTCCCCCGCTCGTAGGAGCATGTGCGCCAGTCTCGGCGGCATCGGCAGCTTGGCAATCGCGCGGCCGTGCGAGGTCGGCCGGCCGTCCTCGATCGCCTCTAGCGTCGTCAGCCGCGCCATCGCCTCGTCGATCGCCGCTGCGGGAGGCGGATCGATCCAGCGCAAGTCGCGCGGGTCGCCGACACCCCATAACGCGCAAGCGAGAACCAGCGCGGACAAGTCCGCTTCGAGAATTTCGGGGGGATCGTAGCGCGGGAGGCCGGCGGTCGCCGCTTCCTCCCACAGGCGATACGCTATGCCCGGCCCTAGCCGCGCGGCACGACCGGCGCGTTGCGTGACCGCGGCCTGGCTCGCGCGCTCGGTGACCAGGCGCGTCATGCCGGCGGCGCGGTCGTAGCGTGGGCGTCTCGCGAGCCCGGAATCGACGACGATGCGGATGCCGTCGAGCGTCAGGCTGGTCTCGGCGATGCTGGTGGCGAGCACGACTTTGCGCCGACCATCCGGCTCGGGGAGGATCGCGGCGCGCTGGGCCGCGGGGTCGAGGCTGCCGTGAAGTTCGTGCAGGACGATGTCGTCGGGCAAATTGGCGAGGCGGTCGGCGGTCCGTTCGATCTCCGCGACGCCAGGGAGGAACGCGAGCACGCCGCCCTCCGCTTCGCCGAGTGCGCGGCGGATGGCGCTAGCGACCGAGTCCTCGATGCGTAGTTCGGCTTGGCGACCGATGTGGCGAAGGGTCAGGGGATAGCTCCGGCCTTCGCTTTCGATGACGGGGGCGCCGTCCATCAACGCAGCAAACCGCGCGCCATCGAGCGTTGCAGACATCGCGACGATGCGGAGGTCGGGGCGAAAGCCGGCTTGGACGTCGAGCGCCAGCGCAAGGCCGAAATCGCCGTCAAGGCTGCGTTCGTGGACTTCGTCGAACAGCACCGCGCAGACGCCGGCGAGTTCGGGATCGGCCTGAATGCGGGCGACGAAGATGCCCTCCGTGATGACCGTCACGCGAGTGGCGGCGGAGCGCTTGCTGTCCATGCGGGTGGCGTAGCCGAAGGTCTGGCCGACGGGTTCGCCCGCGGTGAAGGCCATGCGTTCGGCGGCAGCGCGCGCGGCGAGGCGGCGTGGGGACAGGAGGAGGATCTCGCCGGTGCACCAGGGTTCGGTGAGGAGGGCCGGCGCTACTGCGGTGGTCTTTCCGGCGCCTGGGGGGGCGACGAGGACCGCGGAAGTGCGGTCGCGTAAGGTTGCGAGCAGGTCGGGCAGTACGGCTAGGATCGGGAGCGGCGGCGGGGTCATGCGCGCCTGCTGCCACAGTAGCGGGGTTGGCGACAGGTTTTGCTTGGACGGTCCTTGGGAGGGTGCGAGTTCAAACCAACGATTGCGCGCTTTCGATTCCCCCCGCCAGGGGGAGGATCGTTCGAGCTCACGGACGTCGATGGCTTACCTACCCGCCAACAGCACCGCCCCGGCGAAGGCCGGGGTCCAATTGGGAAACGGCGGTGAAGGCCGTTGCGCTCCGTTATTGCCACCTCTCCAATTGGGCCCCGGCCTCCGCCGGGGTGGTGCGCATATCCGGACGGGCCGGGCACCAGACGAGTTGATCGCTGCCGAACACGTTGCGACAGCTGCCCCCGCCCCTATCCCACCGAAGGCTGGCAAGCGCCCGCGAACCTGCTAGACGCTGCGCCAGTAATCATGGCGTCCGATCCCTCCCCCACCTCGACGACGGCGACAGGCCGCACTTCCGACCGGCTGCGCGGCAGGGTCTCGCGCGCGTGGGCGAGTCGGTGGACCAAGGCGGCGCTGGTGCTGGTCGTGCTCGGCTTCGTCGCGATCTTCGCGTTCTGGTTCGCGGTCATGCGCGACCTCCCCTCCGTGGATACGCTGCGCACCTACGAGCCGCCGCTGCCGACCAACGTCCGCGGGATCGATGGCGCGCCTATCCATTCCTATGCGCGCGAGCGGCGCGTCGAACTGAGCTACGCCGAATATCCGCCGCTGCTCGTGAAGGCGTTCCTCGCCGCCGAGGACAAGTCGTTCTTCGAGCATCACGGCGTCGATTATCCCGGCCTCGCCGGCGCGGTGTACGATTATGCGACCAAGCTCGGCACCGGCAAGCGCGCCAAGGGCGGCTCGACGATCACGCAGCAGGTCGCCAAGAACCTGTTGATCGGCAACGCCTATTCGCCGTCGCGCAAACTGCGCGAGGCGGTGCTGGCGTACAAGATCGAGGATACGCTGACCAAGGAGCAGATCCTCGAGCTGTATCTCAACCAGATCGCGCTCGGCCGGAACGCGTTCGGCGTCGAGGCCGCGAGCCATGCGTATTTCGACAAGGAGCTCGACCAGCTCGATCTCGCGCAGATGGCGTATCTCGCGATCCTGCCCAAGGGTCCGTCGAACTACGATCCGGTGCGCAACACCGAGCGCGCGATGATCCGGCGCAACTATGTGCTCAACCGGATGCTCGACAACGGGTTCATCACGCGCGCGCAGCATGATCAGGCCAATGCCGAGCCGCTCGGCGCGGTGATGCGCCGCACGCCGAAATTCGAGAGCGTCGGCGGCTATTTCGTCGAGGAAGTCCGTCGCCAGCTGATGGCGAAGTTCGGCGAGAACGCGAAGGACGGCCCGTACAGCGTCTATTCGGGCGGGCTGTGGGTGCGGACCTCGTTCGACGCGAAGTTGCAGGATCTCGCGCAGCAGGCCTTGCGCGATGGTCTGGTGCGGTTCGACAGCGGGCGCGGCTGGAACGGTCCCATCCGTCATGTCGAGATCGAGGACGACAACTGGCTCCAGCCGTTGCTCAACAGCAATATCGCGCTCGATTACCGCGATTGGGTCGCGGCGATCGTGACGGGCAAAGACGGCAATGCCTGGAGCCTGGGCTTCCGCACCGGCAAGACCGGCACGCTGCCGCGCTATGCCGCGCAGATGCCGGTACGCGGCAAGGGCGGCAACGCGTTCGGCGCGATCAAGACGGGCGATATCATCGCGGTAGCGCCCGACGGCGGAGAGTTCTCGCTGCGGGCGATCCCCAAGGTCTCAGGCGCGTTCGTCGTCGAGGAGCCGGCGTCGGGCCGCGTGCTGGCGATGCAGGGCGGCTTCGACGACCGGTTGCAGGCGTTCAACCGCGCCACGCAGGCGATGCGCCAGCCGGGTTCGACGATCAAGCCGATCGTCTATTCTGCGGCACTCGACAACGGCATGACCCCCGCGTCGATCATCGTCGACGGGCCGTTCTGCGTCTATCAGGGCGCGCGGCTCGGGCAGAAATGCTTCCGCAACTTCGGCAATTCTCGCGGGTCCGGCCCGCACACGATGCGCTGGGGTATCGAGCAGTCGCGCAACCTGATGACCGTGCGCGCCGCTGCGCAGACCGGCATGCCCAAGGTCGTCGCGACGATCAAGAAGATGGGCGTCGGCGATTACGCGCCCTATCTCTCCTACGCGCTCGGCGCCGGCGAGACGACCGTCGGGCGGATGGTCAACGCGTATTCGATCCTCGCCAACAACGGCAAGGGCGGCCCGCCGTCGCTGATCGACTTCGTCCAGGATCGTCACGGCAAGGTGATCTGGCCGGAGAACTGGCGGCCCTGCGATCGCTGCAATGCGCCCGACTGGGACGGCAAGCCGATGCCGCGGCCGATTACGCGCCAGCGCCAGGTGCTCGATGCGATGACCGCGTACCAGATGGTCCACATCACCGAAGGCGTCGTCCAGCGCGGCACTGCCGTGACGTTGCGCGATCTCGACCGGCCGATGTTCGGCAAGACCGGCACCAACAACGGCCCGACCGACGTGTGGTTCGTCGGGGGCACGCCGCAGTTCGTCGGCGGGCTGTATATCGGCTTCGACACGCCCAAGAATCTCGGTGGCGCGGCACAGGGCGGTACGCTCGCCGCGCCGATCTTCAAGCAGTTCGCGGTGAAGGCGTATGAGGATCTACCCAAGCTGCCGTTCCGTGCCCCCGCCGGGATCCGCATGGTGCGTATCGATCGCGGTAGCGGCCGGCCGGTCTACGGCACCTGGCCCGACACCAGCGATCCCAAGCCCGCAGTGATCTGGGAAGCGTTCAAGCCCGAGAGCGAACCGCGCCGTGCGGCGCGACGCTCGGATGCCGCCCCTACGGCTGCCACGACGACGACCGCGGTCAAGAAGGCCGAAGCCCCGCGCGACAGCGATTTCTTGCAAAGACAAGGCGGAATCTACTAGCGCGCTTATATAGACGTCATCCTGGCGCCCCCCGGAGACCCGCCCCGCTCGCTTGGGACGGCGATCCCGGCCTCCGCTGGGACGACGAAATTTCCCCGGCCTCCGTCGGGGCGGCGGAATTTTTGGAGAATATCATGCGCGCCGAAGCGCAGGCTCACGTAGACACCATCAACGACGCGCTGGCGCTGCTGCGCCGCTTCCTCGACTGGGACCGCGCGCTGCGTCGTCTCGACGAGCTGAACGCGCGCGTCGAGGATCAGGCGCTCTGGTCCGATCCCAAGGCCGCGCAGGAGGTGATGCGCGAGCGTCGTCGTCTCGACGAGGCGATCAGCGCGACGCGCGCGATCCAGAGCGAACTGTCGGACACCGCCGAGCTGATCGAGATGGCCGAGGCCGAGGGCGATACCGAGATGGAGGCGGACGGCGTTGCGTCGCTCGCCGAACTCGCCGCGCGTGCCGACAAGGACAAGATCAAGGCGCTGCTGGCGGGCGAAGCCGATGCCAACGACACCTATATCGAGGTCAACGCCGGCGCCGGCGGGACCGAGAGCCAGGACTGGGCGGGCATGCTCAGCCGGATGTATTCGCGCTGGGGCGAGCGCCACGGGCTGAAGGTCGAACTGGTCGATCAGCATTCGGGCGAGCAGGCCGGGATCAAGTCCGCCACGCTGCTGCTCAAGGGCGAGAACGCGTACGGCTATGCCAAGACCGAGAGCGGCGTGCACCGGCTGGTCCGGATCAGCCCGTACGACTCGGCGGCGCGGCGGCACACCTCGTTCGCCAGCGTCTGGGTGTATCCGGTCGTCGACGACAATATCGAGGTCGAATACAACGAGAGCGACCTGCGCATCGACACATACCGCGCGTCGGGCGCCGGCGGCCAGCACATCAACACGACCGATTCGGCGGTGCGTATCACGCACATCCCGACCGGCATCGTCGTGCAGTGCCAGAACCAGCGTTCACAGCACAAGAACAAGGCCGAGGCGTACAACCAGCTTCGCGCGCGTCTGTACGAGCGCGAACTGGCGATCCGCGAGACTGCGGCGAATGCCGAGAACGCCGGCAAGACCGACATCGGCTGGGGTCACCAGATCCGCAGCTACGTGCTCCAGCCGTATCAGATGGTGAAGGATCTGCGCACCGGCGTAGTATCGACCAGCCCGTCGGACGTGCTCGACGGCGACCTCGAGATGTTCATGGCGGCGGCGCTGTCGCAGCGCGTGACCGGCGAGGCCGTGGAGGTGGAGGACGTCGATTGACGCTCAAGGGTGCCCTTGCCCTGATGGTCCTGCCGATGCTCGTGCTGGGCGCCTGCGACGGCAGCAAGCCGCTGATCAAGCGCGAGCCCAAGGAGCCGGTATTTCCCGCCGCCGACCGTCCGGTCGCGTCGATCGTCTCGACGCGCTGGTCGAACGAGGAAGCGCGCGACCGACTGAACGAAGCCGGCGAGGTCATGAACAAGGGCGAGATCCGCAAGGGCATGACGGTCGCGGACATCGGCGCGGGCGAGGGATACTACACGATCCGCCTCGCCGCGCGCGTCGGTAAGGACGGCCGCGTGCTCGCCGAGGACATCATCCCGGCGGTGCGCGACCAGCTCGCGGAACGCGTCGCGCGCGAGGATCTGGTGAACGTCAGCGTGAAGCTGGGCGAGGCGAACGATCCCAAGCTGCCCGAGGCGAGCTTCGACCGGGTGCTGATGGTGCACATGTATCACGAGATCGAGCAGCCCTACGAGTTCCTGTGGCGGCTGCGGCCGTCGCTGAAGCCCGACGGGCTGGTGGTGGTGGTCGATGCGAACCGCCCGACGCAGAACCACGGCACGCCGCCGGCGCTGTTGAAGTGCGAGTTCGCGGCGGTGGGGTATACGCAGATCGATACCGACGACATGCCCTCGGCGGGAGGCTACATCGCGACGTTCCGCGCGACCGGGCCGCGGCCGGCGCCGGAAGCGATCCGGGCGTGTCGGTTGGGGTGAATTTGGGTTCCGAGTTGTAACCGATCCAGATGCCCCACCCCGGCGGAGGCCGGGGCCCAATTGGAAAGGTCGCAGTAACGACGAACTGTGCGTAGTTGGCAACGCCCCCCAATTGGGCCCCGGCCTTCGCCGGGGTGGTGGAATTGGGGACAAGCGCTCCTCACACCACGCCATTCCCGCAGACTTTTGAATCCGTCGCCCGCAATCCGACGGCAGCCCACGCTTCCTTGTTCTCCCGCGAAGGCGGGAGCCCAGTCTGGGTCCCCGCCTTCGCGGGGAAACAAACTTTTGTGTCGTCAACTGGGAGACGCCCCCATCCCGCTGATGCCAGCCTCAGTTCGGTCGGGATCGATGCGACAAGTCAGACGATCCCCATCGCTCGCAAACTCGTCAGCTCGTCCCCCGCGATCACCAGATGATCGAGCAACACCACCTCCAACGTCCGCAACCCAGCCGACAGCGCCCGCGTGAACGCCACATCGCGCTCGCTCGGCGTCGCATCCCCGCTCGGGTGGTTATGCGCGATGATCACCCCGTGAGCACCGAACGCCAGCGCATCCACCGCGATTGTCCGGATCGAGATCGCAACCTGATCCCGCCCGCCGATGACGTGCCGCATCCCGAGAAGCCTCCGTTTCGGATCAAGATACGCCACCGCGACCGTCTCGACCGTGGCATCACGCAGCTCAGCGAACAGCGCCCGCGCCGCAGCGAGGTCGGCGATACGACACGAAGGCTCGAACGGCGGCGGCACATACCCGCCTGCCCCGCGCCGCCAACGACCGCACGCGCAACTACATCCGCTTGAGCCCCCGCCCCCGCGCCGCTACGCCCCCAGCATGCGCCAATATCTAGACCTCATGGACCGCGTGCTCTCGACCGGCGTCGAGACGATGGACCGCACTGGCACCGGCACGCTCAGCGTGTTCGGCGCGCAGATGCGGTTCGACCTCGCGCAGGGCTTCCCCGTGCTCACCACCAAGAAGCTCCACCTCCGCTCGATCATCGTCGAACTCCTCTGGTTCCTGCGCGGCGACACCAACGTCCGCTGGTTGCAGGAGCGCAAGGTCGCGATCTGGGATGAGTGGGCGAACGAGAACGGCGATCTCGGCCCGGTCTATGGCAAGCAATGGCGCGACTGGGTCGCCGCGGACGGTCGCAATATCGACCAGATCGCCGAACTCATAACGCAGATCAAAACCAACCCCGCCTCACGCCGCCAGATCGTCAGCGCGTGGAACCCCGGCGACCTCCACGCCATGGCGCTCGCGCCGTGCCACTGCCTGTTCCAGACGCACGTCGCCAACGGCAAGCTCTCGCTACAGCTCTACCAGCGCTCGGGCGACATCTTCCTCGGCGTGCCGTTCAACATCGCGAGCTACGCGCTGCTCACGCACATCCTGGCGCAGCAATGCGGGCTCGAGGTCGGCGAGTTCATCTGGACCGGCGGCGATTGCCACCTCTATTCGAACCATCTGGAGCAGGCGCAGTTGCAACTGACGCGGTCGCCGGGGCCCCTCCCGCGCCTTGAGATCGTACGGAAGCCGGATTCGATCGACGCGTACGAGTATGAGGATTTCGTCCTCCACGATTACGTCGCGCAGGCGCATATCAAGGCACCTGTCGCGGTTTGATACGAGAGCGAATCGCAATAGGAACCCCGGGCAGCGCGCGCGGTTCAGATGCGCATGGATATCACACAGCTCATTCTCGACGAACACGCGCAGCAGCGCGCACTGTTCGCGCAGATCGATTCGATCGACGCCAAGGACACCGAGGCGCTGTCGGCGCTCTGGACCCGCCTCAAGAACCTGCTCGACGCGCATGCCGAGGCGGAAGAGCGCTGCTTCTACCCGCGGCTGATGAAGGTCGGCACCGGCGGCAACGACGCGGACTCCGCCGCCGAGGAGACCGAGGACGCGATCGAGGATCACAACGACATCCGTGAGACCGGCGAAGCGGTCGACAAGCACCCGGTCGGCTCGGACGCATGGTTCGCAGCGGTCGGCGAGTGCAACAAGGCGAACAGCGATCACCTGGCCGAGGAAGAACGCCAGGGCCTGACCGATTTCCGCAAGCATGCGACGCTGGAGGAGCGGCATGAACTGGGTGTGCGGTTTGCGGCGTTTGAGGCCAACCACCTGAACGGGGTGAAGGTCGTCGACAAGGATCCCGAGGCGTATGTGAAGGAACACGCGCCGAGCTAAATTACACATGTCCCCAAACTCCACCTCCCCGGCGAAGGCCGGGGCCCAGTTGGAAAGGTGGGAGTGACGGGACGCAGCGCTCCGTTAGCAACGTTTCCCAACTGGACCCCGGCCTCCGCCGGGGAGGTGCTAGCGTTTGGTTCGGGCGTAATCCCCGGACTAGAACCACGCCCCCCAATCCTGCATGACCTCCACATGATCACCTTCTACCTAGCCCGCGCCAGCAACGGCGTTATTGGTCGTGACGGCCAGCTCCCCTGGCGCATCCCCGCCGACCTCAAGCGCTTCAAGGCGCTGACCATGGGCAAGCCGATGGTGATGGGCCGGAAAACGTTCGAGAGCTTCCCGAGCCCCCTCCCTGGTCGCCGCCACATCGTCCTGACGCGGGGCGACTGGAGTGCTGAGGGCGCGGAGGTCGCGCATTCGGTCGACGAGGCACTGGCGATGGCGGGCGACGACGTCGCAGTGATCGGTGGTGCGCAGATTTACGCGCAGTTCCTTTCCCACGCGGATCGCATCGAGCTGACCGAAGTCCACGTCACCCCCGAAGGCGACGCGACCGTCCCCGCCTTCGACGGCTGGCACGAGATCGCCCGCGACGACCACCCCGCCGAAAACGCGCGGCCCGCCTACAGCTTCGTCACGCTCACCCGTCCCTGAGCTGTTCTCCCGCGACGGCGCGAGCCAGACTGGCCCCCCGCTTTGGCGAGAGAACAAGACGCGCAGCAGGCAACCGCACGGAAGGACTATCGCCTTTCGCGACGGCTGGTTACTGACCCGCGCATGCAACGTCTCGACGGCGGTGCGGTGCTCCCGTCGTATCTGGCGAACGGGATCGTCGCGCTGGGGAATTTCGATGGATTTCACCTCGGTCACCAGGCGGTGGTCGCGCGTGCGGTCGCCTGGGCGCGGGCCGAGGGGCGTCCGGCGCTGGTGGCGACGTTCGATCCGCATCCGGTCCGCCATTTCCGCCCCGATACCGCGCCGTTCCGCCTGACCACGCTCGATCAACGCCTGGAGCTGTTCAAGAAGGCCGGCGCCGATGCGATGGTCGTGTTCAATTTCGACGGCGATCTCGCCGCGCTGACGGCCGAACGCTTCATCACCGAGCGGCTCGAACGCAACCTGCGCGTCGCGGGCGTCGTGACCGGCGAGGACTTCACCTTCGGCAAGGGCAAGGCCGGCACCGTCCGCACGCTCGCCTCGCGTGGGCCCGCGCACGGATTTCGCGCGGAAACGGTGAGCGCGATCGAGCTGGAGGGCGAGACCGTCTCCTCCACCCGCATCCGCGAGGCGCTGCGCGCTGGCGACATGGCCACCGCCACCCGCCTGCTGACGCGGCCGTTCGCGATCCAGGGCTTCGTCCAGCACGGCGACAAGGTCGGCCGCACGATCGGCTATCCGACCGCCAATCTCGACATGGGCAATTACCTGCGCCCCGCCTACGGGATCTACGCGGTGACCGGGCGGCTGGAAGACGGTCGCGTGCTCAAGGGCGCCGCGAACCTGGGCATCCGCCCGAGCTTCGATCCGCCAAAGGAATTGCTCGAGCCGCATTTCTTCGATTTCGGCGAAGACCTGTACGGCCAGCGGATCGAGGTTGCGCTGATCGAGTATCTCCGCCCGGAAGCCAAGTTCGCCAACCTCAATGCGCTCATCACGCAGATGGACGCCGACTGCGCGCGCGCACGGACGATCCTGGCATAACCGCGCCCCTCTCCGCGAGGGAGAGGGATGGCAACGTGAGCCGCTACCGGCTACAGCCCGGCCCACTTATGACCGATACTCCTGCGCCCGCCCGCGATTACCGCGACACCGTCTTCCTGCCGAAGACCGACTTCCCGATGAAGGCGGGCCTTGCCGCCAAGGAGCCGGCGATCCTGGAGCGCTGGGCCAAGCTCGGCATCTACGACCGGTTGCGCGAACAGCGGCTCGGGCGCGAGCGCTTTATCCTGCATGATGGCCCGCCGTATGCGAACGGCGACATCCACATGGGCCACGCGATGAACAAGGTCCTGAAGGACATCATCGTCCGCTCGCAGTCGCTGATGGGCAAGGACGCGCCCTACGTCCCCGGCTGGGACTGCCACGGCCTGCCGATCGAGTGGAAGGTCGAGGAAGCGTATCGCGCGAAGAAGCTCAACAAGGACGACGTCCCCGTCGACCAGTTCCGCGCCGAATGCCGCGCCTATGCCGAGAAATGGGTCGCCGTGCAGAAGGCCGAGTTCGAACGGCTCGGCGTGATGGGCGACTGGGCCGATCCGTATCTGACGATGAAGTACGAGGCCGAGGCCGCCATCGTCGGCGAGCTGCTTAAGTTCGCCGAGAGCGGCCAGCTGTACCGCGGTGCCAAGCCGGTGATGTGGTCGCCGGTTGAAAAGACCGCGCTCGCCGAGGCCGAGGTCGAGTATGAGGACATCGTCTCGACGCAGATCGATGTCGCGTTCGAGATCGTGGAAGCCCCGAACGCGCCCGAACTGGTTGGCGCGCATGCGGTGATCTGGACGACCACGCCGTGGACGATCCCGGTGAACCAGGCGCTGAGCTATGGTCCTGAGATCAATTATCTGGCTGTGAAGATCAGCCACGCGGACAATCGGATCTTCCTGATTGCAGAACCTCTCGTACAAACATTTATCCAGCGTTTTAAACCTGTAGATCTTGAAGACACGGGAGCGACCGCAGGCATTTTTTGGGAAGGCAAGGGCTCGCAGCTCGACGGCGCAACCGCGCGCCACCCAATGCACGCACTCGGCGGGTTCTTCGCGAAGCCACGCCCCTTCCTCCCAGGCGAGTTCGTCACGACCGATGCGGGCACGGGGCTCGTCCACATGGCGCCGGACCACGGCGAGGACGATTTCGAACTCTGCAAGCAATACGGCATCGACCCGGTCTTCGCGATCGACGGCGCCGGGATGTACCGCGCCGACTGGGCATGGCTCGGCGGCCAGGGCAGCGTCATCAACAAGAAGTTCGTGAGCGCCGACGGCCCGATCTGCACCGACCTGCGCGAGGCCGGCGCGTTGCTGGCGGCGAGCGACGATTTCAAGCACAGCTACCCGCATTCGTGGCGCTCGAAGGCCAAGGTGATCTTCCGCGCGACCCCGCAATGGTTCATCCCGATGGATGCGTCTTCTGCTCCCTCTACCCTGCGGGGAGAGGGTCGGGGTGAGGGGCAGCCCAGCAATGTTGCGCCCGGAACAGCCCCTCACCCCAGCCCTCTCCCCGACGGGGAGAGGGAGCCAGGCAACGGCGCCACCCTCCGCGAAATCGCGCTCGACGCGATCGCGGCCACCACCTGGATCCCCGCGCGCGCGGAAAACCGGATCACGTCGATGGTGCAGGGCCGCCCCGACTGGGTCATCTCGCGCCAGCGCGCCTGGGGCGTGCCGATCGCGCTGTTCGTGAACCGCGCCACCGGCCAGTACCTCAACGACCCCGCCGTCAACGCCCGCATCGTCGAAGCCTTCCGCCAGAACGGCGCGGACGCTTGGTATGCGGACGGCCACCAGGCGCTGCTCGGCCCCGATTACGACCTCGCCGACTATGAAGTCGTGAAGGACATCCTCGACGTCTGGTTCGACTCTGGCTGCACGCACGTCTTCACGGTCGAAGCACGCTACGGCGAAGGCACGCGCGCGAACCTGTATCTCGAAGGCTCGGACCAGCATCGCGGCTGGTTCCAGTCGTCGCTGCTCGAAAGCTGCGGCACGCGCGGTCGCGCGCCCTATGACGCGGTCCTCACGCACGGCTTCGCGCTCGACGGCCAGGGCCGGAAGATGTCGAAATCGCTCGGCAACGTCGTCGATCCGCTCAAGATCATCGGCGAGTCCGGCGCCGACATCCTGCGCATGTGGGTCGCCTCGACCGACTATTTCGACGACGTGAAGATCGGCAAGGAAGTGCTCGCCACCGCCTCCGACGCGTACCGCAAGCTGCGCAACACGTTCCGCTACATGCTCGGCGCGCTCGAAGACTTCGACGACTCGGAGCGCGTCGCGGTGTCCGACATGCCCGAGCTGGAGCGCTACGTGCTCCACAAGTTAGCCATGATCGACACCGAACTGCGCCAGGCGGCGGAAGCGTACGAGTTCAACCGCTACACGCGCCTGCTGACCGACTTCGCGAACGAGGACCTGTCCGCGTTCTTCTTCGATATCCGCAAGGACTCGCTCTATTGCGACGCGACCGACGACATCAAGCGCCGGTCGTACCGCACCGTCCTCGACGTGCTGTTCCACGCGCTCGTGCGGTATGCGGCGCCGGTGCTCTGCTTCACCGCGGAAGAAGTGTGGCAGTCGCGCTTCCCCAACGACGACAGCTCGGTGCACTACCTCGAATGGCCGTCGCTGCCCGAAGTGGAGGATGGCGTCGAAGTCGGCAAGAAGTGGACGCAAATCCGTGCACTTCGCGAAACGGTTACCGAAGCGATCGAGCCAATGCGTCGCGAAAAGACCGTGCGTTCGAGTTTGGAGGCAGAGGTCACGATCAAATCGATGTCGCCTCTCGCGCCGACTGAAGCTGCGGAACTGGCCGAAGCCTTCATCGTCGCCAAGGTCACGCCGGGCGACGCGGTCACGGTAACGCGGACCGACTTCCACAAATGCGGCCGCTGCTGGCGTCACCTCCCCGAGGTGACCGTCGACGGCGAACTCTGCAACCGATGCGACGAGGTAGTGGCCGATGCGTAACCTGCCCAAAGCCGGGTTCGGCGCTGCGATCGCGCTGTTCCTCGCCGACCAGCTCAGCAAATGGGCGGTGACCAAGCCGCTCGGGATCGATTCGCTCGGTGATTCGCAGACGATCACGTCGTTCTTCGACCTCCGCTTCGTGCCCAACATCGGTATCTCGCTCGGGCTGCTACCCGCCGACGGACACCTCACCCGCTGGGCGCTGGTGCTGCTGACCGGCGCGATCGCGATCGGCGTCGCGGTGTGGATGACGCGCGAGAAGAACCCCGCCGATCAGGTCGCGCTCGGCTTCGTGCTAGGCGGCGCGATCGGCAATATCCTTGACCGGATCCGGCTCGGCTACGTCGTCGATTTCGCCGACCTGCATATCGGCGAGTGGCGTCCGTTTTTGGTCTTCAATGTCGCCGATGCAGCGATTACTGTCGGCGTGCTCGTCCTGCTTGTTCGGGCGCTCCTCGTGCGCGAGAAGCCCCCTGTGGAGAATTCCCATGCGTAAGTTCGTACCCCTGGCCGCCGGCCTCACATGCGTCGCGCTGCTCTCGGGTTGTGGGGCAGGCCGTAGCCTCGATCACGCACGTCCGGACGAGTTCGCCGTAGCGCGCCAGGCGCCGCTCGTGATCCCGCCCGACTTCGCACTGGTCCCGCCACAGCCCGGCGCGGCTCGCCCGCAGGACACTGCCGCCAACGCGCAGACGCTCGACGCGCTGTTCGGTGGTACTGCGCCGCGTAGTGCTGCCGAGACGGGTGTCGTCAACGATGCCGGCGCAGACAGCGACGATCCCGGCATCCGGTCGAGCGTCGGCGATCCCGGCACGACCGTGGTCGACAAGGGCTCGACGACGCGCGACATCGTCGCAGCACCAGAGGGCGACGGCCAGGACGCACGCACCACCGCGAACTGATCGCGTCCCAGCGGCTGACGAAAAAGGGCGGCTCCTCGCGGAGCCGCCCTTTTTCGTGTCTGACGGCTCGTTCCGCCGCCGGCCCCCGTCATCCTGACGAAAGTCAGGATCCAGAGCCATGAGCGCAACGCCTGCGGCTCTGGATCCTGGGTCGAGCCCAGGATGACGGGTCGGGTGGGGCGATGGATGAGTTCGAGGCCCTCCAGCAAGCGCCGAGCGCCCCTCCTTGTTCTCCCGCGAAGGGTTTCCCTTCAAAGTACTACTTTGAAGGGGGCCCGAAGGCCGGAGCTCAGTCCGGGTCCCCGCCTTCGCGGGGAAACAACCTTCGGTAGCGCCGTCCTCTCCCTCCCTTTGTCGGTGAAAGGTAGGGGGAGGACGGTTTCAGTTCAGAACGCCGCGGTCAGCGACACCAGAACCTTGCCGTTGGCGATCGAGCCGTTGCCGTCCTGCCCGCGGCTGAAGCTCGGCTGGAGATACGCCGACTCGCCCTTGCCGATGTCGGTATCGACATATGCCACGCCGAGCGTCAGCGGCGTCGTCGGGATCACGTAATCCGCGCCGAGCAGCCAGTCCCAATACTCGCCGGTCGGCGACACGCTGGTTGCGAATGGCCCGAGGCCCTTGTTGCCGCGCGAATAGCCGACATGCGCCTTCACGGTCACGCCGGTCGTCGGGATCCCGCTGCTGACGTCGCCCCAGAGATAGAGGTTGTCGTCCTTGGCGTTGACGCGGTCGTAGCCGACCGCCACCGAGGCACCGTTCGTGTACCACGGCCCGAGCGCCTGCTGCTTGGGCGCATAGGCCACGCCCGCGAGCAGCGCGACCGGGCCGACGGTGCCCGACAGCTTGGCATAGGGCTCGACGAAGTCGGTGTTGTTGAAGCCGCTCGGGTACATGTACCACGTCGCACCGACGTCGAGTGCGCCGCCGCCGACCGGCACCTTGTAGCCCGCGATCAGATCGAGCTCCATGTTGGCGCCGCCGAACGTGCCCCAGCCTGCAAGGTTGGAACCCCAGGTGCCGATATACAGCCCGCTCTTGTGCGTGATCGTGATGCCGCCCTGGACGGCGAGGTTTTCGTCCGACTGCGACACGCCGCGGAAGCGGTAGTCGCTGACGAGCCCGACCGCGCCGCTGACCGTGACCTCCTTGGGAGGTGCGGTGTCGTCCTGCGCGAACGCTGGCGTTGCGGCAGCCAAAGCAATGCCGCCGAGAAGAAGTGTGGTGAAGCGCATCGTTTCCCTTTCGATACCGGAAGTCGATGTCCGCCCTGCATCCGTGGACGCCGCATCTTTCGGGGCCAAACCCCAGTGCGGTCTTTCCAACGGTGACACCGCGATGACAGTCCATGGTGCGTTGCACAAGCGAATCTTGCGTACAATCGGGCTTTGACAGCACGCATGTTGCGCAACCGCCACAGTGCCGCCGGACGGTTGAAGCGGGTATCTAGCGTGCCTCAGCGCACCACGATGTTGATCGAACGCCGTTTTTCCCAGCCTTCGCGTTCCAGTTCCGGGGTAATGGCCTCGATTTCCGGATATCCGACGCAAAGATAGGCCACGAGCTGCCATGTCTCGGGGATTTCGAGGATCGCGCGGATGCGGGGGGGGGCCAGGATCGAGACCCAGCCGAGGCCGATTCCGTGCGCGCGCGCTGCCAGCCACAGGGTGTGGACCGCGATGACGGCGGAATAGGCGACGCTCTCGGGCATGGTCCGGCGGCCGAGACCGTGGCCCTGCTCCGGGTCGGGTTCGACGAACACCGCGACATGACACGGCGCCTGTTCGAGCCCCTCGAGCTTGAGCCGCGCGTAGTTGGCCACCCGCGTCCCATCCTGCGTCGCCAACGCCGCTGCATTGCACGCTTCGAAATCAGCGCGGACCGCGACGCGGCGTGCGGGGTCGTCGACCGTGACGAACCGCCACGGCTGACTGAGTCCGACCGATGGGGCGGCGTTCGCCGTCGCCAGCAACCGGTCGATCAGCCCGTCCGGCAACGCATCGCGCCGAAACCGCCGGACGTCTCGACGCCAGCGGAACAGCGCGTCCAGCTCGGCCTGGAACGCGGGGCCGAAGATGGGTGCGTCGGCCTCCCGCGCGGACACGCCTCGATCGGAAATCGTCTAGACCTTTGCGGCAGAGAAGGCCGCGAGCCCGGCGTCGAGATCGGCGATCAGGTCGGCGGGGTCTTCGAGGCCGATCTGAAGGCGGACCATCGGGCCTGCGGCATCACGCTTAGTGACGCTACGGTGGCGCTGCGGGTCGGCGGGGATGGCGAGGCTTTCGAAACCGCCCCAGCTGTAGCCTATGCCGAACAGCTGGAGTGCATCGATCAGCGCGGCGCGCGATGCCTCGTCGCCGCCGTTCAGGACGAACGAGAAGAGGCCGCTGGAGCCCTTGAAATCGCGGACGAACAGGTCGTGGCCGGGGCAATCGAGGAGCGCCGGGTGGAGCACCTGCGCGACTTCGGGTCGGCTTTGGAGCCACTTGGCGATCGTCAGCGCGCTAGACTGGTGCTGCGCGAGGCGGACCGCCATCGTGCGCAAGCCCCGGCTGCCAAGCCAGCAATCGTCGGGGCTCGCGACCTGGCCGAGCTGGAAACTCGTCTCGCGCAGTTTCTTGAAATGGCCGGGCGCGGCGGTGACCGAGCCGAGCATGACGTCCGAATGACCGACGACGTACTTCGTGCCGGCGAGGATCGTCAGGTCGACGCCGCGCTCGATCGCGGGGAAGAACAGCGGGGTGGCCCAGGTGTTGTCGAGCAACGTCGTCACGCCGCGTGCCTTCGCCGCAGCGACGATCGCAGGGACGTCCTGCACCTCAAAGCTGAGCGAACCCGGGCTTTCCATGAAGATCGCCCGCGTATTCTCGCCGATCAGGTCGGCGATGCCCGCACCGATCATCGGATCGTAATAGCGCGTGGTGATGCCGAACCGCTTGAGCAGCCCGCCCGCCATCCCGCGCGTCGGGTCATAGGCGCTGTCGACCAGCAACAGTTCGTCGCCTGGGGACAGCACCGACAGCAACGCCGCTGCGATCGCCGCGACGCCGGAGCAATAGAGGAACGTCCCCTCCGCGCCGGGCTCGAGCGAGGTCAGCGCATCGGCGAGGCTCCACTGCGTCGGCGTGCCCTTGCGCCCGTAGAACAGCCGGTGATGCGTATCGCGCGTGGCGCTGTCGCGGAGATGGCCAACCGAATCGTAGAGGATCGTCGAGGCGCGCCAGACCGGCGGGCTGACGATGCCCTGAGTCCATTCCGGGCGACGACCGGCGAGGACGACCTTGGTCGCGTCGCCGACCGGCTTGTTCGTGTCGCTCATGCCGTTCCTGTCGCCTTTGGGGTCTCGGGATCGCAGCCCCATTCGGACCAGCTGCCGTCGTACAGCGCTGCGTCGTTGCCGAGCAGGTGCGCGCCGAACGCCAGTACCGACGCAGTGATGCCAGAGCCGCAGGTCATCACGATCGGCTTCGCCAGATCTATGCCGGCCTTGCCGAACTCGGCCTTGAGCGCATCGCCCGTCTTCCACGTCCCGTCGGCGTTGAACACAGCGCCTTGCGGCAGATTCTTCGAGCCCGGAATATGCCCCGGCGCAGTGCCCGGCCGCGGGTCTTCCTCCGCGCCGGTGAAGCGCGACGCGGAGCGCGCGTCGAGCACCTGCTCCGCGCCGCTTGCGACGTTCGCCTTCATCTGATCGAGATCGCGCACGCCCTTCAGGTCCGCCCAGGTCGTGAAGTGGCGATGCCGCGGCGTCTCTTTCCCCGTCGCGATCTCGCGCCCCTCGGCCTGCCACTTGGCGAACCCGCCGTCGAGGATCGCCACATTGTGCGCGCCGAACAGCCGCAGCATCCACCACGCCCGCGCGGCGGTATGCCAGGGCGAACTGTCGTACAGCACGATCCGACTGCCATCGCCGAGCCCCAGCGTCTGCATCCGGCTCGCGAACTTCTCCGCCGAAGGCAGCGTGTTGGGGAGGTCGCTGTCGGTATCGCGCAGTTCGGCAAGGTTCATGAACACCGCGCCGGGGATGTGCGCGGCCTCATACTCCGCCGCCGCATCGCGCCCTTCCGCGTAGGTCGCGTCGACGATCCGCAGATCGCCCCCTCCTGATGCCGCGCCCAGTTCGTTCGCCAGCCATTCGGTGCTTACCAACGCGTCCATATGCGGCTCCTTGTGCTCGATCGGTCAGTAGCCAGCGGGGCCGCTCGCGTCGAGGGAGGCGAGGAACCCCGCTGCCTGCGCACGCGTCGCCTCGCGGTCCGCCTCGGACTGTTTCGCCCAGTTGCGATACGGCATCGCCAGCCGGTTGTTGCGCCCCAGCTTGTCCTCGTGCCGCGCGAGGAAATCCCAATACAGCGCGTTGAACGGGCACGCATCCGGCCCGATCCGCTGCTTCACGTTATACCGGCACGTCCCGCAATAATCGGACATCCGGTCGATATACGCACCCGACGAGATATACGGTTTAGACCCCAACAAGCCGCCATCGCCGAACTGGCTCATCCCCAGCGTATTGGGCAGCTCGACCCATTCATACGCGTCGACATACACCTCGAGGTACCAGAGGTGCACCTTGGCCGGGTCCGCGCCGATCAGCAGCGCGAAATTGCCCGTCACCATCAGCCGCTGGATATGGTGCGCGTGCGCGGTCTCCAGCGTCTGGCCGATCGCCTCGCGCAGGCAATGCATGTCGGTCTCGCCGGTCCAGTACCAGACGGGCAACTCGCGGTGGTGGTCGAGGAAGTTGCGCTCGACGTAATTCGGCCCCTCACGCCAGTAGATCCCGCGCATATATTCGCGCCAGCCGATGATCTGGCGGATATACCCCTCGACCGCGTTCAGCGGCGCACGCCCGGCGCGATATTCCGCCTCCGCGCGACGGCACAGATCGAGCGGATCGAGCAGCCCCGAATTGATGTAGGGCGACAGGATCGAGTGCCACAGATGCCGCTCGCCGGTGAGCATCGCGTCCTCGTAGTCACCGAACTGCGCGAGCGCGTGCTTGAAGAAATTTACCGCCTGCCGCTCCGCATCCTTCGCGGTAACGGCGTACTCGAACCCGTCGAGGCTCCCCGGATGATCGGCAAACCGCTCCGCCACCAGCGCCAGCACGTCCTTCGTGATCGCATCCGGCGCGAACACTAGCGGGCGCGGCATCAGCAAGTCGTTCTTGGCGGGCTTGCGGTTCTCCTTGTCGAAGTTCCAGCGATCGCCCTCGGGCTTGCCGGCGGTCATCAACAGCCCGGTGCGCGTCCGCATCTGGCGATAGAACCACTCCATCGTCAGCGACTTGCGCTCGGCGGCCCAGGTCTCGAAGTCGGCATGGCTGGCGAGGAAGCGGTCGTCGCTGCGGATCTCGACGGGGACGCCGAACAGCGTCTCCCAGCTTTCGAGCATCGCCATCACGCGCCACTCGCCGCCCTCGGTGACGACGATCCGCTCAGGATCATGCCGCTCGACCGCGCGCGCGATCTCGCCGGTGAAGCTGCCTGCATTATCGGGGTCGTCGAGCTTGGTGTATTCGACCGTCCACCCGGCCTCGCGCAGCGCCTCCGCGTGGTGCCGCATCGCCGACAGGATATACGCGATCTTGCGCTTGTGGTGAAGGACATAAGTCGTCTCCTCTTCAACCTCCATCATCAGCACGATCGTGGTTTCAGGATCACAGTCCCGCAACGAGGCAAGGTCGATCGTGAGCTGGTCGCCGAGGATCGGTACGAGTGTCGTCGTCATATCAGCGCCCACTCCGTCAACCCGGACGTGTTCCGGGGTCCACCGTTCCGCACGCTCGCCGACCGTGGAGTCCGTGGCACCGTGGATGCCGGAACAAGCCCGGCATGACGGAGGAAAACATCACCCACTTTGCGGCATTCGAATCGCATCCTACATGGCGGCACATGACCGCTCCCCAGAACCCATTGCATCTCGGCCAAAACAGCGCCCTCCCCGCCTCTCCAGAAGAGGCCGTGCTCGATTATGTTCCGAACCCGCGGCCGGGCCGGACGTATCTCGTTCGGTTCGCGGCGCCCGAGTTCACCTCGCTGTGCCCGGTCACCGGCCAGCCCGACTTCGCGCACCTCGTCATCGACTATGTCCCCGGCGAGACGATCGTCGAATCCAAGTCGCTCAAACTCTTCCTGAGCAGCTTCCGCAATCATGCCGGGTTCCACGAAGACTGCACCGTCGGCATCGGCGAGCGCCTGTTCGACGAAATGAAACCGGTGTGGCTGCGCATCGGCGGCTACTGGTATCCGCGTGGCGGAATCCCGATCGACGTGTTCTGGCAATCGAGTGCACCGCCGCAAGATCTGTGGCTGCCGGACCAGGGAGTCGCCTCGTATCGCGGTCGCGGTTGAGGGCCCAGGACGACGACGCGAAATATCGGTTTGATTTAGATTGATATTATTCCCGTGCTGCACTGCAGTATGTGATGAAACTTTATGCTACCTGAACCGTTCAAATGGATGCGCGACCGGGTTCTCCCAGAAGTGCGCGCTCAAACGAGGGACAGGGTATGGTGAAACCGGCGGACGGTGGGAATATCGCGCGACTGGCGCTGATCGGTAATTTCCTGCCGAGACAGTGTGGCATCGCCACCTTCACGACCGACGTTTTCACGGCCATGCGCGCGCGCTTCCCCGAGATCGCCGTCGACGTCTACGCGATGGACGATCACCCCGGCAAATACGACTACCCCGCCGAAGTCACCGGCACGATCCCCGAGCCCGATCTGTCGGCTTACATCGACACCGCGCGCAAGATCGAGGCCAGCGGCGCGCAGGCGATCTGGCTCCAGCACGAATACGGGATCTTCGGCGGTCCGGCAGGCGAGCATATCCTCGCACTGCTCGATCGTACCACGCTGCCCGTCATCGTCACGCTGCACACGATCCTCGAAAAGCCCAACGCCGATGAGCGTCGCGTGCTCGAGGGGCTGCTGCGTCGTGCTGCCCGCGTGATCGTCATGGCCGAACGTGGTCGCGACATCCTCCAGCGCGTCTACGGCGCCAATTCGCGCCAGATCGTCATGATCCCGCACGGCGTGCCCGATCGCGACCTGCTCGATCCCGCCGTACTGAAGGACAAGTTCGGCTGGGAAGGCCGCAAGGTCATGCTGACGTTCGGCCTGCTCGCCCCCAACAAGGGGATCGAGACGGTCATCAACGCGCTGCCCGCGGTGATCGCGAAGCATCCCGACCTGCTCTACGTCGTGCTCGGCGCGACGCACCCGAACCTCGTCGCGTACGAGGGCGAGAAATACCGCGACAAGCTGAAGGCGCTTGCCGCCGAGAAGGGCGTCGCCGACAACGTCTCGTTCGTCGATGCCTTCCTCGAGCATGGCGAACTGCTCGATTATCTCCAGGCGGCGGACGTCTATGTGACGCCGTACACCAACCCCGCGCAGATCACGTCTGGCACGCTCAGCTACGCGATCGGTGTCGGCAAGCCCGTCATCTCGACGCCGTACGTGCATGCGACCGAGATCCTCGCGGATGGCCACGGCGTGCTCGTGCCCTTCGGCGATGTCGACGCGTTCGCGCGCGAGATCGACGCGCTGATGTCGAACGACCGCGATCGCAACCGTCTCGCCGAGCGTGCCTATGCGCGCGGCCGCACGATGATCTGGCCGAAGCTCGCCGAGGCGATGATGACGGAGATCCGTGCGATCGTGGCGGCGCGCCCTTTTCGCCTCGCCAAGGTGCCAGCCCCGCTGAAGCAGCTGACGCCTGATTTCGCCGCGGTCGAGCGGATGAGCGATTCGACCGGCATGCTCCAGCATTCGATCTACTCGATCCCCGATCGTCGCCACGGCTACTGCATCGACGACAATTGCCGCGCGCTGATGCTGATGAGCGCACTGCCCGACCTCGACGACGTCACCCGCGACAAGTGGATGACGATCTACGCGTCGTTCGTGCAGTACGCCTGGAACCCGGACACGCGCCGGTTCCGCAATTTCATGAACTTCGATCGCACCTGGTGCGAGGATTCGGGCTCGGAAGATTCGAACGGCCGCACGCTCTGGTCGCTCGGCGTCACCGCGCGCGATGCGCAGGCCGCCAAGCACCGCGACTGGGCGACCGCGATGTTCGATTCGACCGCGTCGATGGCGCTCGAACTCGGCTCCTTGCGTGCGCAGGCGTTCGCGATGCTCGGCGCGGCGGCGATGCTGGAGGCCAAGCCCGGGCACCAGCTGTCGCTCTCGATCCTCGAAGCCTTCCCCAAGGTCCATCTCGACCTGCTCGCCAAGGCGCGCCGTCCAGAGTGGCAGTGGTTCGAGATCGTGCTCGCCTACGACAATACGCGCCTTCCGCAGGCGCTGATCCGCGCAGGCCAGGCGCTCGGGCGTCAGGACCTGATCGACTGCGGCCTCGCCACGCTCGACTGGATCGTCGCCAAGCAGACCTCGCCGGAGGGTCGTTTCCGTGCGGTCGGGTCGGAGAGCTTCAACCGCCCTTACGCGGAGCCGTTGCAGTTCGACCAGCAGCCGCTGGAAGCGCAAGCGACCGTCGATGCGTGCGCCGCGGCGTATGACGCGACCGGCGACGTGCGCTGGCGTGACGAGGCGTTGCGCGCATACGGCTGGTTCCTCGGCGTCAACGACCTCGACCTGCCGCTGGCGAGCGTCGCGGATGGCGGTTGCTATGACGGCCTGATGCCGACCGGGCTCAACCGAAACCAGGGTGCCGAGTCGATTTTGGCGCTCCAACTCGCAAGTTGTGCCATTTCAGGGGTATCAAAGGCAGCGCAAAGCGTGGCAGGAGCGGCGCGCGTCGTCGCCTAGCCACGCTAGAGAGAGCCTGACAGGCGACGGTGCGCTGAGTGGAACGACGCGGGGCACTGCTACGATGGATCTGTTCAACCACCAGCTGCGGCTGCACGCGGACCCTTCGCGTGTCGTCGTGCGGCCGTTCCATATCGCCTGGGGCGGTCATGGCGGCGCACCGAGCCGCACCGAGCGGCTCGTCGGCGAAGTGCTGGAGATGTCGCCCGCACAGGCGCGCGCGCAGCTCGAGGTCGTGCTGAAGGATTTCGAGGCACGCCACTGGCAGACGCGGCGCGTGTTCATGACGCGCTACGACCAGATCGAGGACATGCTCGGGCTGAACGGCGCGGAGATCGGTGACGAGAAGCGCCAGCTGATCGGCGCCTATTTCTGCCACGAATACAGCTATGCCGCCGCCGCGCTGATGAACCCCAGCGCGGTGCCGCATTTCGACCAGTCGGGTATGCCGCCGGGCTCGATGCGCATCCTGATGAGCCTGCGCGCGGTCGGCGAGGGTCACATCTCGTCGGTTGCGTTCCGCGAAGGCATCATCACCTGCGAAAACCAGATGAAGCTCGCGCCCGAGCCGCCGTTCGCAACCGCGACCGATGCGGTCGGCAGCGGCGAGGACGAGATGCCGATCGGCCCCGTCACCGTCTATCGCCACCGCGACAGCACGCTGAGCGGCACGGTGATCTTCCCGATCACGCAGGCGCAGTCGAAGGGCCTCGAGGATCTCCGCATCGTCCGCTTCCAGCACGAGGACGGCGATTACGAGTGGATCGGTACCTACACCGCGTATAACGGCTCGGTGATCCAGTCCGAACTGATGCGCACCCGCGATTTCCGCGCATTCGACCTCGTGCCGATGACCGGCCCCGCCGCGCGCAACAAGGGCATGGCGCTGTTCCCGCGGAAGGTGAACGGCCAGTACATGATGATCGGTCGGCAGGACGGCGAGAACCTCTTCCTGCTCAAGTCCGACACGCTGACCGACTGGGACGACGGCGAAAAGATCCTGACGCCCGAATATCCGTGGGAGCTGGTGCAGATCGGCAATTGCGGCCCGCCGATCGAGCTCGACGAGGGCTGGCTGCTGCTGACGCACGGCGTCGGCGCGATGCGGAAGTATTCGATCGGCGCGGTGCTGCTCGACAAGGACGATCCGTCGAAGGTGATCGGCCGGACGAGCCAGCCGATTTTGGCGGCGAAGGACCAGGATCGTGAAGGGTATGTGCCCAACGTCGTCTACAGCTGCGGCGCGCTGAAGCATGGCGACACGATCTTCATGCCGTACGGGATTGCGGACAGCTCGGTCGGCTTCGCGTTCGTGCCGATCAAGGACATGCTTGCTGCGATGAAGTGAAGGGGGGGCGTCCGGACGGACGCCATCCTTCTCCCCTGCGTAAGCACTGCCCCGGCACTAAGCCGCCACCCCCGCATAAGCACCACCCCGGCGAAGGCCGGGGCCCAGTTGGCAAGGCTGCAGTAACGAAGCACATCGCTCAGTTAGCGGCGCCCCCCAACTGGGCCCCGGCCTTCGCCGGGGTGGTGGACTAGGCCAAGGTCCCAACCCAATCTTGTTCTCCCGCGAAGGCGGGAGCCCAGTCTGGATCCCCGTCTTCGCGGGGAAACAAGCTCTCGCCGCGCTTACCGCGAAGCCGCCATCGTCCGCCGGTACATCACCCAAGTCAGCACCGCGAACAACACCGTCCCGCCAACCAGCGCCACGCTAGCAAACCCGTCCCCAACCAGCGCCAACGGCGTCTCCTTGTTGGTCAGATACACGATCCCCGCAAAGCCAACGCCCCACAGCGACTCCCCGACGATCATGCCGGTAGCCGTCAGCACACCCATCCGCTTGGCAAGCTCGGGATCGCGAGCCCGATCCGCCCAACGATCATACGCAAACCCCACGACCGCCCCGATCGTAACCGGCAACGTCACCGACATCGGCAGATACACCCCGAGCCCGACGCCAAGCGGCGGCAACCGCAGCTTCCCCGCCTTGCCAAGCAACTCATCGACCACGATCACCAAAACGCCAGTCAGCGCCCCGTATCCGATCATAGCCCAATTGAGGTTACCCCCCAGCACACCCTTCGCCAGCGCCGAGATCAACGCCGCCTGAGGCGCCGCCAAAGCATTCGGCCCCGCCCCCGGCGCGCCCGCAAACCCAAGCGTGCTCCCGAGCAAGTTCAGCACCGGCGGCACCACGATCGACCCGAACACCACGCCGATCAGCAACGCGACCTGCTGCTTCCACGGCGTCGCGCCGACCAGCTGGCCCGTCTTCAGATCCTGCAGATTGTCGTTCGAGATCGTCGCGATCCCGAACACGATCCCCGTCACGATCAGCCCGTAAGCGACCAAAGCCTGCGTCGTCCCCGGCTCGACCGCGCGGCCGAACCACGACACCAGCAGGATCGACGCGGCGAGGATGGCGAGGATGCCGATCCCCGACACCGGCGAGTTCGACGCACCGATCAGCCCCGCCATGTACCCGCAGACGGCCGCGATCACGAGGCCGATGACGAGGATGAACACCAGGCTCCCCGCGATCAGCCCGATCGCCGACGCCTCCAGCGGCCCGCCCTGAAGCACGGTCCAGAGCAGGATGCCGATCGGCACCAGCATCGCCAGCGAGCCGATCCCGACGATCCCGATCGGAATGTCGCGCTCTTCGAGAGCCAGCACTTCGCCGCCACGCTTGGCCGCCGACGCCGCCAGCGCCGAGCGGACGCCGCCGACCACCGGCCCGGCAATCTTCAACAACGTCCAGATCGCCGCGACACCGATCACGCCCGCGCCGAAGAAGCGGACGTCCGAGCGAAACACGGTGTTGGCGATCACTTCCGCGGTGCCCGTGACGCTCCCGCCCGAGGTCAGGATCGGCAGCAGGATCCACCAGCCGATTACCACGCCCGCGAACATCGCCATGCCGACCGAGATGCCGACCAGATGCCCCGCGCCAAGCAACGCGAACGACAGCCCGCCAGAGATCCCGGTCGCACCCGCGCCGACGCGGAACCACGTCGCGGCCTCGGCGGCAACCAGCTTGGTCTGCGTCAGGATCGCGAACCCGGCCGAGACGACCGCATTGGCGACGATGATGCCGAGCCCGCGCGCGCTTTCCTCGCCGCCTTCGCGACTCCCCGCGCCGACCTTCAGCACTTCAGCGGCCGCGCGGCCTTCCGGATACGGCAGCACGGTGTCGACGACGAGCGCACGGCGCAGCGGCACCGAGAACAGCACGCCGAGCACGCCGCCGAACATCGTGATCGCCGCGGTGGTGAAGAACGGAAAGCCCTGCCACCAGCCGATCATCACGAGGCCCGGCAGCACGAAGATGATCGCCGCAAGCGTGCCCGCGGCGGACGCGATCGTCTGGACGATGTTGTTCTCGAGGATCGTCGAATCCTTGAACAACCGCAGCACCGCCATGGATATGACCGCAGCCGGGATCGACGTCGCGAACGTCAGCCCGATCTTGAGCCCGAGATACACGTTGGCCGCGGTGAACAGCAGCGTGATGATCCCGCCGAGCACGATCCCGCGAAACGTAAGCTCGCGCATGCTGGTCTCGGGGCCCGTGTCGGTTACGCCCCGCGTCGCGTCGGTCATCTGGTCAGCCTCAAAGCAATTTGGGCGACTTGTGGCATGATGTGCGATCAGAGGAAACAGTATCGACCGTAACTAGCCTGTTCTCCCGCGAAGGCGGGAGTCCAGACTGGGCTCCCGCCTTCGCGGGAGAACAAGGAGGAGCGAGTACCCCCTCCCCGAACCCTACCGAGCCGCCATCCGCCGCGCGAAATGCACCTCCACCGCCCGCGTGACGCTCTCCGCGATCCGGTGCCGCCCCTCTTCGCTGTCGAGGAATGCGGCATCCTGCGGGTTCGAGATATACCCCGTCTCGAACAGGATCGACGGCATGTCCGGCGCTTTCAGGACCATCAACGACGCCATCCGGTGGAAGTTCGCCTTCAACGGCATCAACGGCCTGGCCTCGCGCCCGAGCAATCGTGCAAACGTCGCCGACGCGTTCATCGTCTCGCGCTGCGTCAGGTCGATCAAGATCGACGACACGTCCGCGGGCGCCTCGCCGAGGTTCACGCCGGAGATCACGTCCGCCTTGTTCTCGCGCGCAGCCAACCGCGCCGCTTCCTTGTCCGACGCCACCTCCGACAACGTGTACGCCGTTGCGCCGGTAGCGTTCTCCGACCCAGTGCTGTCGCAATGGATCGAGATGAACAGGTCACCCTTCAACCGCCGCGCCACCCCATACCGCTCGCGCAGAATCAGGTAGCGGTCGTCGTTCCGCGTCAGCGCCACGCGCACGCGCCCCGATGCGAGCAACTCGTCGCGGATCGCCTTGGCGACCTTCAGCGTCACGTCCTTCTCGCGCAGGCCGTTAGGCCCGATCGCGCCGGGATCGACGCCGCCATGTCCCGCATCGATCACCACCAGCGGCCGCGTATCGTCGCCCTGCACGCGCGGCAGTTTCATGCCCCGCGCCTTGGGCGGCACCGGCACCGACACCTTGTACTTCGGCCGCGACGCAGCCCCGAAATTGAACGGGAAGAAGTTCAGCGGCCCGGCGATCCCGGCCTCCGCGAACTGGTCGTAATCGACCGTGCGCAACGCCAGCGTCAGCTCGCGCCCGTCGGAGTCGAACCCGCCGTCGGTGACGATCGCCGGCTCGGCCAGATCGAACACCATCCGCATGCCCGATCGCCCGCTGCGCATCTGCGTGACGCCGGTGACAAGCCCGCGCGCGGTGATCTCCCGCCCCGGAGTAGCGCCCGACACGTCGACCGCGATCTGGCGCGGCCCCGTCAGAACGCGGCTGGCGGCATCGCCGACCGCCTCGTCGAAGCGGATGACGATCCGCCCGTCCCTGATCGCGACGCTCTGCACGGTCGCCGCCCAGGCGGGGACGCTCGCCAGCCAGCCGGCGATGAGGGCGATGACCCTCAACACCTCGCGTCCTTGCCGTGCGGCCCTGCCGCCGGTCCAGCGAAAACCCATGCTACACCCCTTTGATCGATACATCCGATCTCTGTGAGCGAGCGATAGCGCCTCGCATCACAAGACGCGGTTGCGCAGTGCGGTTAATTTGCCGTTTGCCATGTATTTGCCGGCAAGGCTCTGCCGCCCCGGCAAGTCTGCGCCTCGCTGCCCCTATTTCGAGCCGAAACGCCCGCGAAAGCGACGGTTCCGGGGCTAGTTGCGAGATCGGGTATGCAGTGCTAGTCCTGTCGTACAGCCGTGTGTCGCCTAGTTTTTACCAGCGACGCGCCGGTCTCGACGCCCGCCAGCGGATTCTCGCCGGCGCGGCAATTCAGGTTGACGCTCGAATGACGCATTCCCCCCGCCCCGCACTCCGACCGGCCTTCGCCGACGGACTCGCGGTCGTGCGGGCGCCGCAGGGAGAGTTCCCGCGGCATGCACTTCGCGCAGAGGCAGTTTCGCATACCATACGCGAGTCCGGGCGTCCGTGCCCGACCGCACCACCATCAAGCGCGCGACGGCTGCCGACAGGCCCGGCGCGCGCGCGGAGAATCTACAATGACAACGCGCATGCTGATCGACGCACGCCACCGGGAAGAGACCCGGATCGCAGTCGTCAAGGGTAACCGGATCGAGGAATTCGATTTCGAGAGTGCCGAACGCAAGCAGCTCAAGGGCAATATCTACCTCGCCAAGGTCACGCGGGTCGAGCCGTCGCTCCAGGCGGCGTTCATCGATTACGGCGGCAATCGCCACGGCTTCCTCGCGTTCAGCGAGATCCACCCCGATTACTACCAGATCCCCAAGGAAGATCGCGACGCGCTGCTCCGTGAAGAAGCAGAGCACGCCGCCGAGGAAGCCGCCCTGCGCGCCGACTACGACTCGGACGACGAAGAGGGTGACGACGAGGACGACATCGAGCGCTTCGAGGACGATGGCGGTGTAGACCCCGACGTCGCCGAGGAACTCGAAGGCGGCGAAGCACCCCGTCGCAAGCGCAAGCCAAGCGCCGACGATGCCGCGGTCGAGGACCTGCGCGAGCGTCGCATGAACCTGCGCCGCCGCTACAAGATCCAGGACGTGATCCATCGCCGTCAGGTGCTGCTCGTCCAGGTCGTCAAGGAGGAGCGCGGCAACAAGGGCGCGGCGCTGACCACGTACCTGAGCCTTGCCGGTCGCTACTGCGTGCTGATGCCGAACACGTCGCACGGCGGCGGCATCTCGCGGAAGATCTCGAACGCGGGCGATCGCAAGCGCCTCAAGACGATCATGGCCGACATGCAGTTGCCGCCATCGATGGGCTGCATCGTTCGCACCGCGGGCCTCCAGCGCTCGAAGGTCGAGATCAAGCGCGACTTCGATTACCTCGCCCGTCTTTGGGACGGCATCCGCGAGGCCACGCTGAAGGCGTCGGCCCCCGCGCTCGTCTACGGCGACAGCGACCTGATCAAGCGCGCGATCCGCGACATCTACAACAAGGAAATCGAAGAGGTCATCGTCGAGGGCGAGGACGGCTATCGCCAGGCGCGCGAGTTCATGCGCCTGCTGATGCCGACGCACGCGCGGCGCATCAAGCATTACGCCGATCCCGTGCCGCTGTTCCAGCGCGCCGGCGTCGAGGATCAGCTTGCCGCGATGTACCACCCCGTCGTCCAGCTGAAGTCGGGCGGCTACCTCGTCATCAACCCGACCGAGGCGCTCGTCTCGATCGACATCAACTCCGGCCGTTCGACGCGCGAGCATTCGATCGAGCAGACCGCGACCGCGACCAACCTGGAAGCCGCCCAGGAAATCGGCCGCCAGCTCCGCCTGCGCGACATGGCCGGGCTCGTCGTCATCGACTTCATCGACATGGATAACAATTCCAACGTCCGTAAGGTCGAGAAGGCGATGAAGGAGGCGCTCAAGAACGATCGCGCGCGCATCCAGATCGGCCGCATCTCGTCGTTCGGCCTCATGGAAATGAGCCGCCAGCGCCTGCGCACCGGCGTGCTCGAAGCGTCGACGCGCGCCTGCCCGCATTGCGAGGGCACCGGCCTCGTTCGCACCGCATCGTCGTCGGGCATCTCCGCGCTTCGCCTCATCGAGGACGAGGCCGCCCGCGGTCGCGGTTCGCTGCTCACCCTGCGCGCGAGCCAGGAAGCCGCGGTCTACATCCTCAACCGCAAGCGTGCCGACATCGCCGAGATCGAGGATCGCTACGGCGTGATCGTCGAGATCATCCCCGGCCAGGACGAGGAAGGCGCGCACATGACGGTCGAGGCCAGTGGCCCGCCGCCCGCGCACGCGCCGAAGTTCGTCCAGATCATCGAGGAAGACGAAGACGACCTCCCCGAGGAGATCGAGGACGAGATCGAGGAAGAGGAAGTCGAGGAGGCCGAGGCCGAGCAGCCGCGCCGTCGTGAGGGGGGTCGTGAGCCCCGCGAAGGCAATGGCGAGCAGCGTGCGCCCCGTGAGGCTCGCGATGCCGACGGTGAAGGCGGCAAGAAGCGCCGTCGTCGCCGCGGTCGTCGCGGTCGCGCACGTCCCGGTGAGGAAGGTGCAGCTGAGGGCGTCAACGACGACGGTAATTTCGAGGACGCCGACACCAATGTCGAGGAAATCGACGAGGTCGAGGGCGAGATCGTCGAAGTCGGCGGTGGCGAAATGGTCTCGGCTGGTGCGCCATCCGAGCAGGCCAATGGCGCAGAGGGCGAAGGCCGTCGTCGTCGCGGTCGTCGGGGACGTCGCGGCGGTCGCCGTAACGAGCAGGGCGCCGAGAACGGCCAGTCGGTCGCCGTCAGCAGCGTCGACGACGCCCAGCTGATCGCCGAGGCCCCCGAGCCGGAAGCGTACGAGCCGGTCGAGTCGACCTATGCCGAGCCGCCTTACGAACCCGCGTTCGAGCCCGCCGTCGAAGAAGCCCCGGTGGCGGAAGTCGCCGAGGGTCCGAAGATGCGCCGTCGTCCGCGTGCTCGTGCAGCAGCCGCAGCGGCGAACATCGCCGAGGCGGTCGCCGATGCAGCCCCCAAGGCACGTCGTGGTCGCAAGCCACGTGCGGTCGAAGCGGACGCCGAGACGGTTGCACCGGAGCCAGTGGTTCCGGCGCCGATCGCCCCGGAGCCAGTCGCGGCCGAGCCAGCTGCACCGAAGCCCGGTCGTCGCCGTCGCGAGGCGGTTGCGGAGGCTACGATGGACGAGGTGAGCGCAACGCCCGCCGAGACCATCGAAGCCTCGGCGCCAAAGCCCAAGCGTGCGCGTCGCAAGGCGTCGGACGCGGTGGCCGAAGCCCCGGCGGTGGAAGCGCCGGTCGTCGAGGAAGCGCCTGCCAAGGTCGCCAAGCCCCGCGGCCGTCCGCGGAAAGCAGCTGTGGTCGATGCCGGCGATGCCGCCCCGACCAGCGAACCCCTCGCCGAGCCGATCGCAACCACCCCGCCCAAGGCCGAAGTCCAGCCACAGGACGTCGCGACTTCGGACACCAACGACGACCCCGACGGCGCCCCCCGCCGCGGCTGGTGGCAGCGCACCTTCGGCTAACCCCGGACGCTGAGACCAAAGAACGGGCGCGACCGAAAGGCCGCGCCCGTTTTCGTTTGTGGGGAGCGATCCTCCGGCAGCACGATATCCGTGAGCGCCCAATGCCTCACGTGGCGAACGAGAAAAGCTTGTATCCCCGCGAAGGCGGGGACCCAGACTGGGCACCCGCCTTCGCGGGTGAACAAGACCAGGGGGAGATGCGAGGTTTGTGTTCTAGCTCCTCTGATGATGCACGCCGAGCTCCCCCCACCCACCACCACCCCGGCGAAGGCCGGGGCCCAATTGGAAAGGTGCCAATAACGAAGCGCCACCCTCAGTTAGCCCGGTCCCCCAATTGGACCCCGGCCTCCGCCGGGGCGGTGGCCTGCTAGCCAGGGAGGGAACCAATTGCCGAGTAAGTGGCCGATAGCTGGCGCAGCAACCTCTTAAGGCGCGCTACCCTCAAACCCCTGTCCTACACACCCAAACCCTGCTCCCCTCCCCCAATGCCACCCACACTCCCACCAACCGCAAAACAGCTCCCAGCGTCTGCACTTCCTGTACTTCACTCCACCGCACGCCCGACCGCACGACCATTGCCCCTCCGCCCCCAATCGACGATACCCCGTAATATGAAGCGCCTAACAGCCGCCGCAGCCACCGCCCTCCTCCTCTGGACGACGCCCCTCCAGGCCCAGTCGATCCTCCGCGACGCCGAGACCGAAACCATGTTCGCGGAGATGTCGAACCCGCTGATCAAGGCGGCCGGGCTCTCGACGCGCGACGTGAAGGTCGTCCTCATCAACGACGAGTCGATCAACGCGTTCGTCGCTGGCGGGCAGACCGTCTATGTCCACTCAGGGCTCATCCAGGCCGCCGACAACGCCAACGAAGTCCAGGGCGTCATCGCGCACGAGCTCGGCCACATCGCCGACGGCCATGTCGTCCTCGCCGACCGCGGCACCAAGCCGGCAATGGGCATGTACCTGCTCTCGATGGTCCTCGGCCTCGCGGCTATGGCAGCCGGCAGCGGCGAGGCCGGCGCCGGCATCATGGCGGCAGGTCAGCAGGCGGCGATGGGCAGCTATCTCTCGTTCAGCCGCGTCCAGGAATCGACCGCAGACGCGACCGGCGCGAAATTCCTCCGCGAGGCGAACGTCTCGGGCCGCGGCATGCTCAGCTTCTTCAAGAAATTGCAGCAGCAGGAATACCGCTTCGGCACCGCCAACATCGATCCCTTCATGCAGTCGCATCCGCTCTC
The DNA here is from genome assembly GCF_014892665.1 of Sphingomonas sp. CFBP 13603. Lineage (NCBI taxonomy): Bacteria > Pseudomonadati > Pseudomonadota > Alphaproteobacteria > Sphingomonadales > Sphingomonadaceae > Sphingomonas > Sphingomonas sp. CFBP 13603. Next base: position 20,169 of record NZ_JADBIA010000012.1, on the reverse strand, counting down.
CGGCGAGCGTGTCGCCACCCTCACCGCCGACCTCCAAGCCTCGCCCGCCTGGGCCAACAAGCCCGACGCCGCGCTGGAGGAACGCTTCCGCCGCGTGAAGGCGAAGCTCGCCGGCTACGTCATGCCCGCCGACCAGACGCTGCAGGCCTACCCGCCCAGCAACCAGTCGATCTACGCACACTACGCCCGCGCCTACGCGTATCACAAAGCGGGCTACCCTGAGAAAGCCGATGCCGAAGCCAACGCACTGGTAAAGGCCGAGCCCACCGATCCGTATTTCCTCGAGATCAAGGGGCAGATCCTGCTCGAAGCGGGCAAACCAACCGAGTCGCTAATTCCCCTGCGCGAAGCCACGGAGGGTTCTCGCAACAACCCGCTGATCGCCACCACCTTCGGCCACGCACTGATCGCGACCGAGAACAAGGCGAACTACCCCGAGGCCACCAGGGTCCTGCGCACCGCGGTAGGTCGCGACGACCAGAATCCGTTCGCCTGGATGCAGCTCGGCACCGTCTACGAACTGACCGGCGACACAGCGCGCGCCGCGCTCGCCACCGCCGAGCGCGCGAGCATGGGCGGCGACATGCGGACCGCGTCGGCGAGCGCGCAATATGCCCTCGCCAACATCCCGGCGAACACCACCGACTGGATTCGCGCGCAGGACATCGCGATGGCCGCGCAGAACGAGATGGACGACAATCCCAAGCAGTATAAGCGCCGCAAATGAGCAAACTTACATTCCCGGCGATCGCTATTGCCGGCGCCGTCATCGGAGGCCTCGCGGTCTGGGGTTTCGATCGTCAGGGCGGCGGCGTCGAGCGCGCGCAGGTCGAATCGATCGTCCACGACTATGTGCTGGCGCACCCCGAGATCCTGCCCGAGGCGATGGAGAAACTCCGTGACCGCGAGTCCGGCAAGACCGTCACCGCGAACCGCGACGCGATCATCACCCCGTTCGGCAGCGCCTGGGCCGGCAACCCCAAGGGCGACGTCACGCTCGTCGAGTATTTCGATTACAATTGCGGATACTGCCGCGCGAGCCTGCCGATGATCGCCAAGCTGATCGCCGCCGACCCGAAAGTCCGCGTGGTCTTCCGCGAACTCCCGATCCTCAGCGCCGAAAGCCGCATCGCCGCGCGCGCCAGCCTCGCCGCCGCACAACAGGGTAAGTTCGCCACCTTCCACGACGCGCTCTACGCCGGCGGCCCGGTCAGCGACGCCTCGATCGCCGCGGCTGCGAGCAAGGCCGGGGTCGACACGACGCAGGCGAGCTTCACCAAGACAGCCGACGCCGAGATCGCCAAGAACATGGAAACCGCCGCCAAACTTGGCATGACTGGTACCCCGAGCTGGGTGGTCGGCGACCGGGTCCTATCCGGCGCGTTGCCGCTCGAAGACCTGCAAAAAGCCGTAGCAGCCGCCCGCGCCGGCTAACCGTTCTCCTGCGAACGCAGGAGCCCAGGGTTACAAAGCGCGACGCCCGGTATCCTGGGCTCCTGCGTTCGCAGGAGAACAAGGCGGCAGCCCTTACTTTCCCACCCCGCCACCCCCATCTTCCCCTCACAAAAAGGGGTGCCAATGACCGAACCGATCCTGTCCATCGCGGGCGTCACCAAGACCTACAAGAGCGGCACCACAGCCCTCCACCCAGTCGACCTAGACATCCAGAAAGGCGAGATCTTCGCTCTCCTCGGCCCCAACGGCGCGGGCAAGACGACGCTGATCAGCATCATCTGCGGCATCGTCACGCCGTCCGCCGGCACGATCAAGGTCGCCGGCTACGACGCGATCCGCGACTATAAGCAGGCGCGCAGCCGCATCGGCCTCGTGCCGCAGGAACTCAACGTCGACATGTTCGAGACGGTGCTCGCCACCGTCACCTTCAGCCGCCGCCTGTTCGGCCGCTCGGGCCACAGCGATTACATCGAACAGGTGCTCCGCGACCTCTCGCTCTGGGACAAGCGCGACGCGAAGATTCGCGAACTCTCCGGCGGCATGAAACGCCGCGTCCTGATCGCCAAGGCGCTCGCGCACGAGCCCGAGATCCTGTTCCTCGACGAGCCCACCGCCGGCGTCGACGTGGCGCTGCGCCGCGACATGTGGAAGCTCGTCCACCGCCTGCGCGAAGGCGGCACGACGATCATCCTGACGACGCATTACATCGAGGAAGCCGAGGAAATGGCCGACCGCGTCGGGGTCATCAACAAGGGCAAGCTGCTGCTCGTCGACGACAAGGCGTCGCTGATGAAGAAGCTCGGCAAGCGCGAACTCGACATCGCGCTCCAGGACCCGATGACGGCGCTTCCCCCGGAACTCGCCGACTGGGACGTGTCACTGGAGGACGACGGCAAACGCCTGCGCTACGTGTTCGACGCGCAGGCCGATCATACCGGCATTCCCTCGTTGCTGCGCAAACTCGCCGAACTCGGCATCGGCTTCAAGGACCTCGAAACCAGCAAGTCGAGCCTCGAAGACATCTTCGTCGATCTCGTCGGAGAACGTGCATGAATACCCATGGCATCTGGGCGATCTATCGCTTCGAAATGGCGCGCGCGCTGCGCACGCTGTGGCAAAGCCTCGTCACCCCCGTTCTCACGACCTCACTCTATTTCATCGTCTTCGGCGGCGCGATCGGCAGCCGGATGCAGCAGGTCGGCGGCGTCGGTTACGGCAGCTTCATCGTCCCCGGCCTGATCATGCTGTCGCTGCTCACGCAGAGCATCTCGAACGCGTCGATCGGCATCTACTTCCCCAAATTCACCGGCACGATCTACGAGCTGTTGTCGGCGCCCGTTTCGGCGATGGAGATGGTGATCGGCTATGTCGGCGCGGCGACCACCAAGTCGGTGATCCTCGGGCTGATCATTCTCGCGACCGCCTCATTCTTCGTGCCGCTGCGGATCGAGCACCCGTTCGCGATGATCGCGTTCCTGATCCTGACTGCGGTCGCGTTCAGCCTGTTCGGGTTCATCATCGGCGTCTGGGCCAACGGCTTCGAACAATTGAACTTCGTCCCCGCGCTGCTGATCACGCCGCTGACGTTCCTCGGCGGCGCGTTCTACTCGATCGACATGCTGCCCCAGCCGTGGCGCACGTTCAGCCTGTTCAACCCGGTCGTCTACCTGGTGAGCGGCTTCCGCTGGAGCTTCTTCGGGGTCGGCGACGTCGCGGTCGGGGTCAGCCTCGCGGTGACGGCGGGCTTCCTCGCGGTGTGCCTGATCGCGATCGCGTGGATCTTCAAGACCGGCTGGCGAATGAAGAACTGAGCTGAAGACTGGCAAGCCCCACCCCGGCGGAGGCCGGGGCCCAGTTGGGGGACGGTGATAACGAAGGACCGCGCTCCGTTACCTCGACCTTTCCAATTGGGCCCCGGCCTCCGCCGGGGTGGGCAACTGTCCGCAAACCCTACCGCATAACCGGCAACGTAATCCGCGATCCCGCGCAGACCTTCTGCGTCGCCTTCACATAGTCCCCCGGTTTCGCCCGCCCGATGTTCGACACGAAAGACTGCGGGTTGCGGTCGATCATCGGGAACCAGCTCGACTGCACCTGCACCATGATTCGGTGCTCAGCCTTGAAGACATGGTCGTGGTCACGCAGCGGCACATCCCACGCGACGACCTTCCCCGGTACCAGCGGCTGCGGCGCCGTATCGCTCGCCAGGAAGCGCCCACGCCGCACCTCCATCGCGATCGGCAACTGATACCCGTTGAGCGTCCGGGCATAGTCGCCCGGCTGAAGGCTACGCCCCGTCATCGACTCGGTATCGTCGGGCAGCACATCGATAAGCTTCACCACGAAATCGCTGTCGGTCCCGCTCGTCGACGCCTGCAACGTCGCCGACAGCGCCCCCGTCACGGTCAGGTCGGCAGTCAGAGGCTCCGACACATACCCCAGCACATCGGGCCGGTGATCGACGAAGCGCTGGTCGTCCGCCTCCCACCACGCCCAATCCGGGCTGGCATAGGTCGCCGACATCGGCCGCCGGCGGAACGGCACCGGGTTCGCCGGATCGGACACGTAATCGCGACACCCTTCGCCAGCCGCCGGCGCGGTGAACGACAGGCTGCCGTCCGCATGCAGGTACAGGTTCGTCGCCTTCGCGCCCGTCGGAGGCCAGGCCGCATAGGTCTTCCACACGTTCGAGCCCGACTGGAACATCTTCGCCGCGAAGTCCGGCCGCGGGCCCTTGCCGTGCAGCCAGTATGCAAAGAACGGCGCCTGGATCTGTTCCTGGAACTGGGTGCCACTCGCCGTTCCGAGCGGGATCGGACCAAGGTGATCCGCCACCCCCTGCCACCCACCATGCCGCCACGGCCCCGCCACCATCTGCGCCAGATGGTTCGGATCATTGCGCTTCTGCTTGGCGTAAATCTGCCACGAGCCCCACGGATCCTCCTGATCCCAGAACCCGGCGACGTTGAGCGTCGGCACCGTCGTCTTCCCGAGCGCGTCGGTCCAGCGCTGCGCTGTGTAAAAGCCGTCGTGATTGGGATGATCGAGCAGCGCCGTAAACATCGGCACGCGCCCCTTGAACACGTTGCGATCGATTGCCTCCGCCGAGCCAACCTTGAGGAAATAGTCGTACGTATCGCTCGGATACGCAAAGTCGGAATTCTTCGTCTTGTCGAGTTGCAGCGACGACACCCAGTCGGTCGCATAGCTCAACCGTAGCGCGCCGTTGCGGTGCAGATCGTCCGACTGCCAGTAATCGATCCACGCCGCCTGCGGGGATACCGCCTTCAGCGCCGGATGCGGGTTCGCCAGCGCGACGGCGGCGGCGAAACCGGGGTACGACACGCCCCACATGCCGACCTTGCCGGTGTTGGCCGGAACATTATTCACCAGCCAGCCGACGGTGTCGTACGCATCCGTAGCCTCGTCGACCGCTTTAGGATCACCGGGGTGGACCGCGGTCGAGAGCGTAAAGACGCCGTCGGACCTGAACCGCCCGCGCATCGACTGGAAGACGAAGACATAGCCGTCCTTCATCAACGGCGCGAAGCGATCGGCGGTGGGAAACGGCGCATCGGGCACGCCGTAGGGGGTCCGCTGGAGCAGGATCGGCAGCGGCCCGGTGATTCCGCGCGGCCGCATGATCACCGTCTGCAACTTCGCCCCGTCACGCATCGGCACCATCACCTCCTCGAAGGTAAAGGGCGACTGGGTCACGGTTTGCGGCGCGGTCTGCGCGAGCGTGGCGGCCGGGACGGCTGCGGTGACGGCAAGCGCGAGCAGGAGGGCGTGACGCGACATGGAATTTCCCTTCGTGGACCGTGCCACGATTGGACGAACCCGAGCGTGCGAAGTCAAGCCGCGCGCCATGCTCCGGTCAGCGCCGGTCGCAATGCCAGCGAATTGAGATCGATCAGCGCGTGCAGGACCATCGCCAGCCACAGTTCGCCGGTCATCAGATAGACTGCCGCCATCAGCGCGCCGACCAGCGTAGTCGCGATCACGCCCGCCCGCCCCTGATACAGATGCATCGCGCCGAACGCCGCCACCGCGACGCCAAACGCGACGAACGCGCTGCCGGATACGAGCGCGACCAGCAGCGGCAGGAACAGGCGAAAGGCGAGCTCCTCGGAAACGCCCGCCACGATCGACATTGCGGCGGCATGCGCGATCTCAGGCCGGTTGCGCGGGAGCAGCGAGCCGACGTTGCCGATCGTCTTGAGGATCCGCCAGTTGCCCCGCGTCGCGAGCACCGCGCCGATGATCAAGCCACCGAATGCACTGCCGCCGATCATGCCGAGCAGTTCCGCACGGCTGTCGCCTTCGAAGCTAGGGAGGAGCGTGCGGAGGGTGTCGAACTCGGGCGGCACCGTGAGGAGCGCGTCGAGGCGTCCGAGTAGCGTGAGTCCGATCACCGCCGGCAGGACGAAGGCGATCGCGGCTTTGGCGACCCACAGGCGGTAGGTCTTCTGGCGCGAGGCTGTGTCAGGGAGGCGCTTTATCCGGCGGTAGCCGAGCAGGTCGCCCTTGAGGAACCAGACGAGGCTCATGATCGTGACGAGGAGGAGGACGTTGGGCAGGATCATGCCGACACTTCGTCCCTCATGCGTTCCACCGCTCGGCCGTTATGTTCTCCCGCGAAGGCGGGAGCCCAGTCTGTGTCCCCGCCTTCGCGGGGAAGCATGGTGGTTGAGTCACCACCCTGACCCAACGCTCCACCCCGGCGAAGGCCGGGGCCCAATTGGAACGTCCAGAGTAACTAAGCGCATCGCTCCGTTAGTGGCGTTTCCCAATTGGGCCCCGGCCTTCGCCGGGGTGGTATCGGGAGATCAGTCAGTCCGATGCTCACCCTTGACCCAACGCACCGTCCCCGAAGACGCCCGCATAACCACGCTCTCGGTGGTCATCTTGCCCTTCTTCCGCTTCACGCCGGCCAGCAGCGAGCCATCGGTAACCCCGGTCGCCGCGAAAATGCAGTCGCCCTTCGCCAACTCGGACAGGTCATACTGCTTGTCGAGATCGGTGATCCCCCACTTCGCAGCGCGTCCACGCTCGTCGTCGTTCCGGAACAGCAACCGCCCCTTGAACTGCCCTCCGACGCAGCGCAGCGCAGCGCACGCCAGCACGCCCTCGGGAGCACCACCCGAACCCATATACACGTCGACCGTGGTCTCCGGATCGGACGTCGCGATCACGCCGGCGACGTCGCCGTCACCGATCAGCATGATCCCGCAGCCGACCTTGCGCAGTTCGGCGATCAGCGCCTCATGACGCGGCCGGTCGAGCACGCACACGATCAAGTCGCGCGCCGGCACGCCCTTGGCGGCGGCGACGGCGTTGATGTTCTCAGTCGGCGTCTTGTCGAGATCGATGATGCCCTCGGGATAACCCGGGCCCACCGCGATCTTGTCCATGTAGACGTCGGGCGCGTTGAGCAGCCCGCCCTCTTCGGCGATCGCCAGCACGGCAAGGCTGTTCGGCCCCGCGGTCGCGCAGATCGTCGTGCCTTCCAAGGGATCGAGCGCGATGTCGATCTTCGGGCCCTTGCCGATCGCCGAGCCGACCTTCTCGCCGATGAACAGCATCGGGGCTTCGTCGCGCTCGCCCTCGCCGATCACGACGGTGCCGTCCATGTACAGCGAGTTGAGCGCCTCGCGCATCGCCTCGACCGCGGCCGCATCCGCTGCCTTCTCGTCGCCACGACCGACGAGCGTGGAGGCGGCGATCGCCGCAGCTTCGGTCACGCGGACCATTTCGAGGACGAGAACGCGGTCGAGAACCTGGCTGGCGGCAGCGGTCAAAATATTTCTCCTCGGTATGTTTCGTCCCGGATAGGCAGCGTCCGCGTCGTTGTCGACCCGACACGAGCCTCGCCGGGACGAGACGTGGGAGACGAGACGTGGGGCGCGCGCCGTCAGTCCCGCAGCAGGTCGTTGATGCTGGTCTTCGAGCGTGTCTGCGCATCCACGCGCTTGACGATCACCGCGCAGTACAGCGCCGGCTTGCCGTCGCCGCCACCGATCGAGCCCGGCACGACCACCGAGTACGGCGGCACTTCGCCCTTGAACACTTCGCCGGTCGCGCGATCGATGATCTTGGTCGAGGCGCCGAGGTACACGCCCATCGACAGCACCGCGCCCTCGCCGACGCGGACGCCCTCGGCCACTTCCGCACGCGCGCCGATGAACGCGCCGTCGCCGATGATGACGGGATCCGCCTGCAACGGCTCGAGCACGCCGCCGATGCCGGCACCGCCCGACAGATGCACGTTCTTGCCGATCTGCGCGCACGACCCGACCGTCGCCCACGCATCGACCATCGTCCCCTCACCGACATACGCGCCGATATTGACGAAGCTCGGCATCAGGATCGCACCCTTGGCGATGAAGCTCCCGCGCCGCGCGACCGCGCCCGGCACGACACGGATACCCGCCGCGCGGAATTCCGCCTCACCCCAGCCCGCGAACTTCGACGGCACCTTGTCGAACCCCGGTGCGCCCGCCGAACCGCCGTCGATCACGACGTTGTCGTTGAGCCGGAACGAGAGCAGAACCGCCTTCTTGAGCCACTGGTTCACCTGCCAGCCGTCAGCCGTCGGCTCGGCAACGCGCGCAGTCCCCGCGTCCAGCATCGCCAGCGCGGACTCGACGGCGTCGCGCACTTCGCCCTTCGTCTCGAGCCCCAGGTTCGCGCGGTCGTCCCAGGCGGCGTCGATGATGGTCTGCAAGGTCATGATGTCTCCAGGATGGTTTCGAGCCATGGCGCAAGCACCGGCACGGTAAAATCGATATGATCGCGCGCCGCATCGGGCGACTGCTCGGAGCCGTTGTCGATCCACACGGTGGTCATCCCGATCGCCTTGGCCGGCGTCAGGTTGCGCGCCATGTCGTCCGCGAACAGCGACTCCCGCGGATCGATGTCGAACGCCGCGCAGAACCCTGCATAGGCCGAGGCATGCGGCTTCGGCATCAGGTTCATCGCGTGAATGTCGTGGATCGCCTCGAAGCTCTCGCTCAACCCGAGCCGCTCCAGTATCCGCGCCGCATACGGCGTGTCGCCATTGGTGAAGACGAGTTTGCGCCCCGGCAGCTTGGCGATCGCCGCCACCAGCGGCGCGTCGTGCTCGATCACGTCCATCTCGATGTCGTGGACATGCGCCAGGAACGCGTGCGGATCGACGTCGTGCTCGGCCATCAACCCCGACAGCGTCGTGCCGTGATTGTGGAAATATCCCTTCTGCACGCGCCGCGCCTCGTCATGCTCGAGCCCCAGCAGATCCTGGATGAACCCGGTCATCCGCGCGTCGACCTGCGCGAACAGGTCCGCGCTCGCCGGGTACAGCGTGTTGTCGAGATCGAAGATCCAGTTGCGGACATGGTCGAGGCGGGGGTCAAGGCGGACAGGCATCGATCGGAACCTCTAAGCAGAGCGTCGCTAGACGACAAGCCGGCTCTGTCCCCGGCGCGGTCAAGGCCGATGTTTACGATCGCTCAACGCTTTCAATTCCAATAGGTTATCAAGATCACAAAGGGGTGACGTTCATGTACGGCGTAAAAGCTGGCCTGTTGCGGTCGGCGGCATTGGGGACGACGGTCCTGCTCGCGGCGTGCGGCGGCGGCGGCGGCGGCATCAACAGCACCCCGACCCCACCAGCAGCGCCGTCTCCCACGCCAACTCCAGCCCCTACGCCGACGCCGACCCCTGCTCCCACGCCTACGCCAACCCCCACGCCGGCACCTTCGACAAACGACACTGCCGAATACCGTGCGACCGTCGGCGCCGTCTCGATGAACGCGCTCGCCGCCTATAACGTCGGCGCCACTGGCAGGGGCGTCAACGTCGGCGTGATCGACAGCGGCATCGACCTGCAGAGCCAGGAGTTCGGCTCCCGCGTCTCCTCGGCATCGCAGGATGTCGCCGGCAACAGCACGATCGACGACGAAGGCGGCCACGGCACCGCGGTCGCGTTCACGCTCGCGGGACGGCGAAACGGCGCGGGCTCGCACGGCGTGGCGTTCGACGCGACGCTGATCGTCCTGCGCGCCGACCGCCCCGGCACCTGCGCCACCGCCAGCAAGGATGACGAGGATACGGGCTGCAAATTTCCGACCGACGCGATAACCCGCGGCCTCGACGCGGCACGCACGGCGGGTGCAACGGTCGTCAACATCTCGCTCGGCGGCTCCGACATGCCGCAAAGCCTCAAGGACGCGATCGGCCGCGCGACCGCCGCGGGGCTCGTCGTCGTGATCGCCGCGGGCAATGACGGTTCGGTCAACCCCGACCCCTTCACCAACGTCGCCAGCGAAGCGCAAGCGCGCAACCAAGTGATCATCGCCGGTTCGGTCGGGTCCACCGACGGCATCTCTACGTTCAGCGACCGGGCCGGCACCGGCGCCGCGCACTTCCTCACCGCGGTCGGCGAAAGCGTCCGCGCGCCCGACGCGACCGATACCCCTTATCTCTGGTCCGGCACCTCGTTCGCCGCGCCGCAGATTTCCGGCGCGGTCGCATTGCTGGCACAGGCCTTCCCCAACCTTACCGGCGCGCAGATCGTCGACATCCTGTTCAAGAGCGCACGCGATGCCGGCGCGCCGGGCGTCGACGCGGTCTACGGCAACGGCGTGCTCGACCTCACGCGCGCGTTCCAGCCGCTCGGCACGACCTCGATCGCGGGATCGAAAGCGGTCGTCTCGATGAGCGGCAACGCCACCCTCTCCGCGCCGATGGGCGACGCGACCCAAGGCGAACTCGGCGCGGTAATCCTCGACGGCTACAGCCGCGCGTTCGCGATCGACCTCGCCAAGACGATCGCGCGCCGCAGCCCGGAACGATCGCTCGGCGGCGCGCTCCAGTCGCGATTCCGCACGGTCGCGCTGGCGCAGGGCGGCATGACCGTATCGATGACGCTAGCGCCGCGCGCGAACGGCGACGTCGCGCTCGATCGCACGTCCCTCTCCAACGCCGACGCGACCAGCGCGCGCGCGATCGCCGGCATGGTGACGCAGAAACTCGGCAGCACGCTGTCGTTCGGGTTCGGCTTCGCACAAGGATCGAGCGCGCTCAGTGCGCAGTTGTCGGGCCAGTCCGAACCCGCCTTCCTTATCGCCAACACCGGCGGCCTAGGCTTCGACAGCAACACGAGAGCCTCGAGCGCGATGCGGCAGAGCTTCGGCGGGTTCGGGGTCACCGCCGGAATCGAGAATGGCGACGTCCTGACGCAGCGTGACGGCGACTTCCGCCTGCGCGACCGCTGGCAGCGCTCGGGCTACAATCGTGCCTCGCTGACCGTCGACCGCCGCTTCGGCGCGCTGTCGACGATGGTGGCCGCGACGCGGATGGACGAGCGCGACACCGTCCTCGGCGCGCGCTTCGACGCCGCGCTCGGCGCGACCCGCGCGGCAACGTGGTTCGTCGATACCAAGGCACGGTTCGATGCGGGGAGCGGCTGGAGCATCGGCGGATCGATGCGCCAGGGCTGGACCCGCGCGGCGGTCCGCGGCGGTCTCGGCGGCGACGGCCTCGTCCGCACCAACGCCTTCGCCGCCGACATCGGCAAGGACGGCGTGTTCGCCCACGACAGCATCGGCCTCCGCATCGCGCAACCGTTGCGCGTTGCCCGCGGCGGCATCGACCTCGCCCTCCCGACCTATTACGATTACACGTCCGGTACCGTCACCAACTGGACCACCCAACGCCTCAACCTCGCCCCGCAAGGCCGCGAACTCGACGTTGAATTCCGCTACGGCGTCCTCGCACTCGGCGGTGGCCTGGACACCAACCTGTTCTTCCGCCGCGACCCCGGTAACTTCGCGGCGCTCCCGAACGACTACGGCATGGCGATGCGATATAGTCTGGGCTTCTAACTCTCCCCTCCCCGGAAGGGAGGGGTGTAGAGGTCAGCCGAACAAACCATTTGGCGCAATCACTGGATAAGCTACCGCTCGGTACCTATCTCTGCCGCATGACACGCTATTCCCTGCTCGATCTGGTCCCCGTCATCGAAGGCGGCACCGTCTCCCAATCGCTCGCCAACGCGGCCGACCTCGCGCGGCACGCCGAGAGCGTCGGGTTCCAGCGCTACTGGGTCGCCGAACATCACGGCATGACCGGCATCGCGTCGGCCGCGACCGCCGTCGTGATCGCGCACATCGCCGCCGCCACGAAGACGATCCGCGTAGGCTCGGGCGGCATCATGCTCCCCAACCACGCGCCGCTGACGATCGCCGAGCAGTTCGGCACGCTCGACGCGCTGTTCCCCGGCCGCATCGATCTCGGCCTCGGCCGCGCGCCCGGTTCCGACCAGCGCGTTGCCCGCGCGATGCGCCGCACGCTGGAAACCGACGCCAACGCCTTCCCGCAGGACGTGATGGAGCTCCAGAGCTACTTCGCCAATGACGGCCAGACCGGCATCGTCGCGACCCCGGGCGCAGGTGCGGACGTCGAGATGTGGATCCTAGGCTCCAGCACCTTCGGCGCTCAGTTGGCGGCGGCACTCGGGCTCCCCTACGCATTCGCCTCGCATTTCGCGCCCGATGCGCTCGATGCCGCGCTCGCGATCTACCGCCGCGACTTCCGCCCCTCGGCACGCCTCGCCAAGCCACACGTCATGGCCGGCTTCAACGTGTTCGCAGCGGAAACCGACGCGGAAGCCGAACTGCTCGCCAGCTCGCAGCAACAGTCGTTCGTCGCGCTCCGCACCGGCAACCCCGGCCAGATGAAGCCGCCGCTCGCCGGCTATCGCGAGTCGCTCGGCGCGCAGGGCAACCAGATCCTCGACCACGTGCTGCAATGCTCGGCGGTCGGCAGCCCGGCCAAGGTCGCGCGCGGCATAGCGGCGTTCGTCGAGCGGACCGGCGTCGACGAGGTCATGGTGACCAGCGCGATCTACGACCACGAGGCACGCAAGCGGAGTTTGTCGATCACCGCCGACGTGATGCAGGAATTGAAGATCGCTGCGTAAGTCGGCCGCGAACCGCTCCCGCTTAAGACACCACCCCGGCGGAGGCCGGGGCCCAATTGGGGGAAGGTAGTAACGGAGGGCAGCACGTCGTTACTGCGACCTCTCCAATTGGACCCCGGCCTCCGCCGGGGTGGTGCACGCGGGAGGCTCGCGACCTATTCCCCCGCCCACTCCTTGAGCAGCGTATACGCAATCGCATAGGGCGGCGGCGCCACGAACGGCCCCTCCTCCCCGCGCAACACTGCGCGCACCATCTCGCGCGGCACCCACATCGCATCCTCGAGCTCGTTCACATCGAGCGTGATCGCATCGTCCTCCGCCTCGGCAACGCATGCCATCATCAGCGAAGACGGAAACGGCCAGGGCTGGCTCGCGACATACCGGACCTTGCCGACCCGAACGCCCGACTCCTCGAGGATCTCGCGCGCAACCGCTTCCTCGATCGATTCGGCCGGCTCGACGAAACCGGCGAGTGCAGAATACCGCCCCGGTGGCCAGCCCTTGCCCCGCCCGAGCAGCGCACGCCCGTCATGCTCGGCGATCATGATCACCACCGGATCGACGCGCGGGAAATGCTCGGTCCCGCAGTTCGGACACTTCCGTGCCCACCCCGCCCGGAACATCTCGGTCGGCGATCCGCACTTTGCGCAGAAGCCATGCCGGACATGCCAGTCGATAACACTCCGTGCGCCAGCGTACGTCGCTGCCTCACCCGGCGCGAGCGCAGCCAGCACCGCCATCAGCGCGGGCGACCGCATCGCCGGCGCGTTGTCGACGCGCATGCCCGCCAGCAGCGCCGCGAAATGCGGCCGCCCGCTCTCGTCGAGCCCTAGCAGGATCGCCTCGGCATCCTCGGGCATATCCGCCACCGAAGTCCAGGCGAGATGCCCGTCATCGGTCGTGCCCGGCAGCAACCCATCGAGCACCAGCAGCCGTGCACGCCAGTCGCGCTGCGCCGCCGCCAGCCCTTCGGGGTCGTGACGCAGCGCATCGGACCGGTCGAGCGTCCCACCGGTAAACCCAGGTGCCTCCATCACGCTCATCGGCGCAACCTCGCCGCATCCTGCATCAGCGCCGCGACGACCTGTTCACGCAACGGAATACGATCCGCCGGGAAGTAATTGACCATCACGTTGCCGCGCGACCGCTTGACCGGGTCGACCCAGGCTATCGTCCCCGCCGCGCCGCCCCAGGCATAGGTGCCCTTGCCCGGCCCGTTCGGCGTGGTGGCCAGCACCACGGAACCGCCCGCGCCAAAGCCCATGTTGCTGCCTTTCGTCCCGCCGGTACCACCGCTCACGCCGCCATAGGTCACCCCCGCCGGCAACAGGTTCGACGTCGCCAGCGCGATCGTCTCTGGCTTCATCACGCGCACGCCGTCGAGAATGCCGCCGTCCTGGATCATGTGCAGGAACCGGTCATAATCGCGTGCCGACATCACCAGGCCGGCGCCGCCATACGGAAAGCTCGGCTTCTGCAGGAACACCGAGTTCGCCGCCGGATCGAGCGGCGTCCGCGTGTCGCCGACAAACGCATAGTTGGTCGCCAGCCGCCCGACCTCGCGCTGCGGCACCTGCCAGAAGCTCGACTTCATCTTGAGCGGATCGAACAACCGCGTCTGCACGAACCGCTCGAAGCTCATGCCGCTCGCGACCTCGATCACGCGGCCCATCACGTCGAGCCCGATCGAATAGCTCCACTTGGTCCCCGGCTCGGCGATCAGCGGCAGCGTCGCCACGCGGTTGGCGAATTCCTCGAGCGACGTCGGCCGGACGGGCCGCATCTTCTCTTCCATCGCCGCGCTGACCGACAGCGGCAGGATGCCGAGCCGCTCATATTCCTTGAGCAGCGGCCCCTTGGTGATGATTGTGTAGCCGAGCCCGGCGGTATGCGTCAGCAGGTTGCGGATCGTGATCGGCCGCGTCGCCGGCCGCGTGGCGAGCGACGTGTCGGGACTGGTCGCCACCTTCATGTCCTTGAACGCGGGTATATATTTGCTGACAGGATCGTCGAGATTGAGCTTGCCGTCCTCGACCAGCATCATCGCCGACATGCCGGTGATCGGCTTGGACATCGAATAGACGCGCCACAGCGAATCGGGGCCTGCCGCCGGAGCATTCGGATCGTCGCTGATCTTGCCCGCCGACGGGAACAGCGTCGGACCGTCGCCAACCCCGAACGCACCGACGATCCCCGGTATCTTGTCCTGCGCAACGTAACTATCGAACAGTGCGGACGTGGCAGGCAGCAATGCGTTGACCGGGATCGTCATCCGCGGCGTCGACCGAGCCTGCGGGCTGACCTGCGGACGCGGCTGCGCCTGTTGGGCATAAGCCGTGGCGGCTGCCAGCGCGGCAAGTCCGCCCGTCGAAATCCAATGCACCAATTTCATGCAGCTCTCCGTATGGCTTTGCCGGCCTTGGCGAAAACGGTCGGGAGCCCGGCGGTATCCAGCTCGTCGATCGGCCACCATTCGCTTGCCGTTGGAACGCGCGGTTGATGCGCCTCGACCGTCGCCACCGCAAGCGTCAGTTGCAGATCGAAATGCGTAAATCCATGCGCGACGGTCTCGTCCAGCATCCGCCAATCCGCCTGCGCCGGCGCGTCCTCGAAACCGGGCACAGCGTCACCCCAAGGCCCGGTAGGAAACGCCCGCATCCCGCCGAGCAGACCCTTGTCCGGCCGTCGCACCAGCAACACCTGCCCGTCGCGCTCCAGCCAGAATATCGTCCCGTACCACTGGGGCTTGGCCGCCTTCTTCGCCTTCACCGGCAACCGCTCGGGCGCGCCCTGCGCAAAGCCTTCGCAAAACGCGCGGATCGGACACAACAGGCATTTCGGCGCGCGCGTCGTGCAGATCCCCGACCCCAGATCCATCATCGCCTGCGCAAAGTCGCCCGGCCGAGTATCCGGTGTGATCGAGTCCGCCGAGACCCGAATCGCAGGGCGCGCGGCCGGCAAAGGCGTCTCGATCGCGAACAGCCGCGCGACCACTCGCTCGACATTCGCATCGACCACCACCGCGCGCTCCCCGAACGCGATCGCCGCCACCGCAGCGGCCGTATAGGCGCCCAGCCCCGGCAGCGCGCGCAGCTCCACCTCGGTTCGCGGAAACACGCCGCCATGCTCCGCGACCACGGCCTTCGCCGCCTTCACCAGATTGCGCGCCCGAGCGTAATACCCAAGCCCCGCCCAAGCCGCCATGACATCGGCATCGTCCGCCGCCGCCAGGCTCGCGAAATCCGGCCACCGCGCGGTCCACGCGAGGAACCGCGGCGTCACCGCGGCCACCGTCGTCTGCTGCAACATCACCTCGGACAGCCACACCCGGTACGGATCGACCGCCTCGCCCGGCTTCGCGCGCCACGGCAGGTCGCGACGGTGCGCGTCATACCAGTCGAGCAGGGCCCCGGAGACCGAAGAGCGCTTGGCGTTCACGCGTCGCCTATGGCATGGGTTCGCAGATGAGCAAGCCGCCCGTTTCCGTGCCTAAATCTGCGACGCCCAAGCCGGCGACGAAGCGCGTGAAAGGCAGGACCGACCCCGACGCCCCGCGTGAGAACCGCTCGCGCGCGGTCGCCGAGCTGTTGCCCGCGATCGGCGGCGCGGCATTCCGGCGATTCGGCTTCGTCCAGTCGTCGATCGTCAGCCGCTGGCCCGAGATCGTCGGCGCGAAACTGGCGGGCGCGAGCATCCCCGAATCGATCCGCTTCCCGGTCGGCAAGAAACAGGACGGCGTCCTGACCCTCACCGTCCGCGGCGCGCACGCACCGATGATGCAGCACATCGCGCCCGAGATCATCGAGCGCGTGAACCGCTTCTTCGGTTACGCAGCCATCGTGAAGGTCGCGATCCGCCAGGGCGAGGTCGCCGCCCCCGTCCCGCGGAAGGCGCCGCCTTCGATCCGCCCGGTCCCCGTCGATCTCGGTATGAGCCTGAAGGGCATCGCCGATCCGGAACTGCGCGCCGTCCTCGAATCCCTCGCCGCCGGCGTCGCCTCGACGCACGGCCTTCCCAGGATCAACTGATGCGCGTCCTTCTAGCTGTCTTCGCCCTCTTCCTGCTGACCGGCGCCGCGCCGAAGCGCGACTGGTCGCAGACCGCGCGTATCCTCCCCTCGGGCGCCTACCTGATCGGCAACCCCGCCGCGCGCGTGAAGCTCGTCGAGTATGCGAGCTACACATGTTCGCACTGCGCCGACTTCTCGGTGAAGTCCGAACCCGTCTTGAAGCGCCAGATGATCGCATCGGGCTCGACCAGCCTCGAATTCCGCCACTTCATCCGCGACCGTCTAGACCTGTCGGCAGCGATCCTCGCGCGCTGCACCGGCCCTGAAGGCTTCTCCGCCACCTCGTCCGCGATCTTTGCCGCGCAACCGCAATGGCTCGAGCGCGGGATCGAATACCAGCAGGGCAACGCCGCGCGCCTCGCGATGTACCCCGCCTCGGCCCAGATCCGCGCCAACGCAGACGGCTCCGGCCTGACCGCGATGATCAAGGCACGCGGGCTCTCGGACGCCGCGATAAACGCGTGCTTCGCCAACCAGCCCGAGATCGACCGCATCGTCAAACTGACCGCCGACGCGCCGAAGGAGATCGACTCGACGCCGACCTTCTACCTCAACGGCAGACTCGTCCCGCATGTCGGCTGGGAACAGCTCGAACCCGCGCTCCGCAAGGCCGGCGCCCGTTAATTCACGTGATCCACTGGAGTAACCCGATGAAGTTCCTGACCACGCTCGCCGTCCTGCCGCTCGCGCTCGCCGCCTGCTCGAAGAACGATTCGACCGGTAACGTCGACCAGCCCGCCGCCGCACCGGTAGCAGCCGCCGCAGCCCCCGCCGGCCAGAACTGGACCGAGACCGTCGTGAAGACCCCCGAGGGTTACCTGATGGGCAACCCGAACGCGCCGATCAAGCTCGTCGAATACGGCGCGCGCTCGTGCCCGACCTGCGGCGCGTTCGGCCGCGAAGCCTACAAGCCACTGACGGAAAAGTACGTCTCGACCGGGAAGGTCAGCTTCGAATTCCGCGACTTCCTCGTCCACGGCGCACCCGACGTGGCGCTGACGTTGCTCGGCCAGTGTGGCGGCGTCGCGCCGTTCTTCCCGATCCTCGAGCAGATGTACGGCAACCAGATCGCCTTCCTCGACAAGCTCCAGGCGATGACCCCCGACCAGCAGAAGGCGCTCGCCAACCAGCCGCCGACGGTCGTCGCGACCAAACTCGCCGAGCAGATGGGCGCGATCGATTTCGTCAAGCAGCGCGGGATCCCGGAAGCGAAGGCGCGCGCCTGCCTCGCGGATCAGAAGCAGCTCGAAGTGATGGCCAAGCCGACCGAAAACGCGATGCAGGCCGGTACCGTGACTGGCACGCCGACGTTCCTGATCAACGACAAGAAGCTCGATCAGGTCGTGAGCTGGGATCAGATGGAGAAGGCGCTGAAGGCGGCTGGGGCGTAAGACGCACGTCCTCTCCATCCACACGTACCACCCCGGCGAAGGCCGGGGCCCAGTTGGGGGACGTCGCTGATCAGCGCTGCGTTCCGTTGCTGCCACCTCTCCAACTGGGCCCCGGCCTCCGCCGGGGGAGGTGGAGTTCGGACTAACGGCAGCTCTTCCTTGTTCTCCCGCGAAGGCGGGAGCCCAGACTGGGTCCCCGCCTTCGCGGGGAAACAAGCTCGGCGGTTCGGCACACGATCACAACCAACCGTCGGGGGGCGCAAGAATGCAGATCAAGCGCCTCCGCATCACCGGCTTCAAGAGCTTCGTCGACCCAGCCGACCTCCGCATCGAACCAGGCCTCACCGGCGTCGTCGGCCCGAACGGCTGCGGTAAATCCAACCTCCTCGAAGCGCTCCGCTGGACGATGGGCGAGGCGAGCGCGAAATCCCTGCGCGGCGCCGGCATGGAAGACGTCATCTTCGCCGGCACCGCCACCCGCCCCCCCCGCGACTTCGCCGAAGTCTCTATCCTCGCCGAAATAGCCGGTGACGAACGCGAGATCGTCCGCCGGATCGAGCGCGGCGCCGGCTCCGCCTACCGGATCGACGGCCGCGACGTCCGCGCAAAGGACGTCGGGCTCCTGTTCGCCGACGCCGCCACCGGCGCGCACTCGCCCGCGCTCGTCAGCCAGGGCAAGATCGGCGCGGTCATCGCCGCCAAACCCGCCGACCGCCGCGCGATGCTCGAGGAAGCCGCCGGGATCGCCGGTCTCCACGTCCGCCGCAAGGACGCCGAGGGGAAACTCCGCGCCACCGAAGCCAATCTCGCCAAGCTCGACGAGATCATCTCCGACCAGGACGCGCGCGCCGCCACCCTGAAACGCCAAGCCCGCGCCGCCGAACGCTACCGCCTCATCTCCGCGCAGATTCGCGTCGCCGAAGCGCGCACAGTGTTCGCCCGATGGCGCGAAGCCGCCACCGCAGCCGATGCCGCCAAGGCCGAAGCTGCCGCCGCCGAAACCCGCGTCCGCGCAATCACCGAAGCCGAACGCGCAGCCGCCGCAAACCAGCACCGCGCGATCGAAGCCGTCGCCACCGCCCGCACCGCAGCGCTCGCCGCGCGCGACCTGGTCGGCGATCTCGCCCACCGCCTCGCCGCGCTAAAAACCGAGAAGGCCAACGTCGAGCGCAGGATCGCCGACCTCACCGACGCCCGCGCCCGGATCGCCGACGACCGCGCGCGCGAAGGATCGCTCGCCAGCGACGCCGCCGCCGCGCTCGCCCGCCTCGCCGACGAAGCCAAGACGCTCGACACCGCGATCGCCGACGCCACCGCCGCGATCCCCGATCTCGACGCAGCACTCGCCGAAACCGAACGCAGCGCCCGCGACGCAGAAGTCGCGCTGGCCCAGGCGCTCGCCACGCAAGCCCGTGACGCCGCAGAAGTCCGTGTCGCCAGCGCAGCCCTCGCCGCCGCCCGGACCCGCGCCGACCGCGCCGACCGCGATGCCGCCCAAATCGCCGCCGCCCTCCGCGCCCTCGGCGACCCCGCCCCGCTAACCGCAGAGCGCGAAACCGCCGCCGAAGCTCGACGCGCCGCAACGGCCGCAGCAGAGTCCGCCCGCCAAACCATCACCCAGGCAGACACCGACGAAGCCGCCGCGACCAGTGCGCGAGACGCCGCCGAAACCACCCGTGCCAGCGCCCGCGCAGACCTCGCCGCGATCGACAGCGAAGTAACGGCGCTCACCAAGGCAACACAGCGCAGCGGCCGCGACCGGCTGCTCGACCACGTCTCGGCCAGCACCGGCTACGAGCGCGCGCTCGCCGCAGCGCTCGGCGACGATCTCGACACCAACCTCAATGCATGGGCAGGCGCCGAACCCCGCGAAGACGACCCCGCCGCGCCCGCCGGTGCCGAACCGCTGGCAAAGCATGTCGACGCGCCCCCCGCTCTCGCCCGCAGGCTCGCGCAGGTCTTCGTCGTCGACACCGACGGCCAGCAACACCTCGCCGTCGGCCAGCGCATCGTCACCCGAGACGGCAAACTCCGCCGCTGGGACGGCTTCACCGCAACCGGCACCGGCGCAGCCGCCGCCGAACGCCTCGTCCGCCGCAACCGCCTCGCCGCGCTCCAGGCCGCCCGCCCCGTCGCAGCCAAAGCGCTGGACGACGCCGAACGAACCCGCGCCGCGATCGACGAGCGCATCGCCCAGGCTAGAGGCGAGTCGCAAACCGCCCGCGCCGCCCTGCAACGCGCCGAAACCGCCGCGCGCGACGCCCTCCGCCAGGAAGACCGCGCCGCCGCCG
>NZ_JADBIA010000011.1:0-167660 GCF_014892665.1 Sphingomonas sp. CFBP 13603 | reverse complement strand
CCCCCCCCCTCCGTCACCTTCGGTGCCACCTCCCCCTTGCGGGGGAGGATCAAGACAGATCACCTCAAACGGTAAGGTTCACGCCTTCTCGAGCGTGCACTGTAGCGGGTGCTGGTTCTGCTTGGCGAAATCCATCACCTGGCTCACCTTCGTCTCCGCCACTTCGTAGCTGAACGTCCCACACACCCCGACGCCCTTCTGGTGGACGTGCAGCATCACGCGAGTCGCGGCCTCCATGTCCATCCGGAAGAAGCGCTGGAGACACAGCACGACGAATTCCATCGGCGTATAATCGTCGTTGAGCATCAGCACGCGGTACGGCGTCGGCTGTTTGGTCTTCGCGCGGGTCTTCGTCGCGATGCCGGCGCCGGTGCCCCCGGTGCCATCCTCGCCACCATCGTCGCGGCGCTCGGCCATCTGCTCGCCCGTCCGCTGGGGAGTCGTCATTTCAGGGGTCAAAAGCATGCTGCCAAAATATGGCATGCCGGGGGGCAAGAGCAAGGGGGCCCCCGCAAACCTCGCGCGAAAACCGCAAACGCAAAAGGGGCGACCGTCGCACGACGGCCGTCCCTTTCTCGTCACCTGCCGCCCGAAGACGGCATCGCGTAACTTAGGCCGAGATCTTCATCTTGTCGGTCGCGACCGCAACGCGGTTCGAGATCGGCTGTGCGAACTCGCCGAACATCTTGAGCATCCGCTCGGTCGAGCGCGAGCCCTCGGCGATCATCGTGTCGAACGCGGTGCGCGCATAATCGCCCTGGAGCTTCATGAACTCGGTCGGCGACTTGGCGGCGGCGAGCGTCTTGGCGGCTTCGGTCGCGCTCTCGAACGAGGTCTTGGCATAGTCGGCCGCTTCCTGGCCGAGCGCCTCGACGTTCTTCGCGGCGATCTTCGACGACTCGACGAGCGCCTCGATGTTGCCCTTGCCGAATGCGACGAAATCTTCCGCCATCTTCGCCGACTTCTCCATCGCGCCCTTGGCCTGCTCGTTGAATTCGGCGGTGTTCGCGCCGCTGAAGAGGGCCTTGGTCTTCTCGGTGATGCTCTGGATCGTGTCCATCGTGGCGTCCTTTGTTTCGCTAGCAGGGGTCCCCAACGGCGCGGCGGCCTGAATCGGGGCGGGAATGTCCGTGTGCGGCGATACAAAAGCAGCCGCGAGAGGTTGAGATGCCGGCGTCTTGGCGATCGGCTCGGGTGCCGGTTTCGCCGGCTTGGCGACAGTCCGGGCGGAGGCTTTGGCAGTCGTGGCCTTGACGGCAGCGACCGGCTTCGCAGCGGCGGCAAGCTTCGAACCGGCCTTGGCCGTCCGTTTCACGATATCCACCATCCACGCACCTCTCTTCGGAGTTATGTCGCGGTCTTCATACACGAATTTTCGCAGCGCACAATTTAATTGTGCAGCGCACCATGACGTTTACGTAAGGTAGCGCTACCTGCTTTTGACATATTCGCCGGGCGCGTCGCCGATCGCTGCGAGACCCCCCTCACCCGGCAGCCGCGCACCGTCCGCCGCCACCGTCTCGGCACCAAGCGCGTGCAACCATTCGACCCAATCCGGCCACCAGCTACCCTTCGTCTCGGTCGCACCGGCAACGAAGTCGGCGAGCGTCGTGTGCGCGCCCGGATTGGTCCAGTATTGATACTTCCCCGCAGCCGGCGGATTGACCACGCCCGCGATGTGCCCCGACCCCGCGAGCACGAACTTCAGCGGCCCGGCGAACAATTGCGTGAGTTTCCAGACGCTTTCGGCCGGCGCGATATGATCTTCGCGCCCCGCCTGGACATAGCTCGGCGTCGAAACCCTGGTCAGGTCGATCGGCGTACCGTCCACCGTCATCGTGCCCGTCACCAGCAGGTTGTCGCGGTAGAGGTCGGTCAGATAGCTGAGATGCCATTTCGCGGGCAGGTTGGTGGTGTCGCCGTTCCAGTGGAGCAGGTCGAACGGCACGTAATCCTGCCCCAGCAGGTAATTCTGCGTGACGTAGTTCCAGATCAGGTCGCGCCCGCGCAACAGGTTGAACGTCGTCGCCATGTAGCGCCCGTCGAGGAAGCCCTCGGGCGACAGCGACGCGACCATCTTCAACTGCTCGTCGTCGATGAAATGCTGCAGTTCGCCCGCCTGCGCAAAATCGACCTGCGCGGTGAAGAACGTCGCGCTAGCCACCTTCGCGGCCTCGCCCCGCGCCGCGAGCAGCGCAAGCGTCGCCGCCAATGTCGTCCCCGCCACGCAGTACCCGATCGTGTGCACCGCCGGAACGTCGAGCGCGGCGCGAACCGTGTCGATCGCCTCGACCTGCGCACCGACATAATCGTCCCAGACCACGTCCTTCATGCTCGAATCGGCCGACTTCCACGACACCATGAACACGGTGATGCCCTGCTCGACTACCCAGCGCATGAAGCTCTTCTCGGGCGTCAGGTCGAGGATGTAGAACCGGTTGATCCACGGCGGAAAGATGACGAGCGGCGTCGCCAGCACACTCTCGGTGGTCGGACTATACTGGATCAGCTCGTAGAGCGGCGTGCGTTTCACTACCTTGCCCGGTGTCATCGCCAGGTTGCGCCCGAGTTCGAACGCACCGTCGGGCGTATGCGTCACCTGCCCGCGAGCAAGATCCGCCATCATGTTCTGCAGGCCTTTCAACAGATTCTCGCCGCGCGTCTCGATCGTCTTCTCGATCACCTGCGGGTTGGTCAGCGCGAAATTGGTCGGGCTCATCGCGTCGACGAACCCCTTGGTCGCGAACCGCAACTGCTCCTTCTGCTTGGGGTCGAGCCCGTCCACCGCCTCCACGCCGCGCAGCATGTGGTCGCCGATCAGCTCGTAACTCTGCCGGATCAGGTCGAACACCGGCTCGCGCCATTGCGGCGCCTTGAAGCGCTTGTCGGTGACGGGGGCGGGTTCGGGCGCCTTGGCGGGATCGAGAAACCGCTGCCACAACGTCAGGCTCTCGGTCCAGAAATCGCGCGCGCGCTCCAGCGTGGCGGGGTCGGTGAAGCCGGGGATCGCCGGGATTCCCTCGGGCTTGGCCTGCATCGCCGCGAGGCCCTGCTCCATCATCATCTGCTGCGCACGCCCCATCACCCACGTCCAATGCTGGAGATCGGGCAGGGTCGGCGTGGAGGCGTCGGGAGGAGTATCGGCCATGGCATCCTCTGCTTTTTCGGGAGCTTAACGCAGACACCGGCTCGGCGGAAGCATGAGGCACAAACGATCGACACGGTCGCTGCCGCCGCTCCCCGCCCCCCAATCCGTCACCCCAGCGAAAGCTGGGGTATCCCTGTTGTCGAAGCGGGCGACCCCAACGGAAATACCCCAGCTTTCGCTGGGGTGACGGAGTTTTGGCGGGGCGGATTTGGTAAGATGGCGAATTAGGCGGAAGCGCAGATAACGCAGCGAAGTCCCCACAGTCGAACCGTCCTGCCCTCCAAGCTTTAGTTGGATGACGCCCCCGCTCACCTGCGGTACAGCACCCGCTCCTCCATCTAGAGGCTGATCATGTCCGAAGACTTCTACCGCATCAAACGCTTACCCCCCTATGTCATCGCCGAAGTGAACGCGATGCGGGCGGCGGCGCGCGCGGGCGGGGAGGACATCATCGATCTCGGCATGGGCAATCCCGACCTGCCGCCCCCCGAGCACGTCATCGAGAAGCTCGTCGAAGTCGCGCGCAAACCCAGCGCGCACGGCTATTCGCAGTCGAAGGGTATCCCAGGACTCCGCAAAGCCCAGGCGAACTATTACGGCCGCCGCTTCGGGGTCGACGTCGATCCCGAGACCGAGGTCGTCGTGACGATGGGCTCGAAGGAAGGCCTCGCGAGTCTGGCCACCGCGATCACCGCGCCCGGCGACGTCGTGCTCGCGCCCAACCCGTCCTATCCGATCCACACCTTCGGCTTCATCATCGCCGGCGCGACGATCCGCGCGGTGCCCACCACGCCGGACGAGGCGTATTTCGAGAGCCTCGAGCGCGCGATGGCGTTCACCGTCCCCGCGCCGTCGGTGCTGGTGATGGGCTATCCGTCGAACCCGACCGCCGAAGTCGTCGACCTCGCCTTCTACGAGCGCGTCGTAGAATTCGCGAAGAAGCACAAGCTGTGGGTGATCTCCGACCTCGCTTATTCGGAGCTGTATTTCGACGGCAAGCCGACCCCCTCGATCCTCCAGGTGCCGGGCGCGAAGGACGTCGCGATCGAATTCACCTCGCTCAGCAAGACCTATTCGATGGCGGGCTGGCGGATGGGTTTCGGGGTCGGCAACAAGACGCTGATCGCGGCGATGACGCGCGTGAAGTCGTATCTCGATTACGGCGCGTTCACGCCGATCCAGGCCGCCGCCTGCGCCGCGCTCAACGGCCCGCAGGACATCGTCGAGCGCAACCGCCAGCTTTATCACAAGCGTCGCGACGTGCTGGTCGAGAGCTTCGGCCGCGCCGGCTGGGACATCCCGAGCCCCCGCGCGAGCATGTTCGCCTGGGCCCCACTCCCGCCCGCGCTCGCGCACTTAGGTAGCCTTGAGTTCACCAAACAATTGCTGACTCACGCGCACGTCGCGGTGGCCCCAGGGGTTGGCTACGGCGAAAACGGCGAGGGCTATGTGAGAATCGCGATGGTCGAGAACGAACAGCGGCTCCGCCAGGCGGCGCGCAACGTGAAGAAATATCTCCAGTCGATGGGCGTCAACACGCCCGCGCGTGGCGCTGGCTGACCTTAGCCAGCGTGGATATCAATCCGTTATATTCGGTGGCCGGCGTGCTCGTCGGCCTCATCGTCGGGCTGACGGGTGTCGGTGGCGGGTCGCTGATGACACCGCTTCTGGTGCTCGTCTTCGGCTTCCACCCCGCCACCGCGGTCGGCACCGACCTGCTCTACGCCTCGGCGACCAAGACGGTCGGGACGACGGTGCACGGCTGGCGCGGCACGGTCGACTGGCAGGTCGTGCGCAGGCTCGCGACCGGCAGCGTCCCCGCGGCGATCGCGACGCTGCTCGTGCTCAACCATCTCGGCGAAAAATCGTCCGATACCGGGCACGCGATCACCGCCGTGCTCGGCGTCACGCTGATCCTGTCGGCGGTCGCGACTTTCTTTCGCGGCAAGATCGTCGCGTGGCTGACCCCGCGGATCGGCACGGTCGGCGGCGAGCGGCAGGCGATGCTGACGATCCTGCTCGGCGCGGTGCTCGGCGTGCTGGTGTCGCTGACCTCGGTCGGCGCCGGCGCGCTGGGCATGACTGCGCTCTTGATCCTCTACCCGACGTTGCCGATCAACCGGCTGGTCGGGTCGGACATCGCGCACGCGGTGCCGCTGACCTTGCTCGGCGGGATCGGCCACTGGATTCTCGGCTCGGTCGACGTCGACCTGCTCGTGTCGCTGCTGATCGGGTCGATTCCCGGCATCATCGTCGGCAGCCTGATCGCGACGCGCGTCTCGGACCGCGTGCTGGTCCCGGTGCTGGCGACGGTGCTGGCGCTGGTCGGCGTGAAGCTGATCTTCTGACATGCGGCCAGGGTTCGCCTTCTCGACCAGGTTCCGCGTGCGCTACGCCGAGATCGACGGCCAGCGCATCGTCTTCAACTCGCGCTATCTCGAATATGCCGACGTCGCGGTGACCGAGTTCTGGGAATGGACCGGGATCGCCGAAGCGTTGCCGGAAATCTGGCCGACCACCGAGTTCAACGTGCGTCGGACTGAGATCGACTACCTCAAGCCGTTCCGTCTCGGGGACACGGTGGAGGCGTTCGTGCGGATCGAGAAGCTTGGGACGACCAGCCTGACGAAGCGGTTCGAGCTCGCGCATGCGGAGACGGGGGAATTGCACACCGTCATCACCATGGTCAGCGTGCACGTCGATCTTGAGACCGGCCGCCCGGTAGCTCTGCCGGACACGATCCGCACGGTGCTGGCGGAGTTGCCCAACTCCTGAACCACATGGCACCTCCCCGGCGTAGGCCGGGGCCCAGTTGGAAAGGTCGCGGTAACGACGCGCAACGCTTATCAGCGCCGTTCCCCAACTGGACCCCGGCCTCCGCCGGGGAGGTGCCTGTCGGCAAGTTAGCCGTCTCTTACTCCGCCGCCTCGGCCTCTACCCCGTTCCCGGCAACCTCGCCCGGAAGCGCCCAGATCAGGTCGCCCTTCCCCAGCACGCGCCCGTCATGCGACCGCACCGACACCGGCTGCAACGGCCGCCGATCGCGCGCGTCGACCAGGATCGGGAACGCCGGCACGCATGTCTCCCACCGCTCGCCCCATTGCCGCAGCGCAATCATCGTCGGCAGCAGCGCGAAACCCTTATCGGTCAGACCGTAGGCGATCTTGCGCCGATCCTCCGGAATGGGCTGCCGCTCCAGGATCCCGTGCTCGACCAGCCGCGCCAGCCGGTTCGCGAGGATATTGCGCGCAATCCCCAGTTCCGACTGGAACTCCTCGA
The DNA here is from genome assembly GCF_014892665.1 of Sphingomonas sp. CFBP 13603. NCBI lineage: Bacteria > Pseudomonadati > Pseudomonadota > Alphaproteobacteria > Sphingomonadales > Sphingomonadaceae > Sphingomonas > Sphingomonas sp. CFBP 13603. The sequence continues at coordinate 161,233 of NZ_JADBIA010000011.1, read as the reverse complement.
AATGGTGCAGGCTATTGAACGACGCACGCAGGATCAGGAACGACCAGCGCTCGCCCATCGCCTCCAGCGCGGCGGGCAGGCTGCATTCGAGCAGGGGTTCGCGCAATTTTCCCACGGCGTCTTCCTTATTGGACAGCAACGGTACCGCATAAAAGGCCGGAGCGAAATGCCCCGATTTTCAGTTGCAACTCAAAACGTATCTAGATAAGTAGCAATTAGAAACCTTTTAGGAGTCGACCGATGTCTCGCATCACCCGCGCCCTTCTGACCGCCGTTCCCGCTCTGGCAACGGGGTTCGCCGCACTGGTCGCGACACCGGCATCGGCGCAGACCCCGATCAATTATTACGTTGCCGTCCCCGCCGCGGCGCCAACTTCCACGCGGCTGATCACCAACGGTACGCCGTGGCGCTGGGAGAATGCGGCATTCGTCTCCAGCAAGGCGCCCCAGCGCGACGTGATCCTCTGCGCCGCGGTCGCCAAGCGCGTCGGCCCGCTCGCCAGTTTCACGGTCGCGGGCAAGGCCTATGACGCCGAAGCGCTGGCCGCGTGCAACAACCACGCGAAATAACGAGGATTTTGTTGCAAAAGGGCGCGGCCCGGCCCCATCTACGGTCCGTGCTGCGCCAATATGAACTGGTCGATCGCGTCCTCGACTACGATCCCGACGCCGACGAGGCGATGCTGAACCGCGCCTATGTCTTCTCCATGCAGGCGCATGGGAGCCAGAAGCGCGCGTCCGGCGATCCGTATTTCAGCCACCCGATCGAGGTGGCCGGAATCCTCACCGACCTCCATCTCGATGCCGAGACGATCGCCACCGCGATCCTCCACGACACGATCGAGGATACGGTCGCGACGCCCGAGGAGATCGAGCGGCTGTTCGGCGCCTCGGTCGCGCGGCTGGTCGATGGCGTGACCAAGCTCAGCAAGATCGAGGCGCAGACCGAGAACGAGCGCGCCGCCGAAAATCTGCGCAAGTTCCTGCTTGCGATGTCCGACGACATCCGCGTGCTGCTGGTAAAGCTCGCCGACCGCCTCCACAACATGCGGACGCTGCATCACATCTCGAAGCCCGAGAAGCGCCGTCGCATCGCCAAGGAGACGATGGACATCTACGCGCCGCTCGCCGAGCGGATCGGCATGTACGAGTTCATGCGCGAGATGCAGTCGCTGGCGTTCGAACAGCTCGAGCCCGAAGCCTCCGAATCGATCAACCGTCGCCTCGAACAGCTCAAGCAGGGCGACGGCGACCGCATCGCCAAGATCGCGTCCGGCCTGAAGCTGGTGCTGTCGCGCGCCGGGGTCGAGGCGGAGATTTCGGGACGCGAGAAGCATCCCTATTCGATCTTCCGGAAGATGTCGGAGCGGCACATCAGCTTCGAGCAGCTGTCCGACGTCATGGCGTTCCGCGCGATCGTGCCGACCGAGGAGGATTGCTACCGGGTGCTCGGGATCATTCACCAGCGCTGGCCGATGGTCCCGGGCCGGTTCAAGGATTACATCTCGACGCCCAAGCGCAACGGATACCGCTCGCTGCACACGTCGGTGATCCACGCCGACAGCGCGCGGATCGAGATACAGATCCGCACCGCCGACATGCACGCGCAGGCCGAGTTCGGGCTGGCGGCGCACTGGGCCTACAAGCAGCAGATCAACGGCAGCGACCGCCAGGTCAGCTGGATCCGCGACCTCGTCGAGATCCTCGACACCGCCGAGAGCCCCGAAGAACTGCTCGAACACACGCGGATGGCGATGTACACCGATCGCATCTTCGCGTTCACGCCGAAGGGCGAGTTGATCCAGCTGCCCAAGGGCGCGACCTCGATCGACTTCGCGTACGCGGTGCACACCGATCTCGGCGACCAGGCGGTCGGCGCGAAGGTCAACGGCCGCGTCGTGCCGCTGTCGACGGTGATCGAGAACGGTGATCAAGTGCAGATCCTGCGCTCGAAGGGCCAGTCGCCGCAACCGCAATGGCTCAACGTCGCGACCACCGGCAAGGCGCTGGCCGCGATCCGCCGGCACCTGCGTCAGAAGGAGCGCGTCGAGCAGATCGCGCTCGGCCAGACCTTGTACGAGGATATCGTCACCCGCCTGCCCGCGCAGATCGGCACCGATGCGCTCAGCCACGCGCTGAAGCGGCTGAAGCTGCCCGACGATTCGTCGCTGATGGTGGCGATCGCGCGGCGGACGCTGTCCGATGCGGCGGTGATGGAGGCGTTGATGCCCGGCTCGGCGGGCGCGGACGTGACGCATGCGCTCGCGCCGCAATCGAGCGCGATCTCGATCAAGGGCCTGACCCCCGGTGTAGCCTACGACCTCGCTACGTGCTGTCACCCCGTGCCGGGCGACCGCATCGTCGGGTTGCGCCGACCCGATGCGGGAATCGAGGTCCACGCGATCGACTGCAAGGTCCTCGCCGAACTCGCCGAGCGATCGGAAAACGAGACCGACTGGGTCGACGTGGCATGGGGCGACGAGACCGAGGGCGCGGTCGCGCGGATATCGGTGATGGTGAAGAACGAGCCGGGCTCGCTCGGCATCGTCTCGACGATCATCGGCGGGCACAAGGCGAACATCATCAACCTGCGGCTCGATACGCGCGACAAGAGCTTCCACACCAACGAGATCGACGTCGAGGTGCATGACGTGCAGCAACTTATGCGGCTGATGGCCGGGCTGCGGGCGGCGGATGCGGTGCACACCGTGGAGCGAGTGTAGAAACATCCGACGATGACGGCGGCCGCGACGGACGCTAGACGGGACAGATGAACCGTCCGTCCCTTTCGATAGTCGTCCCCTGCTACAACGAGGCGGCGTGCCTCGACATCCTGCACGCGCGCATTTCCGGCGCGGCCAAGGTCGCGGTCGGCGACGATTACGAGATCGTCCTGATCAACGACGGCTCGCGTGACGACAGCTGGCCGGTGATGCAGCGCCTCGCCGCCGCCGATCCGCGGCTGGTCGCGATCAACCTCTCGCGCAACCACGGCCACCAGCTCGCGCTGACCGCCGGCCTGGACCTGTGCGCGGGCGAGCAGATCCTGATTATCGACGCCGATCTCCAGGACCCCCCCGAACTCCTGTCCGACATGCGCGCGGCGATGGCAGCGAGCCAAGCCGATGTCGTCTACGCGGTGCGCCGCCAGCGCGCGGGCGAAACGGTGTTCAAGAAAGCCACCGCCGCCGCCTTCTACCGCCTGCTGACGCGGATGACCGAAACCCCGATCCCGCTCGACACCGGCGACTTCCGCCTGATGAGCCGGCGCGCGCTGGATGCGTTCCTGTCGCTCCCCGAACAGGCGCGCTTCATCCGCGGGATGGTCGCCTGGATCGGCTTCAAGCAGGTGCCCTTCCCCTACGATCGCGCCGAGCGGCTCGCGGGCGAGACGAACTACCCGCTGGCGAAGATGATCCGCCTCGCGTTCGATGCCGTCACCGGCTTCTCGACCGCGCCGCTGCGGTTCGCCAGTCACGCCGGGCTCGCACTGACCGGCGTATCGCTGCTGCTGTTCGTCTATATCGCGATTGGTTGGCTATCGGGGAGCGCGGTGCAGGGCTGGACCTCGACGATGCTCGTCACCGTGTTCCTCGGCGCGGTGCAGATGTTCGTGCTGGGGATGATCGGCGAGTATCTCGGGCGGCTGTATGTCGAGTCCAAGCGCCGGCCGCTGTACATCGTCGCGGATGTCGCCGGCCCGATTCAGGGGAAGGCGACGCTCGGGTTTCGTGCGGAGCCGGTCGACGTGGTGCGGTTGCCTGAAGCGTCCCTTCCCATCCGCACCGACTGACGAACACCGCGTACCCCGATTCTGGCACCACCCCAATCCTCGAACCACCCCGGCGGAGGCCGGGGCCCAATTGGAAAGGTCGCAGTAACGAAGCGCGGGCTTCAGTGGCGACGTCTCCCAATTGGACCCCGGCCTCCGCCGGGGTGGTGGTTGGAGGGGCCCTGCCTCCTCCCTCCCGTTCGTGCTGAGCGAAGTCGAAGCACTTGCGCGCGGGGCATGTCCTTCGACTTCGCTCAGGAAGAACGGGTCACGGGCGGCGGTAACGATCCGGCGCAAGGATGTGCGGTAAGTTTACCGCGGCACCGCCAACGTCACGATCGAAACCCCCGGCGTCATCGGCACGCGCCCGACCAGATGCCGCTCCAGCCGGAAGATCTTCTCAAACAGCGCATTCACCAGCTTCGGCGGCGGTGAATCGTCGCTGTCGTCGCGTCCGGTCATCCGCCCGGCGATCCGTGCCGCCGCCGCCAGCGGGAACAGCAGCGAATTGAAATAGCCGAGCTTCTCCGGCTTCAACCCGGCGGTCTCGATCGCCGCCTGCAACGTCGCCTTCGAATAGCGCCGATGGTGATGGTTCACCACATCGTGTGCGCTCCACAGCCAGGCATGCGCCGGCACTGCGATCAAAATCTTGCCGCCCGGTGCCAGGCAATCGGCCATCGCCTTCAGCGCCGCGACGTCGTCCTCGATATGCTCGACCACGTCGAGAACGGCGATCAGGTCGTAATACTTCCGCGGCACGCCCGGCAGTTCGGGCAAAGGCGCGGCGCCGACCGGCTTCCCCAGCCGCTCGCTCGCGATCTCTCGCGCGGCGGGGTCGATCTCGATCGCGTCGATCTCGCCGAACTCGGCCAGCATCGGCAGGTTGTGCCCGGTGCCGCAGCCGATCTCGAGGATCTTCGCATCCTTCGGCAATGCGCCGTAGCGGGTCAGGTAATCGGCCAGGATGTCGCGGCGGGCGCGGTACCACCAGTGGGTGGAATCGTGGGCGGCCATCCGGTCGTAGACGATGCGGTCCATCAGTAAGTCGCCCAATTCATTGGAAGCATCAGTTGAAAACCCAGAAACGGTTGAGCACGAACGTCACGATCGCGGCAAGAAAGACGGCGGGGACCAGCGGGATCCACGGGTGCAGATGCAGCAACGCCGTGCCGATCCACGTGATGACGGCGTTGAGACTCAACCCCGCGGCCTGGACGATCACGAACTTGAAATGCCGCCCTGCCCCCGGTTCCTTCGCGTGCCCCTTGAAGCTCCAGCGGCTGTGCAGGAAGAACCCGACCACCACCGCGACCGCAAACGCGAACGGTACCGCGGCCACCGCCTGGCGTGGCGGGAAGACATACGCCGTCAGCGGCAGGTACACGAGCGAATATACTACGCTGGAAATACCGCCGGCGATGCCGAAGCGCACGAGCTGGCCGAGCACGCCGCTCGCCCGCATCTGCTCCACCTGTCGCCAAATCGCCTGCATGCCCGCCTTGTTCTTTACCCTCCGGCGATCGCGCCGGTGCCTTGTTCTTTACGGGCACCGCGATAGAGCGGCCGCGAAGACAAGCCCGCGCATCTAGAGCGCGTGCGGGCTGGAGGAAAGCGTTTTGGATCAGGCACCCCCCCCCGAGCAGTCGACGCCGCGGAACACGCTGCTCGACGAACTCGATCGGCATTGGATCAAGCTGACGCTGCTCGCCTGGGTGGCGGTGGCGGCGTGGTCGATGTTCGATCGCTGGGGCCAGATCCGCTGGCTGTCGCTCGGCGATACCGACGACAACATGCGGCTGATGCAGGTCCGCGCGCTGCTCGACGGGCAGGGCTGGTACGATCTGCGCAACTACCGGATGAACCCGCCGGTCGGTTTCGATATCCACTGGAGCCGGATCGTCGACCTGCCGATCGCCGGGCTGATCCTGTTCTTCCGCCTGTTCACCAGCAACAGCTGGGCGGAGCGGCTCGCCTGCGGGATCGCACCGTTGCTGCCGCTGTCGATCGCGATGCTCGGCATCGGCGCGACCGTGCGGCGGTTGATCAGCCCCTATGCGTGGCCGCTGGCAATCGTGTTCCTCGTCGGCGCGGTCGGCACGATGCTGATGTTCATGCCCGAGCGGATCGATCATCACGGCTGGCAGCTGGCGATGCTGAGCCTCACGGTCGCGGGGCTCTGCGATCCGAACGGCCGCCGTGGTGGCGCGATGGTCGGCATCGCGAGCGCGGTGTCGCTGTCGATCGGGCTCGAACTGCTGCCCTATGCGGCGATGGCGGGGGCGATCATCGCGCTGCGCTGGGTGTGGGACCGGTCGGAAGCCGAGCGCCTGTCGATCTATGCGTTGACGCTCGGCGGCGGCAGCACGCTCGGGTTCGCGCTGTTCGCGTCGAACGCCAACCAGGCGATGCGGTGCGATGCGCTGACGCCCGTGTGGCTGAGCGTGATGATCGCGGCGGGGATGCTGCTGTTCCTGCTCGCGCGGTTCGGGCCTTCGTCGCGCGGGATGCGGCTGGCGCTGGCGGTCGCGGCCGGGGCGGCGATCGTCGTCGGGTTCGCGCTCGTCTTCCCGCAATGCCTTGGCCGGCCCGAGGGGATTTCGCCCGAGCTGCAACGCAACTGGCTGGACAATGTCCGCGAGGCCAAGCCGATCTACAAGCACAGCTTCCGGGTCGGCTTCTCGCTGGCGACGCTACCGATCATCGGCCTGATCGGCGCGATCCTCGCGGCGTGGCGCGCGCGTCGCGACACCCGCGCGGTCGGTTGGGCGGCGGTCGCGCTGTTCACCGCGTTCGCCTGCGCGATGCTGTTGTGGCAGGTCCGTGCAGGCCCCGCCGCGCAGCTGCTGGCCGTTCCCGGCGCGACCGCGCTGGGCTGGCTGATCCTGCCACGACTGCTCGGCAACCGATCGATTGCCGTCCGCGTGCTGGGGACGGTGAGCGCGTTCCTGATCGTCTCCGGGTTGTTCGCCGGGATGGTGATCCGATACCTGCCGATCGACCGGCCGAAGCCCTATGAGAAGCGCGTCAATTCGGCGACCGGCAATTGCCTGCGCACGACCGTGCTGCTCGCTCTTAACAAATACCCCGCGCAGACCGTGTTCACCTTCGTCGACATGGGCCCCCGGCTGATCACGATCACGCATCACGACGCGATCGCGGGGCCGTACCACCGCAACGGCGATGCGATCCTCGACGTCCAGCACGCGTTCGGCGGCACCGCGGACCAGGCGCATGCGATCATCAAGCGCCACGGCGCGACGATGCTGCTGCTGTGCCCGAACGCGGCGGAATCGACCAACTACAAGGCGCGCAGCCCGAAGGGGTTCTATGCCGAGCTGGCGAAGAACGAGGTGCCGGCATGGCTGACGCCGCTACCGCTGCCCGCAAAGTCGCCGCTGCGACTGTTCAAGGTGGATTGAACCTCCGTCATCCCGGGTCGAGCCCGGGATGACGGACGGGCTTCAGCGCAGCACCACCGACAAGCCGTCGAGCACGAACTGCACCGCCAGCGCGGCCAGCAGCACGCCGAGCAGCCGCGTGATCACCGCCTCGATCTTCGCACCCAGGATCCGCATGATCGGCCCCGCCGCGAGCAGCGCGACCAGCGTCAGCAGCAGGATCGTGACCATCGCGGCCAGCACGACCGCCGAGCGCTCGATCCCGCTGTTGCGGCTCATCAACAGCATCACCGACGCGATCGAGCCCGGCCCCGCGATCATCGGCATCGCCATCGGGAAGATCGAGACGTCCTCGACTTCGGGATCGCTCGCGACCTTCGCCGCACGGTCCTCGCGGCGTTCGGTGCGCTTTTCGAACACCATTTCGAGCGCGATCAGGAACAGCATGATGCCGCCGGCGATGCGGAAGCTCGCCAGGCTGATCCCGAGGCCTTTCAGCAACGCCTCGCCGAACAGCGCGAACACGAACAGGATCGCCGCGGCGACTCCGACCGCACGCATCGCCATCGCGCGCTTCTGCAACGTCGATGCGCCCGCCGACAGCCCGGCATAGATCGGCGCGCAGCCCGGCGGATCGATCACCACGAAGAAGGTGATCAGCGACGAGATATAGAGTTCGATCACAGGCCCGTCCGATCCAGCGCAGCCTCATCGATCGCGACGCCTTCGCGGCGCCCCGCCGAGACCAGCGTGTTGCGCAGCAGGCAGGCGATCGTCATCGGCCCGACGCCCCCCGGCACCGGCGTGATCGCGCCCGCGACTTCGACCGCGCTCGCAAAATCGACGTCGCCGACGAGGCCGGCATCGGTCCGGTTGATACCGACGTCGATCACGGTCGCGCCGGGCTTCAGCCAGTCGCCCTCGATCATCTCGGGGATACCCACCGCCGCCACGACGATATCGGCGCGCCGGATATGCGCGGGGACATCCTTGGTACGGCTATGCACGACGGTCACGGTGCAGCTCTCGCGGAGCAGCAGTTGCGCCATCGGCTTGCCGACGATGTTCGAGCGCCCCACGACCACCGCCTCGAGCCCACTCAGGCTCGGCAGCACGCTCTTCAACAGCATCACGCAGCCAAGCGGCGTGCACGGCACGAACCCGGCCAAACCGGTCGCGAGTCGTCCCGCATTGATCGGATGGAAGCCATCGACGTCCTTGTCGGGATCGATCGCGGCAATGACCGCCTGCTCGTCGATATGCCTGGGCAACGGCAACTGGACGAGGATCCCGTCGATCGTCGGATCGGCGTTCAGCGTCGCGACCAGCGCGAGCAGGTCTTCGACCGGCACGTCGGCGGGCAGCCGGTGCTCGATGCTCTCCATCCCCGCCTCGCGCGTCGCCTTGCCCTTCGACCGGACATAGACGTTGGAGGCGGGATCCTCGCCGACCAGCACCACGGCAAGGCCGGGCGCACGGCCCGCCTCGGCGCGAAAGGCGGTGACGCCGTCTGCGATACGGGCCCGGAGGCCGGCGGCGAAGGCCTTGCCGTCGATGATGGTCGCGCTCATGCCCGCGGCCATAGAGCGCGGACGCGATTTCCGCCAGCACAGCGACGTCGCTCGCGACTCGACGATGATCGACCGCCTACACCCCCATCGACATCCCCGACAGGTACGCTGCCGGTCCTAGCGCTGGGCCGGCCCTAGCGCTGGGCAGTGACGATCGCCTTCTGCGTGGACGCGAGCGGCACGGGGTCACCGCCACGATCGTAGAACGCCATCATCAGAACCCCTGCTGCGAGGATCACGCCGGTGATCGCGTAGATCAGGGGCTTACGGTCCCTGGTATGATCCCTGGGCGCAACATCGATGCGGTTTGCCATTCATCACTCTCCGAAGTCCGGCAGGTCGTCCTGCTCTGATGTGGAGGCTAACAGCTTTCATCGCACTGCATAGGGGCTATCGCGATCCGACCGTCACCCACGGATCCGTCGACGATACGCCACCGTTGGACGGGTAGCGTCTGGCCGCCGCGCCTGCTTTTCCGTTAGCATCGCCGCATGATCTTGATCGCAATCGCGTTGGCGCAGGCTTCGGCACCGTTCGGTGGCGAATTTCCTGTGGAAGCTCTCGATATCTGCGCGGCCAACCGTGCGTTGAGCGGCAAGGAGCTGGACAAGGCGCTGCGCGACGCCGCCAGGCAACGCGGATGGACCGATGTCGAGACGGCCATGCTGATCCAGGGATGCGCCTCCTATGCTGAAGGCATGGAGGAGGGGCGCAAGAGCGTCGAGGCACGGATCAAGGCCGAACAACGCCAGAAGCAGATGGCCCGGCAGCAGCAGCTGAACCAGCAGCAATGACATAGCCGCGACCTGCGGCTCCCCGTTCTCCGATGATGCGTTCTCGCACCCCGCGTTCTCCCAACACGCGACGGCAAGACGTCAGCCCTTCCACTCCTCCAGCGCATCGTCGTAGCGCTGCTTCTCGTCTTCTACCGCCGCCCGCGCCTTTTCCACGGCCTTGTCCCGCGATCGCTCCAGCTCGCGGCGTTCGCGCGCCAACGCCGCCTCGCGCTCGGTGATCTTCCGCAACGTGCGGCGAAACTCGGATTCGCATGCCTCGAATGCTTCCTCAGCGGCCTCCAGCGCACGACGGCTCGGTTTGGGCTTGGGTTTGGGCTTGGGTTTGGGTTTGGGTTTAGGAGCCGCCACTGGAGTTGGCGTTGGAGCCACCTTCGCCCGCGAGCGCCGCGGTCCACCCTCATCCTCGTCAGGCGCATCGACCTTGCGCGACGTCGCCGGAGCACGCGCCGGCAGTGCCGCGATCTGTTCGGCGGTCGTGCCGCGCGATCGCTTGATCACCACGCCAGGCGACGCCAGCGGTTCGGCTGACAGATCCGGATCGGTCACCAGTTCGGCGATCCCGCGCGCGAACAGGTCGTGGTCGCTGCCCCACGCCGCCAGCGCCGCCTTCTGGCTCGGCGCCGCGACATAGGCGTCGTGGAAGCCCGCCGCCGTCCGATATACCTTCAGCTTGCCCGCGCGTGCCATGCATCATGGCTAGCGTGGCCATTTCCGTGGCGCCACCCCATTACGTCGCACGGCAAACCCCCCTATACGCGCCTCATGTGGCTTGCGATCCTAATGTCCGCGCTGGCGATGACCGCGATCGTCGGCGTCCGCTATCTCATCGTCTCGGGCGCGTTCGCCGCCGCGACGCGCGCGCGGCATCCCGGCCTGTACCGCGGGCTCGACAGCCAGATGCGGCGAGAGATCGGCTGGAGCATCGCCTCGGCCGCGATCTACGGCGTGCCCGCGGGCATCCTCGCCTGGGGCTGGCAGAATCGCGGCTGGACCAAGGTCTATGCCGACGTCCACGCCTACCCGCTCTGGTACCTGCCGGTCTCGGTGGTGCTCTATCTCTTCGCGCACGATACCTGGTTTTACTGGACGCATCGCTGGATGCATTGGCCGCGGCCGTTCAAGCTCGCGCACGCGGTCCATCACGCCAGCCGCCCGCCGACGGCTTGGGCGGCGATGGCGTTCCACCCGATCGAGGCGATCACCGGCGCTGTGATAATTCCGCTACTGGTGCTCCTGATTCCGATCCATGTCGGCGCACTCGGTTTGGTCCTGACCATCATGACGGTTATGGGAGTGACCAATCACATGGGATGGGAGATATTCCCCAGGTTCATGTGGCGGGGAGCATTGGGGGGATGGCTGATAACGGCCAGCCACCATCAGCGACATCATGAACAATACGGATGCAATTATGGGCTATATTTCCGAGTCTGGGACCGGCTCTGCGGCACCGACCGAGGCCTTGGCGATTTCGCCAAATCGCATGCCAAGGCGCGCGCGAAAGCCGCGGCTGGTGGCGGCGGCCGCGATCGCGTGGGCGATGCTGGCAGCGACGGCGCCGGTCACGCGGCTTGACGTAGAGGTCGACAATCTCCGCTCGGCTAAGGGCATGATCCGGATCTGCCTGACCGCCGATCCCGACAATTTCCCCGCCTGCGTCGACGATGCCAACGCGCTGACGCGTTCGATCCCGGCCAGCGTCCACACCACCAGCTTCCCCGGCCTGCCGCAGCGCGGCTATGCGCTCGCGATCATCCACGACGAGAACAGCAACGCGAAGCTCGATACGATCGCGGGCATCCCGCGCGAGGGCTATGGCTTCTCGCGCAATGCCGCGGTGCGGTTCGGTCCGCCGCGCTTTTCCGCCGCCCGGTTCATGCTGGCGGGTGATGCCGAATTGCAACAGGTGAAAATGCGTTACATCTTCTGACCGATCGTGACGGACCGAAAACGGTTTTACCGCGTTTGGCCGTGGAACCTTTTTGTCCGGAGCATTTCCTTGCGCGCATTCACTCTCTTCACGTCTGCCGCAACCGCGGCGCTTGCCATCGCCACGCCGGCTTTTGCCCAGACCGATCCCAACCCGTCGCCGACGATCACCGACCCTCGCGACAACAACCGTATCACCATTGCGCTCGGTGCGGTGTCGATGCCCGATTACGAGGGTGCGGACAGCAATTCCTTCACTCCCGCCGGCGCCATCGTCGGCTCGGTGCGCGGGCATGACTTCTTCCTCCGCGGCACGCAGCTCTACTTCAACCTGATCCCGAACACGGGCGAAGTCGGCATCAACTACGAAGTCGGTGTCATCGGTGGCGTCCGTCGCGATCGCACCGGCGACATCGACAACCGCCAGGTCCGCGCACTCGGCAAGATCGATACCGCGTACGAGCTCGGCGGCTATGTCGGCATCGGCAAGACCGGCGTCATCACCAGCGACTACGACACGATCACCGCGCGCGTCGCGTACGTCCACGACGTGTCGGGCACCTACGACAGCTACGTCATCACCCCGCAGGTAAACTACACCACGCCGCTGTCGGTCCGTACGCTCGTCTCGCTCGGCGTGTCGGCGGATTATGCCGGCAAGGGCTTCGGTCGCACCTATGCGGCCGTGACGCCGATCGGCTCGCTGAACAGCGGCCTGCGCACCTACGACGTCAACGACAGCGGCTTCCGTCGCGCGAACGCCTCGCTGTTCGTCGTGCAGAGCCTGTCGGGCGATCTTCGCCACGGCTTCGGCGTCGGTGCCGGCGTGCTCTACGGTCGCATGCTCGGCAAGTACAAGAATACCCCGATCGTCGCCGATGTCGGCGATGCGGACCAGTGGCTCTATGCCCTTGGATTGACCTACACTTTCTGATCTGAATTATTTTTTCTGCAGGTCTTGAAACCCTGCATCCAAAAGCCGTCTGCAGTCGTTACTCGACGCGGACGGCTTTTTTTATGTCCGTAACAGAGCGGGTTACGAATGAGTTCCGGTAAACGGGACCGGTCGGAGACTGGAATGTTGCGCCATCGCCGCAGACGATTTCGACGTCCGAAACAACAAGGGGAGGACCCTGAATATGACCGAGAGCGTGCACCTGATCGAAGCCCTCGATGCCCGCGTGGAGCGGCGCAACGACCGACGTGATTTCTTCAAGAACGCGCTGGGCGCAGCCGCCATCACCGCCGCCGGTGCGACCGCGCTGTCGATGTCCAGCGCCGCCGCCGCGCAGTCGGTCAGCGAAGCCGACATCCTGAACTTCGCGCTCAACCTCGAATATCTCGAGGCGCAGTTCTACTCCTACGCCGCCTACGGCACCGGCCTCGACAACGCGCTGCTCACCGGCACCGGCCAGCAGGGCGCGGTTCGTGGTGGCCGTCGCGTCAACTTCACCGATCCGATCGTCGCACAATATGCGCGTGAGATCGCCCAGGACGAGATCGCGCACGTTCGCTTCCTGCGCACCGCGCTCGGCACCTCCGCCGTCTCGCAGCCGGTGATCGACGTCAGCGTCTCGCCGACCAGCGCCTTCTCGGTCGCCGCACAGGCTGCAGGGCTTGTCCCCGCCGGCACCGCGTTCGATCCCTATGCCACCGACGAGGCATTCCTGCTCGGCGCGTTCATCTTCGAAGACGTCGGCGTGACCGCGTACAAGGGCGCAGCGCGCTTCCTCAGCACGCCTGCGACGCTCGAGGCCGCTGCCGGCCTGCTCGCGGTCGAGGCGTATCACGCCGCGATCGTCCGCACGACGCTGTACGGCAAGGGTATCGACACCCCGTCGCTGCGCACGTCCGCCGATGCCATTTCGCGTGCGCGCGACAGCCTCGACGGCGGTGGTGCCAACACGACGATCTTCGGTGCGAACGATATCGATCAGGGCATCTCGTCGTACCAGGCAACGCCGATCAACCTCTCGGCTACGCAGGCGGCCGTCACCGTGTCGAACATCGTCCCGCTCGACGCGGACGGTGTCGCCTACAGCCGCTCGGCCAGCCAGGTGCTCAACATCGTGTACCTCAACGGCGGCGCCGCATCGGCAGGCGGTTTCTACCCGTCGGGCATGAACGGCAACATCAGGACGAGCGTGGCGGCAGGCTGATCCGCCAGCCCTACCCACAGCCCGACCTTACGCCTTCATCGATATTCAGGGGATTCACCCAATGACCGATATCAATACCAAGCTGGAAGTATTCGACGCGATCGCCAGCCGTCGCAACGAACGTCGTAGCTTCCTCCGCTTCGCCGGCGGTTCCGCGCTCGCCATCGGTGGCGCCTCGCTGCTGTCGGCATGCGGCAGCGACGACGAGGATCTGGCCCCGACGCCGACCCCCGGCCCGACGCCGACCCCGGCGCTGAACGACGCCGACGTGCTCAACTTCGCGCTCAACCTCGAATATCTCGAAGCGCAGTTCTACGCGTTCGCGGCATTCGGCGTCGGCCTCAATGCCAGCCTGCTGACCGGTACCGGTACGCAGGGCGCGGTCACCGGCGGCGCGCAGGTGCCGTTCCAGGATGCCGTGGTGCGTGAATATGCCCGCGAGATCGCGATCGACGAAGTCGCACACGTCGCGTTCCTGCGTCGCGCGCTCGGCAACGCCGCCGTCGCGCAGCCCGCGATCAACATCTCGGGCGGTACCGCAGCAGCCCCAGGCGCCTTCACCGCGGCGGCGCGTGCGGCCGGCGTCATCCCGGCAACCGGCGTGTTCAATCCCTATGCGGACGACAACAGCTTCCTGCTCGGTGCGTTCATCTTCGAGGACGTCGGCGTCTCGGCCTACAAGGGCGCAGCACCGCTGATCTCGAACCCGACCTATCTCGAGGCGGCAGCGGGCATCCTCGCGGCAGAGGCCTACCATGCCGGTCTCGTCCGCACGGTCCTCTACCGCAAGGGTCTCGACGTCCGGAACCCGACCCCGGCGCTGATCACCGGTGCGAACCAGATCAGCAACGCCCGCGACAGCCTCGATGGCGCAAGCGACATCGATCAGGGCATCACCGGTACCGATGCGACGGTCTCGAACATCGTGCCGACCGATGCCAACGGCCTCGCCTACAGCCGCTCGACCGGCCAGGTGCTCAACATCGTCTATCTCAACAGCGCAGCCGTCGCGATGGGCGGGTTCTTCCCGGCCGGCGTCAACGGCAACATCCGGACCAGCGCCGCGCGCGCATGAGGCCCATCGCCGATTGAACATGAAACCTTGGCCGCGGCGAATACAGGGATCGCCGCGGCCCTTGTTTGGGGAATGACCATGACCAACTTCACGAAGCTCACCATGCTCGCCGGCCTCGCCGCTGCGGGCATTTTTGCCGTTCCCGCCGCCGCGCAGGACATGACCACCGACGAAGACCGTAATCCGTTCTCGGGCGTCTATATCGGTGCGGCCGGCGGCTACGACGTCCAGCCCAACGACATCGGCTCGTCGATCCTGTTCGACCGCAACGGCGACGGCAATTTCAACGACAGCGTCAACACGATCCGCGGCGCCAACGCATTCTCGCCGGGCTTCTGCAACGGTTCCGCTCGCACTGCGGTGCCCGCCTATGGCTGCCGCAACGATGACGACGGCTGGTCGTATTACGGCCGCGCAGGCTTCGACGTGCAGCGCGGTCCGTTCGTGGTCGGCATCGTCGGCGAATTCGGCAAGTCCGAGATCACCGACAGCGTCGCCGCCTTCTCGACCACGCCCGCCAGCTACACGATGGCGCGCAAGCTGAAGTGGGAAGGATCGGCCCGCCTCCGCGCCGGTCTCGCCGCCAACAAGACCTTGTTCTACGCCACCGGCGGCGCCGGCTATGCCAAGATCGACAATCTGTTCTTCACCACCAACACCGCCAACGCGTTCGCAGCCACCGGCTCGGACAAGCGCTGGGGCTATGTCGGCGGCGGCGGCATCGAGCAGAAGCTGACCAAGAACATCTCGATCGGGATGGAATACACCTATCACCAGTACAAGGACGACGACGCCCGCGTCCTGGTCACCGCCGGCACCGCGCTCGCCGGCAGCCCGGTCCTCCTGGCGAACAACCCGTTCGTCCTCGCCCCCAACACCGCGGGCACCACCTTCCGCCGCAGCGACGAGAACTTCCGCTGGCACAGCCTCCGCGGCACGGTGAACTTCCGGTTCTAAGGCGAAGGGCGGCCTGCACCACCCTGGTGCAGGACTCGCCCAAGCCCGGCCAGCGCAGCAAAGCACGCCACAAGGCGTAGCTTTGCTACGACTGACGGCGCGCGGAGTAAGGAAAAGGCCGCTGCCCCAAACCGGGCAGCGGCCTTTTCTCGGTTCAGCAAGCGTGCGCTCGCCGTCAAAAAACCAACATCCACATTGCCACCACCCCGGCGAAGGCCGGGGCCCAGTTGGAAGGGCGGATATAACGAAGCACCGCCGATCGTTACCGCCGTCCCCCAACTGGACCCCGGCCTCCGCCGGGGTGGTGAACCTTCGATCGGCAGGATGCCCAGCCGAAGCCCATGCACTTTCCCCGCACACCCCAAGCCCCCAAATTCCCCATTGCACCCCACCCCAAGCCCCCTATGCTTACCCCACCCCGGGGGAGCGCTTTATCCGCGCTTGAGAGGAAGGCAGGAGCCTTCGACCCGCTGAACCTGATCCGGTTGATACCGGCGGAGGGAGGGAGCGGTCGCCACAGAACCGCAATCCTTGCTCCGAGACCCGTAGGAGCAAGCGCATGGCCATCGATACGCAATCCAAGACCGCAGACATCGGCGTTACCACCGGCCCGATCCGAGGCTCCCGGAAAATCCACGTAGCGGTCCCGACCAGCCCAGACGTCCGCGTCGCCATGCGCGAGATCGTCCTGGACCCAAGCTGCAGCGAGCCCCCCCTGCGCGTCTACGACACCAGCGGCCCCTACACGGACCCCCGCGCGCAAATCGACATCAACGCCGGCCTCCCCCAACTCCGCCGCGCCTGGATCGAAGCCAGAGGCGACGTGGAATCCTACGAAGCCCGAGAACTCCGCCCCGAAGACAACGGCCAGCTAGGCCCCGACCGTTCGGGCGGAGTCCCCCAGTTCCCCGCCACCATCAAACGCCCCCTCCGCGCGCGCGCCGGCGCCAACGTAAGCCAGATGCACTACGCCCGCCGCGGCATCATCACCCCGGAAATGGAATACGTCGCCACCCGAGAAAACCTCGGCCGCGCCATGCTGAAAGACTACAAGCGAGACGGCGAAAGCTTCGGCGCAAGCATCCCCGACTTCGTAACCCCCGAATTCGTCCGCGACGAGATCGCCCGCGGCCGCGCGATCATCCCCAACAACATCAACCACCCCGAATCCGAACCGATGGCGATCGGCCGCAACTTCCTCGTCAAGATCAACGCCAACATCGGCAACTCCGCGGTCGCCAGCAACGTCGCCGCCGAAGTCGACAAGCTCGTCTGGTCGATCCGCTGGGGCGCCGACACGGTGATGGACCTCAGCACCGGCCGCAACATCCACGACACCCGCGAATGGATCCTGCGCAACTCGCCCGTCCCGATCGGCACCGTCCCCATCTACCAGGCGCTCGAAAAGGTCGGCGGCGTCGCCGAGGATCTCACCTGGGAGATCTTCCGCGACACGCTCATCGAGCAGGCCGAACAGGGCGTCGATTACTTCACGATCCACGCCGGCGTGCGCCTCGCCTACATCCCGATGACCGCGAAACGCGTCACCGGCATCGTCTCGCGCGGCGGCTCGATCATGGCGAAATGGTGCCTCAGCCACCACAAGGAAAGCTTCCTCTACGAGCGCTTCGACGAGATCACCGAGATCATGAAGGCGTACGACATCGCCTACAGCCTCGGCGACGGCCTGCGCCCCGGCAGCATCGCCGACGCCAACGACGAAGCGCAGTTCAGCGAACTCTACACGCTAGGCGAACTCACCCACCGCGCGTGGAAGAGCGACGTCCAGGTCATGATCGAAGGCCCCGGCCACGTGCCGATGCACAAGATCAAGGAGAACATGGACAAGCAACTCGAAGTCTGCGGCGAAGCACCCTTCTACACGCTAGGGCCACTCACCACCGACATAGCCCCCGGCTACGACCACATCACCAGCGGCATCGGCGCCGCGATGATCGGCTGGTACGGCACCGCGATGCTCTGCTACGTCACGCCGAAGGAGCATCTAGGCCTCCCCGACCGCGACGACGTGAAAGTCGGCGTCGTAACCTACAAACTAGCCGCCCACGCCGCCGACCTGGCGAAGGGCCACCCCGCCGCCCAGATGCGCGACGACGCGCTCAGCCGCGCAAGGTTCGAATTCCGCTGGAGAGACCAGTTCAACCTCTCCCTCGACCCCGACACCGCCGAACAATACCACGACCAGACGCTCCCAGCCGAAGGCGCCAAGACCGCCCATTTCTGCAGCATGTGCGGCCCAAAATTCTGCTCGATGAAGATAACGCAAGAGGTGCGGGATTTTGCGGCAAAGCAGAACGCGCCGGCGGATACGTTCCTAGCCGCAGACGTCGACCAGACCGACACGGACCGAGCGATTTTCGCAAAGGGCAGCCATGCCGATGCGGAAAGAGGCATGGCCGACATGAGCGAAAAATTCCGTGAAAAAGGAAGCGAGATCTACCTGCCAGCGGAGTAAGCAAATGGACCGGTAATCAAAAGTCGATTATCGGTCCATCTTGCCTCAGGGACATTCAGGTAAGCTTAGTAAGTTATTCGGTTGCTCACCGTCATTCTGCGTTTTGAGGTATTTGTTACCACTCGCCGAAACCGCTACGATGACCCATACGCTCGATCCACCTACGCTGACGTAAAATTGCCAACTTCCCCCTTCAATTGCCGCAATTGCCTCAGTTTGCGTCATTTTCCAGCGCGAAGGAGTAGCGCCCCCGACATTCGTGATTCGATCGTGTGCACTGCTGCGATCAGTTTTATTAATGCATTGAATTTGCGCGTTATTGGCCAAAATAATATCCCTCGCCTGATGATTTATCGATTGAAACCTAGTGCAATATCTTGTTTTCTTAGGTCGCTGACAATTGAGACTGGCGAGTATTATTCCGGCTGAGAAAATTTAGTACCGTTCGTTTTTACTATTGCTACGAGATAGAGAAATAATCTGCGCTATGCCGACTGTGTAAAGAAAAAAACTAGGAGTAATAAGAGCTTATGGTTGTTAAGAGAAATTCTCGTCAATATCGGAATCTTTTTCGAAATTAATACTGGCATTGTACCCACAAGATGTCGGCTATTGCCTAAATCTTCCTTCGATGCGTTGCGCGCACGATCGGCGTGGCAGCTCAAATCTCAAGCTACAGATTACTGCGCCAGCACATTCAGTGCCCGGGTACCATGCACGACCCGCACGATATCCACGCTGTCGCGCTCCACGCGATACAGCACGAGATAATTGCCGACCGTGATGCTTCGTGCGCCAGTCCCGATCTCCGGCCGCGCCGGACCACTTTCGGGATAGTCCGCTAACCGAGCCACACTCGACACGAGTCGCTCGACCAGTCGCGTTGCCGCATCGGGATCGTGCCGTGCGATATACAGCCATATGTCGTCGACATCGCGTATCGCCTGCGGGAGGCGACGGATCTTCATCCGTGCTTGCGAACCGCCTCACCAGACTGGCCACCGCGGCGTGCTATATCTGCGGCATTGAAATTGCCGTCGACGGGAGGGCCACTGCCGATGCCCTGAGCCCAGGACCGGACCAGCACATCGAGCGAACCACTGTCGCCATTGCGCAGATCGTCGAGGTAATCGAACGGATCGCGCTCGCTCACCCCCGATGCACGGCCTTCGTCGACCGCAGCCTGCAACGCCGCCAGTCTCTTGAGATGATCTAGGTCGCGCGCAACGAGATCGACGACATAAGCGCCGACGCTCTCATAGCGACCTTCAGCGACCTGCCTGTCGGCCCAAGCCGTCAGGTCGTCGGGAAGAGATACATCGATCTGCGCCATATCTCGATCCTATGCCGTCGCTGCGATCGCGACAAGCGGATCAATAATGATACCGGCACTGCGCGACCTGCAACGTCTGCGCATCGCCGCTTCCCGTCACGCGGTACACGAGTCGGTGCTCGTGGCTGATCCTGCGCGACCACCAGCCCGACAGATTGCCGCCGAGCGGTTCGGGCTTGCCCGTACCTTTGAAGGAATTGCCTCGGCATTCCTCGATCAGCGCGTGTAACTTGTCGACCAGTTTCGCGTCGTGATCCTGCCAGTGACGATAGTCCTCCCAAGCCGTCGGCCAGAAGGCTACGTTCACGGAAAAGGAACTGCTTCTGCATCGTCGGCCTCGAACCCGCGGACCGCTTCCAGCAACCGTTCGGCGTTCTCGGGCGAGCGCAACAGATAGAGCGTCTCTTCCATCCCGGCCCATTCGCTCGCCGAAATCAACACGACATTCTCGCCACGCTGGCGCGTGATCATCACGGGGGCCCGGTCCGCTACGACCTTGTCGAGTACGGACTTCAGGTTCTCGCGCGCTTCGGAATAGGTCACGGTCTGCATGCGTGGAAGATGGACAGTATTATGTCCAATGTCAATCATGCGCGGCTGTCGTGAAGGATGCCCTCGAGCCACACCTCCGCCCACAAAAAGTCCAACAGCCCACGCAAACGCTGTCCTACACGCCGCCCGCCTGATCCGCTCCCGGCATGACCAGACCCACGCGCACGCGCGCTCGCCGCGATGTCATGCCCGACATCGCCCCCGCTCTCGAACCGGCCGCCCCCAAGCCAACCGCACGGACCACCGCGATGACCATCATCGAGGCCGAGCATCTCCCGACGGTCGAGGACTTCGACCTCGCCGAGTACGACTGGGTGCCGGTCCGCCGGAAGGTACGGCATGATGGCTGGACGGTCGCGACGCAGCAGGCGTTCATCGGCGTGCTCGCGGATACCGGCTCGGTCACGCAGGCCGCGCGCGAGGTGAACATGTCGGCGACCTCGTGCTACCGCCTGCGCCGCGCGGCCGATGGCGCAGCGTTCGCGGCGGCGTGGGATGCGGCGGTGCAGACCGCGTCGCTGCGGCTGGTCGATCTCGCCTTCGACCGCGCGATCAACGGATCGCCCGAGCCGGTGTTCGACCGCGACGGCAACCGCGTCGGCCAGCGCATCCGCTACAACGATCGCCTGCTGATGTTCCTCCTGCGCGCGCACCAACCCGATCGCTATCGCACCCCCGGCCAGTCGCCGGCGCCGGCGCCCATCCCGGTACCGCCGGTCGAGACCACGCTCGCCGCGCTCGCGCCGCCGATGCCCGCCGAACCGCACCGCCTGATGGCCCCCGAGGCGCTGGCGACCGCGCTCGAAGTCGCCGATATCCGCGCCGAACCCGTGGCCAAGCCCCGTCCCGCGCCACCCGATCCCTCACCGCTCGGCCCGACTTTCGAGGCGCAGCTTGCGGCGGCCAAGGCGACGATCCCGCCGAAATATCCGGAAAGAATCCGCGCCGAAGACGAAGGTGAGGATGACCATGAAGGTCGCGGCCGGCGCCGTTTCCGAGCGTAACTTTATCGTGACCTTTGGCGCCGGCCATCTCCCAACCTACCGCTTCCGAACGAACTCCGCGCGCAGCACCAGCCCCTTGATCCCCTCGTACCGGCAGTCGATCTCCTGCGCGTCGCCGGTCAGCCGGATCGACTTGATCAGCGTGCCGCGCTTGAGCGTCTGCCCCGCGCCCTTCACGGTCAGGTCCTTGATCAACGTCACCTGGTCGCCGTCCGCGAGCACATTGCCGACCGAATCCCGCACCACGACCACGCCGTCATCCGCCGCCATCGCGGTCGCCGCACCGCCCGCAACCCACTCGCCGGTCGCTTCGTCGTAAGTGTATTCGTCGCTCATCGGTCGGTCTCCGGCAGCGCCCAGTCGATCGGAGGGCGCGCGTTGGTTTCGAGAAAGGCGTTGGCCCGGCTGAACGGCCGCGATCCGAAGAACCCGGTCCGCGCGGCCAGCGGCGACGGGTGCGCGGACTGGATCACCAGATGGCGTCCACCCTTGGTCACATCATCGACGAACGCCGCCTTCTTCTGCGCATACGCCCCCCACAGCAGGAAGACGACCGGTTTGTCCTGCGCGTTGACCGCCGCGATGACCGCATCGGTAAACCGCTCCCACCCGCGCTTCTGGTGCGACGCCGCCTCCCCCATCCGCACGCTCAGCACCGCGTTGAGCAACAGCACGCCTTGTGCGGCCCAATGATCCAGCATGCCGTGGCGTGCCCGCGGGATCCCCAGATCCGCCTCCAGCTCCTTGTAGATATTCACCAGGCTAGGCGGCGTCCGCACCCCCTTCCGCACCGAGAAGCTCAGCCCATGCGCCTGCCCCTCGCCGTGGTACGGATCCTGCCCCAGGATCACGCACCTGACCTGATCGAGCGGCGTCAGCTCCAACGCCCGAAACCGGTCCGCATCCTCCGGGAAGATCCGCGCCCCCGCCGCCCGCTCGGCCTCCAGAAACGCATCGAGCTCGCGCATGTACGGCGCCTCGAACTCGACTTGGAGCGACTGCCAGCTTGCGGGGAGGTTGGGTGTCATCATCTCCGGTCGCATGTCGGACAGGGCAGGGGAGTGTCAATCGTCCCACTCGTTCCCCCGCGAAGGCGGGGGCCCAGGATCACAAACGATGCCGCCCGAGACCCTGGACCCCCGCCTCCGCGGGGGAACAGCTTTGTGGCTGGGCCTGATGACCAAACGCTCGCACTCCGCGCCGTGCCCCCTTATATGCGCCGCCATGACCGAGATCACCGTCGCCGCGCTGCAGCTGGGCTTCACGCCCAACATCGACCGCAACATCGCCAACGTGTCGCGCCTCGTCCACGAGGCCGCCGCGAAAGGTGCGCAGGTCATCCTCCCCCCCGAACTGTTCGAAGGCGAGTATTTCTGCCGCGTCGAGGACGAGGGCCTCTTCGCCAATGCCGCCCCGGTCGGCGAGCACAAGGCGGTGCTCGCGATGCAGGCGCTCGCCGAGGCGCTCAAGGTCACCATCCCGACCAGCTTCTTCGAGGCGGACGGCCCGCACCATTACAACAGCCTCGCGATGATCGGCCCCGACGGCAACGTGCAGGGCGTCTACCGCAAGAGCCACATCCCCGACGGCCCCGGCTACGAGGAGAAGTTCTACTTCCGCCCCGGCAACACCGGCTTCAAGGTCTGGCCGCATGCGTCGGAGGCCGGGCGGACGACGCTCGGCGTCGGCGTCTGCTGGGACCAGTGGTACCCGGAGACGGCGCGCGCGATGATGCTGATGGGCGCGGAAATCCTGTTCTACCCGACCGCGATCGGCAGCGAGCCGCACGACACGTCGCTCGACACCGCGCGACTGTGGCGCCGCGCCATGGTCGGCCACGCGGTCAGCAACGTCGTCCCGATCGTGGCCGCCAACCGCGTCGGCGTCGAGCACGGCCAGACCTTCTACGGCACCAGCTTCATCGCCGACGAGCGCGGCGACATCCTGGCGGAGCTAGGCCGCGACGACGAGGGCGTGATCACCGCGACGATCGACCTCGACATCGTCAAGCGCCACCGCGCCGCGTTCGGCTTCTTCCGCGACCGCCGCCCGGACCTGTATGGCCGCCTGGTCCAAGACATCTGACGACTTAATCCTCCCCCGCAAGGGGCAGGATCAAGGGATCAGAACCACGCCAGCCCAGCCAGCAACGCCCCCACCAGCGCAGCCGCCCCCGCAACCCACAGCAACCACCGCCGCCCGGTCAGCGCTGTAATCGACGCCAGCGCGATCGCCACCTGGATCGCGGTCACCGCCAGCGCCAGCTTCGTATGCGGCCGCAGCGCTTCGTCCGACTCTCCATCCGCCGCCACCGAGCGCCGATCGAGCGTCTCCGCCTCCCGCTTCAACGCCGTCCCCCGCGCCTTGTACCGCGCGATATCCGCCCGGTGCGTCGCCATCTGCGTGGCGCCGAACCCAGGCGGCGCAAGATCGACCTCCATCTGCGCGATATGCCGCTTCAGGTCCTCCGCCTGGTAATAGCCCCACGCATCCGACGCCTGCGCCTTGATCAGCACCGCCTCGTTCTTGTGAAGCAACGCCTCGTTCTGCGTATGCCCGCCGAGGAAGCTGGTCACCGCCGCCAGCGTTGCCAGCACCGCAGTGAACAGCGCGATCCGCTGGTCGAACGCCTCACCCTTGGTCGCGCGCTCTTCCGACAGTTGCTCATGCAGCCCGCGCACTTCGAAATCATCGTCCATGCTCGTCGCTCTGGCCCTGCGCGCGTGACTGGACGCTGATGATCGCGTGACATAGTCGTCAGCGCGCCATGATCCGTCCTCGCTCGATACTGCTCGCTCTCGCGCTCCTCGCCGGCTGCGCGACGCCGTCCGTGAAGACTATGCCGCCGAGCGATCACTTCAACGGAACGCGCTTCTTCAACCCCGACGGCGTGCAGGGCAGCACCGGGGAGCAGAAGCAGGGCCCGGTCGCGCTGCTCCGCAATCTCGTAAAGCCCCCCTACCGAAGCTGGCCAGAAGTCCCCGTAACCCCGACGCGGCCCCCGGCGCGGGTCGAGGGCCAGACGATGCGCGTCACCTGGATCGGCCATTCGACCGTGCTGGTGCAGACCCAGGGGCTCAACATCCTGACCGATCCGATGTGGCTCGAACGATCGTCCCCTGTCCAGTTCGTCGGCGTGAAGCGCGTCCGCGAACCCGGCGTGCGTCTCGCGGACCTGCCGAAGATCGACCTGATCCTGCTCAGCCACGACCACCGCGACCACCTCGACATGCGTGCGATGCGACGGCTCTGGCACCGCGATAAACCACTGATCGTGACCGGCCTCGGCAACGACCAGATATTCGCGCGCAGCGGCGTCCACGCGGTCGCGCGCGACTGGGGCGGGCGCGTGACGCTACGTCCCGGCATCGACGTGATCGTCGACCGCGCGCATCACTGGAGCGAATACGACCCCGGCGACCGCGACAAGACGCTCTGGGCTGGCTTCACCGTGACGCTACCCGGTGGGAACCTGTATTTCGCGGGCGACACCGGGCCGGGCGATATGCGCTGGGCACCCGAAGCGCGCGCCGCCGGCCCGGTCCGCCTCGCGATCCTGCCGATCGGCGCGTATCATTTCGCAGGACACGAGACCGACAACCACATCGGCCCGGACCAGGCGGTGACCGCGTTCGATCAGCTCGGCGCGGCGTACGCGATCGGCGTCCACTGGGGCACGTTCGAGCTGACGTCGGAGGGTATCAACGAACCACCCGAGCATCTCCGCGCGGCGCTGATCCGCGAACACATCCCCGCGAACCGCTTCCGCACACCCGAAGCCGGCGAGCCCTGGGTGATCGAGTAACGCCCAATCCCCCGAGTTCCCCAGGAGCCCACCGTTGCGCACCTCCCCGGCGGAGGCCGGGGCCCAGGTGGGAAGCGCCGCTAATTAGCCGCTGCGCTCCATTACTACGGCCTCACCAACTGGACCCCGGCCTCCGCCGGGGAGGTGCGTCTTTTCTAGTGCGAAAGGCACTGAACGTGTCGGGGTAACGCGTACTCAGACAGTCCCGCGCAACTCCAGCGCCCGCTTGAACACCGCGTCGAACATCTCCGCGGTCAGCACGCCCGTATTCACGTTGTACCGCGAGCAATGGAAGCTATCGATCAGGATGCGACCATCGGGCATCACATGCTCCGCGCCGTGTGCGAACCGCGCCTTGGGCAACCGCCCACCCAGCATCTTCACCGCCGACTGATGCGCGATATGCCCCAGCGCCACGAAAACGCGCGCGCTTGGCACCGCATCCGCCTGCGTCTCGAGGAACGGCCGGCAGGTGCGGATTTCCTCCGGCGTCGGCTTGTTCTCGGGCGGCAGGCACTTCACCGCGTTGAGGATGATCGCGCCGTCCAGCGCCAGCCCGTCCTCGGCCTTCGCACCATACGTTCCGGTCGCAAGCCCGAACCGCCCAAGCGTCTCGTACAGGAACTGCCCCGCATAATCCCCAGTGAACGCGCGGCCGGTCCTGTTCGCGCCATGCTTCCCCGGTGCCAGGCCAATGATGCCGAGCCACGCCGCCGGATCGCCGAACGCAGGGACGGGCGCGTTCCACCAGGTTGGGAACTCGGTCCGCAACTGCTCGCGCACGCCGACGAGGCGAGGGCAGAGCGGGCAGTCATGCGGCGGCTCGGTCTCGGGCAGCGCGGAGACGGGCGCGAAGACCGTCGTGACGTCGACTTCGCCGGTCTCTTCGACGGTTTCGGGAAGCTCGGTGGTGTAAGGTGTGGAATCCATGGGATTGCGCTAGGCGGACCAAATGTCGCCTGCAACCCCGCTCCCGCCGATCGCACAGGCCGCAACCACCTATGCGATCGCGCTCGGCTCCAACCGACGTGGCCGTCACGGGAGCCCCGAGCGCGAGATCGCCGCCGCGCTCGACACGCTCGGCACTGTCGTCGCACGGTCGCCGACCGTTGCCAGCGCACCATTAGGCCCCTCGAACCGCCGCTACGCCAACGCCGCCGCGCTGATCGAGACGCGGGAGGACCCCGCCGCGCTGCTCGTCCGCCTCAAACGGATCGAGCGCGCGTTCGGCCGCCGCCCTGGCCGCCGCTGGGGCAGCCGCGTGCTCGACCTCGACATCATTCTCTGGTCGGGGGGCGCGTGGTCGTCACGCGGGCTCATCGTTCCCCACGCCGCGTTCCGCACGCGCAGCTTCGTCCTCGGCCCGCTCGCCAGCCTGATCCCGCAATGGCGTGATCCGCTGAGCGGCAGAACGATACGGCAATTGGCGCAATCGGTTGACCGAAAGCGGCCACGCGATTAGGTGCGCGGTCCACGATGGCGGGGGTCCGTAGCTCAGTTGGTAGAGCAAGCGACTTTTAATCGAGAGGTCCCGGGTTCGAGCCCCGGCGGACCCACCATCGATGCCTCGGGCGTTGCGCCGAGCAGGCGGCGGCACGTCCCGGCGATTCTCGCGGGCGCATCGGTCGCGGCCGTCGGCATCATCTTCATCCTGCTGGTCGGTCTCGCGGTCGATCATTGGCCGTTCGCCTTCGATCGCGCGATTATCCTCGGCCTGCGCGCCTGGCACGGGCCGTCCTGGCTGCCGAACGTCGCGATCGACGTCACCGCGCTCGGCGGCGGCATCGTGCTGACGATCGTGGTGGTCGTCGTCACGGGTCTGCTGATCGTTCAGCGGCTATGGCTGACCGCACTGGCGACGCTGGCCGCGAGCATTACCGGCGGGCTGATCGTCGATTTCGTCAAGGCGCAGGTCAACCGCCCGCGCCCCGACATCGTCGAGCACCTCGTCACCGTCTCGAACATGAGCTTCCCGAGCGGGCATTCGGCGAACAGCGCGATCGTGTATCTCACGCTCGCCGGGCTCGCGTCGCAGGTGACCGAACACCGCGCGACGCGGCGCTATCTGCTGATCGTCGCGATCCTGCTGGTCGGCGCGATCGGCTGCAGCCGCGTGTATCTCGGCGTCCACTGGCCGAGCGACGTGCTGGCCGGATGGAGCTTCGGCACGCTCTGGGCGCTCGCTTGGTGGCTGGCCACCGCCCGCGCCCGTCGCGCGATCGGCGGGGAACGCCACGCGTTCGGCACCCCGCCCGCCGATCCGCCCCCCGATCCGTCCGCGTCCTAGCGACCCTTCTCGGCCAGCGCGCGCTCCCATGCCAGCGCGTCGCGGACGATGCCGTCGAGATCGGCGTGGCGCGGCGTCCAGTCGAGCGTCTCGAGGATCGCGCGATTGTCGGAGATCAGCATTGCCGGATCGCCTGCGCGACGTCCTTCCAGGCGACGCTCGATCGTTCGGTTGGTAACCTTGTCGACCGCGTCGAGCACTTCGAGCACCGAGAAGCCCTTGCCATAGCCCGCGTTGAGCGTGTGGCTCTTGGCAGGGTCCGCGACCAGGACTTCCAGCGCGGCGACATGCGCGGCGGCGAGGTCGGTGACGTGGATGTAATCGCGCACACCGGTGCCGTCTGGCGTGGCGAAGTCGGTCCCGTAGACGCCGACATGACCGCGCTTGCCGGTCGCGGCCTCGACCGCGATCTTGATCAGGTGCGTCGCGCCGACCGTCGACTGGCCGCTGCGCCCCTGCGGATCGGCGCCGGCGACGTTGAAGTACCGGAGTGCCGCGTAGTTCATCGGGTGTGCCGCCGCGACGTCGCGCAGCATCGCCTCGGTCATCAGCTTCGACATGCCGTAGGGGTTGATCGGCACGGTCGGATCGCCCTCGGCCACAGGCACCTTCTCGGGCGTGCCATAGGTCGCTGCGGTCGACGAGAAGATGAAGTGGGGCACGCCTTCGACGACCGCGCTCTCGATCAACGCGCGGCTCGCGGCGGTGTTGTTACGGTAATATTTGAGCGGATCGCTGACCGATTCGGGGACGACGACCGAGCCCGCGAAATGCATGATCGCCTTGACGTCATGCTCGCGGATCGCCGCGCGGACCTTTGCATCGTCGGCGACGTTCGCCTCGACCAACGCGGCACGCGGATCGACCGCCCAGTCGAACCCGGTGACGAGATTGTCGAGCACGACGACCTCATATCCGGCATCGAGCAGCGCCAGAACGGCATGGCTGCCGATATACCCGGCGCCTCCGGTGACCATCACCTTGCCGTCGAGTTTCAGACCATCGATCATATGTGTCTCCTCTTTGTTGCGGGGTAGCGACTTCCTACATTGGGAGAAAGGAGATCGTTATGACGGATTATGTGACGCTGGCCGGCGGCTGCTTCTGGTGCACCGAGGCTGTGTTCAAGGACGTGATCGGCGTCGAGTCGGTCGAGAGCGGGTATATCGGCGGGCATGTCCCTGATCCGACGTACAAACAGGTGTGCGGCGGCGACACCGGCCATGCCGAGGCAATCCGCATCGGGTTCGATCCGGAGCAGCTTAAGCTCGGTGATCTGCTCGATATCTTTTTTGCGACGCACGATGCGACGACGCTGAACCGGCAGGGCAACGACGTCGGGACCCAGTACCGCTCGGCGATGTTCCCGGCGGACGATGCGCAGAAGGCCGAGATGGAGGCGGCGTTGGAGCGGGCTCAGGCGGACTCGCCGAAGCCTATCGTCACGACGATCGAGCCGATGGACACGTGGTACGAGGCCGAGGGCTATCACCAGGATTACTGGGAAACGTCGGGCCGCTCGAACCCGTATTGCATGGCGGTGATCCCGCCGAAGCTGCAGAAGCTGCGCAAGAGCTTTGCGGCGCGGTCGAAGGCGGCAGTGAACGCTTAAGACAGAATGGGTTCACGCGAAGGCGCGATGGCGCAAAGATGATGAAATCCGATATGCCGTTCCGGCCTATGGAAAGATTGAAAATCTCTTCGCGCCTTTGCGCCTTCGCGTGAATTACTCTTATTTAGCGGTGTGCAGCACGGCGAAGGCGGTCGTTGATCGCTTCGCCGATGCCGTCGAATGGGATCGACGCGATCGCGATCTTTGAGCGATCGTTTGCGTCCGCTGCATGGAGCAGGTCGAACAGTTTCGCGGCTGCTTCGAGCAAGTTGCCAGATGCTGAAAGCGACACGTCGCCAGCCATATCACCAAACCCGATTAGCCACTCGTCTGAACCTGCCTCGGTCGCATTCACCGGAGCGGCTTGCTCGGCGCATAATGGCTCTCTAGCTGCCCCGGCGCCGTCACCCCACTCCCAATCCCCCCCGGCGAAGGCCGGGGCCCAATTGGGAGACGGTCATGACGCAGGTCGTGCCCGGTTACATCCGACGTTCCAATTGGGCCCCGGCCTCCGCCGGGGGGGGGCTCGAAGTACTGCCGGATAGCCTCCGCAGTCACCGGCCCCGGCCGCAGCACCGTCCGCCCCGCCACGATCGTCGACTCCAACCCCGCCTCGGTAGCCCCATCGTCGAGGATCAACGGCACGTTCCCCCCCAGACTCCCCGCGACATGCGCGGCGCTAGTCGGACTGATCCCCCCGCTCGCATTGGCCGAAGGCGCTGCCAACGGCTTCCCCGATGCGGCGATCAACCCCTGCATAGCCCGATGTCGCGGCACCCGGATCGCGATCGTATCCAACCCCGCCGTCACCAGCGAAGCGATCCCCGAATCCCCCCTTACCGGCAACACCAGAGTCAAAGGCCCCGGCCAAAACGCCTCGGCCAGCGCCCGAGCCTCCGCATCGAACACCGCGATCCGCTCCGCCGCCGCCAGGTCCGCCACATGCACGATCAGCGGATTGAAACTCGGGCGGCCCTTGGCGACATAAATTCGCGCCACCGCCTCCGCATTGGTCGCGTCCGCCGCGAGCCCGTACACCGTCTCGGTCGGCACGGCGACGATGCACCCTGCGCGAATCAGTGCGGCGGCTTCGGCGATCGCGGCCGTGCCGTAGGGTAAAATCCGAGGGTGTGGACGGGTCATTCCACAGGCGTATAGCGGGTCCAAACCGTAGCGATAAGAGGATGCGATGGCCTTCACTCCAGCAACCACCGAACAGCGTTTCGTGCTCGATCATGTCGTGCGGATCGGCGAGATCGCCGCGACCGAACGCTATGCCGCCGCCAGCGACGACGTCGTCGACGCGGTCCTCGAAGGCGTGGGGCAATTGGCCTCGGGCGAATGGGCCCCGCTCAACCGCACCGGCGACACCGTCGGCGCAAAGTGGACCCCCGACGGCGTGGTCATGCCCGACGGCTTCGCGCAGGCGTACAGGGATTATGTCGAGGGCGGCTGGGGCGGAATCGGCGTCGAGGAAGAATGGGGCGGGCAGGGCCTGCCGTTCGCGATCCAGACCGCGGTGCTCGACACATTGGGCTCGGCCAACATGGGCTTCGCGCTCTGCCCGACGCTGACCGTCGGCGCGATCGAGGCGCTCCAGCATCACGGCAGCCCCGAGCAGCAGGCGCTGTATTTGCCGCATCTCGCGACCGGAGAATGGACCGGTACGATGAACCTGACCGAGCCGCAGGCCGGCTCCGACGTCGGCGCATTGCGCGCGACCGCCACGCCGCTGGGCGACGGCAAATGGAGCATCAAGGGCACCAAGATCTACATCTCGTTCGGCGATCACGACATGGCGCCGAACATCGTCCACCTCGTCCTCGCTCGGACCCCCGGCGCCCCCGCTGGTACGAAGGGCATCTCGCTGTTCCTCGTCCCCAAATTCCGCCTTCAGGAAGATGGCACGCCGGGCGACTTCAACGACGTCCGCGTCGTTTCGATCGAGCACAAGATGGGCCTCCACGCCTCGCCCACCTGCGTGCTGAGCTTCGGCGACAACGACGACTGCATCGGCGAACTGATCGGCGCGGAGCTCGGCGGCATCCGCGCGATGTTCACGATGATGAACAACGCGCGGTTGAACGTCGGCCTCCAGGGCGTCCAGGTCGCCGAGGGCGCGACGCAGGGCGCCGTCGCCTACGCGCTCGACCGCGTCCAGTCGGCGCGCGCCGGCTCGCCGAACAAGGAGTCGGTCAAGATCGTCGAGCATCCCGACGTCCGCCGCATGCTGATGCGGATGAAGGCGCAGACGCAGGCGGCGCGCGCGCTCGTCTATTACGCGGCAGGGCAGGTCGATCGTGCCAATCTCGGCGACCACGCCGCGCGCAACCGCCTCGAACTCGTCACACCGCTCGCCAAGGCGCACGGCACCGATCTCGGCAACGAGGTCGCGTCGCTCGGCATCCAGGTCCACGGCGGCATGGGCTATGTCGAGGAGACCGGCGCCGCGCAGTATTTCCGCGATGCCCGCATCACGCCGATCTACGAGGGCACCAACGGCATCCAGGCGGCGGATCTGGTCGGGCGGAAACTCGGCCTCGACAATGGCGGCGCGTTCGCCACGCTGATCGCCGACATCCGTGCGGAAGCGAAGAACGAGCGACTTTTGGCGTTGGTCGACGCCTGCGAAGCGATCGGGCGCAAACTCGCCACCGCGGACGCCGACGACAAGCTGGCGGCAAGCTACCCGTTCCTCACCATGCTGTCGGTCGCGACCTGCGGCTGGCTGATGGAGCGGCAGGGCGGGGTGGCCGGCAGCGACGATTTCGGCCGGATGAAGACGGCAGCCGTGCGCTTCTACCTCGATCAGATCGTCCCGGAGGCGATGGGCCTCAACGCGGCCGCCAATGCGAGCGCAGCCGTCTTGTACTCGATCGAGCCGGAACTCTTCGCGGCATAAGCGAGGCCGTGAAGAGCGTCCGTCGTCCGAGCAAAGGCTGACGGACGGTCCTGCCGTCCGCACACGCGCGCACACCCCGGCGACGGCATCCACCCCGGCGGAGGCCGGGGCCCAATTGGGGGACGGTCGTGATCTGCGCGGTGCCCAGTTACATCCGACGTTCCAATTGGGCCCCGGCCTCCGCCGGGGTGGTAACGTGTGGGAAAGCGATATCTGTTATCACGGAGTGGGGCGGGCGGGCGGGCGGTATCTGTAACGCTATCCTCGATCCTCCCCCGCCTGGGGGGCGTGAGGGCCGCCTCCGGTCGCGATAGCCCCAAACCACGCCGTCATGCCGGGCTCGTTCCGGCATCCACCGTTCCGCAGATCAGAGCGCATTGAGAATGCGGAACGGTGGTCCCCGGAACAAGCCCGGGGTGACGGAGCAAGCAGGGATGGTGCCCCTTTTCCCGTTCGCCCTGAGCGTAGTCGAAGGGCATGCCCAACGCGCAGGTGCTTCGACTGCGCTCAGCACGAACGGGGGAGGGGGCGCCCACTCTAGCGGCCCACCACTCGACGCCCCCGCCCAACGGACGGTATGGGGAAACACAAAATCTCTGAAAGCCCGACCGATGTTCGACCTCGACGCCTATCTCCTCCGTGTCGCGATGCCCGCGCGGCCCACGCTCGACTCGATCGGCCTCGGTCGCCTGCAACACGCGCACCGGCTCTCCATCCCGTTCGAGGATCTCGACGTCGTCCTCGGCCGCGGCATCGCGATCGACAGCACATCGGTGTTCGCCAAGCTCGTCACCGCACGCCGCGGCGGTTATTGCTTCGAGCACAACCGCCTGTTCCTCGACGCGCTGGCCGAGCTCGGCTTCACCGCCCGCCCGCTGCTCGCGCGCGTCTGGTACGCCGCGACCGACCTGCCGCCACCGCAGACGCACACCTTCGCGCTGGTGACGATCGACGGCCAGGACTGGATCGCCGACACCGGTTTCGGCGGCAGCTACACGCCCGTCCTCCCACTCGCCGATGGCGCCGAAGCGACCGCCCCTGACGGCGCGCGCTTCCGGCTGGAAGCGACCGAGCAAGGCTGGATGCTCCTCCGTAACGGCGACCCGATGACAACGGACGGCCGCGGATCGGGCGAGGGATTCCAGCCGCAATACAGCTTCACGCTCGCGCAAGTGTTCGACGCGGACCTCGCGCTGTCGAACCACTGGACCTCGACGGCCCCCGCCAGCCGCTTCACCCACACCCCGATCGCCAGTATCGTCCTGCCGAACGGCTTCGCGTCGCTGATCGGCCGCAACTACCGCCGGCGTTCTGGCACCGATACGACGGTCGGCGAGATCACCGACCCGCGCGTGTACCGTATCCGCATGAGCCTGTTGTTCGGGATAGACCTGAGCGTCGAGGATGTCGCCGCGCTCGGCTTGTTCTGAAGTTCAACCCCACTTCCGTTCGTGCTGAGTAGCGTCCGAGTAGCTGCGTAAGCAGCGTATCGAGGGCGCGTATCGAAGCATGGGTTCCGCGCGCCAACCTGTCCTTCGATACGTCCTCTCGATACGCGGCTTCGCCACTACTCGATGACTACTCAGGACGAACGGGAGGGGGGCAGGACGTAGGAGGAGTTGGGAAAGCAGGACGAACGGCCGCTTAAGCCCGCTCACGCTCCAGCAGATCATGCGCATCCAACCCCAGCAGATCGATATGCCCCAAGATCCGCGGCCACTGCGTCGTCACGAAATTCTCGCGCTCAGCCACCCGGAGTGCCTCCGCCGCACCCGGCATCACGAACATCCCGACGCCACGCCGGACCTCGACATAGCCATCGTCCTGGAAGCTCTGATACGCCTTGGCGACCGTCAGCGGGTTCGCACCCTGCTCGGCGGCAAACGCGCGCACCGACGGCAACTGGTCGCCCGCACGATAGTCACCTCGCAAAATCCCCGCGGCGATCGTGCTGCGGAGGCGGATATATACGGGGCTGTCGTCGCTGCTGAGCGCTGTCATGCTGTTCTAATACAGCAATTAGCTCCAAAGTCGAGCCTTACGAGCCCCAATGGCTTACGAGCCGTGCCATATCGGGGCGAGGCCGTTCGTCGAGCGCGCGCGACGGCGTGCCGATGAACATGAACCCGGCGATCCGCTCCGCCGCCGAGCCAAATGCATCGCGCACCACGTTCGAATAGGCCGGCCACCCGGTCAGCCAGCCGCCCGCAAACCCCTCCGCATGCACTGCGTGAAGCAGGTTCATGCACGCAGCCCCCGCCGAAAGCTCCTGCTCCCACACCGGAATCTTGCTCTCCTTCGGCGACGACAGCACGACCACCAGGGTCGGCGCCTGGTGCGCGAACTGGTCGAGCGACTCGAGTTCGGTCCGCGACGCCGAAGGCCGCTCCGCCAGATACGCATCCGTGATCAACGTCGACAGAGCGGCGCGGTGCTCGTCGCCGACCACCACGAACCGCCACGGCGCAAGCTTGCCGTGATCGGGCGTCCGCGCCGCGATCTCGAGGATCGTCGCCAGCTGGTAGGAATCGGGGCCGGGCGCGATCAGATCGCGCGGCTTGCCCGAGCGGCGGGTGGCGAGCAGCGAGAGCGGCGTGGAGCGATCGTTGAGCATAGCCTCGCAGATAGGCCCTGATGTGTGATATTTACAGTCCGGGCTTTGTCGTTAAGTTGCGCGCGATCGAGCGCCCGTCAGCGGCGCACACACGGAGCATCACCACCACATGGCCAGCGCAATCCGAACCGGCGGCGTTCCTGCCGATGCGAAGACGTTTTTCGGGCACCCGCGCGGACTGTTCATGCTGTTCTTCGTCGAGATGTGGGAGCGGTTCTCGTTCTACGGCATGCGCGCGATCCTGGTGCTGTATCTCACCAAGCATTTCCTGTTCGGCGATGAGCCGTCCTACGCGATCTACGGCGCGTATACCTCGATGGTGTATATCACGCCGATCATCGGCGGCTATCTGTCCGACCGCTTCCTGGGGCCGCGCAAAGCGGTGCTCGCGGGCGGCATCTTCATCACGCTCGGCCATCTGCTGCTGGCGATCGTCGAGGCGCCGCAGGGCGTGCACGGCGCGGCACTCAACGGCTTCTATCTCGGTCTCGCCTTCATCATCGTCGGCACCGGCTTCCTGAAGGCGAACATCTCGGTGCTCGTCGGCAAGCTCTACGCACGCGAGGACATGCGGCGCGATGGGGCGTTCTCGATCTTCTACATGGGGATCAACACCGGCGCGTTCGTCGGCCCGATCGCGGTCGGCATCCTCGGCGAGACGGTCGGCTGGTCGTACGGTTTCGGCGCCGCAGGCATCGGCATGGCGCTCGGGCTGATCATGTTCATCCTGTTCCAGCGCGAGCTGCACGGTGTCGGCGAAGCGCCCGACGCCGCCGTGCTCGCGTCGAAGCCGGTCGCCGGGCTGTCGATCGAATGGCTGATCTATCTCGGCGGGATCGTCGGCGTCGCCGTCTCGTGGTGGCTGGTGCGCAGCCAGGGCGTGGTCGGTACCGCGCTGATCGTCGCGTCGCTCGTCACCGTCGGCTACATCCTGTGGACCGCGGTCGCGAAGCTGCCGCGCGTCGACCGCGACCGGATCTTCGCCGCGCTGTTCCTGATCGCGCTGGCGCCGCTGTTCTGGGCGCTGTTCGAGCAGACCGGGTCGTCGCTCAACGTCTACACCGACCAGTCGGTCGACCGCGTCGTGTTCGGCTGGGCTATCCCCGCGTCGGTGTTCCAGTCGGTCAATCCGTTCTTCATCATCACGCTGGCGCCGGTGTTCGCGGCACTCTGGACCAGGCTCGGCAAGGCCGGGCGCGAGCCGAGCGCACTGTTCAAGTTCGGCATCGGCCTGATCCTGGTTGGCGCAGGCTTCTTCGCGCTGACGCTCGGCGCGCCGGCACAGGGCCTGACCCCGGCGATTTTCGTCGTGCTGCTCTACATGCTGCACTCGATGGCCGAGCTCTGCTTCTCGCCGATCGGCCTGTCGTCGATGACGCGGCTGTCGGTGCCGAGCATGACCGGGCTGATGATGGGCACGTGGTTCCTCGCGACCGCGGGCGGCAATTTCCTCGCCGGGCTGATCGCGCAGGCGACCGGCGGCGAGGGGGCTGGCGTCGGGCGGGTGCTCGAAGTGTACGGTCGGATCGGCTGGTTCGCGATCGGCGTCGGCGTGGTCGTGCTGGTGCTCGCGCCGTTCGTGACCAAGCTGATGCATCTCGACCAGATGGGTGCGGTGGATCACGCGATGGCGGGGCAGAACACGCTGGCCGAGCCGGACGCGGCTGGGCTCGACACGCGCGGCGAACAGATACCACGAGGCTGACGCAGAAATCCCCCTCCCGCTTGCGGGAGGGGTTAGGGGAGGGCGCGACGTACGTACTGGCGTCCGGTGTATGAGGCACGCCCCTCCCCCGACCCCTCCCGCAGGCGGGAAGGGAGACGTTAGATCCGCGTCATCGACAACGCCTTTTCGCCATAGCGCGGTCCAGCCGTTCCACCCCGCGGCGCGGCCGCATCGAGCTTCGCCAGATCGTCCGCCGACAACGCAACGTCCGCCGCCTTCATGCTGTCCTCCAGCGTAACCCGGCGCTTCGATCCCGGGATCGGCACGATGTCGTCGCCCTGCGCCAGCAACCACGCAAGCGCCACCTGCGCCGGCGAAGCGCCATGCGCATCGGCAATCGACTTCACCACCGCGACCATCTCCATGTTCTTGGCGAAATTCTCTTCCGAATAGCGCGGGTCATTCCGCCGGTAATCGCCCTCGGGCAGATCCGACCGCGCGGTGATCTGCCCCGTCAGGAAGCCCCGCCCCAACGGCGAATACGGCACGAACCCGATCCCCAGCTCGCGGCACAACGGCAGGATCGCGTCCTCGACATCGCGCTCCCACAGCGAATACTCACTCTGCAAAGCCGCGATCGGATGCGTCGCCGCCGCCCGCCGGATTGTGTCGAGCCCAGCCTCCGACAGCCCGAGATGCCGCACCTTGCCCTCGCGAACGAGGTCCGCCATCGCGCCGACGGTATCTTCGATCGGCACGCCCGGATCGACACGATGCTGGTACAGCAGGTCGATCGTCTCGACCCCCATCCGCTTCAGCGATCCCTCGCACGCCCGCCGTACATTGGCCGGTGTGGAATCGACCCCCGTCATCCCGTTCTCGTCATAGCGGAAGCCGAACTTGGTCGCGATCACGACGCCGTCGCGCTTGCCCCGGATCGCCTTGCCGACCAGCTCCTCGTTGACCAGCGGGCCATAGATCTCGGCGGTGTCGAACAGCGTCACGCCGAGCTCGATCGCACGGTGGATCGTGGCGATGCTCTCGTCGGCGTTCGCCTCGCCGTACATGCCCTTGCCGATGCCGGCCATCGGCATGCAACCGAGACCCAGCGCGGAAACCTCGAAATCAGGGCCGAGCGTGCGATACTTCATGCGGAATCTCCTGAGCGCCGTTCCCGTGATCGGACCGCGCTGCGACGGAGATGGTAACGGCGGTGTCCATCGTCACGTTCCCGACGGTCCGAAACAGGTCGGGTATGGTCTCCACCGCGATGAGCAGACCCAGCACCTCGAGCGGGATGCCCATCGCCAGCGCAACGGGCGCGACCGACGCGACGAAGCTGATCGTGCCGGGCAACGAGATCGACCCCATCGTCGTGATCGCCGCGGTCGCCACGCCCGCCGCCATCTGCCCCGGCCCGATCGGCAGCCCCAGCCAGTGCGCGACGTACAGCGCGACCGCGAGGTTCATCGCCGGGCTGGTCGCGCGGAACACCGCGACCGACAGCGGCAGGACGATCCCGGCGGTGGCGGGCGACGCACCGAGATCGGTCGAGGCCTTCAACATCGCCGGCAGCGAGGCGAGCGACGATTGCGTGCTGATCGCCACCGCCTGCGCCGGCGCGACCGCACGCGCGAACCGGCCGAAGCCGACCCGCCCGCCGATCATCCCGATCGGATAGGCGGACAGCAGGACGATGAACCCGATCGCCGAGACGCAGACGATATAGTGCAGAAGCGCGCCGAACGCCGCCGTCCCGGTCCGTGCGCCGACCCCATAGGCGAGCGCGAAGATGCCGATCGGCGCCAGCTTCAGCACCCACTTGATGATGATCAACAGCGCGTCGACCACCGCCTGGAAGAACCCGGTCAGCACGCGGCGGCGATCGTCGGGCAGTTTCGTCACGGCAAACGCGAAGGTCAGCGCGAAGACGGTGAGCGGCAGGAACGAATCGCTGGAGGCGGCCGCGACGATGTTGGTCGGTACGATCGTGTCGAAGAACGCGCCGATCCCCGGCACCGGCCCGACCGGCGCGGCGCCGGTCAATGCGGCACGCAGTGCAGTGGCGAGCCCGGCAGGCAGCGGGAACGCGTCGAGAATCAGCGGCGTGACCAGCGCGGACATGATCGTCGTGCTCCACAGGATGACGACGATCATCACCATTGCGCGCACCGTGATCCGCCCGGCGCGCGCCGCCTCGGTGGTCGCGCCGATCCCGGTCACGAGCAGCCCGACGACCAGCGGCACGATCACCATCTGCAACCCGTGCAGCCATGCCGAGCCGATCGGCTGGGCCACCGCCGTCGCTGCGATCGCATTCGCCGGCGACCAGGCCGCCGCGGCGATGCCGATCGCGATGCCGCCGATCAGGGCGGCAAGTATCCGTGTAGTCTGCGACATGCTCGCCCTTCGTGATGTACCGCGCTATCAAACGGATCGGACACCGATACGGGACGGAAAGCGGACGCGATGGCAAGAAAATACTTCGGCACCGATGGCATTCGTGGCGCCACCAACGTCTCGCCGATGACCGCGCAGATGGCGATGAAGGTCGGCATGGCGGCCGGCGCGTATTTCCAGCGCGGCGATCACCGCCACCGCGTCGTCATCGGCAAGGACACGCGGCTGTCGGGCTACATGCTCGAATCGGCGTTGGTCGCGGGCTTCACCAGCGTCGGCATGGACGTCGTCATGGTCGGGCCGATGCCAACGCCCGCCGTCGCGATGCTGACCCAGTCGATGCGCGCGGACATCGGCGTGATGATCTCCGCCAGCCACAACCCGTACGCGGATAACGGCATCAAGCTGTTCGGCCCCGATGGCTACAAGCTGTCGGACGAGGCCGAGGCGGCGATCGAGGCACTGATCGACGGCGACATCCCGCTCGTCCCCTCCGACCAGATCGGCCGCGCGCGCCGGATCGAGGATGCGCAGGGCCGCTACATCCATTTCGCCAAGTCGACCTTCCCCGAAAATCTCCGCCTCGACGGCATGCGTGTGGTGCTCGATTGCGCGAACGGCGCCGCCTACAGGGTCGCACCGTCGGCCTTGTGGGAACTCGGCGCGGACGTGGTCGCGATCGGAGTCTCGCCCAACGGCACCAATATCAACGACGGCGTCGGCTCGACTGCCCCGCAGGCGCTCGCCGAGACGGTGGTCGCCAGCGGCGCGGACATCGGCATCGCGCTCGACGGCGACGCGGACCGCCTGATCGTCGTCGACGAGACCGGCACGATCGTCGACGGTGACCAGCTGATGGCGACGATCGCCGCCAGCTGGGCGCGCCAGGGGCGGCTCGCGGGCGGGGGGCTGGTCGCGACGGTGATGTCCAACCTCGGCCTCGAACGCCATCTCGCCGCGCAAGGGCTGGGCCTCGTCCGCACCGCGGTCGGCGACCGCCACGTGCTCGAGAAGATGCGCTCAAGCGGCTATAATGTCGGCGGCGAACAGTCGGGCCACATCATCCTGTCCGATTACGCGACGACCGGCGACGGCCTCGTCGCGGCGTTGCAGATCCTCGCCGAGGTCAAGCGCTCGGGCGCCCCCGCCAGCGAAGTGCTCCACCGCTTCGAGCCCCTGCCGCAGCTGCTCAAGAACGTCCGCTTCGCCGGCGGCAAGCCGCTCGACCACGACGCGGTGAAGGCAGTAATTGCCGAGGCGGAGGCCGAACTCGCCGGGAAGGGACGGCTCGTCATCCGCCCGTCCGGCACCGAACCGGTGATCCGCGTGATGGCGGAGGGCGACGATCTCGCCCAGGTCGAACAGGTCGTCGACCGGATCTGCGACGCCGTCCGGAAGGCCGCCGCCTGATGCTGGAGATGCGTCCCGCCTGCGAACGCTGCACCGCCGACTTGCCCGCCGATGCACCCGGCGCGTTCATCTGCTCGTTCGAATGCACCTTCTGCGCGGAGTGCGCCGACGCACTCGACGAGCGGTGTCCCAACTGCGGTGGCGAATTGTTGGATCGCCCGACAAGGCTGGGCGAGGCACCGCCGCAAAAGCCGGCAGCGGGCAGGCGGCACTAGGCGCGGTTCGAGTAAACGCCACCTCGCTCCTTACCGCC
This sequence comes from Sphingomonas sp. CFBP 13603, assembly GCF_014892665.1. Classification (NCBI taxonomy): domain Bacteria; kingdom Pseudomonadati; phylum Pseudomonadota; class Alphaproteobacteria; order Sphingomonadales; family Sphingomonadaceae; genus Sphingomonas; species Sphingomonas sp. CFBP 13603. Next base: position 121,258 of record NZ_JADBIA010000011.1, on the reverse strand, counting down.
ACCCCGGCGAAGGCCGGGGCCCAGTTGGAAAGGTCGGAGTAACGGAACGCAGTCCGCGGTTAGCAACGTCCCCCAACTGGGCCCCGGCCTACGCCGGGGTGGTGAGAGGAGAGCATACCCGCTGTCCTACATCCTACCGGTTATGACATAGCCAACCATATGACCGCCAACCTCGCCAAACCCCGCTCCGTAGCCCCAAACAGCCCCGCAACGAAACCGTGCGAGCGTCTACACTTCCTATACTTCACTTTTTCCGACGACCTCCGATGATCGCCAGAATCCTAATAATAGCCGGCTCGGATTCCGGCGGCGGCGCCGGAATCCAGGCCGATATCAAGACCGTCACCATGCTGGGCGGTCACGCGATGACCGCCGTCACCGCGATCACCGCACAGAACACGGTAGGCGTTCAGGCAGTCCATCAGATCCCGACCGACATAGTCCTCGCGCAGATCGAATCCGTCGTCTCGGACATCGGCGTAGACGCAATCAAGATCGGCATGATCGGTTCGGCAGAAACTGCCAACGCGGTCGCGGATCTTCTCACTAGCTTGTTCTCCCGCGAAGGCGGGAGCCCAGACTGGACTCCCGCCTTCGCGGGAGAACAAGGGGGGGCGGGCTGTCCGCAAAGTTCAAGCATCCCCATCGTTTTCGACCCCGTGATGATCGCAACCGCCGGCTCCGTCCTCGCAGACAGCAACACCATCGCCGCCTTCACCCGCCTCATGCGGATCGCCACGCTCGTAACCCCCAACCTCCCCGAACTCGCAGCCCTCGGCGGCGAGACCGCAATCCGCGCACTCGGCCCCGCCGTCCTCGTAAAAGGCGGTCACGCCGAAGGCCCAGACATCACCGACCGCCTCGTCACCGACACCGGCGAAACCCGCTGGACCAACCCCCGCATCGAAACCCGCCACGCCCACGGCACCGGCTGCACGCTCGCCAGCGGCATCGCCACCAGCCTCGCCCAAGGCCTGCCGCTCGCCGCCGCCATCGAGCGCGCCATCGCGTTCGTCCGCGCCGCACTTGCCAGCGCACCAGGGCTAGGCGCAGGGCACGGCCCGATTGGGCACGCCCTCGGCACCAGCCCGTTCGACCAGTGGAAAGACCGCCAATGCCCGGCATGAAACACGAAAAGCTCTGCATCGGCCCCGTCGCGGGTGTCGACGAAGCCGGCCGCGGCCCGCTCGCGGGGCCAGTCGTAGCCGCCGCCGTGATTCTTCCGCCAAAAGGTGTCCCCCGCGGCATCGACGATTCAAAGAAGCTCTCCGCCTCGGAGCGCGAACGGCTCTGCGCACGTCTCAAAGGCTGTGCGATCGTCGGCATCGGCATCGTTCAGCCGGACGAGATCGACACGCTCAACATCTACTGGGCGACGATGAAGGCGATGACCCTCGCCGTCGACGCGCTGGCGGTTCAACTCGGCCAGGCCCCCGGCCACGTCCTCGTCGACGGCAACCGCTTGCCCCGCTGGACCTACCCCGCCACGCCGCTCGTCGGCGGCGACGCGAAGTCGCTGTCGATCGCCGCCGCCTCGATCGTCGCCAAGCACACGCGCGATCTCATCATGATCGCCGCCGCCGACGTGCATCCCGAATATAACTGGCATTCGAACAAGGGTTACGGCTGCGCGCACCACATGAAGGCGCTCCGCGAACACGGCCCCACGCCGATTCACCGCCGCAGTTTCGCCCCCGTCGCCGCCGCCTATCTGGCGCGCGAGGGACTTTTCGCACAGGAAACGACGAGCTGAGTCTTTCGCGCCACACCCCAAGGGCTTGAGCCGCGAGTCTCCCACGACTCAACATCTGGGCAACCGCGACTCGATTGGTCGCAGCCGCGGATTCTCGCGAAAACGCCGTTAACGAATGTTTGCTTGACGGAGTCGGACAATTCCGCCGCTATGGGCGTCGATAAGGGGCGGTAAACATGGGTTTGATCGACACGATCGCACGTCCGCGTGCGAAAAAGGCAGTGGAGCCAGCGGTTCAAGCCGTGCTTCCGCTCGACCAGATCCTGCGTGGCGATTGCATCGAGCACATGAAGGCGCTCCCGTCGAATTCCATCGACATGATTTTCGCGGACCCGCCCTACAACCTCCAGCTCGGTGGCGAACTCTATCGTCCCGACGGATCGCATGTGGATGCGGTCACCGACGACTGGGACAAGTTCGACACCTTCGCCGCCTATGACCGCTTTACCCGCGCCTGGCTCAAGGAAGCACGCCGCATCCTCAAGGACGACGGCGCGCTCTGGGTCATCGGCAGCTATCACAACATCTTCCGCGTCGGCGCGGCGGTGCAGGATCTCGGCTACTGGATCCTCAACGACATCGTCTGGCGCAAGACCAACCCGATGCCCAACTTCCGCGGCACCCGCTTCACCAATGCGCACGAGACGCTGATCTGGGCGTCGAAGGGCGAGAAGGCGAAATACCACTTCAACTACCGCGCGATGAAGACGCTCAACGACGAGCTCCAGATGCGCAGCGACTGGGAATTCCCGACCTGCGGCGGCGCCGAGCGGCTGAAGAAGAACGGCACCAAGGTGCATCCGACGCAGAAGCCCGAGGCGCTGCTCTACCGCATCCTGCTGGCGTGCACGAAGCCCGGCGACGTCGTGCTCGACCCGTTCTTCGGTACCGGCACCACCGGCGCGGTGGCAAAGCGTCTCGGCCGCAGCTGGATCGGCATCGACCGCGAAGGCGACTACATCGAAGCCGCGCAGGAGCGGATCGAGGCCGCGCTGCCGCTCGACGAATCGGCACTCGCCACGATGATGAGCCCGCGCACGCAGCCCAAGGTCGCGTTCGGCGTGTTGGTCGAGAACGCGTATCTCGCTCCCGGCGCAGTGCTGACCGACTCGAAGCGCCGCTGGCGCGCGACGATCCGCGCGGATGGCTCGCTGCTCAGCGACTGCGGCACGATCGGCTCGATCCACAAGCTCGGCTCGACCCTCCAGAACGCCCCCGCCTGCAACGGCTGGAGCTTCTGGCATTATGAAAGCGACAAGGGGCTCAAGCCGATCGACGACCTCCGCCAGACGTATTTGCTGGCGACGACTGTCTGAGCAAAGTTCCGTTCGTGCCGAGTAGAGACCGAGCGTAGTCGAGGGCTCGTATCGAGGTACAGGTCCCTCGATACGCCATCTCGACAAGCTCGATGCCTACTCGGGACGAACGGGGTGGGTTTGAACGTACGGTGGATTTGAGGAAAAGGGGATCATGACCAGTCTCCACCTCCGCCCCGTCCAGTTCGTCGACACCCCGATCGGCCACGCAGACGGCAGCGTCACGCGCCTGGCGGGCGGCCTGCAGTGGTTCGCCGCGTACGAAGTGATCGAAGGCCGCGCCCGCCGCACGATCCCCGTCGCCGAAATCGCGACGATCGGCGAGCACGCCGCGCACCTCCACGCCGCCATCACCGCCCCCCGCGCGCCCCTCCAGCTCGGCGAACGCACGCTCCGTTTCGACCAGCCGATCGTCGCCGGCATCCTCAACGTCACCCCTGACAGCTTCTCCGACGGTGGCCAGCATGTCGACGACCCCGCCGCAGCGGCCGCCGCCGGAATTGACATGGCGGCAGCCGGCGCGACGCTGATCGACGTCGGCGGCGAATCGACTCGCCCCGGCGCCCCCGCGGTGTGGGAAGGCGACGAGATCGCGCGGCTCGTCCCCGTCGTCGAACGCCTCGCGCGCGCCGGTGCGATCGTCTCGGTCGACACGCGCAAGGCCGCCGTCATGGAAGCCACGCTCGCCGCCGGCGCGCACATCGTCAACGACGTCGCCGCGCTCCTCTGGGACGATCGCGCGCTGGACGTCGTCGCAAAAAGCGGCTGCCCCGTCGTCCTGATGCACTCGCCCGACCCCAAGAAAGGCGGTCACGGCGATGGAGCGTACGGCAACGTGCTGACCGACGTGTTCGACTGGCTCGAAACCCGCATCGCCGCGGTCGTCGCGGGCGGTGTCGAGCGGTCGCGGATCATGGTCGATCCCGGCATCGGCTTCGGCAAGACGCTCGCCGAGAACCTCGCGTTGCTCAACGGCCTCGCGATCTTCCACGGTCTCGGCTGCCCGATCATGCTCGGCGCGAGCCGCAAGCGGCTGATCGGTGCGCTCTCGAACGAAGCGCCGGTCGACCAGCGCCTCGCCGGTTCGCTCGCGCTGGCGCTGAAAGGTGCGGAGGCAGGCGTCCAGATCCTGCGCGTCCACGACGTCGCCGAGACGGTGCAGGCGGTGAAGATCTGGCGTGGCCTGCGCGATCAGTCGCTCGTTGACGGCTAAGCGGGGCGGCTGATCGTCGCTGCATTGCAGCGAAACGCCACTTCGCGCATTAAAAGCCCTGTAAACAAGGGAGCTTTCGTTTGATCGTCACTGCAACACCGCGCTTCAGTCAAATTCTGAGCGAGGTCTGGCGCCCGTTGCTCGGCCTTTTCGTCTGGGATGTGATCGTCACGATCACTTATTACGTTCTGCCGTTCCACGCGCCCGCGCTCCCTCTGACGCTGTTCGGCACCGCGCTCGCGCTGTTCCTCGGCTTTCGCGACAATTCCGCGTATCAGCGGTGGTGGGAAAGCCGCGGGCTTTGGGGCCTGATGATCAACGCGTCGCGCAACCTGGCGCGGATGGCGCGCAACATGCTGCCCGAGCCCGAGGGGCACGACATGAAGCGGACCATCGTCCTCCGCCAGATCGCGTATGTGAACGCGCTGCGCTGCCAGTTGCGCAAGCAACCGGCGCCACCCGAGGTGCTGCGCTTCCTCTCGAAGGAGGAGGCATCGTTCGCGCTCGAGCGCACCAACATCGCCAACGGCCTGCTCGACGGCACCGGTCGGCGGATCGACATCTGTCGGCGCAACGGCTGGATCGACACCATCCAGCAGACCCAGTTCGAGGCGATCCTGGTCGACATCGCCAACGCGCAGGGCGGCATGGAGCGGATCAAGAACACGCCTTTGCCCAACCAGTACCGCTTCTTCCCGAGCCTGTTCACGCGACTGTTCTGCGTGCTGCTGCCGATCGGCCTGGTCGAGACGCTCGGCTATGCGACGCCGGTCGGTTCGACCATCGCCGGGCTGATGTTCCTCGCCGTGCTGCAGATCGGCGACGATCTGGTCGATCCGTTCGCGGACACGATCCACGACGTGCCGCTGAACGCGATGTGCCGGACGATCGAGATCGACCTTCTCCAGGCGATCGGCGACGAAGCACCAGAGCCGCTGCAGCCGGTCCACGGCATTCTCTGGTAGCACACCAGGCGAGTCGACAGGATCCGATCGCGGCGCACCGACCGTTGCAAAACGGCGGTTTCGTCGCGAGGCGGCGAATGAAGATCAGGCCGGGTTACGCCAACGTGCACTGGGTCGCACGCGGTCGATCGGCGACGGCATTGACGATGGCAATGGCAAATAGAGGCGTCGGCGGAGGCAATCGACTAAACGAACTTCCGCCCATAAGCGGTCGTTGACCACTTGCAGCACCGCAATGAGTCTGTATTATAGTAGCAACACGGTAACGGGGCGAGCGTACATCCGAACGTTCAACGCCGAACTTCGTTGGCTCACAGGGGCGGTTTGAGATGCAACACGTAAACGCCTTTAGCGACGGCGAACTTCTGTTGGTCATAGGCCTTACGGGCTTAGTGGTCTGGTATATTACGAGGTACTGGACCATGCGCCAGATCAGCAAAGCGGCGCCGGGGAGCCAAAGCACCTCCGGCGGTCTGCTGGAACCGATGAAAGCCGAAAATGAGAAATTGCGTGCCCTTGTGGAGAGCCAGGAGGGCCGGATCCGCTCGCTCGAAACAATCGCGACCGACCCCGCTGAGCGCACCGCTCGTGAGATTGAGGCTTTACGGAACGCCTGACCTGAACCGTTACGCCAATGTCCGCAATCCTTCCCAAACCAGACGTTGCTTCACGCCGCGTTGTCGATGCCGAGTTCGCCGAGTTTGCGGTACAGCGTCGAGCGGCCGATGCCGAGGCGGCGTGCGACTTCGGTCATGCGGCCGCGGTAGTGGCCGATGGCGAGGCGGATGACGTCGGCCTCGATCTCTTCCAGTGCGCGGAGATTACCGTCGGGGCGGAACAGCGTGACGCCGCCTCCACCGATCGCCGCGGCAGCGGGCGTGCGCTGGCGGTTGCCCAGCGCTGCGATCTGCGGGAAATCCTCCTCGGTGAGCGCGGCATCCTCGCAGAGCACGGCAGCGCGGAAGAGCGCGTTCTGGAGCTGGCGAACGTTGCCGGGCCAGTCATATTGCACCAGCAGCGCCAGGGCGGAATCGGTGATCCCCAGCGGCCGCAATCCCGGTTGCTCGGCGATCCGCGCCAGCAGATGGCGGGCGAGTGCGGGGATGTCGCCGGTGCGTTCGCGCAAGGGCGGGATCGTTACCTGGACGACGTTGAGACGGTAATACAGGTCTTCGCGGAACCGGCCGGCCTCGACCTCGTCGAGCAGTCGCACGTTGCTCGCGGCGATCACGCGGACGTCGACTTCGCGGGGATGGCGCGCACCGATCGCGTGGACTTCGCCGGTCTGGAGCACGCGGAGCAGCTTGGCCTGCGCCTCCAACGGCATCTCGCTGACCTCGTCGAGGAACAGCGTGCCGCCATCCGCGTCCTGGAAACGGCCGATCTTGCGCTCGAACGCCCCGGTGAAGGCGCCCTTTTCGTGACCGAACAGTTCGGATTCGACGAGGTTCGCAGGGATCGCGCCGCAGTTGACGCTCGTCATCTGCTTCTTTGCGCGCGGGGAGGCCGCGTGAATCGCCTCGGCGACGACGTCCTTGCCGACGCCGATTTCGCCTTCGAGCAGAACCGCGACGCGGGCGCGGGCGGCCTTTGCGGCGATCGCCAGTGCAGCACGGAAATCAGGCGACGATCCGACGATCTCGTCGAACCCGAGCAATGCCGGGATCTTCTCGGTGAGGGGGCGGAGTTCGCCTGCCGACGTGCCGCCGACGGCTGCGTCGAGGGCAGCGAGAAACCGCTCGGGGGCGAGCGGCTTGACCAGGAAGTCGGTGGCGCCCGCCCGCATCGCTGCAACCGCGTGCGCGACCGATCCGTTGGCCGTGACCAGCAGGATCGGCAGCGCGGGGCGACGTTCGCGCAATGCAGCAATCAGGTCGGTCGCATCCGCATCGGGCGCCCAGTGATCGAGAATGATCGCATCGAGCTGCATGCCGTCCTGCGTGCCGAGCGTCGCGATCGCCATTTCGCCATCGGTCGCGAAGATCGCACGCCATCCGCCACGCGCGGCGAGGGCCGCCACCAGCCGCCGCTGCGCAGGCTCCTCGTCGATCAGCAATAGAAGGCGCTGCCCGTTGCGCGTCATGGCGAATCCTGTCCCGTTCCGGCACGTGCAATAGCCGCGCCGGGTAAAGGGCGACTTAAGTACCGGGCTTGGACATTTTGTATGTGCGCGATAAGGTCGGCTGCATAGAGCATAACACTCAGAGGATTGGGCACGAACCATGGCCGGCAACGGGGACATGAAGGCGCACGTCGCGACCTATTCGAGCGTGACGGGGATGATGAAATGGGGTGCCGTCGGGTGCGCACTCGTCGTCGCTCTCGTCATCTGGCTGATTTCCTGACGCGATGAAGATCGCCGTCCTCAAAGAGCAAGCGGACGGCGAGCGCCGGGTTTCCGCGACGCCCGAGACCGTGAAGAAATTCATCGCGCTGGGGGCGACGCTGGCGGTGGAGGCGGGAGCGGGCGATACCGCATCGATTGTCGACGCGGCGTATTCGGATGCGGGGGCTTCGGTGGGCGATCGCGCGGCAACCCTGGCCGGCGCGGATATCGTGCTTGGCGTGCAGGGGCCTGATCCAGCTGGGCTTGGCGGCATTGCACCGGGGGCGTGGATCGTCGCAAGCCTCAATCCCTTTGGTGCAGGTCCCGATGGCGGGCGTGCGCGGATCGATGCGTATGCCGCGGCGGGCTACGAGGCGCTGGCGATGGAGTTCATGCCGCGCATCACGCGCGCGCAGTCGATGGATATCCTGTCGTCGCAGTCGAACCTGTCGGGGTACAAGGCGGTGCTTGATGCCGCCGCCGAATATGGTCGCGCGTTCCCGATGATGATGACCGCGGCGGGGACGATTTCCGCCGCCAAGGCGTTCGTGATGGGCGTCGGCGTCGCCGGACTCCAGGCAATCGCGACCGCACGGCGGCTCGGCGCTCAGGTGTCGGCGACCGACGTGCGCGCAGCGACCCGCGAGCAGATCCAGTCGCTCGGTGCGAAACCGATCTTCGTCGAGAATGTCGCCGGGATCGAGGGCGAGGGAACGGGCGGGTATGCCGGCGAAATGTCGCCCGAATACCAGGCTGCGCAGGCCGAGCTCGTCTCGGGGCACATCGCCAAGCAGGACATCGTCATCACCACCGCGTTGATCCCGGGGCGTCCGGCGCCACGGCTTATCTCGGCGGCGCAGGTGGCGAGCATGAAGCCGGGCTCGGTGATCGTCGATCTCGCGGTCGAGCAGGGCGGCAACGTCGAGGGTTCGGTCGCGGGCGAAGTGGTCGTGGTGAACGGCGTGAAGATCGTCGGGCATCGCAACGTGCCGTCTCGATTGGCGGCGGACGCCAGCGCCTTGTTCTCGCGCAACCTGTTCAACTTCCTCAATGCCTTCTGGGACAAGGAGGCGGGCAAACCCGTACTCGACGCCGAGATCGGCGATGCGATCCGCCTGACGCAGGGCGGCAAGATCGTGAATCCAAGGCTGCTGGCATGATGATCCTCCCCGGCACGGGGAGGGGGACCGGCGCAGCCGGTGGAGGGGGCGTCCCACACACGCTACGCCCGGAAGTATCGCTAGCACGCAAATTGCGGCGCGAAATGAGTCTTCCGGAAGTGCTGCTGTGGGAGCAGCTCCGGGGGAAGAAAACCGGCGTGAAGTTCCGCCACCAGCATCCCATCGGTCCTTACGTCTGCGACTTCTACTCCGCCGCCGCTAAGCTCGCGGTCGAAGTAGATGGCGAATTCCATGGACGCGGTGACCGTCCCCAACGCGACGCCGATCGCGACCAGTTTTTCGAACAGAATGGCCACCGGGTGCTGCGAGTGGCAGCGGGCGAAGTGCTGAGGGACGTCGAGGCCGTTGTGACGATGATCGTATCGTCCGCGGCCAGCCCCCTCCACCAGCCTGCGGCCGGTCCCCCTCCCCGTGCCGGGGAGGAATGAGATGGACTTTATCGCGATCCTGTCGATCTTCGTGCTGGCATGTTTCGTCGGGTATTTCGTCGTCTGGGCGGTGACGCCTGCGTTGCACACGCCGTTGATGGCGGTGACCAATGCGATCTCCTCGGTCATCATCGTCGGCGCGCTGATCGCCGCCGCTGCGGCAGGCATCGGCGCCGGATCGGGCGTCGCCAAGGCGCTCGGGCTGCTCGCGGTGGTGCTCGCAAGCATCAATATCTTCGGCGGTTTCGCGGTCACCGCGCGGATGCTGGCGATGTACAAGAAAAAGGAACGGCCGGTCGCGGCTGCCACGAGCAAGTGAGCGATACGGACGTGAGGGGAACGCGCGATGCATGAACTGACGGTCAGCCCCTGGGCATCGCTCGCCTATCTGGTGGCGGGGGTGTGCTTCATCCTCGCCCTGCGCGGGCTGTCGAGCCCGGCGTCGAGCCAGCGCGGCAATCGCTTCGGCATCATCGGCATGACGATCGCGGTCGTGACGACGCTGGTGACGCATGTGCCGTTGCGTTCGGAAGCATGGCCTCCCGGCAATCCGCACGATTGGATGATCGACTGGACCACCGTCGTCGAAATCCTTGCGGCGATTGGCGTCGGCGCCGCGATCGGCCTCGTCACCGCGCGACGGATCGCGATGACCGCGATGCCGCAGCTCGTGGCCGCATTCCACTCACTGGTCGGGCTCGCCGCGGTGCTGGTCGGAGTCGCCGCGTATCTCAACCCGCAGGCGTTCGGAATTTCGGACCTCGTCATTCCGCTGATCGGCCAGCCGTTCGCGGTCATCCACCCGGTCAGCCGGATCGAACTCGGGCTCGGCGTGGCGATCGGTGCGATCACCTTCTCCGGCTCGGTCATCGCGTTCCTCAAGCTCAACGGCAATATGGGCGGCAAGCCGATCATGCTGCCCGGCCGCCACGTCATCAACCTCGCGCTGCTCGCCGCCATCCTCGGGCTGATCGCCTACTTCGTCACCGACCAGGCCCCGTGGATCTTCTGGACGGTCGTGATCCTGAGCTTCGTCATCGGCTTCCTGTTGATCGTCCCGATCGGCGGCGCGGACATGCCGGTGGTGGTCAGCATGCTCAATTCCTATTCGGGCTGGGCGGCCGCCGCGATGGGCTTCACGCTCCACAACAGTGCGATGATCATCACTGGCGCGCTGGTCGGCAGCTCGGGCGCGATCCTCAGCTACATCATGTGCCGCGCGATGAACCGCAGCTTCATCAGCGTGATCGCAGGCGGCTTCGGCGCGGTCGCGGACACCAGCGGCGGCGCGGTCGCGAGCGATCGCCCGTGGAAACGCGGCTCGGCGGAAGACGCCGCGTTCCTGATGAGCCAGGCGGAACAGGTTATCATCGTTCCGGGCTACGGCATGGCGGTGGCGCAGGCGCAGCACGTCCTGCGCGAGATGGGCGACAAGCTGAAGGCCGAGGGGGTGCGCGTGAAATACGCGATCCACCCCGTCGCGGGGCGCATGCCGGGGCACATGAACGTGCTGCTGGCCGAAGCCAACGTGCCGTATGACGACGTGTTCGAGCTCGAAGACATCAACAGCGAGTTCGCACAGACCGACGTCGCGTTCGTGATCGGCGCGAACGACGTGACCAACCCGGCGGCCAAGACCGACAAGTCCTCGCCGATCTACGGCATGCCCGTGCTGGACGTCGAAAAGGCGAAGACGGTATTGTTCATCAAGCGCTCGATGGGCGGCGTCGGCTACGCAGGCGTCGATAACGAGCTGTTCTACCGCGACAATACGATGATGCTGCTCGCCGATGCCAAGAAGATGGTCGAGGATATCGTCAAGGCGCTCGATTGATCGTGGCTCAGTAGGTTCCCAACTCCGACGAAACTCGATCCAGTTCGGGTGTAACTCTTGGTCTGACGCAGGTTAGTCTCGCTACCACAGCGGAGACCTTGATGACCCGACCGGACAACGCACCTGATGCGGCAAATTACGATACCGGGATCGACGCGGTTCTGGTTGCTGCTACGGGCGCGCCAGACCGGCTTACCGTCGCGCTCGACGCTCTACGCGGGAGGATCGTAGGCCGGTTCGATTGGCAGACCCCGTTCGGCGATCACGCCACGCCTCAGGTGATTGTCATCGAAGCGATCGGCGTCGCTGACGCGATGCTCGAAGAGCGGCTGCCTGCGATCGTCGACCAGGCAGTTGCCGTGCAGGCAGGCCTCGTGGTTGCCCTGACGTTCGACCAGATCGATGTCGTGACTGCGGCAACGCTTGGTGGCGGTACGCGATTGCTGGTGGACCCGACCGTCAGTGACTGCGTCGCGGCGATTGTTGTCGCAGCGGAGACCGCACGCAGCCCCACCGGCGTGTTCGACGTCGGTCGCGAGACCGATGGCACGCGACTGGAGCGGCTGAACACGGAAGTCGCGCGGATCGCCGAAGCGCTGGCGCGCCTGACGCGCACGGAGATCGAGGATGATGCTCCAGCGGCGGCGATCGTCGGCGACCGGACCAATCGCTACGGCGCGCCACCGCCCTTGGCCGAGCCGAGTGCGGCGGATGTTCGTCGGGCGATCCGCGCTCGGCGGTTGCGCGACCAGTTCTTCGGCGCGACGCTGTTCGAGGATCCCGGCTGGGACATGCTGCTCGATCTCTATGCCGCCGAACTGGAGCGCGGCCGCGTGTCAGTGTCGAGCCTGTGCATCGCCGCCGCGGTCGCGCCCACCACTGCGCTGCGCTGGATCGCGCGGATGACCGACACCGGGTTGTTCGAACGCCGCCCCGACCTGCACGACCGGCGGCGCGCTTTCATGGTGCTCTCCGACCGCGCGAGCGAGGCAATGCGCGGCTATATCGTGGCCACCAGAGGCGCCGACCTGCGGATTCCGTGATTTTAGCTTGCCCCCGCCGCCCGGCTTTGGCATCGGACGTCGACCCGAGAGGGGCGATTAGCTCAGTTGGTAGAGCGTCTCGTTTACACCGAGAATGTCGGCGGTTCGAGCCCGTCATCGCCCACCATCCTCTATAGTTCGCGGACCAGCCGCACGACGACCGCGATCCAGGCCGGATCGGCGATGGTCAGCGACTGCGTGCCTGCGCCCGATGGCAAGACGGTAGCGCCGCCGTCGCATCCAGTCAGCCGTCCGAATGCGAACCTCCCGGCCGGTTGGGGGACAAGGACGTCGCGGTTGAGCGCGGTTGTGAAATCATCGGGCCCCAGCGTCGCCGCCCAGATCACGTCGCCCACGCGGTAATCGCCCGTGCCGTTCACGACGGTGATGGCGATCTGGCCCGGCGCGACCTGGGGTGGCGGTGCCGTCGTGGTTCGCCGCGGTGCGTGGGCGCCACGGCCGTCTAGGATCGCGGCGACGGGCAGGTCGGTGCGGTCCGGCAATGTTACGAGGTCGCTCGCCTCGACGCCCAGTGCGGTGGCGATCCGGTTGAGCCAGCCGATCGAGACGGTGCGCGTGCCCGTCTCCAGCCGCCCGATCGTCTGCGCGGTGGTCGATGGATCGCAACGCCTGGCGACGTCCTCCAACGTCAGTCCCTTGGCGCGCCGGACTTCGCGAATGGCAGTGATCATTGAAATGCGATCATCGAACATCTCCAAACCAGATGGGTTATTCTTGTGTCCTACAACCATGCGGATATGGCAACCGCCAAGCGCAACGGGAGATGGTGGATGCGCGAACTGGTAGAGCGGACGATCGATTCGGAGGGGATTCCGCAGCTGGTCGGCGTGCGTCGCGGCCGTACCGTGACCTTCAACCTTGCGGAGTCGCCGCTCGGGTGGCTGCGGTCGCGCGGGTTGATCGACGTGACGCAGTTCGAGGCGGGGGAGCGGTTGCGGGCCAATTACGAACGCGCGTCCATCGCGCCCAGCGTGACGATGCGCTGGGCGGAGCGCGTCGATGGGGGAGGCCATGACGGGCTCGATCCGACGTCGGCGCAGATCGCGGCGAAGCGTCGGTTCGACGAAGCGCTGGCGGCGGCGGGGCCGGGGCTGGCGGATATCCTTTGGCGCGTGGTTTGCGCGGGGGAGGGGCTGCCGGTGGCGGAGAAGGCGTTGCAATGGCCGGCGCGGGCGGGGCGGGTCGTGCTGACGCTCGCGCTCGATCGTTTGGCCGCGCATTACGGGATCGGTTAGGCGCTCGCTTTGATCCGCGGGCGTGACTAAGTGGCTGGTATGCGCTTCGACCTTATCAAATGCCACGGCTCCGGTAACGACTTCCCGCTGATCGACGCGCGTGCGTCGACGCTCGGCGATGCGGCTTGGGCTGCCGTCGCGCGGGCGCTGGCGGACCGCGCTGGGCCGGTAGGTGGCGACGGGCTTCTTCTGCTGACCGCCGGCGACGAGACCCACGCGTTCGGGATGCGGATGTTCAATTCGGATGGCAGCGAGTCTGAGACCTGCCTCAACGGCCTGCGCTGCGTGGCGCGCGCCGGGTTCGCAGCCACGGGCTATGAAACTGCTATGGCGCTGCTGAAGACGAGCGACGCGGCCGTGCAGCGCGATGCCGATATCGCCGAGGGCGTGTTCACCGTGCGCGAGATCGCCGGCCCTGCGTCTCTGGATGCCGCGGCGTGGCCGATGCATGTCGGGACCGATCGCATCGTCGATACGCCGATCGCGCGCTTGCCGACGGACCGCGCCTTTACCGCCGTCGCAATGCCCAACCCTCATCTCGTGACGTTCGTGGATGCCGTCGACGAAGCCGAACTCGTCCGCGTCGGCGAGGCGTGCGAGGCGGCACCCGACTGGCTGCCGAATCGCGCGAACGTCAGTTTCGTAGAGGTGCGTGGCCGCGACCTGTTCGTGCGGACGTTCGAGCGCGGCGTCGGCCTCACCGACAGTTGCGGCAGCGCGATGGCGGCGTCGACCTATGCCGCGTGCCTGACCGGGCGGATCGCGTACGACACGCCGACGACGGTGTTCAACAAGGGCGGGCTGGTCCGCACGGAGGCGAGCGAGGCGGCGATGGTGACGCTGTCGGGCAATGCGACGTTCGAGTGGACCGGCACGATCGAGGTCGATCTCGACACGGCGATCGCTAGCGACCTGGTCATCACACGGCGGCATGACGATGAGGTCGCGGCCTGGGCGGGACTTCTCGCGACCATCTGAACGCCGGCTGCGTCCTTCTCCCGGCGGGCGCGTATCTCCCCGCAGTGGCGCCGCACACCGGCTCCGCACGCAGGAGAGAAGCCATGAACCACTTCATTCGTACCGCGATAGTCGCAGCGGCAGTTGCCGTCAGCGGCAGCGCCATCGTCGCAGCCCAGACCAACCCGATGGTCGGCGGCGCCGCGATGTACCCGACCAAGACGATCGTCGAGAACGCCGTCAATTCGAAGGATCACACCACGCTGGTCGCCGCGGTCAAGGCCGCCGGCCTGGTCGAGACGCTGTCGGGCCCGGGTCCGTTCACCGTGTTCGCGCCGACCAACGCGGCGTTCAAGAAGCTGCCGGCCGGCACCGTCGACACGCTGCTCAAGCCCGAGAACAAGACACAGCTCGCCAGCGTCCTGACCTATCACGTCGTCCCCGGCACGATCACCGCAGCCGACATTGCCGCCAAGGCGAAGGCGAACGGCGGCACCGCGACCTACACGACCGTGCAGGGCGAGCCGCTGATGTTCAAGAAGGTCGGCACCGGCTGGGGCATCATGGACGGCAAGGGCCACAAGGGCCGCATCACGATCGCCAACGTCATGCAGTCGAACGGCGTGATCCACGTCGTCGACACGGTGATGCTGCCGTAATCGGCGATCACGCGAGATAGCTGCCTCGCTTCCCCCCCCCCGCGAGGCCGTTTACGTCGGGCCCGTTGCCGAAAGGTGGCGGGCCCGATTGCGTTTGGGAGCCGCGTCATCCCAATCCTGTCATCCTGACGAAAGTCAGGATCCAGGGTAACAAACGACACCCTCGTGGCTCTGGATCCTGACTTTCGTCAGGATGACGGAGAGGGGTCAGCCGATCAGCAGACCCGCAAGCGCGGCGGACATCAGGTTCGCGAGGCTTCCTGCGGCGAGCGCACGCAGGCCCAGCTTGGCGATCATCGGCCGCTGGTTCGGCGCGAGGCTGCCGGTCACCGCCATCTGGATCGCGATCGACGAGAAGTTCGCAAAGCCGCACAGCGAGAAGGTGATGACCGCGATCGTCCGCGCGCTCAGCCCCTGCTGCGTACCGAGCGAGATATACGCGACGAACTCGTTCAGCACGATCTTCTGCCCGAACAGGCCGCCGGCGATCCCGGCCTCGCTCCACGGCACGTTCAGCAGGAACATGATCGGCGCGAACACATAGCCGAGCAGCCCCTGGAAGCTCAGCCCCGGCAGCCCGATCATGTTGCCAAGCCCGCCGAGCAGCCCGTTCGCGAGCGCCACCAACGCGACGAACGCCAGCACCATCGCGCCGACTGCGACGGCCAGCCGCACGCCGGTCTGGGCGCCCTGAGCGGCGGCCATGATCAGATTGGCCGGCTTTTCCTCGTCGTGCGTCGCCTGCGGCATGGGCTCGCCCGCGCCCGATTCACCCGGCTGGTCGCCGAGTGCCAGTTCGCCCTCGGGTGGCATCACCCGGTCGGGCATGATGATCTTCGCCATCAGAATGCCGCCCGGCGCCGCCATGAAGCTGGCCGCGAGCAGGTAATCGATGCGGATGCCCATCGACGCATATGCCGCGAGGATCGTGCCCGCGACGCCGGCCATCCCGCTGGTCATCACGGTGAACAGCTGCGCCGGGGTGAGGCCCGCCAGATACGGCCGGATCACCAGCGGCGATTCGCTCTGGCCGACGAAGATGTTCGCCGCCGCGCACAGCGATTCGACCTTCGAGACGCCGATGACCTTCTCGATCCCGCCGCCGACCCAGCGCACCACGAACTGCATGATGCCGAGATAATAGAGGATCGAGACGAGGCTGGCGAAGAAGATGATCACCGGCAGCGCGGCGATCGCGAAGCTCTGCCCGCCGATCTCGGGGGTCGCCATCTTGCCGAACAGGAATTCGGTGCCCTTCTGCGAATAGCCGAGCAGGTTGGCGACCCCGCCGGACATCTCGCCGAGCACGACCTTGCCGAAGCTCGAATACAGTACGAGGACCGCGATCCCGGCCTGCAATGCGAACGCGGCGCCGACGATGCGCAGGCGGATCGCACGGCGGTCGCTCGACAACAGCACGGCAATGCCCAGGATGACGGCGATGCCCGCCAAACCGATGAAGAGTCTTTCCATGGACGCCCTGCGTTTTCTTGCGATGACACGCGCCGCCCCCCGGCTGCGCAAGCGACCGACATGACACGCGAGCGCCGCGCTCGCCAGTTATTTGAAGCGCGCTAGTCATTTGACGGCGCGCGCGTTTTCGCTAGCGTCCCGCGCGATGGATAAGTTGCCCCCCGCGTTCCCGCGTTCGCTCTTCGTTTTCTCGGTCCTGTACGGTGGCATGGTGTGCATCGCCGGCGTGTTGGGAGTGAAGCAGGTCGCGCTCGGCCCGCTCGCGGTGGAGGCCGGGATCTTCGGATTCTTGTTGCTGGTCGTGTTGAGCAGCGCGATTTCCGAGTTGCACGGCCAGAAGACCGCGACGTTCCTGGTGCGCCTCGGGTTCATTCCGCTGCTGGTGTCGGCCGCGCTGATCCACCTCGTACTGGCATTGCCGCACGATCCGGGGATGTACCCGCCCGCGGTCGACGCGTTCCCGGTCGTGGTCGGGCAAAGCTCGCGGATGATGATCGCCGGGCTGATCTCCTACGGGATTTCGCAGACGCTCAACGTGCTGATCTTCTCGAAACTGTCGGGACAGGTTGGCAGCGGCGAGGGCAAGCTGGTGTGGCTCCGCGGCATGATCGCGAGCATCATCTCGCAGATCATCGATACGATCCTGTTCATCACCATCTCGTTCCTCGGCGAGCGGCCGATCCTCGGGCTCATGGAGGGGCAGATGCTGACCAAGGTCGTGCTGTCGATCGTGCTGGTGCCGTTCATGATCACGTTCTTCGTGAAACTCGGGCGGCGGTTGGACCGGGCGTAAACTCCGTCACCCCAGCGAAAGCTGGGGTATCCCCGTTGGCGGACGCTGAGGCTCGAACCGGGAGATCCCAGCTCTCGCTGGGATGACGGCGGGGGAGTGCAAAGACCACGCACGTTCCCCGGATGACGAACCGCCTGCGACTGGCTAAAGCGCGACGATGACCGATCACACGCCCGATCCCGCCCTGCTCGCCAAGGCGGAAACGCTCACCGAGGCGCTGCCGTATCTGCAGCGCTATGCCGGCAAGACGTTCGTCGTAAAGTACGGCGGCCACGCGATGGGCGATCCCGAGCTGCAGCGCGACTTCGCCGAGGACATGGTGCTGCTCAAGGCGGTCGGCATCAACCCGGTGGTGGTGCACGGCGGCGGGCCACAGATCGGCGCTATGTTGAAGCGCCTCGGCGTCGAATCGCGCTTCATCGACGGCCTGCGCGTCACCGATGCGGAGACCGCACAGATCGCCGAGATGGTCCTGGCGGGCTCGATCAACAAGGAAATCGTCGGCTGGATCGGCCAGGCCGGCGGCCGCGCGGTCGGGATCTCGGGCAAGGACGCAGGCCTCGTCCTCGCGCAGAAAGTCGGCCACGGCCGAGAACCCGACAAGCTCCAGGGGATCGAGCGTCACGTCGATCTTGGCTTCGTCGGCGAGCCGATCGCGGTCGACCGGACGATCCTGGACACGCTGATCGCCGCCGACATCATCCCGGTGATCGCGCCGATCGGCATCGGTGCCGACGGCCACACCTACAACATCAATGCCGACACGATGGCGGGTGCGATCGCCGCCGCGATGGGCGCCGCGCGCTTCTTCCTGCTGACCGATATCGTCGGCGTGCTCGACAAGGAGGGCGAGCTGCTCACCGACCTCGACCCGGCGCGTATTGCCGAACTGCGCGCCGACGGCACGGTAACCGGTGGCATGATCCCCAAGCTCGACACCTGCGTCGCGGCAGTTGAATCGGGCGTCGATGCGGCGGTCATCATCGACGGCCGCGTGCCTCACGCGATGCTGCTGGAGATCTTTACCAAGCAGGGCGCGGGCACGCTTGTCAGCGCGAACGGGCGCTCGCGGTAAGGGACGCGACGGGTCTTACCCTCCCCAACACCACGCCGTCATTCAAGCGAAAGCCGGGATGACGATCGTTGGTTGGCCACGAGAGAGCGGCGGCGGAAACGAGCCGCATCACAGGGGTTATCGTTCTCTTCCCGCCTCCTTATATCCGGATCACACCAGCGGAGACCCACGCCTTGATCGCCCTTCTTCAGATCGTCCAGTTGCTGCTCACCGTCATCTGGTGGATCATCGTCGTGCAGGCGATCCTGTCATGGCTGATCGCGTTCAACGTCATCAATACGCACAGCGATTTCGTCCGCACCGTATGGACCGCGCTGCAGCGCATGACCGAGCCGATGTACCGCCCGATCCGCCGCGTGCTTCCGGATTTCGGCGCACTGGACCTGTCGCCGCTCGTCGTGCTGCTGATCCTCTACATCCTGAGCAACATCGTCATTCCGAACATCGCGCAGAACTACCTCGTCGCGACCTATTGAGGTCGGCGTCTGAGGCTTATGTCACCGCCACCTGCAATGCAGGTTGTCTTCGCCCGTGATTGCGCGGGAAAGGCGGTTTTCGGCCGCGTGACTTTGCGCTAGTCGGAGGCATGGCATCGACGATCTCCTGCGACGTCGCGATCGTTGGCGCGGGTTTGGCCGGCGGGATGATCGCGCTGGCGCTCAAGGCCAAGCACCCGGCGCTCGACGTACGGCTGATCGACTCGGCGTCGGTCGTCGGCGGCAACCATCTCTGGTCGTTCTTCGGCAGCGACGTGGCGCAAGGCGATCGGTGGATCGTCGCGCCGCTCGTGGTGCATGCGTGGCGTGGGTACGACGTGCGATTTCCTGCGCACGAACGGACGATCGACGCGACCTATTATTCGATCGAGAGCGAACGGCTCGACCGCGAGGTTCGCCGCGTACTTCCGGCTCATGCACTGATGCTCGGGCGGAAAGTGTCGGGCGCGAGTCCGACGGCGGTGGTGATGGCGGATGGCGACCGGATCGAGGCGACCGGCGTGATCGACGCTCGGGGGGCGGGCGACCTGTCCTTGCTCGACCTCGCATGGCAGAAGTTTCTCGGGCGCGAACTGGCGTTGAGCGTGCCGCACGAAAGCCCGCGGCCGATGGTGATGGACGCGACGATTCCGCAGATCGACGGGTACCGGTTCGTCTATTGTTTGCCGTTCTCACCCGAGCGCATGTTCGTCGAGGACACTTACTATAGCGACACGCCCGATCTCGATATCCCGGTGTTGGGCGCGCGGATCGATGACTATGTCGCCGGCCGCGGCTGGTCGGTCGATAGCATCGTGCGCGAAGAGTCTGGCGTGCTTCCGGTGGCGATGGGTGGCGATTTCGAGGCGTATTGGCGGTCGGGTGGCGCGCATGTCGCCAAGGCTGGCATGCGCGCGGGGATGTTTCATCCGACGACGGGGTACTCGCTGCCCGATGCGGTGCGGACCGCTTCGATGCTGGCGGGCCTCGGCGATTTCTCGGGCGCGAAACTCCACGATGCGACCCACGCGATGGCGCGGGCGACGTGGAAGTCGCGCGGGTTCTACCGGATGCTCGACACGATGTTGTTCCGCGCCGCCGAGCCGGAGGAACGCTACCGCATCCTCGAGCGCTTCTACCGCCTCTCCCCATCGCTCATCGGTCGTTTCTACGCCGGACGTTCGACGCTTTCCGACAAGGCGCGCGTTCTGACCGGCAAGCCCCCCGTCCCCATCGTGCGCGCCGTCCGCGCCATCGCAGGCAGTATGTCATCATGAAGACCGCAATAGTCATCGGCGCAGGTTTCGGCGGGCTGGCGCTCGCGATCCGGCTGCAATCCGCGGGCGTGCAGACGACGATCGTCGAGAGCCGCGACAAGCCGGGTGGGCGTGGGTATTTCTGGGAGCGCGACGGCTTCACGTTCGACGCGGGGCCGACGGTCATCACCGATCCGGACTGCCTGCGCGAGCTGTGGGCGCTGACCGGGCGCGACATGAGCGAGGACGTGACGCTCGATCCGGTGCTGCCGTTCTATCGCCTCAACTGGCCCGACGGGACCAATTTCGACTACACCAACGACGACGTGCAGATGCGCGCCGAGATCGAGAAGCTGCATCCCGGCGACTGGGCGGGGTACGAGAAGTTCCTGCAATATTCGGCAGGTGTCTTTCACGAAGGCTATGAGAAGCTCGGCCATGTCGCGTTCCTCGACTTCGGGTCGATGATCAAAGCGGCGCCGGCGCTGGCGAAATACCAGGCGTGGCGGTCGGTCTATTCGATCGTGTCGAGCTTCGTGAAGTCGGAGAAGCTGCGCGAGGCGTTGAGCTTCCACACGTTGCTGGTCGGCGGCAACCCGATGACGACGAGCGCGATCTATGCGCTGATCCACAAGCTGGAGCGTGACGGCGGGGTGTGGTTCGCGCGTGGCGGGACCAACCGGCTGGTGGCGGCTTTGGTGACGCAGTTCGAGCGGCTGGGCGGCGTGCTGCGGCTCGACGATCCGGTGACGTCGATCGAGACTCTCGGGGATCGTGCGACGGGTGTGACGACCGCGAGCGGCTGGTCGGGTCAGGCGGATGCGATCGCGGCGAACAGCGACATCATGCACACCTATCGCGACCTGCTGGCGACGTCGCGCAGCGCCAAGCGCAAGACCGGGTCGCTCGAGCGGAAGAAATATTCGCCGTCGCTGTTCGTGGTGCATTTCGGGATCAAGGGCACGTGGCCGGGCATCCCGCACCACATGATCCTGTTCGGGCCGCGCTATAAGGGGCTGCTCGAGGACATTTACGACCACGGCGTGCTGAGCGAGGACTTTTCGCTGTACCTGCATCATCCGACCGTGACCGATCCTTCGCTGGCGCCGGAGGGGCATTCGACGTTCTATGCGCTGGCGCCGGTGCCGCATCTCGGGAAATTCCCGGTGGATTGGGACGAGATCGCACCGATCCTGGAGAAGCGCATCCTCGACGAGATCGGGCGACGGTTGATCCCGGATATCCACGAGCGGATCGTGACGAAATTCTCGTACGCGCCGAAGGATTTCGCGGAGGATCTGAATGCGCATCTGGGGAGCGCGTTCTCGCTGGAGCCGGTGCTGACGCAGAGCGCGTATTTCCGGGTGCATAATCGCGACGAGCATATTCCGAATATGTACTTCGTGGGGGCTGGGACGCATCCGGGTGCGGGGATTCCGGGGGTTGTCGGGAGCGCGAAGGCGACTGCTCGGTTGATGTTGGAAGGCGAGAAGTAAGGCTTTTTGTTCACGCGAAGGCGCTAAGGCGCTAAGATTTTCGTGAAGGGCGTGGCGCCATGCTGCACTGGCCGTTTTCGCGGCTTGGGATGTGTAAGTCGCTTTGCGACGGGAAAGACATCTTCGCGCCTTTGCGCCTTCGCGTGAACCCATTCTTTCCTTGCAGCAGCCTGCGCGCTTCCCCTAGCGGTGCGGGATGAAGAGACTTGCTGTGTATTGCGGGTCGGCGACGCCGGCTGATCCTACTTATATCGAGGGTGCTCGGGCACTGGGGCGCGCGTTTGCCGAGCGGGGGATTGGCCTTGTTTATGGCGGTGGGCGGACCGGACTGATGGGCGCGATCGCCGATGGCGCGCTCGAGGGCGGCGGTGAGGTTATCGGCGTTATTCCCCAGGCGCTGGTCGATGCGGAGGTGGCGCATCGGGGGCTTACCGAGTTGCACGTCGTGCAGGGCATGCATCAGCGGAAGCAGATGTTTACCGATCTCTCCGATGGGTTCGTGACGATTCCGGGTGGGACGGGGACGATGGACGAGCTGTGGGAGGCGCTGAGCTGGGCGCAGCTTGGGTATCATGCGGATCCGGTTGGGTTGCTGAATACCGCCGGGTATTACGATCACCTGATCGCGTTCTGGGAGAAGATGGGCGAGGTTGGCTTTTTGCGGCCGCAGCACCGGGATCTGCTGATCGTGGCGGATACGCTGGATGTTCTGCTCGACCGGATGGGGCGCCACGTCCCGACGCAGCCGATCGTGCGGATGAACGCGTCGGATTTGTGAGCTTCGAACCACACCCCGACACCATGCACCACCCCGGCGGAGGCCGGGGGCCAATTGGGGAACGTGAATTGGTTTGCGTTGCGCGTCGTTACTTCAACCTTTCCAATTGGGCCCCGGCCTTCGCCGGGGTGGGGCCTGCAATGGTGGTAGCGTTGGGGGGCAGGTCGTGAGTCAGCCTCTCCCATCGCGCGAGGCGATCGTGGCTACCGCGCATGAGTCGATCTCGCGCGGGTCGAAGAGCTTTGCCGCTGCCAGCTTGTTGTTCGACAAGCCTACGCGCCAGCGGGCGTGGCTGTTGTATGCGTGGTGCCGGCGGTGCGACGATATCGCCGATGGGCAGGACCATGGCCATGGGATGACCGTGGTCGACGACGCCCCAGCCCGGCTGTTGGCTCTGTCGGCCATGACCGAGCAGGCACTCGCGGGCGAAGTGGTCGGCGAGCCGGCGTTCGATGCGCTGCGGATCTTCGCGGCCGAAACGCGGCTGCCGAAGCGGTATGCGCGCGACCTCGTCGAAGGCTTTGCGCTGGATGCGCGCGAGTGGCGGCCGCGGTCGGAGAACGACCTGTACAAATATTGTTACCATGTCGCCGGTGTCGTCGGGTGCATGATGGCGATCGCGATGGGCGTCGATCCCGAGGACGAGGATACGCTCGATCGCGCGTGCGACCTGGGAATGGCGTTTCAGCTCGCCAATATCGCGCGCGATGTCGAGGAGGATGACCGGGTCGGGCGGTGCTATCTGCCCGAGGAATGGCTGGTCGAGATGGACTTTCCACCGGGGCAGCACATGAAGCCGCCGTTTCGCTCGCGGCTCGCGGTGTTGACGAAGCGGATGGCGGATCGGGCTGCTGCGTTCGAGGCGAGTGCACGGGAGGGAACGCCGGCGCTGTCGTTCCGTTCGGCTTGGGCGGTGTTGTCTGCGGCGGGGATTTATGGGGCGATCGGGCGGACTGTGGCGGCTCGGGGGGAGCACGCTTGGGATAACCGGGTGACGACGTCGGGGATGCAGAAATTGGGATTTATCGTGACCGCAGCGCGAGAGGCGGCGCGGCGAGATACGCTGTATCCAAGGACTGTGCGCGATGCTCGGTTGTGGACGCGGCCTAGAGCTTAAACTTCGTCATCCTCGCGAAGGCGGGGATCCATAACCTACGCCGTATCGATGGATCGAAACGTCAGCCGGCATGGGTTCCCGCCTCCGCGGGAATGACGCGCATTGGGTGTCAGCCCTGTGGCTTCGCCTTGCCGGCCTTCGCCATCAACTGGCCTTGCGCACGGCAATTCGCGCCGATCATCGGATACGGAACGTCGGTGTTCTGCGCCAACTGGTCGGGGAGCGCCGCGCGGCACTGGGCCATCGTCTCATACCGCGCCGGGATCACGCGCGCCTCGGTGCAGTTCACGTTGCCGTCACCGCAGCCCATGATGGCCATGACGTAGAACAGCGGTTCCATTTCATTCTCCAGTGGCTCGCGGTGTCCGACGTTGGACACGGTAACAAAAGCGACGAAGTGGCAGGATTGTTCCCCCAACTGCTTTCGCCGGGGCTTGACTGCGCCTACATCGCATCGATCCATGCCACCTGACACCTACACCTCCACCCGCGCGGACCAGCCGTTGCTGCCGACGCTCCGCCGCTTCCTGCCGTTCCTGTGGCCGGCGGGGCAGCCGAAGCTGAAGGTGCGGATCGTCGTCGCGATGCTGCTCGTGATCGCCTCGAAGCTGATCCAGGTCTTCGGCGCCGCGTTCACCCTGAAATACGCGGTCGACCGGATGGCGGGGAACGATCGCGGGGCGCTGACCTTGGTCGTGCTGCTGGTGGTCGGGTATGCGGCATCGCGGTTCGGGACGACGCTGTTCGACAATCTGCGCAATGCGGTGTTCGAGCGCGTCGGGCAGGATGCGTCGCGGCGGCTGGCGGCGCAGGTGTTTCGCCATCTGCATGCGCTGAGCCTCGATTTTCACCTGTCCAGGCGGACGGGTGCGGTCACCAAGGTGGTCGAGCGCGGCACCAAGAGCATCGATACGATGCTGTATTTTCTGCTGTTCAATATCGCGCCGACGGTGTTCGAACTGGTGCTGGTACTCGGGCTGTTCTGGACCAAGTTCGGTTGGCCGCTGGTCGTGGCGACCGTGGTGATGGTGGTCGGCTATATCGCGTTCACGCGGATGGTGACAGACTGGCGCAATGCGCTGCGCGCGCGGATGAACGACCTCGATACCGGCGCGGTCGCGCATGCGGTGGATTCGCTGCTGAACTTCGAGACGGTGAAGTATTTCGGCGCGGAGGAGCGCGAGGCGCGGCGCTACGACAGCGCGATCACCGCGTATTCCGAGGCGGCGGTGAAAAGCGAGAATTCGCTCGCCTGGCTCAACCTCGGCCAGGCGCTGATCACCAACGTGATGCTGGCGGGCGGCATGGGGTTCGTAGTGTGGCGGTGGAGCCGCGGCGAGGCGTCGGCGGGCGACGTGGTGTTCGTGTCGACGCTGCTGGCGCAGCTGTTCCGGCCGCTCGATCTGTTGGGGATGGTGTATCGCACGATCCGGCAGGGCGCGCTCGACATGGCGGCAATGTTCGACCTGATCGATACGCCGGCCACGGTCGTCGATGCGCCGGGGGCGCCTGCGCTGGCGGTGAGCGCGGGGCATGTCCGGTTCGAGGGGGTGTCGTTCGGCTATGACGCGGGGCGGCCGATTTTGCGCGACCTGGAGCTGGACGTGCCGGCGGGATCTACGCTGGCGGTGGTGGGGCCGTCGGGTGCGGGCAAGTCGACGCTCGCCCGGTTGCTCTACCGGTTTTACGACCTGACGGGCGGGCGGATTACCGTCGATGGGCAGGATATCGCGCAGGTGCGGCAGGCTTCGCTGCGGGCTGCGATCGGGATCGTGCCGCAGGATACGGTGCTGTTCAACGACACGATCGGGTACAACATCGCCTATGGCCGTGAGGGGGCCGAGATGCCCGAGGTCGAGGTTGCGGCCAAGGGTGCGGCGATCTCGGGGTTCATCGAGCGTCAGCCGCTGGGGTATGAGACGCGCGTCGGCGAGCGTGGGCTGAAGCTGTCGGGCGGCGAGAAGCAGCGTGTGGCGATTGCGCGGACGCTGCTGAAGAACCCGCCGATCCTGATCCTGGACGAGGCTACGTCGGCGCTCGATAGCCGGACCGAGGCGGAAATCCTCGATACGCTGGAGGCGATCGAGCGCGGGCGCACGACGATCGTGATCGCGCACCGGCTCTCCACGGTGGTGCATGCGGACCAGATCGTCGTACTGGAGGCGGGGAGGATCGTCGAGAAGGGGACGCATGCGGACTTGCTGCGGCAGGGCGGCGTGTATGCGGAGATGTGGAACCGGCAGGCGCAGGAGCGGGCTGGTGATGACGATGGGGCGTTGGCGGCGGAGTAGGCACGGGCAGTGCGTCGTCATCGATGATGAACGCTCGCCATAGTTTCTGTGATGTCAGACGCGTTCGGGGCCCCCCTAGATACGGCCCCGGACGAAATCGAAGGACTGCTCAGCCTTCCTTGTTCTCCCGCGAAGGCGGGAGCCCAGTCTGGGTCCCCGCCTTCGCGGGGAAACAAGGTTGGCGACGGCGTCTTAGAAACTTGTGCGTTCCCCCACCATCAACCGACCGAGCCTACCCGCAGGTGACGCGGATCTGCTTGGCGGGTTTGTCGAAGACGATGGCGGAGCAGCGGTCAAGCAGGTCGGCGCCGATCGTCAGGCGATCGCGGTTGGCGCCGCGCTTGCCCTTGGCGACGACGACGATCTCGTCGGGGTCGGGTGGCGGCGCGTCGGCATCCGGAATCGCGGCGGCGTTGCCGACGTCGGTGGTGCGGACGCCGAGCGACGATAGCGCGAGCGGGCCGACCAACAGCGGGGTGGCGAGCGTCATCATGCGGACAGGTCGGGCGATACCGAAGGCGATCTCGACCGGTGCGGTGAGGCCGGCCAGCGTGCCGCGCTGCGCCTGCGCGATCAGCGTGGCGGCGTTGGCGGTGACGGTCGTGCGTGGATGATAGGGTTCGAAGCGGACCCGGATCGGCTGGCCGCCGATCGTGATTTGCGCGAAGGTCCCGGAGAGCTTGCCCAGCAGGCCGCCGCCGTCGACCATCGGCAACGCGACGGTCCGTTCGCCAGCCCGCGGCGCGTTTAGGAGGATTCGTACGACGGGTTCGGGTAGCGACGCCGGGCCGATGGTGCCGTCGCCGACATCGGCATAGGGCCGCCCGACCCAGCGCGGGTCCGCAGCCTTCCCCTTGGTCTCGTGCTTGCGGCTCGGAAAGCCGATCCGCCGCTTCACCGCGTTGGTCCCGAACGTCATCGGGCGGACCGTCGTCGCCTGCATCGCGCCTTGCCCGCCGACCGAATAGCCGAGTCCCAGCGCACCGCCCTTCAACGCAAGTCGCTCGGCGACCGCGGTCGTGACGAAGACCAGGCCGGGCGCGGCGGGGTCGACGCGCAGCGTGACGGGCTTGCCGTCGATCGTTGCGGCGATCATCCCGCCGACCGGTACGTCGCGGATGGCCGTGACCGTGTCGCCGGCTAGCGCGACGCTGCTCACGAGCACCGATGCCGCCACGCCGGTTCTCAGGATATTGGCGATCATCGTGAAGTCTCCGGCGTCAGGCGCCGCGATCTTGGCGCGTCATATCGTATTCGCAACGAATTTATGATCGGTAATGATTGGATAACCAATGCAGGCTCGCCTCTCGACGGGCGACTGCGCGACGCCTAGATCGCATGGCAATGGCACTCGACCCCCTTCCCGATCTCCAGCGCATCTTCGGCTTTCCTGATTTTCGTGGCGTGCAGCGCGATGTCGTCGATCGGGTGCTCGCGGGGCAGCGGACATTGGCGGTGATGCCGACGGGTGCGGGCAAGTCGCTTTGCTATCAGTTGCCGGCGACGATGCTGGAGGGGACGTGCGTCGTTGTCTCGCCGCTGATCGCGTTGATGCATGACCAGTTGCGGGCCGCCACTGCTGTGGGGATCAAGGCGGCGACTTTGACGTCGGTCGATACCAATCGCGAGGAGACGATCGCGCGGTTCCGGGCTGGCGATCTCGACCTGCTGTATGTGGCGCCGGAGCGCGCCTCGAACGAGAGCTTCCGGAACCTGCTCAGCCAAGCCAAGCTGTCGCTCTTTGCGATCGACGAGGCGCATTGCGTTAGTGAGTGGGGGCATGACTTCCGGCCGGACTATCGGTTGCTGCGGCCGTTGCTCGACAGTTTTCCGGACGTGCCACGGCTAGCGCTGACCGCGACCGCCGACGCGCATACCCGCGCCGATATCCTCGAGCAGCTGGGGATTTCGCAAGAGGGGCTGATCGTGTCGGGGTTCGACCGGCCGAACATCCGCTATGCGATTTCGGGGCGCGACAACGTCAACCGGCAGATCGCGGATATCCTGGAGAAGATTCCGGGGCCGGGGATCGTCTATGCCCAGACGCGCGCGGCGACCGAGAAGCTGGCGGAGGCGCTGGGGCGGAGCGGGCGGCCGACGCGGGCCTATCATGCGGGGCTCGATCCGCAGGTGCGCGCGAAGAACCAGGCGGATTTCGTCGCGAGCGAGGACATGGTGATCTGCGCGACGGTCGCGTTCGGGATGGGGATCGACAAGCCCGACGTGCGGTTCGTGGCGCATGCCGGGCTGCCGAAATCGATCGAGGCCTATTATCAGGAAACCGGGCGCGCGGGGCGTGATGGCGACCCGGCGATCGCGCACCTGTTCTGGGGCGCGGAGGATTTCGCGCGCGCTCGGCAGCGGATCGGGGAAGTGGAGCCCGAGCGGCAGGCGGGCGAGCGGCAGCGGCTGACGGCGATGGGCGGGCTGGTCGAGACGGCGGGGTGCCGGCGGCGGATCCTGCTCAAGCATTTCGGCGAAGAGCGGCTCGAGGATTGCGGGAATTGCGACAATTGCCTCGGCAATGTCGATGCGGTCGACGCGACCGAGACGGCGCGGAAATTCCTGTCGGCGGTGTTCCGGACCGGGCAGATGTTCGGGGTGGGGTATATCGAAGGTATTCTGACCGGCGTTTCGTCGGAGCGGAGCCTGATGAACGGGCACGAGGCGCTGTCGGTGTACGGGATCGTCGATGGCGACGAGGTTGCGTTGCTGAAGCCCGTGTCGCGGGCGCTGATGCTGAAGGATGCGCTCAGGACCAATCCGCACGGGGGGCTGGAGTTCGGGCCGGCGGCGAAGGCGATTCTGAAGGGCGAGGCGGCTGTGTCGATCGTCGTGCCGCCGAAGCGCGAGCGGCGGCGCCAGGGGGCGGTTGGCGCCACCCCGAACCCGGTCGACGATCCGCTGTTCGAGGCGCTGCGCTTGCGGCGGCGCGATCTGGCGAAGGAAGCGGGCGTTCCGCCGTATGTGATCTTTCACGATTCGGTACTGCGTGACATTGCGCGGCAGCGGCCGGCGTCGCGGGCCGAGCTCAGCCTGTTATCAGGCATTGGCGCGCGGAAACTCGACGCCTATGGGGATGCCTTCCTCCAGGTGATCCGCGAGTCCGCATGATACGGCATATAAACGAAAGTATTTCGGTCGCGCCGCAGATCGCGGTCGAGCAGGTTGCAGAGATCGCTGCGGCGGGGTTCAAGACGATCGTCAACAACCGGCCCGACGACGAGGACGCGGGACAGCCTTCGGGCGACGCGATCCGTGCGGCGGCGGAAGCGGCCGGGCTGAAGTACGTCTCGATCCCGGTGACGCATGCGGGGTTCTCGCATCCGCAGATCGACGCGATGACGCAGGCGCTGACCGATTCGGACGGGGCTGTGCTCGCGTATTGCCGATCGGGGACACGGAGCTGCAATCTGTGGGCGCTGGCGGCGGCGAAGGCGGGGCGGAACCCGAACCTGCTGCTCGCGCAGGCCGAGGACGCCGGGTACGACCTGCGCGGAATCCGCCCGATGCTGGACGCGCTCGCAGGGCCGCGATGACGCCTGCGATCGTCGGCGGCGTCGTGGCCGTCGTTGTGCTGCTGCTCGCGGGCCTGGCCTGGGTGGTCGTACGGATGCGGCGGGTCGTGAAGATCGAGACTCCCGAAGAGGCGGCGGACGCGGCGCAGGCGCAGCTTGCCGGTTTTGCGGTGGCGGGCGCTGTCGTGGGGGCGGACGGCCAGGGGGCGCTGGCGATCGCGGATGACGGGCGCGTTGCTGCAGTGAAGCGGATCGGCAAACGGCTGGCGGTGCGCGAGGTGTCTTGGCGGACGGTGCGCGCGACCCGCGAGGGGATTCTGGTGGAGACGGGGGACAAGGCGCTGGGGGCGGTGATGCTGGCGCAGGTCGACGTGCTGGATATCCGGCGGTTGGCGCCGAAGAGCGTTCGGGTCTAACGAGCCCCGCGCGCCGCCGTCATTCTGCGGCAGCGGTCCTGACGCTTGCGGAACGTTTCTCGTTTCGACGCGTCGCCGCAGTAGATGAGAACATGGGTCGCCAAGCGCTGGGTGAAAGTCACCGGCATCGTCGTCGTGGCCGTGATGGCTACGGTCATAATCGGGCTCGCCGTGTTCCCCTGGGGATCGCTGAAAGGCGTTAT
This sequence comes from Sphingomonas sp. CFBP 13603, assembly GCF_014892665.1. NCBI lineage: Bacteria > Pseudomonadati > Pseudomonadota > Alphaproteobacteria > Sphingomonadales > Sphingomonadaceae > Sphingomonas > Sphingomonas sp. CFBP 13603. The sequence goes on along the minus strand of NZ_JADBIA010000011.1, from coordinate 91,435 downwards.
CGAGCGGCAGCTAACCGCGCGCTTCGGGCGGCCGGTGACGATCGGCGGGATCGAGCGCGTCGACGGGTTCGGCTTTTCGCCGACGATCCGCATCACGCAGGTTCGTATCCCGCAGGCGGGGTGGGCCGGTAGCGGCGATTTCGTGCGGTTGCGCGAGGCGGAGGCGACCTTCTCCGCACTGTCGCTGTTGAAGGGCGGGTTCGGGCCGCGCGACGTGAAGGCGTCCGGGCTGTACCTGGCGCTGGTGCGTGACAAGCAGGGGCGGACCAACTGGGATCGGCCGGGCAAGGCCAAGAGCGGCGGTAGTTCGAACGACCTGCAGGGGCTCGTCATCCGCGACAGCGTGATCTCGTACCGCGATGCCAAGCAGGGGCGGCAGGTCACTGCGCGGTTCTCGTCCGATCCGGTTGCGGGCATCCGCGCGAACGGCACCGGCATCGTGCGTGGTGCGGCGGTGCGGATCGCGGTTTCGGGGCCGTCGATCGAGCGATCGCAGGGCAAGCCGTGGCCGTTCACCGCGTCGATCGATGGGGACAAGCTGTCGATCTCGGCGAAGGGCGTGATGGACCGGCCGCTCGATACCGATGCGATGACGCTCGACGTGACGGCGCGCGCGACCGACCTGAAGCTGATCGACGCGGTGATCGAGGCGGGGCTGTTCCGGACACAGCCGGTGTCGTTCAGCGCGCATGTCCGCCACGATGCGCCGAAATGGACCATCACGCAGCTGAAGGGCGTGGTCGGGCGGTCGGATTTTGCCGGTCACGTGACGGTCGACAAGCGGGATGGGCGGAGCAAGGTGAACGGCGACATCGTCTCGCGCCAGTTCGACTTCGCTGACCTGTCGTCGGACGAGGCGCAGGCGAAGGGCGCCGCGCTGGAGCGGGCGATCGGGCCGAGACTGGTGCCCAATACGCGGATCGATATCGGCAAGATCGACACGACCGACGCCGAGTTCGGGTTCCGCATCCAGCATATCGTCGCTGCGAAGGGCAAGTCGCCGATCGTGTCGGCCAAGGGGACGATCGCGATCGACCACCAGTTGCTGACGCTGGATCGGCTGGTCGCGAGGCTGCCGCAGGGGACCGTTACCGGCAAGGTCACGGTCGACCAGCGGGGCGATCGCAAGACGCCGACCGTCGCGATCGACCTGCGGTTGCGCGGCAGCAGCGTGCAGGCACTGGCGGGCGGGCGCGGCGACTTCAGCGGGAATGTTAGCGCGCGGGTAAGACTGAAGGGGCCGGGGGAGACTATCCGGGCCGCAGTCGGGAACGCCGATGGCAGCATTGGGTTCGTCGCGCGGGACGGGCAATTGCCGCAGGGGATCGCGGCGGCGCTGGGGTTCGATGCGGCGCGCGCGTTGCTGGCGAAAGATGGCGAGCGCGCGGGTCTGCGCTGCGTGGTGGTGAAACTCGACGTGACGCGGGGGCGAGGGCGGGTCGATCCGATGATCGTCGATACGACCGCCAGCCAGTTGCGCGGGCAGGGGAGCGTAGTGTTTCCGTCCGAAGCGCTCAACATTCGGCTGAGTGGGTCGCCGAAGCAGCACGCGCTGCTGCAACTGCCGGGGTCGGCATACATGACCGGGACGATCCAGCAGCCGAATGTGACGATCCCGCCAGAGGTGAAATCCGTCGGCAATATCTTCAAGGCGATCGGGCGTGCGATCACCGGCAAGCAGGGTCCGACGGCTAGCAATGCGGACTGTTCGGGGTTGGCGGCACGGGTGCTGCGATAGGCCGAGACGTCGCCGGGTACGAAAAACCCCGCCCCGCTGGTTGCGGGACGGGGTCGGACCTCAGCGATATCTCGGGGATATCAGCGGTAGAAGACGTGGTTGCCGATCGAGGCGACCTTGATCGCACGGACGCTGGGGCGGCGATCGGGGGTGTTGAAGTAGAGCGCCTTGTCAGCCGGGCTGTTCCACGCATCGGCGAGAGCGACCTTGGCGACTGCAATCGCGGTGCGGTAGGCAGTGCCGGCGTTGATGTTGGGGATCTGGCCACCGCGGACGAAGCTGAACTGGCCGCGCTGCTTGACGACGGCGCAGACGTTGGCGGGGAAACGACCCGACTTGGCGCGATTGATGATGACTTCGGCGACGGCGAGCTGGCCGGCCAGGGGCTCACCCTTGGATTCGAAATAGATCGCGCCGGCAAGGCACTGAAGCGCTTCGTCGGCGGCGGCGCTATCCTGCGCGGCAACGGCCTGGGCGAGCGTGTCGAATTCTTCGGCTTCTGCGACTGCAGGGCTGACTGCGGTGTTCTGGGCGTTCGTCTCGACAGGTGCGACGGTGGTGGCAACTGGAGCGATCTGCGGAACATTCTGCGGCGAGAGCGCGTTTATATTGGCGAGAGCAGTGAGATTGGTGGTCGAGCGATCGATACCGGTTGCCTGACCGGGAGCGCTGTTGCCGAGCAGGCCGGCGAGAGAAAACGTCATGACCGCGATCGTCGCAGCCCGCTGAAGAATCGTCATTCAAACTTATTCAGATGCGGTTGGACCGCGGAAGCAATCGTACGAGCCGATCGTCCAGGCATCCCCCCGACTGCGTAACTGATCCGGATCGCACCCGTCCCAGCACAACGCCAATCAATGTTGCAATTCCCCTCTATTGGGGGGGCTTTCGAGTCAATCGTCGAGGATCGTTTCAGCGGCGAACCGTTCCGCCGCTGCGATGTCCACCTCAATTACCCATAGATCCGGGTCGCTTGCGCGGCGACGACGCCAATATCCGTCGAGGTCTTCGAGCGGGGTGGAGTCGATCAGCGCGGTCCGTCCGTCGGGTCCGATGCCGCGTTCCAGCAGGCGGGGAGGGGCGCCCTTGTCGATCGCGATGACCAGGATCGCGCCGCCCTGCGGGTCGCCTTTCGCCATCACCGCGCCGAAGCCGCCGGCGTCATTGACGCGCCGCAGCAGGGCGCTGACGAGCATTCCGCTGGGGAGACGGCCGCTCATGCTGCGCTGCGGTATCCGGGGAGGCCGGCGAGCGCGATGCGCGAGCGCATGAAGGTGCCGGTGCCGCGGGCCGCTTCTTCACCGTCGGCGTCTATCAGTCGGGCGTCCGCGACGAACACGCGTCGCTTACCGCTGATCCAGCGTCCTTCGGCGATCACCGGGCCGATTTTCAGCGGGCGCGTGAGCAGCAGGTTGAACGCGGTGGTGAGCAGGAAGCGATCGGTGACCAGGCTGTTGCAGGCATAGAAAGCGGCGTCGTCGAGCATCTTGAAATAGCTCGTGCCGTGCGCGGCGCCGCCGGCGTGGTAATGGCGCTCGTCGATCGTGAAATGGATGCGCGCGACGCCGGCTTCGGGGATTTCGAGCGAGGAGTCGAAGAAGCGGTTGATCGGCGCTTGAGCATATAGCGACTCCAGCGCGCGGAAATGCGCGTCTGCGCCTGCCGAGTTAGGGGCCGACTCAGGCTGCATCGCGGACCTCGTCGGCGGTGAACAGCGCGTAGACCGCATCGGGCGAACCACCGCCGCGCAGTTTTTCCAGGAACGCCTTGTCGCGCAGCCGTCGCGAGACGCGAGCGAGCGCCTTCAAATGAACCGCGCCGGCATCGGTGGGAGACAGCAGCATGAAGACGAGATCGACGGGGAGATCGTCGACCGCCTGGAAATCGACCGGCTGCGCGAGCCGTGCGAAGACACCGGTTACCTGCGCAAGCCCTTCGAGCTTGGCATGCGGGATTGCGACACCGCCACCGAACCCGGTCGAGCCGAGCTTTTCCCGCGCGGCCAGCCGGTCGGCGATCATCTTTGGGTCGGAATCGAGTATCTCCGACGCGATCGTGGCGAGATGCTGGAACACCGCCTTCTTGCTGGTGGCGATCACGCCCGTCTGCACTGCGTCGGGACGCAGCATATCGCTGAAATCAGTCATTCGGTTCAATGTCTCAAGCGCCCCCGCGCGCGTCCGCCTTAGCGGGTTGCGCGGGGGCGTAAAGGCGCGGCCTTGAGACCCGCGCCTTTATGGACCCTTCTTTACTGGGGAGGGGAGGCCGCCACGCGCTGTGGCTCGACCCAGCCGATCGTGCCGTCGCCGCGCTTGTACACCATGTTGTGCGCGCCGGTGCCCGCATTCATGAACAGCAACGCCGCGGTGTTGCGCAGATCGAGCATCATCACCGCGTCCGATACGCTGGCCTCGGGGATATCGACGCGCGTTTCGGCGATGATGAGCGGCGCGTCCGCGACATCGTCTTCTTCGACGCTTTCCTGGAACAGCGTGTAGCCGGCATTATCATAGCCATTGCTCTCGGCAATCGCGACCGCTTCGCCGGCGTGGCGATCCTTCAGGCGGCGCATGTAGCGGCGGAGCTGAGTCTCGATCTTGGCGGCGGCGGCATCGAACGCGGCGCGCGCATCATAGGCGTCGCCATGCCCCTTGATCACGAGGCCCTTCATCACGTGCGAAACGATGTCGCATTTGAAGCCGGCGTCGTGCGGGCCCTTGCCGAACGTGACCTCGGCCGAGATGGCGCGCGAGAAATATTTGTCGGCGATACCCTGGAGTCGGTCTTCCACGTGGCTGTTGAGTGCTTCGCCAGTGTCAACCTGATGACCAGAAATCCGGATATCCATTGTCGTCTCCTTAACGGCGTTACAGTCTTCGGGCGGTCCTATTGGCTCCACCCTGCCAGCGTCATCCGGACGCCACGGCCCCCCAGATCGGATCCTTGATCCCCTTCATAAACGCAGCATGGGCCGCAAGGTCTCCCTCGCTCACCGCGAAAACGCGGGCAGGGCGAACGACCCGAGGCGCCTGTGCGACGATCGGAGTCGCGGCGGTGCTGCCGGTATCGCTCAGCAGGCCGAGGCCGATCTGGCGACCGCCCATCAGCTCGACATAGACCTGCGCGAGCAACTGCGCGTCGAGTAGCGCGCCGTGCAGGACGCGGTGGCTGCGATCGATTCCGAACCGCGAACAGAGCGCGTCGAGCGAATGCTTGGCGCCGGGGTGACGGCTGCGCGCGATCTGCAGCGTGTCGACCATCCGCTTCATGTGGACGATCTGGCGGCCGCACTTGGTGAGCTCGCCGTTGAGGAACGAGAAATCGAAACCGGCATTGTGCGCGATCATCGGCGCGTCGCCGACGAATTCGAGCAGGTCCTCGACCGCGTCGGCGAACTTCGGCTTGTCGGAGAGGAACTGCGCGCTCAGCCCGTGGACGTTGAACGCCTCGACCGGCATGTCGCGTTCCGGGTGGTAATAGGCGTGGAAGGTGCGGCCGGTCTCGACCCGGTTGAGCATCTCGACGCAGCCGATTTCGACCATGCGGTCGCCGCCGGAAAAACTGAGGCCGGTGGTTTCGGTATCGAAGACGATCTCACGCATCCCGATGGTATCGGCTCAGATTTCCAAGGATGCAAGCACCGCCCGGACTTGCGCGCGTGTTGCGTCGAAGCTGGTGTCGGTGTGGATGACGTGATCCGCGCGGGCGCGTTTTTCGGCGTCGGGGGTTTGGCGGGCGAGGATCGCGGCGAACTTCTCCGTGGTCATGCCGGGACGGGCGAGGACGCGCGCGCGCTGGACGTCGGGGGCGGCGGAAACGACGACGATCACGTCGACGTTGCGGTCGCCGCCGGTTTCGAACAGCAGGGGGACGTCGAACACGACTCGCTTGCCGGCGTGCTGTGCGAGGAAGGCGGCGCGTTCTTCGCCGACAGCGGGGTGGACGATCGCTTCGAGGCGCTTGATCGCGGCGTCGTCGCCGAAGACCGCTGCGCCGAGTTTCGTTCGGTCGACTGCGCCGTTGACAGTGGTGCCGGGGAACGCGGTTTCGATCGCGGGGACGAGACGCCCGCCGATGCCTTGCAGTCGGTGGACGGTCGCGTCGGCGTCGAACACGGGGACGGCCTCGTCGGCGAACATCGCGGCGACGGCTGATTTGCCCATGCCGATCGAGCCGGTGAGGCCGATGATCATTTGTTCAGTAACGCGCGGAGTTCGTCGTCACGATCGCGCGGTGGTTCCACGTGGAACAATATCTCGAACGCGACAGCGGCTTGGCCGATCAGCATTTCCAGCCCGTCGACGGTCTCAAGGTCGCGCGCGCGCGCGACTTTCAGGAGGCCGGTTTCGAGCGGGGAATAGACGATGTCGTAGACAAGCGAGTCCGGCTCCAGCGCGCCGAGATCGATATCGAGCGGTGGCTGGCCGGCCATGCCGAGAACGCTGGCGTTGACGAGCAGTCGCGAGGGCGGGGCGGCGGGGCCGATCGGGAGCGCTTGGCCCTTGAGTCCGAAGGTCGAAAGGAGCGCCGCACCCTTCAGCGGATTGCGGTTCAGGATGGTGACGGGGCCGACTCCCATCCGCGACAGCGCGAACAGGATCGCGCGGGCGGCACCACCTGCGCCTATCACCGTGACGGGCTGGCCGGCGATGTCAAGGTCGTCGATCGGAGCCCAGAATCCGGCAGCGTCGGTGTTGGTGCCGATGCAGTCGCCCGCCTGGTTGCGGAACACCGTGTTGATCGCGCCGATCGTCCCGCGGACATTGCCGGGGTCGGAGACGTCGTCGAGCGCGGCGAGCTTGTGCGGCATCGTGATGTTGCACCCGCGCCAGGCGGGGTCGGCTTTCCGCTCGGCGAAGTAGGCGGGGAGGGCGTCCGGGGTGACGAGCTTGTGGCGGTACTCCGCGTCGATCCCGAGCGCGTCGAGCCAGAAGCCGTGGATCAAGGGCGATTTCGACTGTGCGATCGGATCGCCGATCACTTCTGCATAGGGACGAGTCATTCGAAGCTCCGTGTTTCCCCGCGGGAGGCGGGGATCCAGTCTGGGCACCCGCCTTCGCGGGTGAACATGGTTTAGTCTAGCTCGGGCGGATTGCCATGTGCAGCACCTACTCAATCCTCCCCCGCCAGGGGGAGGTGGCGCCGACGGTGACGGAGGGGGAGGACACGGAACAAACGCGTCGCATGCCTCCCCCTCCGTCTGGCAAGCGCCAGCCACCTCCCCCTGGCGGGGGAGGATTGAAAGCGTCGGGTTACGCCGGCAGTTCGCCTCGCGCGCGGAGGAAGTCGAGAACGTTCAAGAGCGGCATGCCGAGTACCGTGAACTGGCTTCCTTCGATCCTGGCGAACAGCTGCGCGCCGGGGCCTTCGATGCGGTAACAGCCGACGCAGCCCGAGATCGCGGGCCATTCCGCGTCGAGGTAGGTCTCGATGAATGCATCGGACAGCGGGCGGACGTGCATCTTCGCGCGCTCGACATGGCGCCAGATCGCCTGGCCGTTCTCGGCGATGACCGCGGCGCTCCAGAGGTCGTGGCGCTTGCCGGACATCAGTCGCAGATGCGCCGCCGCATCGGCGCGGTCGACGGGCTTGTCGAGGATGGTGCCGTCTTCCAGCGCGACCAGCGAGTCGCTGCCGAGGACGAGATAGCCCGGCATTCTCGCGGAAACCTTGAGGGCCTTCAGTTCGGCCAACGCGTCCGCAAGATCGCGCGGGGACAGGTCGCGCAGCGCCGCCTTCGCCGCATCCTCGTCGACGCCCGCAAAGGTGGCCTCGAACGGTACGCCGGCGGCGGTCAGCATCGCGCGACGCGAGGCGCTTTGCGAGGCGAGGATCAGGCTCATGACTCGATCTTGGCGACGTCGTCGCTCCGCCGCTGGTTACACAGCGCGATGATCGCCGCCGCGGTTTCCTCGATCGAACGCCTGGTGACGTCGATCACCGGCCAGCCATTGTCGGCGAACATGCGGCGCGCAAAGGCGAGTTCGCGCATTACCGCTTCCTCCTCGACGTACGACGTGTCGGGCTGTTGGTTGAGCGATAACAGCCGGTTGCGGCGGACCTGGATCAGGCGGTCGGCGCTGGTCGTGAGGCCGACGATCAGCGGGTTGGTAAGCTTGTAGAGGTTCAGGGGTGGTGGGCTTTCCACGACGATCGGGATGTTCGCGGTCTTGTAGCCACGATTGGCGAGGTAGATCGAGGTCGGCGTCTTCGACGAGCGCGATACACCCGCCAGGACGATATCGGCCTCCTCCCATTCTTCCGAGGCGATCCCGTCGTCGTGTGCGATCGTCCACTGGATCGCGTCGACGCGCGCGAAATAGGCCGCATCTAGGACGTGCTGGCGGCCAGGTCGCGCCTTTGCCTGCTGCCCGAGCAACCCCGATAGCGCGTCGTTGACCGGGTCGAGCGGCGCTACTGCCGGAAGACCTAGCGCCAGGCACCTCTGCTCGAGAATTCGCCGCGTCGCGGGGTTCACTAGCGTGAAAACCACCAGCCCGGGGTTTTGCGCGATCTCCTGGAGGATGCGTTCGAGATGCGCCTCGGTTCGCACCATTGGCCAGAAATGGCGGACCGTCTCGACGTCGTCATATTGCGCCAGCGCCGCCTTCGCGATGTTCTCCAATGTCTCGCCGGTCGAATCCGACAACAAATGTAGGTGGAGCCGCATCATCGGCGTTTTATCCCCAGCGGGCGGGTTTGTGGGCGTGAATCTGTGGATAACATGGGGAGAACGGCTAGCGTAACTCGTCCGCCCCGCCAAGCGACGGGTACGCCGTGGATAACACCGATTCTATCCACACTGCCGCGCACAGGGCCGGATTTTATCCACAGGCTGTGGGTAACGGGGAGCCTTGAATCGAATCAGCGCGTTTGTGGGCGTGCCGAGGGGTCAAGCTGTTGGCATTTCCGGGATCACCGCATAAGTCCCGGGTTCAACCGCCCAACCACTGCAACAACCTATTTCTTGAATCTTCTTATAGTAGAAGAAGGGTGCTCCGCTGACCGATCCGACCCCCAACTCGCCTCCCATCAAGCCGCTTCTGGCGACTCTTCGCGGAGAGCGTCAGGCCCTGCCGCCACTGTGGCTCATGCGGCAGGCGGGGCGGTATCTCCCCGAATACCGCGAACTGCGTGCCGAGAAGGGCGGGTTCCTCGCACTCGCCACCGATCCAGACGCGGCGGCCGAAGTCACGCTCCAGCCGATCCGCCGGTTCGGGTTCGACGGCTCCATCCTGTTCTCTGACATCCTGATGATCCCGTGGGCGCTCGGGCAGGATCTGAGCTTCGGGGTCGGCGAGGGGCCTCGGCTCGAGCCGGCGCTGATCGACCATGCGCTCGATCGGTTGCAGCCGGTGATGGGGCGGCTGGAGCCGGTCTACGGCACCGTCGCGAAGGTCGCTGCTGCCTTGCCGCCCGAGACGACGTTCCTGGGCTTTGCGGGGTCTCCTTGGACGGTCGCGACCTATATGGTGGCGGGGAAGGGCTCGAAGGATCAGTCCGAGACGCGGCGTTTCGCATATCGCGACCCCGAGGCGTTCGGTGCGATCATCGATGCGATCGCGGACAACACCGTCGAGTATCTCGCGCGGCAGGTCGGGGCGGGCGTCGACGTTGTGCAGCTGTTCGACAGCTGGTCGGGCTCGCTCTCGCCTGCGCAGTTCGAACGCTGGGTGATCGCGCCGACCGCGTCGATCGTCGAGCGGCTCCACGCGCGTTGCCCCGGCGTTCCGGTGATCGGCTTTCCGAAGGGCGCGGGGGGCAAGCTGCCGGCCTATGCGCGCGCGACGGGCGTCGATGCGATCGGGCTGGACGAGACGGTCGATCCGGTCTGGGCGCATGCGTCGTTGCCTGCGGACATGCCGGTGCAGGGCAATCTCGATCCGCTGGCGTTGATCGCGGGCGGCGCGGATCTCGATGCGGCGATCGACCGGATCCTGGCGGCGTTCGTCGAGCGCCCGCACGTCTTCAACCTCGGCCACGGCATCCTGCCCGACACACCAATCGAGCACGTCGAGCAGCTGATCGCCCGCGTAAGGAGCACGACATGAGCGGTTTTCTTGGGGGCACGTATGACTGGGTGAAGGCGGCGCATCTGATCTTCGTGATCTTCTGGATGGCAGGGCTGTTCATGCTGCCGCGCTATCTCGTTTATCACCAGGAGGCGCTGGCGGCGGGCAACACGAGCGAGGCGGCGAACTGGGTCGAACGCGAGAGCAAGATCCGCCACATCATCCTGACGCCGGCGATGATCGTCGTCTGGGTGCTGGGGATCGCGCTGGCGCTGAACCTGGGGCTGGCGGACGACGCGCCGGGGCTCGGGTGGCTCCACCTGAAGCTGCTGCTCGTGCTGTTGTTGTCGGGGTATCATGGCTGGGCGGTCGGTTACGCGAAAAAGCTCGCCGCGGGGAAACCGACGCTGGCGGGGAAGCAGTTGCGGATGTTGAACGAGGTGCCTGCGCTGGCGGTGACGCTGATCGTCGTGCTGGTGATCGTTAAGCCGTTCTGACCGCGTGTCCTCCTGCGAACGCAGGAGCCCAGGGTTACAGGCGATCGCGTTCGTGATCCTGGGCCCCTGCGTTCGCAGGGGAACGTCGAGAGCGGTGTACGCACTCCCGCTTGACTAACCCGCCCCCCAATTCTAACCCCTTCTCCCAACACGGCCTCCTGGCGTCCTGCCCGGTCGTGTCTTGCCAGACTCGTCTCGCACAGTTCCGCTTCCCAAGCGCACCGCCGACCGAGCGTTCTCCCGTTGATTGCTATCCGGAAATTCCCATGCATCTCAAAGACCTGAAGAAAAAGAAACCCGCCGAGCTGGTCCAGCTGGCCGAGGAACTGGGGGTCGAGAGCGCCTCGACGCTGCGCAAGCAAGACCTGCTGTTCGCGATCCTGAAGGTCCAGGCGGACAATGGCGACCAGATCATGGGGCTCGGCACGATCGAAGTGCTGCCCGACGGCTTCGGCTTCCTGCGCTCGCCGGAATCGAACTATCTGGCGGGGCCGGACGACATCTACATCTCGCCGAACCAGGTGCGGAAGTTCGGCCTGCGCACCGGTGACACGGTCGAGGGCGAGATTCGTGGGCCGAAGGATGGCGAACGCTATTTCTCGCTGGTGAAGCTCACCGCGGTCAATTTCGACGATCCCGACGTCGTCCGTCACCGCGTCAATTTCGACAACCTCACGCCGCTCTATCCCGAGAGCAAGCTGACGCTTGATCCCGCCGACCCGACCGTCAAGGACAAGTCGGCACGCGTGATCGACATCGTCTCGCCGCAGGGCAAGGGCCAGCGCACGCTGATCGTCGCGCCGCCGCGCGTCGGCAAGACGGTCATGTTGCAGAACATGGCCAAGGCGATCACCGACAACCACCCCGAGGTGTTCCTGATCGTCCTGCTGATCGACGAGCGCCCCGAGGAAGTCACCGACATGCAGCGCAGCGTGAAGGGCGAGGTGGTCAGCTCGACCTTCGACGAACCCGCGCAGCGCCACGTGCAAGTCGCTGAAATGGTGATCGAAAAGGCCAAGCGCCTGGTCGAGCACAAGAAGGACGTGGTGATCCTGCTCGATTCGATCACGCGTCTGGGTCGTGCCTACAACACCGTCGTGCCGTCGTCGGGCAAGGTCCTGACCGGTGGTGTCGACGCGAACGCGCTGCAGCGTCCGAAGCGCTTCTTCGGTGCCGCGCGCAACATCGAGGAGGGCGGTTCGCTCTCGATCATCGCGACCGCGCTGATCGATACGGGCAGCCGCATGGACGAGGTGATCTTCGAGGAGTTCAAGGGCACCGGCAACTCGGAAATCGTGCTCGATCGCAAGGTCGCGGACAAGCGCATCTTCCCGGCGCTGGACGTCGGCAAGTCGGGTACCCGCAAGGAAGAGCTGCTGGTCGACAAGGCCAAGCTCAGCAAGATGTGGGTCCTGCGCCGCATCCTGATGCAGATGGGCACGATCGACGCGATGGAGTTCCTGCTCGACAAGATGAAGGATTCGAAGACCAACGAGAATTTCTTCGATTCCATGAATCAGTGATCGAATGCGGCCCGCTGCACGCTGCAGCGGGACTCGCATCGATCCGGCCGGCGGGGCAGGGCCCCGACTGACGACATGGGCTTTGCCCATGTCCGGCCAAGCAGACCAAAGCGGCACGCGAGAGCATGGCTTTCGCGTGCCGCTTTGCTATTAATCGCTATGAAAACCGCCACTCCGCCCGCGGCGTGGCCCGTCACCGGGAGCTGACATCTTGAGTATCATCGCCATGCTGGCCGCCGCCGCATCGAGCACCGCGGGCCCCGGCTCGCCGCTGGAAATCTGGCAGCATATCGTCGCCGACTTCTCCAACCTCGGCGACCCGAAGGCGCTGGCCGCATTCGGATCGGTCCTGATGATCGATCTCGTCCTCGCGGGCGACAACGCGATCGTCGTCGGTGCACTCGCCGCCGGACTTCCCACCGACCAGCGCAAGAAGGTCATCCTGATCGGTATCGGCGCGGCGCTCGTCCTGCGCATCTTCTTCGCGTTGATCGTGACGTGGCTGATGGGCATCGTCGGCCTGATCTTCGCGGGCGGCTTGCTGTTGCTCTGGGTCAGCTGGAAGTTCTGGCGCGAAATCCGCGAGGGCGCGGAGAATGCGGGCTCCGAGGAGATCGAGGGCGACGAGCGATCGGGTATCCGCTCCTCGAAGGGCTTTGCAAGTGCAGCCTGGGCTGTCGCCGTCGCCGACGTCTCGATGAGCCTCGACAACGTCCTGGCGGTCGCCGGCGCGGCGCGCGAGCATCCGGGCATCCTCGTCATCGGCCTGCTGCTGTCGGTCGCGATGATGGGTCTGGCGGCGAACTACATCGCACGCGTCATCAACAAGTATCGCTGGATCGCGTATATCGGCCTCGCCGTGATCCTCGTGGTCGCGCTGAAGATGATTTACGAGGGCTGGGTCGGCACCGGCGAGACGCTCGGGATCATCTCGCTGCTGCGCTGATCGCGGTGCGATTGGGATAAGGAAAAGGCCTCGCCGGGATCGTCCGGCGAGGCCTTTTTCATGTCCGTCCCGAGCAACCCGTCACCCCGGAACAGGGTAACGGGGAGGGAGTGGTTAGCCCAGGTTCTCCGCGAAGAACTTGGCCGTACGCTCGTCCGCCAGCTTGGCCGATGCATCCGAGCGGCGCTCGCCGAACTCGGTGGCGAAGCCGTGGTCCTCGCCCGCGTAGTCATAGATCGTCACCTTGGGGTGATCGTCGAGCCCGGCGTGCATCGCAGCCTGCGCCGCCTTGTCGACGAAGTGATCCTCCTCCGGCACGTGCAACAGCACCGGGTGTGCGATCGCATGCTTTTCGCCGAGCAAGCCGTCGATCCCGACGCCATAATAGCCGACGCTCGCATCGACGTCGGTCCGCGCCGCGGTCATGAACGCCAGGCGGCCACCGAGGCAGTAGCCGACCACGCCGACCTTGGCGCCGTCACCCAGCTCGCTGCGAACGGCGCGGATGCTCGCCTCGATATCGGCGATACCCTTGTCCTGGTCGAACTGGCCCATCAGTTCGAGCGCGCGGTCGAACTCGGGCTTGATGTCCGGGTCGAGCTCGATGCTGGGCTCGAGGCGCCAGAACAGGTCGGGGGCGATCGCGAGATAGCCGGCCTCGGCGAGCGTATCGCACTTGCGGCGAATCCCGGCGTTCACGCCGAAGATCTCCTGGATCACGACGATCGCGGCCTTTGGCGTGCCTGCCGGGGTCGCACGATACGCGGTGAATTCGCCATCGCTCGTGAGCGTGGCGATCTTGGTAGTGTTCGTCATAACAGTCCTCCTGGCGGCCGCTCGTGGTCGAGCAGCCGGGATTTGGTGATCGGGCCTTCCCCCGCGGAGTACGCACCAAGCGCTCCGCCGGCTCCAAGGATTCGGTGGCAGGGGACGATGATCGGAAAAGGATTGCGTGCGCACGCCTGGCCGATAGCGCGTGGGCTGGAGCCGATCGCCTTGGCGAGCGCGCCGTAGCTGGCCGTCGTGCCGTAGCCGATGTCGACGATCGCCTGGCGAAGGTTGGCACCGCGCGGGGTAGGGGAGAGTGCGAGGGGCAGGTCGAACACGGTCAGCCGTCCGGCGAAATACGCGTCGATCTGGCGGAGTGCTTCGAGGATCGCGGGGGCGTGGCTGGTCGAACCATGCTCCACGCCGATATCGATCGCGTCGATCCGGTCCTCGGTGCCGGTCACGCGGACCAGACCGATAGGCGTTGCGATCGAGGCGGCATCGCGCGCATACATTCCAACGCTATGCAGCGCCGCGATGGACCGCTCAAGCGTCATCGAGGGTGCGTCACATGAAGATGAATATCGAGATCGAATGCACGCCAGAGGAAGCGCGTCGCGCGGTCGGGCTGCCCGATCTGACGCCGATCCACGACCGCTATATCGCGATGATGATGGAGGCGATCCCGGACGGCCAGATGAAGCCCGAGATGCTCGAATCGATGATGCGCGGCTGGCAGCCGATGGGCGAGGCGGGGATGGCGATGTGGAAGCGGCTGTTCGACAGCGCGACGAAAAGCGGCTGAGTTTCACGTGAAGACGATTTTTGCGGTATCGAGCGGACGACCGCCAGCGGCGATCGCCGTCGTCCGGGTGAGCGGGCCCCAGGCGTTTGCCGCGGCCGAGGCGTTGGCGGGACCATTGCCGGCGCCGCGCCATGCCAGCCTCCGGGGACTGCGGGGCACCGATGGGGCGTTGCTCGACCGCGCGCTCGTGATCGTGTTTCCGGGACCGGCGACGGCGACCGGCGAAGACCTGGTCGAGTTTCATTGCCACGGTGGTCGTGCGGTAATCGCGGCGGTCGAGAGTGTGTTGTCGGGGATGCCCGGTTTGCGTCATGCCGAACCGGGCGAGTTCACGCGTCGTGCGTTGACCAATGGCCGCATCGACCTGACCGAGGCGGAGGGGCTCGCCGACCTTCTCGAAGCCGAGACGGAGAGCCAGCGTGTCGCGGCGATGACGGCGGCGGAAGGTCGCGTGAGCCAGGCGGTTCGCGGCTGGATGGATTCGGTCGCGATGCTGTCCGCGCGGGTCGAGGCTATGCTCGACTTCGCCGACGAGGACGACGTCGCGAGCGATACCGCAGCGTTCGACGCGATCGTTTCCGAGATCGACGCGCTCGCCTCGGAGATCGAGGTCGTGGTCGATGCCCCGCCGGTGGAGCGGCTGAAGGACGGCCTGCGCGTCGTCATTGGCGGTCCGCCAAACAGCGGCAAGTCGACGTTGCTCAACCTGCTGGGCGAGCGCGATGCGGCGATCGTCTCGCCAATCTCGGGAACGACGCGCGACCGGATCGATGTTCCGGTGACGCGGAACGGTATCGCCTATGTGCTGACCGACACCGCGGGTTTGATCGATACGCTCGACCCTATCGAGGCGATCGGCGTCACGCGTGCGGAGGGGGCGCTCGCCGCGGCGGACATCGTGATGTGGCTGGCCGATACCGCGCCGCCCCGCGCCGATGCGATCTGGATTCATGCGCGCGCCGATCTGCCGGGGCGGGGAGAGTTGCCGTCTGGTCGGACATTGGCAGTCTCGCAGAACGACCGGGAATCGCTCGATGCCCTTTGGGGTGAACTGCATCGGCGAGCGATTGCGATGCTGCCGCGTGGCGATGAGATAGCATTGAAGCAGCACCAGCGCCGGCAGTGCGCTCCGACGGTCGAGGCTCTGCGGTATCGAAGCTCGGATGCGCTTGTCGTTGCGGAACACCTTCGACAGGTTCGCGCGATTCTTGCTGGCGTACTTGGGCTCGACGCGACCGGGGAGATGCTCGACGCGCTGTTCGGACGATTCTGCATCGGGAAGTGATGTTCCACGTGGAACATCTTTGACGCGTCGGGCGCGGCGTTCTACGGCCGTAGCATGTTCGATGTAGTGGTGGTTGGCGGTGGCCATGCCGGAACCGAAGCCGCAGCCGCGGCGGCGAGGAGGGGCGCGCGTACCGCGCTCGTGTCGTTCGACGCGCGGCATATTGGCGCGATGTCGTGCAATCCGGCGATCGGTGGGCTCGGTAAGGGGCACATGGTTCGCGAGGTCGATGCGTTCGACGGGCTGATCGGTCGTGCTGCCGACGCTGCCGCGATCCATTATCGGATGCTCAATCGCAGCAAAGGTTCGGCGGTGCAGGGGCCTCGGGTCCAGGCTGATCGCCGTCTCTATTCCGGTGCGATCCAGGCGATGCTTGCGGCCACGGAAGGGCTGTCGATCGTCGAGGGCGAGGCGACGGCGTTGCATTTCGACGGCGATCGCGTGGCGGGTGTCGTGCTGGCGGATGGCGCGATCGTGGCGGCACGAGCGGTCGTGCTGGCGACCGGCACGTTCCTTGGTGGACGTATCTTCCGGGGTGACGATCGTGAGGAGGGAGGGCGGATTGGCGAGCGGGCGGCCAAACCACTCGCCGACCAGTTGCGCGCGCGGAACCTGCCGATGGCGCGGCTGAAGACGGGAACGCCACCGCG
The DNA here is from genome assembly GCF_014892665.1 of Sphingomonas sp. CFBP 13603. Taxonomy (NCBI): domain Bacteria; kingdom Pseudomonadati; phylum Pseudomonadota; class Alphaproteobacteria; order Sphingomonadales; family Sphingomonadaceae; genus Sphingomonas; species Sphingomonas sp. CFBP 13603. The sequence goes on along the minus strand of NZ_JADBIA010000011.1, from coordinate 75,211 downwards.
GCTCGATGGTCGGACGATCGACTGGGGTGCGCTTGCCGAGCAGCCGTCTGACCTCGATCCCTGGACGATGTCGCCGATGACTCGCGCGCGTCCGCTCCCACAGATCGCGTGCGCCATTACCCGCACGACTGACGAGACCCACTCGATCATCCGCGAGGCGTTCCATCGGTCGCCGCTGTTCACCGGCGCGATCGAGGCGGCGGGGCCGCGTTACTGTCCGTCGATCGAGGACAAGGTGCATCGGTTTGGCGACCGCGACGGGCACCAGGTTTTCCTGGAACCCGAGGGCCTCGACGATGCGACGGTGTATCCGAACGGGCTGTCGACGTCGCTGCCAGTTGAGGTTCAGGCGGCGATGCTGGCTAGTATTCCAGGGCTCGAGCGCGTGACGATGACGATGCCGGGTTACGCGGTCGAGTATGATTATATCAATCCGCGTGCGCTCGATACGCGGTTGGCGCTGGGTGCAATCGAGGGCGTGTTCTGCGCGGGGCAGATCAACGGCACCACCGGGTATGAGGAAGCGGCTGGGCAGGGGCTTGTCGCGGGGCTGAACGCAGCGGCACATGCGTGCGATCTGGCGCCGGTGATCCTGGATCGCGCGTCCAGCTATCTCGGGGTGATGATCGACGACCTCACGCTGCAAGGCGTGACCGAGCCGTATCGGATGCTGACCGCGCGTGCCGAGTTCCGGTTGTCGTTGCGCGCGGACAATGCCGAGACCCGGCTGGGCGGGATTGCGGAGGCGGCTGGGTGTCTTGGACCCGAGCGGTTGGCGCATCAGCACGCGCTGGCCGAGGACCGTGCTTATTTCCGGTCGGCACTCGACTGCGAGCGGACTGCGACCCATGTAGCCGATCAGGGCGTTGCGATTGGTCGGGACGGGGCACGGCGGACTGCGTTCGACTGGCTTCGGTTCGAGGGCGTGACGCTCTCGCATGTCGCGCCGGACGCTGCTGAAGGCATCCCGACGGCGGTCGTTGACGAGGTGTTAGAGGACGCGCGCTATGCCCCGTATATCGAGCGGCAGGCGCAAGAGGTCGCGCGGTTGCGGGCCGACGAGGCGCTCCGGTTGCCGGAGGAGCTAGCCTATGATCGCGTGCCGGGACTGTCGAACGAGATGATCGATCGCCTGAGCGCCGCTCGGCCGACGTCGCTGGCGGCCGCAGCGCGGGTGCGGGGGATTACCCCAGCGGCTTTGTCGGCTGTTCTATTGCATACAAAACGAGTTCCAGCATGACCGAAGACGAAGCGCAGAGCTGGACCACCGAGCGGTTCGGGGCAGAGGCGACCGAGCGCTTGAATGCGTTCGTGGCGATGGTCATCGAGGAAGCGCCGCACCAGAATTTGATCGCGCCGTCGACGATCCCGACGATCTGGGATCGACACGTGGTGGATTCGCTCCAGTTGGTTGCGCTTGCGGGGGCGGATACGTCGGCGAAGCGGTGGCTCGATATCGGCACTGGCGGGGGGTTTCCCGGTATGGTCGTTGCGCTGGTTCGCGGGGGGCCGGTCGATCTGGTCGAGCCCCGGCGTCGGCGTGCGGACTTCCTCCAGCTTTGCGTTGCTCGACTTGGGCTTGGTGATCAGGTGCGCGTTCACGCGTCGAAAGTGGAGAATGCGACCGCGGACGCTTCAATCATTTCCGCCCGTGCGGTGGCGTCGTTGCAAAACCTTTTGCGTGGCGCGACACACTGCGCCACAACGGAGACGCGGTGGTTGCTTCCTCGGGGGCGTTTCGACGAGGAGGAGTTGGCCGCGCTCAAGCAGCATTGGCGGTTTATGTTTCACGTGGAACAAAGCCTCACGAACCCGGAGTCGTCGATCGTGGTTCTGGATCGGGTAAGCGCGCAATGATCACCATCGCGGTCGCCAATCAAAAGGGTGGGGTGGGCAAGACCACCAGCGCCATCAACCTCGCGACGGCGCTGGCGGCGACGGGCATGCGCGTGCTGCTGGTCGATCTCGATCCGCAGGGCAACGCGTCGACCGGGCTCGGCATCGGTCATTCGCAGCGCGAGCGGTCGAGCTACGACGTGTTGGTCGGCGAGACGTCGATCGAAGAGGCGGTGGTCCACACGCGCGTGCCGCGGCTCGATATCGTGCCCGCAACGGTCGACCTGTCGGGCGCGGAAATCGAGCTGGTCGATTTCGACGCGCGCACGCATCGGCTCGATCGCGCGGTGAAGGCGGCGCAGGGGCCGTGGGATATCGCGCTGATCGATTGCCCGCCGTCGCTCGGGCTGCTGACGATCAACGCGATGGTCGCGGCGGATTCGCTGCTGGTACCGCTGCAATGCGAGTTCTTCGCGCTTGAGGGGTTGTCGCAATTGTTGAGTACGGTCGAGCGGATCCGCCAGCGGTTCAATCCTGGGCTGTCGATTCTGGGGGTGGCACTGACGATGTTCGATCGGCGGAATCGGTTGACCGACCAAGTCTCGGCGGACGTTCGCGCGGTGCTGGGCAAGGTCGTGTTCGAGACGGTGATCCCGCGCAACGTGCGGCTGTCGGAGGCGCCGAGCCACGGGTTGCCGGCGCTGATCTACGATCACCGTTGTTCGGGGTCGCAGGCGTATATCGCGCTCGCGCGTGAGTTGATCGGTCGGCTTCCCGCTGCCGCGCAGGCCGCGGCATGAGCGAGAACAAGCGTGGCCGGCCGGGGCTGGGCAGGGGCCTCAACGCGCTGCTCGGCGAGATGGCGCGCGAGACGCCGGTGTCCGCCGATGGCGCGTCGGCCCCTCAGTCGTCTGGCGTGCGGATGCTGCCGGTCAGTTCGCTGTCGCCGCATCCCGATCAGCCGCGGCGGCATTTCGATGAGGCGATGCTCGACGAGCTGGCCGCGTCGATCGCGTCGCGCGGATTGATCCAGCCGATCGTGGTTCGGCCGCATGGGCATGATTTTCAGATCATTGCGGGCGAGCGGCGCTGGCGGGCGGCGCAGCGCGCACGGTTACACGAGGTGCCGGTCGTCGTTCGCGACTTCGATGATGCCGAGACGCTTGAGATCGCGCTGATCGAGAATATCCAGCGCGAGGACCTCAACGCGATCGAAGAGGCTCAAGCGTATCAGCGGCTGGCGGGCGAGTATGGCCACACGCAGGAGGTGCTTGCCAAGATCGTCCACAAGTCGCGCAGTCATGTCGCGAACCTGCTGCGGCTGCTGGAGTTGCCGGCGCAGGTGCAGTCGCAGGTGGTCGATGGCTCGCTGTCGATGGGGCATGCTCGGGCGTTGTTGGGGTCGCCCGATGTGGAGTCGCTGGCGGACCAGGTCGTGTCGCGTGGGCTGTCGGTGCGCGAGACCGAGAAGCTGGCGCGGGATGCGAAGCCTGGGCGGAGTCGTAGTGGCGGTGGTGGGTCGTCCGAGCCTCGGGTCCCGGATGCGGATATTGCTGCGTTGGAGCGGCAGTTGGCGGACTTGCTCGGGTTGCAGGTCCGGGTGGCGCATACCGATACGGGCGGGACGTTGACGTTGAATTACTCGACGTTGGACCAGCTGGATATGGTTTGCCAGCGGTTGACGGGTGGGGCGATCTAAGGCGCGGGCCTGATCCAATCGCACCCCGCCCGTTCGTGCTGAGCGAAGTCGAAGCACTTGCGTACTGGACCATCCTTCGACTTCGCTCAGGACGAACGGGGGATAGGAGGGGGTGGAGGGTGAAGGGAGGACCAATACTCTCCGTCATCCCGGCGGAAGCCGGGACCCACGGTTGCGGTCCGCTTCGTTAGTGATTGCACCCTATCCATGGGTCCCGGCGTACGCCGGGATGACGGAAGGGGGGTGTTGGGAAGCGGGAAGCGGAGGCAGACGCTAGTGCGGTTGCGGATGCGCGTTAGTTTCGCCGTGCGATCGCCCGCGATAGCGCCACCACCGCTGCCTCCGCTACAACCCCGCCAGCATTCCCCGATGCCATGATCGCCCGCTCGGCGGTCCGGACCCGCTGGATCGCGGTGGCGAGCATCGTCGGGGTCCAGCGGCGCAACGACCTGGCCGTGCTCGCCTCTTCCTTGAAGAACACGCGATGGCGTTTCATGACCGCGTCGACCGCTTCGCCGCGGTCGATTTCGCCGCGCATGTCGGCAAGCGCGATCAGGCGGCGGACGAGTTGGCGGAGCCAGGGGATCGGCGACGTGCCGGCTTCTTCGAGCACCGCGAGTTCGGCGCCGAGATCGTCGACCCGGCCCTCGATAACGGCGTCGATTGCGCGGCTCATTTCAGCATCGCAGAGGTCCGCGCCGACCGCATCGAGTGCGTGGTGATCGAGGTCCGCGGGGCGATCGGGCGCTGCGTCGACGTATAGCGCAAGCTTCTCGATCTCGCGCGAAATGACGGCGCGGTCGCCGCCGGTCGTATCGACGAGGCGGCGGGCGACGCCGGGGGCGGGGCGGAGTCCGTTCTCGTTGGCGATCGTGGTGGCGAGGCGTTCGGCGTCCTGCGCGGTCGGGGCGTAGCAGGCGAACGCCATCGCGCGCGGGGAGTCGATCGCGAGCTTGACGATCTTGGCGGTCGATTTGACGGTCGGGGCGATCGCGACGACGGGGTTGCCGACGCGCTCGGCGGCTAAGAGGTTGGTGAACGCTTCGAGGCTTTCCTCGCCCGCCGAGGCGACGCGGACAAACCTTGCGCCTGCAAACAGCGACAATGACGCGGCTTCGTCGGTCAGCCGGCCGGGGTCGCTCTTGAGCATCGAGCCGTCGAGATCGACGCGTTCAGCGTCCGCGCCCATCGCCTTGGCCAGTACGCGGGCAAGGTCGCTTGCGCCGGCCTCGTCGGGGCCGTGGAGCAGGTACAGGCGGATATCGCCGCCCGGTTTGGCCAGCGCACCGCGGATCTGGCCGGCGCTGGCCTTCACTTGGCGGGCGAGGTGGCCTGCGCCGCGGCGACCGCAGGCGTGTTGCGTGCATACAGCGCAACACGCGCGACGATCTGGTCGGCGACGATCTGCGACAGGCGTTCGAGCGCAGTGTTCTCGGCCGCGATCGTCGCATATTCGGAGCGGACGACATCGATGCCGGCGTCGGAGCCGGCGGTCGCGTCGAGCAGGACCGAATTGTCGCCTATCCGCACGAGTTGATAGCGTGCGCGCAACGTGCGGCGTTCGCGCGAGACGCTGTCGTCGGTGCGGACGCCGAGGCCGCTGATCGTGTCGTCGAGGCGGATGTCGATCCGGTAGAGTGCCGGTGCGCCGTTCGAGGGCAGACGGTCGCGCAGCGCGGTGGCCATCAGCCAGCCGTTCTTCCCCGCGATCGGCGCGATCTCGACCTGGCCGAGCGCGCCCGCGACCGGACCGCTGCTGCCGCCGGCATAGAGCGGGTGCAGGCCGCAGCCGGACAGTGCCGGGGCCAGCGCGAGTGCGCCGAGGATCGCTAGGCGCTTCATGCGACGATGTTCACGAGACGGTCGGGCACGACGATCACTTTCCGGGGCGGCTTGCCCTCGAGCAGGCGGACGATCTTCTCGGAGGCGAGCGCGGCGGCTTCGACCTCGTCCTTGGCTGCGCCCTTGGGGAAGACGAGCGTGTCGCGCAGCTTGCCGTTGACCTGCACCGCGATCGTGACCTCGTCGTCGACCAGCATCGCCGGATCGACGATCGGCCAGGCAGCGTCGGCGATCAGGCCGTCATTGCCCGCGGTCGCCCAGGCTTCCTCAGCGACGTGCGGCACCATCGGGCTGACGAGCAGCAGCAACGTGCGGATCGCCTGTTCGCGGTCTGCGGAGGGTGCTGCTTTCTCGATCGCGCTGCACAAGGAATAGAGTCGTGCGACTGCCTTGTTGAACTGCAAGGCGTTGATATCGCTCTCGATACCGACGGTCGTGCGGTGGCAAAGTTTGCGCAGGGCGATGTCGTCGCCCTCGGCCTTGGCGTCGTCGTCGGACTCGATCAGGCGCCAGAGACGCTGGACGAACCGCCACGCGCCTTCGATGCCGGACTCGCTCCAGGGGAGATCGCGCTCGGGGGGCGAGTCTGAGAGCACGAACCAGCGCACGGCGTCGGCGCCGTATTGGTCGACGATCGGCTCGGGATCGACGGTATTCTTCTTCGACTTCGACATCTTCGTCACGCGGCCGACCGTCACGGGGCCTCCGGTCGCGATCTCGATATACCCTGTATCGGTCTTGCGGACCTCGTCGGGAGACAGCCACTTCGTCTTTACCGGCGCGTCGCTCGAATCGTCGTCGTCGGTGTCGGCCTCCGGCTGCGCGTCGCCGGCATCGCCTCGGCTATACGTCTCGTGCGTGACCATGCCTTGCGTGAACAGCCCGGCAAATGGCTCGGCGATGTCGAGCATGCCGATATGCTTCAGCGCGCGCGTCCAGAAGCGCGCATAGAGCAGGTGCAGGATCGCGTGCTCGACGCCGCCGATATACTGGTTGACCGGCAGCCACTTCTCCGCGCCCGACCGGTCGAACGGTTTCGCGTCCGGCTGGCTGGCGAAGCGGATGAAATACCACGACGAATCGACGAAGGTGTCGAGCGTATCGGTCTCGCGGCGGGCAGGGCCTGCACAGGACGGGCAGGGGACATGCTTCCAGGTCGGGTGGCGATCGAGCGGGTTGCCGGGGATGTCGAACGACACGTCCTCGGGCAGCATGATCGGCAGCTGATCCTTGGGCACCGGCACCGCGCCGCACGCGTCGCAGTGGATGATGGGGATCGGCGTGCCCCAGTAACGCTGGCGGCTGACGCCCCAGTCGCGCAGGCGGAACACGGTCGTGCCCTTGCCCCAGCCTTCGCCCTCGGCGCGCTCGATCACGACGCGCTTGGCGTCTTCGATATCCATGCCGTCGAGGAAGTGCGAGTTCACGATCGTGCCGGCGCCGATCCAGGCGGTGTCGCCGACGAACACGGGGGCCTCGTCATCGCCTTCGCTGACGACGCGCTTGACGGGCAGGTCGTATTTGCGCGCGAAATCGAGATCGCGCTGGTCGTGCGCTGGCACGCCGAACACCGCGCCGGTGCCGTATTCCATCAGCACGAAGTTCGCGATGTAGACCGGGAGGTGCCACGTCTTGTCGAGCGGGTGCACCGCGCGGATGCCGGTGTCGAAGCCGAGCTTTTCCTGCGTGTCGAGTTCGGCCGCGGTGGTGCCGCCACGCTTGCAGAGTTCGATGAAGGCCGCGGCGTCGGGGTTCGTTTCGGCGATGGTGCGCGCGATCGGGTGATCGGCGGCGACCGCGACGAAGCTGGAACCGAACATCGTGTCCGGGCGCGTGGTGAAGACCTCAACCGAGCCGATGCCGGTCGCGTTGCCCGCCAGCGCGAACTTGAACTGCAGGCCCTGGCTGCGGCCGATCCAGTTTTCCTGCATCAGCTTGACCTTGTCGGGCCAATGCTCGAGCGCGCCCAACCCGTCGACCAGCTCGTCGGCGAAGTCGGTGATCTTCAGGAACCACTGCGACAGTTTCCGCCGCTCGACCAGCGCGCCCGAGCGCCAGCCGCGACCGTCGATCACCTGCTCGTTGGCGAGCACGGTCATGTCGACCGGGTCCCAGTTTACCGCCGATTCCTTGCGATACACGAGCCCCGCCGCGAACAGGTCGAGGAACAGGGCTTGTTCGTGGCCGTAATATTCAGGCTCACACGTTGCCAGTTCGCGCGTCCAGTCGAGCGCGAAGCCCAGGCGCTTCAGCTGCGCCTTCATCGTCGCGATGTTGGCGCGCGTCCAGGTGCCCGGATGGACGCCCTTTTCCATCGCCGCGTTTTCGGCGGGCATGCCGAACGCGTCCCAGCCCATCGGATGGAGCACTTCCATGCCTCTCATCCGACGGAACCGCGCGAGCACGTCGCCCATCGTGTAGTTGCGGACATGCCCCATGTGGATGCGCCCCGACGGATAGGGGAACATCTCGAGCACGTACGAACGCGGCTTGGTCGACAGGTCGTCCGCGGCGAACGTCTTGCGTTCGTCCCAGACCTTCTGCCACGCCGCGTCCGCCTTCAACGCATTGAAACGCGACGCCATTATATCAGTCCTCAGCCCGCGATCGAGGCGCGGCGCAGGTCGCGGGCCTTGGTCAGGATGATGTCCTCGAGCTTCTGCGTGGTCGCGGCCTGGACCGGCGACGAGACCCACTGGCCGTTGCGGTTGACTTCGCGGAGGGCAGCAACGCGGAGCGCATCGGCGCGCAGATCCTGGTCGAGGATCGACACGGTCACCTTCATCCGCTCGGTCGGCGTCTGCGGGTTGATGTACCAGTCGGTGACGATCACGCCGCCATTGGAGTCGGTCTGCAGCAACGGCATGAAGCCGAGCGTGTCGAGGCTCGCGCGCCACAGGTAGCTGTTCACGCCGATCGTCGTGATCTTCGACGCGGCGAGATCCGCCTTGGGACGCGCCGATCCGCCGCCGCAAGCGACGAGAGGCAGGGCAAACAGCACGACTGCGATACGCGAGCGGCGGAACATGGGCATCATCCTGGCAAGAAAATCAGCCCTTGCTCTACAGGCGAGCCCGCGCGCCCGCAAGCAGACGCCGGCGTGCGCGACGAGCGTATGCGCGGGGGGCGGCCGATCCGGGAAAGCGACCGATTCGGTAGCGCTATCGCAGTGATCTGTGTGCTGATTGCAACACTGTCCGACAATTCGGCGACGAAGGGTGGGAATGGGCGGTTCTGCGGCCTTTGCTGTGGATCAATTCATGTTAGATGCGGTTTAACAGAATCCGATTACGGGATTCGAAGGACAGATTCGTTGTGATGACGCGTGGGGGAATAGTTGGGGTGGTTGCCGGGGCGCTTGTCGCCACCGCCGCAATCGTCGCGCCTGCCTTCGGCGCCAGCGAACAGCCCGCCCGGATCGCCAAGCATAACGTCGCCGCGGTTCGCGGTATCGGATCGTTCACGCCGGCCGCCGCCGACCCCCGCCTTGCCGCGATGTTCGCGCGCGGTGGCTTCGACGCCGGCAGCTTCAAGTTCACGCCCGCCGAAACTCGGCAGGACAACCGGGCGGTGACCGTTGCGGTCCGTGCGCAGACCAACCGCGGTGTCGCCAACACGGCCAGCCTTGCTTCGACCACGCCGACCGTCGGTATTGCGCCGATCGCCTACAACCTTGGGATGTCGGTCGGCTGGAAGCGGTTCGCGATCTCGGGTGACGTGAACAAGCTCGATCTCGGCGTGATGCCGGGTGGGCGTGAGGCGGCTGACCTTGCGGTGAGCTATAGCGCCAAGCGGTTTAGCGGCACGGTGAAGGCTGCGGCGGATCGTCCGCTGTCGAGCGCGCCGCGGCTTGTCGAGGACGCGCCGAGCTATTCGGTCGATCTTGGCGGGTCTTACGCTCTGACGCGTAGCCTCGCGGTGACGGCGGGCGTGCGGTATCGGTCGGATCGGGAGCGCTTCGTGAAGGTCGATGACGACCGTCGCGACAGCCAAGCCGTGTATCTGGGCACCGCCTTCCGCTTCTAAGCGTCCGACGGAGCTAGGCTCGTCGGAATCGAGACTGGCCGTCGCGAGCTGAATCCGGGTGGTGCGCAGCTCTCCCTTCCCGTCATCCTGACGAAAGTCAGGATCCAGTGCCATGAGACGCAGTGATCGGTTACTCTGGATCCTGACTTTCGTCAGGATGACGGCGTACTGTAGGTCTCCACGCATCGATCGCGGCCCAGCCATGGAAGCCGAACCGCCGGATTTGCCGCCAGCGCGACTCGGTCATTCCGCCTAGTGCGATCATTGGTATCCCGAGTCCGCGTCCAATCCGCAGAGCATGTGCCGGACCGATCCCGGCTGCACCCTGGTGTGATCGGGTGACGTGGATCGGCGACACGAACAGGGCAGTAGCCCCAGCGCGCTTGCCAGCCAAGGCCTCGCCTCTCGAATGCGCGGGCCAGGTTCTGATCCCGTGCGTCTGTGCCCGACCATGCACGCCGTCGGCCGCGATCACAGGCTTTCCCGCCACCACAACGACTAGCCGGCGCGCTTGTGCGATCCGCTTCACCCGCCGCAACAGCGCCCGCCGTTCTCGCTCTGGCGTGGCGTAATGCCGAAACACCACGCCGGATCCCGGCGGCAATTGCCTCAGCGCATGCCACAAGGCGTCGCCCATCCGCTCGTCCGTCATCAGCCAGCGCGCGGGAATGGGGTTACGACGGGCCACGCCGCTGCCTATAGCGCGCCGCATGATTGCTGACGACACCACCAAATTGCAGGCCATCCGCACCCGGATCGCCAAGGCCGCCGAGATCGCCGATCGCCGCGCGGACGACGTGACGCTGATCGCGGTCTCCAAGACGCATCCGGTCGAGGCGATCGAACCGCTGCTCGCCGAGGGCCAGCGCGTGTTTGGCGAGAACCGTGTGCAGGAAGTGTGGGAGAAATGGCCGGCATTGCGTGCGGCGTATCCCGACGTCGAACTGCACCTGATCGGCCAGCTCCAGTCGAACAAGGCGGCCGAGGCGGTGGCGTTGTTCGACTGCATCCATGCGGTCGATCGCCCGTCGCTGGTCACCGCGCTGGGGAAGGCGATGGCGGCGAGCGATCGTCGGCCGGACTGTTTCCTCCAGGTCAACATCGGCGACGAACCGCAAAAGGGCGGGTGCGCGATCGCCGACCTGCCCGCGCTGGTGGAGCAGGCGCGTGCTGCCGGCCTGCCGATCGCCGGGCTGATGTGCCTGCCGCCGGCGGACATAGAGCCGGCGCCGTATTTCGCGCTGCTGGCGAAACTCGCGCGCGACCACGGGCTGACAGGCCTCAGCATGGGCATGTCCGATGATTTCGAGACCGCGGTGACGATCGGCGCGACTCACGTTCGGATCGGCAGCGCGCTGTTCGGCGCACGGGGGACGGGCGCATGAGCATTGCGGTCCGGTTCGACGCGCTGCTGTTCGACTTCGACGGCGTGCTGATCGACAGCGAAGCCGTCGGCAACCGCCACATCGCGGAGTGGCTGACCGCCGCGGGTCACCCGACCACCGCCGAAGATTCGATGGCGAACTTCATGGGGCTCGCCGGGCCGCAGTTTATCGACGCGATCGAGCGCTGGATCGACCGTCCACTCCCCGACGATTTCTACGCCGCGCGGAAGGCCGAGGATGAGCGCGTGATGGCGGCTGGCGTCGATGCGATCGAGGGCGCGGCGGCGTTCGTCCGCTCGCTCCCTGCCGACCTGCCCAAGGCGATCGTTTCGTCGAGCCCGGTTTCGTGGATTGCGCGGCATCTGGAGCATATCGGCCTGCGCGACGCGTTCGGCGACCATCTCTATAGCGGGCGTGAGCATGTTACGAACGGGAAGCCGGCGCCTGACCTGTATCTGTTCGGCGCGCGTCAGCTCGGCGTCGACATCGCGCGGACGGCTATTCTCGAGGACTCTCCTGTCGGCGCGACCGGCGCGGTGGCGTCAGGCGGCTACGTCATCGGCTTGTCGGCTGGGTCGCATTGCAACGCCGAGCATGGCGCGCGGCTGAAGGCAATCGGTGTGGACGCGCTGGCGGAGAGTTTCGACGACGTGGGGCGGTTGATTGGAAGCATTTGATGGGAGCCTTGGGGTCTCCTGCCTCCTTGTTCTCCCGCGAAGGCGGGAGCCCAGTCTGGGTCCCCGCCTTCGCGGGGAAACAAACTAGACGACGGCCAGAGGTGCTCCGCTTGACTAGAGTGGAGGCGAGGGTCGCTTAGCCCGCCCGCTTCCGCCGCCAGATCGCACCGATTCCCGCGACCAGATCATACGGAATTGCCGCCGCCTCGCGCGTTCTCATCTTGAGCTGGTACCGCCGGCTCCCGCCATGCGGCACGTGGATCGCGCTCGCGGGCATGCCGAGCATCGCGAACAGCATCCGGATGCGCGGCTGGTGATAGCCGTCGGTGCAGATCATGCACTGCGCATACCGGCCCGCACGCGCGAACGCCGTCGCCGCGACGACGCTCTGCAACGTATCCACACTCGCCTCGTCGAGATGGATCCGCGACCTGTCCACCGTTTCGGCCAGCACATCCGCCATCACCGACGCTTCCGAAGGTCCATGCGTGCCCTTCGCACCCGAGCAGAACAGGTCCGCATCGACGTAGCGCGCCGCGGCCGCCGCCGCGAATGCGATGCGGCGGGCAAGCGTCGGGCTCGGGCTGCCATCGGGACGAACCGCCGCGCCAAACACCACGATCAGGCGGCGTGAGGGTGGAATCTCGGTCAGAACTGGTGGCCCGTGCGGTCGCGCTTGGTCGCGAGATACTGCGCGTTGTGCGGGTTCGACGGGAGGAAATGCGGCACGCGTTCGATCACCGTCACGCCCGCCGCTTCGAGCCCGGCGACCTTGGCGGGGTTGTTGGTCAGCAACCGAATCTCGCGCTGGCCGAGCAGCGTCAGCATCCGCGCCGCCACCCCGAAATCCCGCGCATCGACCGCAAAGCCGAGCCGGGTATTCGCGTCTACCGTGTCGAAGCCCTGATCCTGCAACGCATACGCGCGCAGCTTGTTGACCAGCCCGATCCCGCGACCTTCCTGCCGAAGATACAGCAGGATCCCCCAGCCGCCATGCTGGATCGCGTGGATCGCGGCGTGCAGCTGCGGCCCGCAATCGCATTTGAGGCTGCCGAGCACGTCGCCCGTGAGGCACTCGCTGTGGAGGCGGACGAGCGGCGGTTGGCCGTTGGGCTGGCCGACGAGGAGCGCGATGTGCTCGTCCGCGCTCTCGGGGGAGCGGAAGGCGACGATCTCCGCATCCTCCGCGCCTTCGACCGGCAGCCGTGCGCGTGCTGCGAGTGTCAGGCGGTTCGCGTCCTCGTGTGCGTCGATGTCCGCGGCTGTTATGCTGACTTCGGGTTCGCCGGTGCCGAGGAAGAAGGCGGGGAGCAGTCCAGCAATTCTTGCGAGTCGTAATGCGGCGGCCGCTGCTTCGGGATCGGTCAGCGGGAGCGTGCGGAACGGGCCTTTCAACGGAGTCGCGAGGTCGAATTGCGGATCGGCCAGCGCGGTCGCGGCGGCGAAATCGATCCAGGGGGCGCGATCGACGAGTACGGGCTCGGTCGGATCCGCGGCTGCGAGTTGGTTCGCGAGCTTCAACGTCGCCGCGCGGCCCGACGAGATCAACACGGCGCCATTCGCGTCGGAATCGAACGCCGCCAACCGCTCTGCATCCGCCGTCTCGACCGCGAGCAGCACTAGCCCGTCGATCGCGATCGGCCAGCCGCGCCTGAGCGCGTCGACCGCGCGGGCGGCGGCGCGGGGATTACTCAAAATGCGAACTCGGTCATGATCGGGACGTGGTCGGACGGCTTGAGCCAGCTTCGGCAGCGTTCGTAGACGTGGTGCGACACCGCGGCTTCGGCGGCGGCACCGGTCGCCCACATGTGATCGAGCCGACGCCCGCGATCCGACGCGGCCCAGTCCTTTGCGCGGTAGCTCCACCAAGTGAACAGGCGGGCGGGGGCGGGGTGGAAATGGCGGCCGAGATCGACCCAGTCGCCTGCCGCCTGCAACTTGCCGAGCGCCTCGACCTCGATCGGGGTGTGGCTGACGACGTCGAGCAACTGCTTGTGGCTCCAGACGTCGGATTCGAGCGGCGCGATGTTGAAGTCGCCGACCAAAATCGTAGGCCCCGCCAGCGTTTCCGACCAAGTCGTCATGCGCTCGATGAAGTCGAGTTTCTGGCCGAACTTGGGATTCACCTCGCGGTTCGGGACATCGCCGCCGGCGGGGACGTAGACGTTCTCGAGCCGTACGCCGTTCTCCAGCCGGACGCCGATGTGGCGCGCCTCGCTGTTCGCCTGCCAGTCGAAGCGGTCGTCCTCGACGATCGGGACTTGGCTGAGGATCGCGACGCCGTGGTGCATGCGCTGGCCGTGCAGGACGATGTGCTCGTAACCAAGCGCGCGGAATGCCGCCAAGGGGAAGTCGCCGTCGATGACCTTGGTCTCCTGCAGGCACAGGATGTCGGGCTGCTCGTCGCGCAGAAACTGTTCGACGATGGCGATCCGGAAACGGACCGAGTTGATGTTCCAGGAGACGATCTTCACGAGCGCGATGTAGCGTTGCGTGGGGGTGGGGACAAGGAAGCGGGTGCGGACCTTGAAGAAGGAAGAAGGCGCCATCGGCAAAGCCGCTGTCGTCGACCGAGCTATCGCTCGTCGGCCGCGCTTGAGCGAGTCTGGCAAACTTGTTTGCCTGCCGCTCTACGCGAAAGACCCCCGCTCCGGGGGCATGGAGCGAGGGCCAACTCAGCGTTCGTCACGCAGGCGAGAAGTAGGGAAACCATCCGGGCAACAGGGGGAAAAATCCCGAATGCCCCACATCCGCAGGCCACTCTCTAGGGGGCCGAACCTGTCGCTTGCATGAATGACACCGATTTTAGGTTACTTTCTTACACCCGTGCGGCGCGGATCGTTCCAGCGGAAGGTATTGTCGCTGACCGCTTCGCCGAATTTCTGGTTGGTCAGGCGGATCGTCGTGCGGTTGTTCTGGCTGTCGAGCGCGACCCAGCCCTGCAGCATCAGCCCGCCCGGTGCGCTCGCGTTGCGGACGAACACCAGCGTGATCCGGCCATATTCGGGATGCTTGGGATCGTTCGCCTCGACCGACACGATCCGCTGGTCGTAGCCGGGGACGAGCTTGGCATAGCGCGTGACGTCGCGCGTCGGATCGAGCAGAACGCCCAGCGGCGAGTTCTTGATCGGCCAGCGTTGCACCTGCTTCACAGAATAATCGATGAAGGTCAGCGCGCCGCCCTCCGCGACGATCAGGATCGGCACGCCCTTTTCATACTGGAAGCGCAACTTGCCGGGCTTCTTCAGCGTCAGCACGCCGGTCAGCACCTTGCCGTTGCGATCCGCCTGCGAGAAATTCGCGGTCATCGTCTCGACCGATTGCAGGTGCTTCTGCACGGCGGCGAGGTCACCGGTCGCCTGCGCGGCGATCGGGGCAGGCACGGCGGCGACGGACAAAGCGGCGATCGTCGCGATCACCGCGGGGCGGGTATTGAACATCGAAATCTCCTCAAGGCGCGACCGTTGCCCGCCCGCGCTTGAACCGCCACTGAATTCGGCGAGTTCCCTCAGAGCGGGCGGCTACAGCGTGATCGCGCCCTTCAGGCCGAGCACCGCGACGTCGTTCGCGTCGTGTACGCCGCCGGGGTTGTGGACCCACTGCACGTTCGGGCGCAGTTCCAGCCACTTGGTCGGGTGGACGCTGTAGTAGATCTCCGACGCGTATTCCGCATCCTGCACGGCAGGCCGCGTCGGATCGAGTGCCTGGCCCTTCGCTACGCGCCCGTTGACGTTGGTCCGCGCCACGCCGAAGCCGAGGATGTCGTTCGGCCGCCACGGCACTAGCCCCTTGTAGAACAGCCCCGCGGCGATCTGGTTGTCGGTGGTCGAGGTCGCGCGGTCGGCCTGCGTCGCGTTGAGGAACACGCTGAGTCCGGTGACCGACTTGCCGTCCTTAGACGTGCCGGTGATCTGCTGCTGGATGTTGAGATACACCCCGTAGCGTGCGTTGCGGCGGAGCGGTTCGAGCCCCGTGATCGCGATCGGCCGGCGGTTCACATCGTAGAACACGTCGTCGCCGTTCGAGGTGTTGACCCAGCCGCCGACCTTGTACGCACCGACCCGACCGTCGTCGGCGCCGCGTCGCCATTCTGCCTCGACGGGGATCAGAGCGCCGGTCGCGCCGTGGAAATGGCCTATCACGAAGTCGTTATCGAGGTTGCGCGGGTTCACTTCGTAGGCGGCGGTCTTCAGCGTCAGGTGATCGTTGACGTCGTAGCGTAGTCGCGCGCCCCATTGGCTGATCGGCCAGTTCTGCCAGTAATCGCCGTTCAGATTGCCCGGCGGCGCACCGCAGAAGCTGAGGTTCTGGAAATAACACGAGAAGGACGCGAAATCCTCGCCCGGATTGGTGCGGCCGATCTTTAGTTCGAGCTTTTCGCCGAGCATCTGCTCGTACCAGAATTGCGTCAGCCGGACGGTCTGCCCGCGGCCATACACTTCCTGCACCTGTTGCAGCACGCCGAGATTGGCGTCCGCACCTAGATCGCGGCCGCGGCGGTAGGTAACGGTCGCCTGGAATGCGCCGCCCCTGAGGCCGACGACCTTGTCGAGATCGAGCAGCACGCCGACGTCGAACTGGCCGGTTTCGCGCAGCAGCTTCCGGTCGCCGCCGGAAAAATTATACGCGCTTTCCGAGGCATAGCGTGCGCTGACCCCGATGCCGCGATCGGCCAGACGTTTGCGGATATCGAACCAGTCGGCGAACAGGCCAGGCGGCGGTGTACGCTGCGTATCGGCGGTCAGCGCGGAGGGGGAGAGATCGCTGTCACGGCGCACGCCGGAGCGCGGGCGGTGCTGCGTGTCGGTCGCGCTGCTGCCGGGGATCTGCTTGGCGGTATCCTGCGCGGAGACCTGACCGGGTAGGGCGAGCGCCACCGCTGCCGCAAACAACCGCCGATACTGCATTACGCCCACCTGTTTTTCGTAACTTGTATCAACCCCGTATACCGGGCGTCGGCCGATCGAAACCCCGGTCTGCGTGCGCCACTTAGTGAAGGGCGCCCCTCCCAGTTTTCCCGCGAAGGCGGGAGCCCAGGGTTCCAGACGACATCGTTCTTGGTTCCTGGACCCCCGCGTTCGCGAGGGAACAGCGAGGGCAAACGATAGCGCGGGCAGCGCTAGATCGCATGCCCCTCGGTATCGCGCAGCACTTCGCGGCGGCCGACATGATCCGGCCGCCCGACGATGCCGTCCTTCTCCATCCGCTCGATCAACCGCGCAGCCGAGTTGTAGCCGATCCGCAACTGACGCTGGAGCCACGAGGTCGAGGCCTTCTGCGACTCGCAGACCAGCTGGATCGCCTGGCGATATTGCTGGTCTTCCGCCGAATCCTCACCCGTCGGCGAGCCCTCCAGCGCGAAGCTCTCCTCGGGCTCCTCGGTCACCGACGAAATGTAATCCGGCAGCCCCTGCGAGCGCCAGTGATCCGCCACCAGCCGCACTTCGTCATCGGTCACGAACGGCCCGTGCACGCGGACGATGCCCTTGCCGCCAGGCATGTAGAGCATGTCGCCCTTGCCCAGCAGCTGCTCTGCGCCCTGTTCGCCGAGGATGGTGCGCGAATCGATCTTCGAGGTGACGTGGAAGCTGATCCGGGTCGGCAGGTTGGCCTTGATCACGCCGGTGATGACGTCGACCGATGGCCGCTGCGTCGCCATGATAAGGTGGATGCCCGCCGCGCGCGCCTTCTGCGCAAGCCGCTGGATGAGGAACTCGACCTCCTTGCCCGCGGTCATCATCAGGTCGGCGAGCTCGTCGACGATTACGACTATCTGCGGCAGCACGTCGTATTCGAGCTTTTCCTCCTCGTACATCGGCGCGCCGGTATCCGGATGATACCCCGTCTGCACTTTCCGCCCGAGCGGCTGCCCCTTGGCCTTCGCGCCACGCACCTTGTCGTTGAAGCCGGCAAGGCTGCGCACGCCCACGGAGGACATCTGGCGATAGCGATCCTCCATCGTCTCGACCGCCCATTTCAGGGCGCGCACGGCCTTTGCAGGGTCCGTGACGACCGGCGACAGCAGGTGCGGGATGTCGTCGTACATGCTCAGTTCGAGCATCTTCGGATCGATCATGATCATCCGGCACTGGTTCGGCGTCAGCTTGTACAGCAGCGACAGGATCATGCTGTTCAGGCCGACCGACTTGCCCGAGCCAGTCGTCCCTGCGACCAGCAGATGCGGCATCGGCGCGAGATCGGCGATCACCGAATCGCCCGCGATGTTCTTCCCCAGGATGATCGGCAACTGCGCCGACTGGTCCTCGAACGTCTGGCTGCCGACGAGTTCGTGCAAGCTCACCGCCTCGCGCCGCGCATTCGGCAGTTCGATGCCGATCACGTTGCGCCCCGGGATCACCGCGACACGCGCGGAAATCGCGGACATGTTGCGCGCGATATCGTCGGCCAGCGCGATCACGCGGCTTGCCTTAATGCCGGGCGCCGGCTCCAGTTCGTACATCGTCACGACCGGGCCCGGCCGCACCTCGATGATCGATCCCTTGACGTGGAAATCGTCGAGCACGTTCTCCAGCAGCCGCGCGTTGCGCTCCAGCCCCGCCTTGTCGATCACGTTGCCCTGGCTCGGCGGCGACGGGGTCAGCAGGTCGAGGCTCGGCAGCGTGAAATTATCGCGCAGGTCGAGCGACGACTGGCGCTCCTTGGGTTTCGCCTGCGACGGTGCGTTCTGGCGATCGGCGATCACCGGCGCTGGGCGCGAATCGGGTTCGGCGACCGCACGCGGCTCGACCGGTTTGCGCGTCAACGTCAGCGGCTCGGCGTCGTCCTCGATCTCCGCAAAGCCGTCATAGCCCAGCGCCTCGGTGCGATTGCGGCGGGGAAGGCGCCATTTGCGCTCGCCGAGATCGATCTCGATGCTCTTGCCCCAGACGATCGCACCCGCGATCGCGGCGACCAGCCCGATTGCGCGGGCGGACCAGAGCTCGGCAACCGGCTGGCCGATAAAGCTCAACGCCCAGTGGACGGCGCTGGAGACCGACAGGCCGATCACGCCGCCCCAGCCGGCGGGGAGCGCGAGCACCGACGTGCCCGATACGAACGCCAGCGCGCTCGCCATCAGCGCGACGCCAATCGCCGCGCCGCGCACCATCCGCACCCAATGCCCGAGCGGCGCGTCACGCCACAGTCGCATCCCGAGAATCGGCCCAATCGGCAGCAACAGCGCGACGGCGGGCCCGAACAGGGTGAGCGCGATGTCCGCGAACCAGGCACCCGGCGGCCCGACCAGATTCGCGGGGTCGCCGCCCGATGCGGTGTTCAGCGCGGGATCGCTCGGGTGATAGCTCGCCAGCGCCAGCGCCATCAGCAGCGTGCCGACGAACAATGCGATCGCCGCGATCAGCGCGCCGCTGCGGACGGCACCCGCCTTCACCGTCTCACGCCACAAGGCTGGCTGCGCGCGGCTGGCCATGACCCGTATTCTCCAGATTCACCATGATATGTAGAGATTCTCTACAATAGAGAATGCATCGCGCCGGGCGGGCTGAACGTCAAGGTAACCACGCGACAACACGGGTTAAGCTGCGCCCGGATCGTCGTTGGCAGCGACCGGCTACCGGGATACAGCGCGACCATGGACACAGATGTAATCATCCTCGGTGGCGGGCTGGTCGGCGCGACGCTCGCCGTGGCGCTCGACGTGCACGGCATCTCGACGATCGTGATCGACCCCGCCGACCCCGCGATAACGCTGGCGCCCGGCTTCGACGGCCGTGCGTCGGCAGTCGCGAGCGCGAGCCACCGGATGCTCGACGCGATCGGCATCGGCGCGACGCTGGCGGGGCAGGGCTGTGCGATCCGCCAGATTCGGGTGAGCGATGGCCTCGAACCCGGCGCGCTCGATTTCGTCCCCGCCGCGGACGATGGTGCGCTCGGCACGATGTACGAGAACAAGCTGCTCCGCCGCACGCTGTTCGATGCCGCGACTGCCGCGCCGCATGTCGACCTCCGCATGCAGACGCGCGCGACGTCGGTCGACCGCGCCGAATCGGGCGTCACCGCCACGCTGGACTCGGGCGACGTCATTCGCGCGCCGCTGTTGATCGCCGCGGAGGGCCGCAACTCGCCGACGCGCGAGGCCGCCGGGATCACGATCGCGCGCTGGTCCTACGAGCACACCGCGATCATCGCCGCGTTCCATCACGAGCGTTCGCACGAGGATGTCGCGTACGAGATCTTCTACGCGAGCGGCCCGTTCGCGCTGCTCCCGCTTCCGGATGATGCCGATGGCCATCGCTCGGCGATCGTCTGGACGGTCGACGCGAAGAACGCTCCCGGCATGCTGAAACTTGGCGACCGAGCGTTCCTCGCGGAAGCGGAAAAGAGCATGGGCGGCTTCCTCGGCACGCTGTCGATGGCGACGCCGCGGTCGAGCTACCCGCTCGGCTTCCACCACGCCGCGCGCATCACCGACACGCGTCTCGCATTGGTCGGCGACGCCGGCCACGGCATCCACCCGATCGCCGGACAGGGGCTCAACCTGGGTTTCCGCGACGTCGCCACGCTCGCCGAGGTACTGGTCGAGGGCAAGCGCCTCGGCCTCGACCTCGGCGATGCGGCGCTGCTCGCGCGCTACCAGCGCTGGCGCGGGCTCGACACGTTCATGACCGCGGCGGCCACCGACACGCTCACCCGTCTGTTCGGCCTCCCCGGCAAGACCGCCAGCGCCGTCCGCCGCTTCGGCATCAGCGCGGTCAATGCGATCCCGCCGCTCAAGGATCGATTCATGGCGGAAGCACGCGGTGAATCGGGTGACTTGCCCAAGCTGTTACAGGGTCTCAAGACCTGAGGCCGACAATCTGCCTGTCGTGAACGCGGGATAGCAGGAGCAACGCGAGTATGGCGCCGACCAGGCACATCAGCATGTCCCACTGCGTATCCCACGGATCGCCCTGCGTCCCGAGAAACGCGTCCGCGCCTTGGCCGAGCGCGACGGCGGCGCCGAACTCGATCAGTTCGTACAAGGCGCTGACGGACAGGCAGTAGGCGAGGACGGTGACGATCAGGAGCCGACTGGACGCGATGCTGCCGGTCCGGACAAGGATCTCGCGCAGCACGATCGCGGGCACGAAGCCCTGCATCAGATGGCCGAACCGAACATAGGGATTGCGGGCGAGATGCAGCCAGTCCTGTACCGCGAAACCGACCGGTACGCGCGCATAGGTGTAAGCGCCGCCTAGCATGAGAACGAGGCCGTGGAGCGCGATCAGCACGAGGGCGAGCGTCGTGAACGCGAAGCTGCGTCGCAGGGCGACCAATATGGGGAAGGCGATGAGGACGGGTGCGATCTCCATCCACCACGTCGCGCGATCGGCTGGCGCCCAGCCGGATGCCAAGAGCCCGATCGACCACAGGATTGCCAATATGGGAAGCCGGCGGTCGGTCGAGGTCATGATGCGCTTTCGTCGAAGGACAGGGTCCTTGTAAGGGGCCCTCCTAATCGATCAGCCGGTCTTCAGCCACTGGCGGAGCAGCGCGGTGACTTCGCCGGGACGCTCCATCGGCGCGAGGTGGCCGCAGGAGCGCAGCATGTGGAACCGCGAGCCCTCGATCCGCGCACTCAGCGCGCGTGCGTCGTCGGGGGTGCAGATCAGGTCGCGGTCGCCGACCGCCACGAGCGTCGGGACGTGGATCGCGGCGATCGCGTCGCTGATGTCGGGACGCGCGAGCAGCGCGCGTTGCTGGCGTTCGAAGACGGTCTGGCCGACGCGCTCCGCCATCGCCTGTGCGGGGCCGGCGACGATCGCGGTCAGGCGCGGGTCGGCGTGCGGCGCGGTGGCGAGCAGGCCCTGGCCGACGACGGTGCGCGGGCGCACTTCCATCGACGCGCGGGTGCCGAACAGCGCGATCCGCTCGATCCGGTCGGGGGCTTGCCGCACCATCTCCATCGCGACGTAGCCGCCGAGGCTGACGCCGGCGACCGCGAACCGCGGTGGTGCGCTGGCAAGCACGCGTGCGGCCATTTCGGACAGCGTATCGTCTTGGGAGAGGTCGCCGAACTCCACTTGCGCGATCCCGGCGAGGTCGACGATCTGGCGGGCCCAGAGCTGGCCGTCGCAGCCCATCGCGGGGAGCAGCATCAACGGTGTACGCGGTCGGACCATGCGAAATCTCCGGTAGCGGCGAGTTGCGGGGATGCTCACCTCAGGCGACGAACGGGAAGGCGAGCGCGATCATGCCGACGATCGTCATCACGACGCACACGGCGATCGCGGGCACGAGCGTGAAGCGCTGGTGATCGGCGAGGTCGATCCCGACCAGGCTGACCAGCAGGTAGGTCGACGGCACCAGCGGGCTGAGCAGGTGGACCGGCTGGCCCATCAGCGATGCACGGGCGATCGCCTCGGGTGCGACGCCGTAATGCGCGCCGGCCTCGGCGAGGATCGGCAGCATCCCGAAATAGAACGCGTCGTTCGAGATGAAGAAGGTGAACGGCATGCTCAGCACCGCGGTGATCGGCGCCATGTACGGCCCGAGCGCGGGCGGGATCACACCGACCACCGCCTTGCTCATCGCCTCGACCATGCCGGTGCCGCCGAGGATGCCGGTGAAGATGCCCGCCGCGAAGATCAGCGAGACGACCGCGAGCACGTTGCCGGCATGCGCGGAGATGCGCTCCTTCTGGTCGGCGACGCCGGGATAGTTGACGATCATCGCGATCGCGAACGCCAGCATCATCAGCACCGACAGCGGGAGAATGCCCCACACCAGCAACGTCAGCAGCGTGATGACGAGCGCGGCGTTGAACCAGATCAGCTTGGGACGGCGTGCCTCGGGATATTGCGAGACGGCCATGCCGGTGAACTCGGTGTCCGCGGTGATCCCCGCCTCACCCATCCGGACGCGTTCCTTGCGCCCGAAATACACCGCGAGCCCGATCAGGAAGGCGAGGCCGGCGATCATGCCGGGGATCAACGGCAGGAACAGCGTCGCGGGATCTAGCTTCAGCGCACTCGCTGCGCGCGCGGTCGGTCCGCCCCACGGCGTCAGGTTCATGATCCCGCTCGTCGTCATCAACAGGCAGACGAGGTACAGCCGGTTCATGTTGAAGCGCTTGTAGAGCGGCAGCAGCGCGGCGATCGTGATGATGTACGTCGTCGAGCCGTCGCCATCGAGGCTGACGAGCGCGCACAGCACGACCGTCCCGATCAGGATCCGCATCGGATCGCCGTGGACCATCCGGATCAGCCGTCCGACCAGTGGATCGAAGAGGCCTGTGTCGGTCATCGTCGAGAAGAACAGGATCGCGAACAGCAGCATCACGCCGGTCGGCGCAAGGTTCTTGATACCGTCGATCATCATCGGGCCGAGACCCGCGGCCTCACCCGCGAATACGCCGAAGATCGAAGGGATCACGATGAGCGCGACCAGCGGCGTCATCTTCTTGGTCATGATCAACGTCATGAACGTGGCGACCATCAGGAAGCCGAGCAGGGCAAGGTTCATCGCATCGTCCTAGGAAAGGGCGTGAATAGGGGGGTGGGGGTGGCAGGCATCGCCG
Source organism: Sphingomonas sp. CFBP 13603 (assembly GCF_014892665.1). Taxonomy (NCBI): domain Bacteria; kingdom Pseudomonadati; phylum Pseudomonadota; class Alphaproteobacteria; order Sphingomonadales; family Sphingomonadaceae; genus Sphingomonas; species Sphingomonas sp. CFBP 13603. The sequence continues at coordinate 52,228 of NZ_JADBIA010000011.1, read as the reverse complement.
AGGTTATCGTCGCGGGGGCCGCCACGAACACTCCGTCATCCTGACGAAAGTCAGGACCCAGGGTTACGGAGCGTGGTCCCTTGTGGCTCTGGATCCTGACTTTCGTCAGGATGACGGAGGGGTGGGGCCGGGCCGTCGTGGCAGATCGCATGCCGGCCAGCATCAGAAGGTGACGCCGACGCGGGCGCTGAGCGTCTGCCCGCTATCGTTGCCGACATAGTCGCCGGCGCGGTTGTCGGTGTTCCACTGGATCGCGTTCACCTGGAAGCGGGTGAAGGAGTTCAAATACCAGTTGACCCCGACGGTCGCCGCCCAGCCGTCGCCGCCGGTCAGCAGATTGTCGAAATCGAGGCTTTCGTAGCGTGCGGTCAGCTCGATCGCGCCGACCCCGCCGTCGAAGGTCGGCTTCAACACCTTGGGCTGGCCGAAGCTGCCGAGCCGCGGGTTGTACGGCGGCAGGTCGCCGGTCAGGAACAGACCGCCCGAGACGCTCCACGCCTTGCTGACGAAATCGGGACGCCCGCCGTCGAGCCGCGCGTTGCGACGGCCCGCCTCGCCCATCACCCACAACGGCCCACGATAGCCGCCGAGCTCGACCCCGTAGCCGGTCGTGCCCGTGCCGCCGATCAGCGGGCCTGTCGACACGCGCAGCGCACCGTTGAAGCGGCCGCCGATCACCGTGTTGCGAGTCAGCGTGCCCGCCACCGACGACAGCGACTCGTCGAAGCCCCAGGCACCGAGATGGAGCACGCCGGTGTCGGACTTGATCGGGTTCCAGTGCGCACGGCCGAGCACCGTGCGGCTGTCGCCGACCGTCTGCGTCCCGTCGATCCGGTCGCCGGTGATCGTCACCGATGCGTGGCCGGTCTTCCAGAAGATGCGCGGCATGATCCCTACGCCGTAGAAACCGCGCTGTGGGATGATCGCGGTCGAGACCGTGGTGCGCTCCAGGAACGGGGTCGAGTCCGAGCCGGTCGAGCCTTCGAAGCCGCGATCGTTGAACAGGTGCCCCGCGCGGACGTCGTAGTCCAGGCCCGGCTTGATCTTGTTGCGCCAGCCGACGAACGCGGTGACGACGTCGACCTCGTTCTCCGAGAAATCGCTCTCGAACTGGTAGAAGAAATGCGTGCCGACGCCGCCTTCGAGACCGAGGCGCAGCGCGCGCATGCCGGTCGTGGTGATGTTGCGGCCGTCGTACTTCGAGCCGAAGCTCGAGCTGACGTCGGTCAGGATACGGCCGCGCGGCTTGAACGTGTAGACCCCGTCCGCCGAGTGGAAGACAGGCAGCCCGGCGCCCCATTCGGTGGTCACGCCCGACGGATTGTCACGTGCGGCAACCGCCTGCGCGACGCTGCGGTCGGCGGGGCCCGGAGGCGCGAGCTGCGGCGCGAACGGTACCGTGCGACGCGGCTCGGTGTTCTGCGCGACGGCCTGCGGTGCGATTTGGACGGGCGGCACGGGCGCGGACGCCTGCGCGACGGCGGCGACGTTCTCCAGCCGGTCTAGCCGCGACTTCAGCGCGGCGATCTCGGCGGCCTGCGCACGGACCAGCGCGGCAAGGTCCGCGTTGCTCGGAGCTTGGGCCAGCGCCGGCGTCGCGGCGATCAGCGCGAGTGCGGCGCACCCGGTACGGAAGAGAGTCATTGTTGGGCTCCGGTGGCGAGAATCGCGGTCCAGTCGCGCAGGAAACGCTGGCGCTTGACGCGGTCGAGGTTGACGAGAAGTTGTTGCCCCACGCGGATCGGTCGCGCCTGGCTCGAGGGAAGACGGCGGGCGGAAACGTCGGTACGGACCGGCCACAGGCTGCGCCTGGCGAGCAGCGACTGGCCCTCGCGCGACAGCAGGAAATCGAGGAACAGCTTCGCCGCCGCGGGGTGCGCGGCCTCGCGCGCGATGAACGCGATCCGCGACGTGACGATAGTATAGTCCTGGAGGAACGCGACGCCGATGCGGGGATCGGTCCGCGCGCGTTCCACCGCGTACGAGCCGATGACGTTGTACGCGAGGGCCTGCCGCCCCTCGGCGACGCCGCGCAGCATCGGCTCGCTGGTCCGCGACAGCACGGGCTTGGTCGCGGCGATCGCCTCCAGCAATGACCGCGTATCGCGCGTGATCGCGAGATCCTCCGACAGGTACAGATAGCCGACATTCGAGCGCGCCGGATCGAACGTGGTCACCCGGCCTGTCAGGGCGCGCGCATTCTTCCGCAGCCATGTCTCCAGCGCGGCGTGCGTGCGCGGCACCTGAGCGGGCGGCACGAGGCGCTTGTTGTAGACGATCCCGATCGGCTCCGCGGTGACGCCGAAGCCCATGTTCTTCCACACCGACACCGGCGGCAGCGCGGGCTTTTCGGGGCTCGCATAGCCCTGTGCGAAGCCGTCGTTGATCAGCTTGACCTGCAGGTCCATCGCCGACGACCAGACGAGATCGGCGGACATCTTTTTCGCGCGCGTCTCGGTGACGAAGCGGCGGTACATCTCGGTCGAGCCGATGTCTGCGTAGAGTACGGTGATGCCCGGATACCGCTTCCGGAACGCGGCGACGACCGGCAGCAGTTCGGCACGATCGGCATTGCCGTAGATCCGCACCTGCCGCTCGGCACGCGCGTCGGAGATCAGCTGGTCGTAGGAGCGGGGATAATTGGCAGGGCGCTGTGCCACGGCTGTCGCGGCAAGCGCCGACAGCCCGGTCAGTATCGCGATCTTCATTAAAATGCGTGCCATCATCACTCTCCTCGCCTTCCGTCTCTGTGTTCGGATAGACTGCAACGGTGGAGTACGAAGCGAACCTGTCACCAACCTTTCACGCCGATCGGGCGCAGGACGAGCCGTTGTGCGCATCCTGCTGATCGAGGACGACGCGGCCCTCGCGCGCAGTATCGCGGCATTGTTGCGCGCCGGCGGCAACGCGGTCGATCACGTCGCGACCGGTGAGGAGGCGCTGTCGGTGGTCGCCGGCGAGCCCTATGCGCTCGTCATTCTCGACGTCGGCTTGCCCGGTATCGACGGCTTCTCGGTGCTCGAAACGCTGCGGCGGCGCGGCGAACGCGTGCCGGTGTTGATGCTGACCGCGCGCGATGCGCTCGACGACCGGGTGCGCGGGCTCGACCTCGGCGCTGACGATTACCTGCGGAAGCCGTTCGAGCCCGAGGAACTGGAGGCGCGTGTCCGAGCGCTGGGGCGGCGGCGCGGGGGCGATCCGCTGCCGGTGCTGAGCGTCGGTACGCTGACGATCAACCGCTCGACTGGTGACGCGGACATCGCCGGTCGTGCGCTCGACCTGCGTCGGCGGGAGCGTGCGGTGCTGGAGGCACTTGCAACCCGCGCCGGACGGGTCGTCCCCCGAGCGTTGCTGATCGGCGAGGTGTTCGGGTTCGACGAGCCAGTCGGCGACAACGCGATCGAGGTCCATGTCACGCGCCTCCGCGGCAAGCTAGCGCCCGATGGCCCCGGTATCCGCACCGTCCGCGGGGTCGGCTACATGCTCGATGCCGGCTGAGACGCGGACTCCTGCGCTGCGCACGCGCCTGCTGGTCGCGGTGCTCGGGCCGTTGCTGGCGGCGGCGATCCTGATCGGCGTGGTCGGTGCGACGCTGATCGCCGACGTCGTCCGTCGCACCAACGACCGTGTGCTCGGTGGCGCGCTCGGCGCGATCGCCGAGACGGTGCAGGTCGAACGCGGCGAGGTAACGCTCGACCTGCCGTCCGCCGCGTTCGGAATGCTGGAGAATACCGAACGCGACAACGTCTATTACCGCGTCGCCGTCGGCCCGGACCTGCTCACCGGCTACGCGGACCTGCCAGCTCCCGATCCCGCCACGCTCTCGATCGACGTCCCGCGCTATCGCTTCGCGCGCTACCGCGGCCAGCAGATCCGCATCGCCGAAGTCCGCCGCTCGCTCCCCCGGATCGACAAGCCCGTAATCGTCCAGATCGCCGAGACGCTCGACAACCGCGGCGCACTCACCCGCCGGCTGATGCTCGCACTGCTGATCGGCGAATGCGTGCTGGTCGGCGCCGCCGCCTTGTTGCTGCGACCGGCGTTAGGCTGGAGCCTCCGTCCGCTCGCCCGCCTCCGCGACGCGGTGGAGGCACGCGACGAACGCGCGCGTCCCGATTTCTCGCCGCTCGACACTGGCCCGCTCCCCAGCGAACTCCGCCCGCTCGCCGGCGCGTTCGACCGCCTGCTGGCGCAGCTCGACACGGCCACCGTCGGCGTCCGCCGCTTCACCGCCGACGCCTCGCACCAGATGCGTACGCCGTTGTCGGTGCTGAAGGTCCAGGTCGCACTCGCCCGCCGCGGCTCGGGCCCCGAACGCAGCGTCGCGCTCGACGAGATCGCCGACGCGGTGATACGTCTCGAACGCCTGGTGACGCAGTTGCTGGCATTGGCGCGCGCCGAGGAGGCGGGCGTGTCCGCGCCACTCGAGGCGGTCGACCTGCGCGAAGTGGCGGCTGCGGTGATCACCCGACAGATCAAAAGCGCGATCGAAGCGGGCATCGATCTGACCATAGAAGGCGACCCCGAGGTCGGCCACGTCGTCCCCGGCCACCGCACGCTGATCTTCGAGATCGTGTCGAACCTGATCGACAACGGCATCCGCTACAACCGGCGCGGCGGCACCGTCTCGGTCAGGCTCCAGACGACGCCGTCGGAAACGACGATCGCGGTCGTCGACGATGGTCCGGGCATCGCGCCCGAGCACCGCGACGCCGCGTTCGATCGGTTCGTCCGGCTGGATGCTGCCGGCAGCCCGGAGGGGAGCGGTCTCGGCTTGGCGATCGTGCGCTCGGCGGCGACCCGCCTCAACGCGGACGTCGCATTCGGCGATGCGGACATCGGCACCACGATAATCTTGAAATTCGCGCGCACCAAGCAATGACGATCGCGCCATGCGGATAGGGCGAAGGCGCTGGCATGAAGGATTTGCAGGCGATCGGTGATGAATCACGGTGACGCTGAACCGTCGTTTCGACGGTGTGTCAGTATCCCAACGATTGGGAAAACTGGAGCGGGCGAAGGGATTCGAACCCTCGACCCCAACCTTGGCAAGGTTGTGCTCTACCCCTGAGCTACGCCCGCTCTGGCGCCTATGTCTCCGGTCTGAAGCGACACGGTGACTGGGTGAGGCGCGCTGTTAGCCCGGTGTTTCCGGGACGGCAAGCGCCTTTTCAACTTTCGTGTGAAATTTGCTGCAGACACGATTCCGCTTGGCGACTCCGGCACTAGAACATTACAAGAACAGTTGTGAACGAGTCGCTTGCCTTGATAGCCCGCCTGAAGCGGATCGCCACGGTGGGGATGCCGACCCAGGGCGACGATCGCGCCGACGATGCGTGGCTGACGCAGGGCATGGCGAAGGCGCAGTTGCACGAGGTTTTTGCGACGATCGATGATTCGGCGAGCGCCGCGGGGTTCGCGGTCGCCTCGATATTGGCGGCAAAGGCAGCGCCGGTGATGTGGCTGCGGACCGAGGCCAGCGAGCGGCAGGGGGGCAGGTTGCATGCGACCGGGCTGGTCGAGATGGGGCTCGACGTGACGTCGCTGGTGCTGGGACTGGTCGAGGACGAGGCGAGCTTGCTACGCGCCGCTGCCGATGCTGCGCGGTGTCATGGGCTCGGCACGTTGGTGATGGAATCCTGGGGCAGGGCGCCCGGACTCGACCTCACTGCGACGCGGCGGCTGATGCTGGCCGCGGAAGGCTCGGGTGTGACCATCCTCAGCCTGCGCATCGGTGCCGAACCGGTGCCGAGTGCGGCCGCGTCGCGCTGGCGGGTGGCGGCATCCTGCTCCCGGCTGCTGGAAGCCGACGCACCTGGCAAACCTGCCTTCGACATCGAATTGCTACGCCGACGCGGAGGCCAGGCCGGGCTTCGCTGGCGTGTGGAGTGGGACCGTGACGCGCACATCTTCGACCAAAACGCCTTCGCCTCTGGTGATTCCGCGGCGCTACCTGGCGCTGGTATTCCCGTGGCTGCCGATCGAGCGGCTGCGGACGATGCGGCCGCATTTGTTCGTCGGACGGGCTGAGACGCCGATCGCATTCGTCGAATCGGTCTCGGGTGGGGTCCGTCTGAAGTCGCTCGATCGCGAGGCGGTGCGGGCAGGGCTCCAGCCGGGGCTGACGCTCGCCGACGCACGGGCGCGCGTGCCGGAGCTGGAGGTGTACGAGCATGACGCGCATGCCGATCACGAATGGCTCGAGCGGCTCGCGGACGGGTGCCAGCGCTATACGCCGTCGGTCGCGCTCGACGAGCCCGATGGCCTGATCCTCGACATCGCCGGGTGCGTGCACGAGTTCGAGGGCGAACGCCGTCTGGCTGCCGATCTGGAGGAGCGCCTCGCGCGCCGGGGTGTGCTGGTACGCCACGCGTTCGGCGACACACCCGACACGGCGCGCGCGCTGGCGCGGTATGCCGGGGCGCCGGCGCCGGATGAAAAGCGCGCGGTCAAGCGGTTGCCGGTGGCGGCGCTGGGGCTGGACGAGGATGCGACGACCGCGTTGTCGCGCGCCGGGCTGAAGACGGTCGGCGACGTGATGGCGCGGCCCTTGGCGACGATCGCCGCACGGTTCGGCGAGGAGGCGGCGATGATGATCCGCCGGCTCGATGGCTCGGTGAAGGGACCGATCGTCGCGCGGCGGACGGTGCCGAAGATCGGCGTCGAACGCCGCTTCGCCGAACCCATCGCACGCACCGAATACGCACTCGAGATGCTGGCCGAACTCGCCACCGAAGCCGCGGCTCAGCTTGCCGATCGTCACGAGGGCGGCCGCCGCTGGGAAGCGCGCCTGTTCCGCGCCGACGGCCTCGTCCAGCGCCTGCGAATAGAGACCGGTCAGCCGACACGTGACGTAGCGTTATTGATGCGATTGTTCCGCGAGCGGATCGACAGCCTCGCCGATCCGCTCGATCCGGGGTTCGGCTATGATCTGGTCCGGCTCGACGTGGCGCTCGCGGAGAAGCTCGACGCGTCGCAGTTGAAGCTGGAGGGCGGCGAGGCGCAGAAGGGCGAGGTCGCGCAACTCGTCGACCAGCTCGGTACACGACTGGGCCGGACGCGCGTCCGCCGGTTCTCCGCGCGCGACAATCATATTCCCGAACAGGCCGAGCTGATGCTGCCCGCCGCCGAAGCGCCCGCCCCAACGCCGTGGATCGCGCCCGAAACCGACGAACCGCCGCTGCGGCCGATCTACCTGTTCGACCCGCCGCAACCGATCGAATCGATGATGGCCGAAGTCCCCGACGGCCCGCCGCACCGCTTCCGCTGGCGCCGCACGGTGCACGACGTCGCGCACAGCGAAGGCCCGGAACGGATCGCCGGCGAATGGTGGCGACGCCAGGACATCCCGACGCGCGATTACTACCGCATCGAAGACCGCCGCGGCCGCCGCTTTTGGATCTTCCGCCACGGCCTGTATTCCGAGATGGAGACGCCCCGCTGGTACCTCCACGGCGTCTTCGCGTGAGGATCGGATGAACGGGCGGGCCGCGCCAGCGTTCGCGGAACTGGTCGCCGCGACCAACTACTCGTTCCTCGATGGCGCGAGCCACCCCAGCGACATCGTCGGCCGCGCGATCGAATTGAAGCTGGCCGGTATCGGCATCGCCGATCGCAATACGGTTGCCGGCGTGGTCCGGGCCTATGATGCCCTGGAACGCGCAAAACGGGGGCAGCTCGGCGCGAACCTGCCACCGTTCGATTTCAAGCTGGTGGTCGGCGCGCGTCTCGTATTCGCCGACGGTACGCCGGACATCGTCGCCTATCCCGCAACCCGGGCCGGATGGGGACGGCTGACGCGGCTGCTGACGCTGGGCAACCGGCGGGCCGAGAAAGGCGGCTGCATCCTCGGCTTCGACGATCTGCTCGCGCATCTCGGCGAAATCCTGTTGATCGTCATGCCCGAGTGCACCGCGCGGCAGGCAGTCGCACACAAGGATTTCGTGCTTCCCGTCCGCAACGATGCCAGTCTCGAGGCTACGCTTGCCGCGCTCCGTCCGCTTGCGCGGCGATCGGTGTGGCTTGGGGTTACGATGCCACATGGCGGTCGCGATCGGCGACGCCAGACCCGGCTGGCCCGGATCGCCGTCAAGGCGCGCGTGCCGATCCTGGCGACCAACGACGTGCGTTATGCGGTCGCCGACGATCGCTCGCTTCACGACATCGTCACCTGCATCCGTGAGGGCACGACGATCCAGCGTGCCGGCAAACGGCTCGGTGCCAATGGCGAACGCCATTTGAAGGATGCGGACGAGATCGCACACCTTTACCGCGACCGGCCGCACGCGATCGCCGAGACGGCAAAGCTGCTGGCGCGGATCGACTTCACGCTCGACGAACTCAAATACGAATATCCGCATGAGCCCGTCCCCGCAGGCTGGGACCCTCAGGGATGGCTGGAGCATCTCGTCTGGGAAAGCGCTTTGGATCGGTACGGCGAACGCGTACCCGAGAAGATGCTGGCGCTGCTGTACGAGGAGTTCCGGCTGATCCGCGCACGCGAATACGCCTATTACTTTCTCACGGTGCACGATGTCGTCCGATACGCACGCAGCGTAGAGCCGCCGATCCTATGTCAGGGGCGTGGGTCCGCGGCCAATTCGGCCGTATGCTTTCTGCTTGGTGTCACTTCGGTCGACCCGATGAAATACGATTTGCTGTTCTCGCGGTTCGTCAGCGCCGAACGCGACGAACCACCGGATATCGACGTCGATTTCGAGCATGAACGGCGCGAGGAGGTGATGCAGTACATCTACCGCCGCTATGGTCGGGATCGCGCTGCTATCGCTGCGACCGTCATCCATTACCGACCCCGCAGCACCGTACGCGAGGTCGGCAAGGCACTTGGCCTGACCGAGGACGTGACTCATCGGCTGACCAGTACGGTCTGGGGCAGCTTTTCCAGTCGGTTCGGCGAGCAACGGTTGAAGGAGACCGGCTTCGATCCTGGAAACCCCGAGATCGCACGCCTGCACGACATGGTCGACCGGCTGCTTCAGTTCCCGCGCCATTTGTCGCAGCATGTCGGCGGTTTCGTACTGACCCAGGGCCGTCTCGACGAGATGGTGCCGATCCACAATGGCGCGATGGTGGATCGCACCTTCATCGAATGGGACAAGGACGATATCGATTGTCTTGGCCTGATGAAGGTCGACATCCTGGCGCTCGGGATGCTGACGTGCATCCGCAAGAGCTTCGACCTCATGCGGTCACACGGCCTTGGCGACCACGACCTCGATACGATCCCGGATGCTGCAAAGCCGGTCTACGATATGCTGTGCAAGGGTGACAGCATCGGTGTGTTCCAAGTGGAGAGCCGCGCGCAGATAAACATGCTGCCGCGCCTCCGGCCCAAGGAGTTGTACGACTTGGTCGTTCAAGTTGCGATCGTTCGGCCGGGACCGATCGAAGGCGACATGGTGCATCCGTATCTACGTCGACGAGCGAAGAAGGAGAAAGTCGAATATCCCTCGCCTTCGCCGCTCCACGGCCCTGCCGGCGAACTGCGCGACGTGCTGGAAAAGACGCTTGGCGTGCCTCTGTTCCAGGAACAGGCGATGAAACTTGCGATCGTTGCGGCCAAGTTCACGCCTGAGGAAGCCAACCAACTCCGCCGGGCGATGGCGACGTTCCGCAACGTCGGCAAGATGGAGAACTTTCAGGTCAAGATGGTCGAGGGCATGGTCGCCCGTGGCTACGAGCGCGAGTTCGCCGAACGCTGTTTCAAGCAGATCGAGGGGTTTGGATCCTACGGGTTTCCAGAGAGCCACGCCCTTTCGTTCGCGCGGCTGGTGTATGTGTCGTCGTGGATCAAATGTTTTCACCCAGCGGTGTTCTGTTGCGCGTTGCTCAATTCGCAGCCGATGGGGTTTTATGCGCCGGCGCAACTGGTGCGGGATGCCGTGGAGCACGGGGTTACCGTGCTGCCGGTCGATGTGAATGCGAGCGGGTGGGATAACAGCTTATCCTCCCCGGCACCGGGAGGGGCGCGCGACGCGGGGTGGAGGGGGGCTTCCGCGGACGTATCGCTTGCGGATGTTCCTGTTACTGACGGCGAGCTTTCGACTGCCACCCTTCCAGGCGGAGCGTCTGCGGCGGCCCCCCTCCACCATCCTGCGGATGGTCCCCCTCCCCGTGCCGGGGAGGATGTGCGGCTCGGGTTTCGGCAGGTGGATGGGTTTCGCAAAGACTGGGCCGACGAGATCGTTCGCGTTCGGACCACGCCGTTCGCTAGCATCGAGGAACTCGCGCGGCGCGCCAATTTGCCGCAGCGGGCGATGAACCTGCTGGCCGATGCGGATGCGTTTCGATCGGTGGCTAAGGAGCGGCGCGAGGCTTTGTGGGATTTGCGCCGGACGCCGCCCAAGCAGCTTGCGCTGTTCGCCGCCGCCGAGGTGCCCGAGCTTGGCCAGGAGCCCGACGCGCATCTGCCGGCGATGCCGCTGTCCGAACAGGTTGCGGCGGATTACCAGACGACGCGGCTGTCGTTGAAGGCGCATCCGATGCAGTTCCTCCGCGAACGCTTTGCCGCCGAGGGGATCCTGTCGAGCGCGCAGGCCAACGCGACGAAGGACGGGCGGCGCGCGAAAGTGGCGGGCGTGGTGCTGGTCCGCCAGCGGCCGGGCAAGGGCAATGCGATCTTCGTGACGATCGAGGACGAGACCGGGATCACCAACGGCCTGATGTGGGCGCGCGACTTCGAGGCGAACCGCCGCGCGGTGATGGCCTCGCGGCTGATGGTGCTGGAGGGCGTGATCCAGCGCAGCGAGGAAGGTGTCACGCACCTGATGACGTCGCGGGTGCAGGATCGCAGCGACATGCTGAGGCTGTTGTCGGAAGATCAGGCGCTGGAGCCGCCGCTCGCGCGAGTCGACGAGGTGATCCGGCCTGTCCTCCCACGCGGCCCTGACGGACGGACACCGCGTGCCCAGCATCCGCGCGCCCAGCATCCCCGGGACGTCCGCGTGCTGCCCAAATCGCGCGACTTCCATTGATGCCAATCCCGTCTCGGATCCCGATCTCGTCGAGCCCAAGGCTCGTCTCGAATCCTACGGCCGTCACCCCAGCGAAAGCTGGGGTATCTCACGTGGCACGCGACCACCGCCTCACGGGGATACCCCAGCTTTCGCTGGGGTGACGGGTCTGGGGTGACGGACCAAGGATCGACGGGCCGCTTCAACGGCGCCGCCGCCACGTGGAATTTCGACCGCGATGCTCTACAGGTGGCCTCTAGAGGTGGCATTCGCCGCGGGGGCGCCCCAGATAGCACGCGAGAATTACACGGGAGTTGAACTTGGCCACGCTTGGAATGTCCCCCGCGGAGAAGGACGCCGTCGAGGCGTTCCGTCGCGACGTCGTCGAACCGTCGATGACCAGCCTCGTGATCATCGATTTCTGGGCGGAATGGTGCGGGCCGTGCAAGGCGCTGACGCCGACGCTGGAGAAGGTCGCGGCGGATTATGCCGACAAGGGCGTCGTGCTGGCGAAGGTCGATACCGACAAGAACCAGTTCATCGCCGCGCAATTCCAGATCAAGTCGATCCCGACCGTCTACGCGATGTTCCAGGGCCAGCTGGTCGCCGACATGACCAGCGCGCGCACCGAATCGCAGCTGCGCGTGATCCTCGACCAGTTGCTCAAGCAGTTGCCGATCGAGGCCGGGCCGGCGGATGCGGCAGCCGATGTCGAGCCGCTGATCGCGATCGGCGAAGAGGCGCTAACGGAAGGCGACGGCGATCGCGCGCTCGGCATCTTCCGCGAGATCGCCGAGATCGCGCCCGAGCATCCGCAGGTCCATGCCGGCTTCGTTCGCGCACTGGTCGCGACCGGGCAACTCGACGAGGCGGCGGACTGGCTGGCGAACCTCGATCCGGCGATCGCCAAGGACCCGGCGATCCACCGTGCGCAGGCGGCACTCGCACTCGCTCAGTCCGCGCCCCCGGTCGAGGACCTGTCGCCGCTGCTTGCTGCGGTCGAGGCGAACCCTGACGACCTGCAGGCCCGGTTCGCGCTCGCCAACGGCCAGATGGCGGCGAACGACCGTGATGCCGCAGCCGACACGTTCCTCGGTATCATCGCCACCGAGCGCGACTGGAACGAGGGCGCGGCGCGGACGCAGTTGCTGAAACTGTTCGAAGTCGTCGGGCTCGAGGATCCCTGGGTGTCTGGACAACGCCGCCGCCTGTCTGCGATCCTGTTCGGATGACCACCGAGTCCGCCCCCCCGCGCGCCACCACGCGGCTGTCGATCTTCCCGTTGCCGGGGGCGTTGCTGTTCCCCGGCATGCACCTGCCGCTGCACATGTTCGAGCCGCGCTATCGGGCGATGATCAGCGATGCGATGGCGCGCGACCGGCGGATCGGGATGATCCAGCCGCGGGGCGGACCGCATGACGACGCGGACGCGCTGTACGACATCGGCTGCGTCGGCAAGATCGCCGAGGTCGAGGCGCTCGACGACGGGCGGTACAACGTCGTGCTGGAGGGCATCGCGCTGTTCCGGATCGTCCGCGAACTCGACGTGACGACCGCGTTCCGACAGGTCGAGGCTGAGCTGCTGCCGTTGATCGAGGACGATGCACTGTCGCTCGGGCGCCGATCGTCGCTGGAACTGGAGTCGCGTCGGTTCGCGGACATGCAGGGCTATGCGGTCGATTGGGATGCGGTCGGCCGGCTCGACGACGAGAGCTTGGTCAACGGCATCGCGCAGATCGCGCCGTTCGATGCGGCCGCCAAGCAGGCGCTGCTCGAGGCGCCGGATATCGAGCAGCGCGCCGAACTGATCATCCAGCTGATGCAGTTCTTCGGGCGGCACGACGGTGACGAATCGGTGACGTTGCAGTGAGCGCGCTCGATCCCTGGCTGCTCGAACGTCTCGTTTGCCCGATGACGCGCACGCCGCTCCGCTATGACGAGCCTGCGCAGGAACTGATTTCGGACGCGGCCGGCCTTGCTTACCCGATCCGCGATGGCGTGCCGGTGATGCTTGTCGAAGAGGCACGCCGGATCGACGAGACCGCCGCCTGATCGTCTTGCTTCAATACCCCGTCCGCGTCGCGCCGGCCTCTCGGACGGCAGCGAGCGTCGGGTAGCCGTTTACGGCCATGAGCAGGTCGGCTTCGGCGAGGATGCACTTCAGCACATGCGCCGCGCCGTTCGCACCATCAAGCGCCAGACCGTACGTGTAGGGCCGGCCGATCCCGACCGCGGTGGCGCCGAGTGCGAGTGCTTTGACGACGTCGCTGCCTGACCGGACGCCGGAGTCGAACAGCACCGGCACGGTCCCGCTCGCCGCGACCACCGCGGGCAGCATGTCGATCGCGGCGATCCCGCCATTCGCCTGGCGGCCGCCATGGTTGGAGCAATAGATTGCGTCCGCACCCAGATCGATCGCGCGCCTCGCGTCGTCGGGATGGCAGATCCCCTTCAGGACGATCGGCAGCTTGGTCATCGACCGCAGCCACGGCATGTCGTCCCACGTCAGCACCTTGCCGAACGTCCCGGCCCATTGCCGCACCGCCGCGGGCAAATCCTCGCGCGGTGGCTTGGCGAGCATCGCGCGGAAGACTGGGTCGCTGAGGTAATTCTCCAGCACGTGGCCGCGCAGTTGCGGGAAGTTCGCGACGTTCAGGTCGCGCGGGCGCCAGCCGGTGACCCAGGTGTCGAGCGTGACGACGATCGCCTTGTATCCCGCCGCCTCGGCACGGTGGACGAGGCTCTCGGCGAGCGGCTTGTCCTTGGGCGTGTAGAGCTGGAAGAAACCGGGCGTGTCGCCCATCGCCGCGGCGACGTCCTCGAGCGGATCGTTCGACAGCGTCGACTGGATCAGCGGGACGCTGGTCGTCGCGGCGGCCCGCGCGGCGGCGAGATCGCCGTGGCCGTCCTGCGTGCAGAGGCCGTTGATCCCGACCGGGCTCATGAAGATCGGGCTGGGCAGCGTCATCCCGAACAGGTCGATCGACAGGTCGCGGCGCATGGCGTCGACCATCATCCGCGGGGTCATGCCCCAATGCCGGAACGCGTCGGCATTCTGGCGCTGCGTGAACTCGTCGCCGCACCCACCTTGCAGATAGCCGAGTACCGACGGTGGCAGTGCCGCTGCCGCCCGAGCCTCGAGCGATGCGAAGTCGACCCGGGACTTTCGGGACGACCCCGGCGAGCCCGGCGAAATAGATTTCGTTCTGGTAATCGCCGTAATGCGGCATGCGCTGCCCTCCGAAGCTCGTCGCGATCAGTCCCGATAGCCCGGATTGACCCGGTCGAGCTTGCGCAGCAACGCCGGCCAGGCGAGTCCATCGGCGAGCATGCGCATGCCTGCACCGCTCGATTGCCCCTCGACCTTCTCCGCGACGCCCTGGTTCGGGTTGTTCAGGTTCTCGCGACCGGCGCTCAGCATCAGGACCTGTGCCTCGCAGGCGCGTTCGAGGAAATACATCCGCAGGAACGCCTGCGGCACCGACTCGCCCACCGTCAGCGTGCCGTGGTTGCGCAGGATCATCGCGTTCTTGGTGCCGAGATCCTGCACCAGCCGCTCGCGTTCCTCCAGTTCCGTCGCGATGCCCTCGAAGTCGTGATAGGCGACGTCGTGCCCGGCGATCATCGCCGTCTGCGTATGCGGGAGCAGCCCCTCGGCCATCGCCGACACCGCCTGGCCGTGCGGCGTGTGGAGATGCAGCACCGCCACCGCATCGTGGCGCGCGGCGTGGACCGCGGAGTGGATCACGAAGCCGGCGCGGTTGACCGGGGCAGGGGTGTCCATGACCTTGTTGCCGTCGACGTCGATCTTGACCAGCGACGATGCGGTGATCTCCTCGAACATGTGCGTGTACGGATTGATCAGGAAATGATGCTCGGGGCCGGGGACGCGCGCGGACAGATGCGTGAAGATCAGATCGTCCCAGCCGTAGAGCGCGACCAGCCGGTACGCGGCGGCGAGATCGACGCGCAGCGCCCATTCTTCGGCCGATACCTGATCCTTGATCGGCGTTGCCGCCGCCGTTGGTTCCATCGCCTTCAATGCCGTCGCCATCATCCGCCTCCTATGTTTGTTCCCTTGTACGACCGGCCTTCGACAAACTTTGTCTCGATGGTGACAATCTCTAAATTTCGCCTAGCCTTGCGCGATGCACGATGTGGATCACACGATACTGGCGACCGATAGCTGGTTCGGCGCGATACCGGCGGGCCGTCGCGAGCGCCTGTTGCAGGAGGCGCGAGTCGAGCTGCTGGAGAACGGCGCGCGGATCTACGGCTCCGGCGATCCCCCGAACGGATTGTGGGCGGTTCTGGACGGGCAGGTCCGGTTGAAGGGTTTGTCCGCCAATGGTGCCGAACTGCTCGCGCTGATCGTGCGGCCGGGGACGTGGTTCGGGGAATTGTCGACGCTGGACGGGCATCCACGGCCGCATGATGCGACGGCGTTCGGCACGGCGCGTCTGCTGCATGTGCCAGTGGCGGCGTTCGCGCGGGCGGCGGTGGCGGACCCGGAGCTTTACCGCGATCTCGGACTGCTCGTGTGCGCGCACCAACGCACCGCCTTACGGTTCATCGCGCAGAGCGTCGGGCAATCGATCCGAGTGCGACTGGCGCAGGCGCTGATGCGCGCGTCGCAGGCGGGGGATGGTCGGATCACGATCCGGCAGGAGGAGCTTGCCGGCGTGGTCGGTATCGCGCGCCAGACGCTCAACCGCCACCTGAAGCGGTTCGAGCGCGATGGCCTGGTCGCGGTCGCCTATGCGCAGGTTCGCATTCTCGACCTGCCGGGGCTGCGCGGCGTCATCACCGAATAGGGCATCGCCAAGCCCTTCTCCCGCGCGCTACACTCGCGCCCATGACGATCAGAATCGGTATTGGCGGCTGGACCTACGAGCCGTGGCGCGGGACCTTCTATCCGGAGAAATGGCCGCAGAAGCGCGAGCTCGACTATGCCGCCGAGCACGTCACCGCGATCGAGATCAACGGCACCTATTATGGCAGCCAGAAGCCCGCGACGTTCGCATCCTGGGCGAAGGCGGTGCCGGACGGGTTCGTCTTTTCGCTCAAGGCGTCGCGCTACTGCACCAACCGGAAGGTGCTGGCCGACGCGGGGGAGTCTATCGCCAAGTTCACCGGTCAGGGGATCGTCGAGCTCGGCGATCGGCTCGGACCGATCCTGTGGCAGTTCATGGCCACCAAGAAATTCGACGCCGACGATTTCGCCGCGTTCCTGAAGCTGTTGCCGCTCGAGCAGGACGGGCTCGCGTTGCGCCACGCTATCCAGGTCCGTCACGAGAGTTTCGCGGTGCCGGAGTTCGTCGCGATGTGCCGCGATGCCGGCGTCGCGATCGTCTTCGCGCAGTCGGCGGAATACCCCGCGATCGCCGACGTGACCGGCGACTTCGTCTATGTGCGACTCGAGGATGCCGAGGAGCGCTTCGTAGCCGGCTATGCGCCGACTGCGCTGGACGGATGGGCGGACAAGGCGAGGATCTGGGCGGCGGGGGGACGGCCTGACGGTCTGCCCTATGTCGAGGACGCCGCGCCGGCGAAGACGCCGCGAGAGACGTTCATGTTCTTCATCAACGGCGCGAAGGTTCGCGCACCCCATGCAGCGATGGCGCTGATCGAGCGAGTTCGAGAGTAAGTCTGGCAGTATTCAGGTAATGCTTTCGCTGACGGTGAGGTTCGATATGTTGCCGACATGGCTACAAGTCGGTCGATCGTTCAGAGAAAATCCGATACGGTAGTTCAGGACCGCAATGGTCCGTGCGATCGACCTTACTGTATTGAAGGGAGCGCTCGATGAAGTTGGCAGTATCATGTGCCGTCATGTGCTTTTCGACGATGGCAAACGCACAAGCTTTCCAGCCGCCTCAGTCCTACACACCCTATTCGGATCCCTTTCGCGGGATCAACCCGGATCGCGATGTCTTGCGCGGTCGTGGATGGGGGGGCGATACGCCGACGATGCGGCAGCAACGGGAAAAGCGTGTTGCCGCGTTCCGGATGAAGGTGGCGAACCTCGTGACGCTCAAGAGCGGGACGCTTTCGGACGCGGACCAGGAGACCTTGAGGCACGAATATACCAAGCTTCTCTATCGCAACCGGTAGATGTATTCTGGGGCAGTGAGCAGCATCAACCACGCCGCTAGCTGAAGATGCGATCCCGAAAGCGATCGTTGATCCTCCGACGTTCGGGTCGGGATAACGGTCCAATGGTGGCGACGCGGATCAGCAGCTTTTGGAAATATCGCTCGAATAGCTCGCCAGCGGCCTGCATTCCGAAATGATGGCCCTGCAACGTGCTTCTCCAACACCGATCATGCGCAATCGAGGCATTTGCCACAGAGCGCGTAGCAATCGATCGGTTTAGATCCCGTCGGACTCGGGAGCGGTCGTCTCGACCGGCGTGGCGGGGATCACCACCGGTGCCGGCTGAGGCTGTCCGGCCTGGCCGATCAACGCGGTGTTTTCGATCACGTCGAGCGCCTGGCGTGCGACGACATAGCGTCGTGCCGCATCCATCCAGTTGCCGGCCTGGGCGGCGCCGGGCAGGCGCGCGACTTCGGCCCGTGCCGCTTCGACTTGGCCCGCGCCCAACAAGCGGCGTGCCCGCGCGAGGCGATCCGCCGGCATCGGCGAGGGGGTGCCCGCCTTGCGGAGTACCACGAGCGTGTCGATCTGATGCTGGATGGTATCGAGCCAGTTCTCGCCGGTCGAGCTGGTGATGTCCGGTGCGATCGCGTCGAGCCCCTGGCGCAGATCTTCCAGAGTCACCGGTTGGCGTGCGGCCTGGATCAGCAACGTCGTCGCGCGGGGCTGCGCCTGGCCGAACCGCAGGCGTACTTGCTCTTCCAGATAGCCGAGCCCGACGCCGCGATCGAGCGCACGGCGAGCTGCGAAGGCCACCAGCAGCCCTTCGGCGCGCGTAGCCTGTGCGCCGGCGGCGGCGGCATCGGTGGTGATCGTGGCCGTGCGCGCCTCGAGTGCGGTGAGCTGGCCGGCCAGCGTCGCCTCTCGCGTGGCCAGGACCGTCGTATCTATCGGTGCCGCTGCCTGCGGCTCACCGTCCGGACCTAGCGGTTGTGCGGGGATATAGCCCGAATTGCCGGCCGCCAGCTTTTGCCGCGCGGCGGACGACGCGGCCGCCGTCGCCTGCGTGGCCTTGAACCACGGCAGCATCTTCGCCGCATAGGCCATCAGCCCGAGCCCGGCGATAAACGCGAGCGCGGTAAGGGCGATGATGACGCCCATTCGGGGTCCGCGTGCCCGTGGGCGATCGGTCGGCACGTAGTCGCTCATGGCGTGCTTATCCCCGCCGCGCACCGGATGGTCAATCGCGCGTATGTTCGCACGTGCAGCAGCGAGTGCTACGAGTGCCGGATCGCTCGGTTGCGGGGCGATCGAGACGGTCGCCCAGCCGGTTCCGGCCGCTTCGGCGACGGCGGCGCTGATCGCGGCGATCTCGATTCCGGATTGGGCAATGTCCGCCGTATCGAGCATATCCTTCAACCGAGCCGCGGCGCGTTCGGAGTGCAGCAGCACGACGGTGTCGACGAACGACTGCGCAACCGTAGCGTCGATCGGCACATCATCGCTCGCGTAGACCGTAATGGCCTCGATCCCGTCGCCGGTCGGGGCACGATCGCGCCCGGCGAGATGCAACAGTCGCGCAAAACCGCGATCGCGCGCCTCGGAGACGGCATCGCGCGCGTCGCCCGACCCGGTCACCGCGACCGCAAAACCCGCGTCGCTCGCCGCCGTGGCAGTCGCAGCGCCGACCGCCACCACCGGCAGGCGCTTCAACGCGTCCAGTCCTGCGCCACCATGCCGCACCGCGTTCGCGCTGGTCAGCAACAGCCCGTCGAACGCTGCCGGATCGGGCGCGCTCCAGTCGACCGGCGTTACGGCGAACAGCGGAACCTGCCGTACGTCGAGCCCTAACGCCCGCAGCGCCGCCGCAGTCCGCGCATTGCCGGGCTCCGGCCGCACCACGACGACCGCGTGGGGCGACGTCATGCCGTGAACAGCCGGCGGACGCTGGCCGGGGCGCGCGTGAGAAGGTCGACCGCCAGCATCGTACCCAGGTCTTCGCCAGCACTGCCCTCGATCGATCCGGCGACGTCGCACGTGCCGTCCTCGGCGATCAGCTCGGCGCGCAACGTCAGCGTCTCCCCCGCCAGCGACGCGAGCGCCGCGACCGGAGAGTGGCAGTCCGCCCCGAGCCTGGCGAGCAACGCGCGCTCGGTCAGCACGCACAGGCTGGTGTCGGCATGGTCGATCGCGGCGACGATCGCGTGCGCGGCGCTACCGTCGAGGACCTCGATCCCGACCGCGCCCTGCGCCGGCGCGGGTAGCATGATGTCGGTCGGGATCGCATGGCCGTCGTCGCGCCCGAGGCGATCGAGCCCCGCGGCGGCGAGCAGCGTGGCATCCATCTCGCCGCTCGCCACCCGGCCGAGCCGCGTGTCGACGTTGCCGCGGATCAGCACGATCTCCAGGTCGGGCCGCAGCCGCAGCATCTGCGCGCGGCGTCGCGGCGAACTCGTCCCGACGACGGCGCCCGGGCGCAGGTCGGCAAAGGTCTCCGCACCGATCAGCCGATCGCGCACGTCGGCCCGCGGCAGCATCGCGGCGATCCTCAGCGTGTGTGGGCGGATCGTCTCGACGTCCTTCATCGAATGCACCGCGCAGTCGATGTCGCCGTCGTGGAGCGCGCGGTCGAGCTCCCTGGTCCACAGCGCCTTGCCGCCGATCTCGGCGAGCGCGCGATCCTGGACACGGTCGCCCGTCGTGCGGATCACGACCGTCTCGACCTTGTCAGGCGACCAGCCATGCGCCGCACACAACGCATCGCGGACCAGGCCTGCCTGGGTGAGCGCCAGCGGCGAACCGCGCGTACCGAGCCGAAAAACTGTCATGCTGCGTGCCATGCAGAAAGGGGCCCCCTTCGACAAGCTTCACGCAGGCCTATACAGACACGCGATGATCATTCTCGGCATCGAATCCTCCTGCGACGAAACCGCCGCTGCGCTCGTCACCGGCGACCGGCAGGTCCTCGCGCACCGGCTGCTCGGGCAGGAAGCGGCGCACGCTCCGTTCGGCGGCGTCGTCCCCGAGATCGCCGCGCGCGCGCATGTCGAGGCGCTGGAGCCGCTGATCGTCGCGGCGCTGGCCGACGCGAAGCTGACGCTGGCGGATGTCGATGCGATCGCCGCGACCGCTGGGCCGGGGCTGATCGGCGGGGTGATGGTCGGGCTCGTCACCGGCAAGGCGCTCGCGCACGCCGCGGGGAAGCCGTTGATCGCGGTCAATCATCTCGAGGGCCACGCGCTCTCGCCGCGCCTGTCGGACCCGGACCTGGAGTTTCCCTATCTGCTGCTGCTAGTGTCGGGCGGACATTGCCAGTTGCTGCTGGTCGAGGGCGTCGGTGCGTATCGGCGCCTTGCCACGACGATCGACGATGCGGCGGGCGAGGCGTTCGACAAGACCGCCAAGCTGCTCGGGCTTGGCTTCCCCGGAGGCCCCGCGGTCGAGCGCGCTGCGGCGTTGGGGGATCCCAGGGCAGTCCCATTGCCGCGCCCGCTCAAAGGCTCGGCCGAGCCGCATTTCTCGTTCGCCGGCCTGAAGAGCGCGGTCGCGCGCGTCGTCGGCCAATATTCACCCGAGGATATCGCCGCGTCGTTCCAGGCGGCGGTGGTGGACTGCCTGATCGACCGCACGACCAAGGCTTTGCGGACATCGCATGGCGCCACCGCGCTCGTCGTCGCCGGCGGGGTCGCGGCCAACACCGCGGTCCGTACTGCCTTGCAGGGCCTCGCCAGCGCCCACCGTCTCCGTTTCGTCGCGCCGCCCTTGTGGCTGTGCACCGACAACGCCGCGATGATCGGCTGGGCAGGGGCCGAGCGATTCGCCGCGGGCCTCACCGATCCGCTCGATGTCGCCGCGCGTCCCCGCTGGCCGCTCGATCCGAATGCCGAAGCGGTGCGTGGCGCAGGGGTGAAGGCATGAAAATCGGCGTCATCGGTGGCGGGGCGTGGGGCACCGCCCTGGCTCAGGTCGCAGCCAATGGTGGCCGCGACGTGATCCTTTGGGCGCGCGAAACCGCCGTCATCGAATCGATCAACACCGCCCATGAGAACACGCTGTTCCTTGGCGGCGTCGCGCTGTCGCCGACGATCCACGCGACCGACGACCTCGCCGCGCTGGCGGAGATGGATGCGATCCTCGTCGTCGCGCCCGCCCAGCACGTCGGCAGCGTGCTCGCCGCCGCCCCGATCGGCCGCATTCCGCTCGTGCTGTGCGCGAAGGGGATCGAGGCGGGAAGCAAGCGTCTCGTTGGCGAGGTCGCGCGCGCGGTGCATCCCGATGCGCCGATCGCGGTGCTCTCGGGACCGACCTTTGCGCACGAAGTTGCTGCCGGGTTGCCGACCGCGGTGACGCTGGCCTGCCAGGATGCCGAACTCGGTGAGCGGCTCGCGACACGTCTCGCCGCGCGGCATTTCCGGACCTACGCCTCGACTGACGTCGCAGGCGCGGAGATCGGTGGCGCGGTGAAGAACGTCCTCGCGATCGGTTGCGGCGTGGTCGAGGGGGCAGGGCTCGGCCAGAACGCGCGGGCGGCGTTGATCGCGCGCGGGTTCGCGGAGATGACGCGGTTCGGGCTGGCACGCGGCGCGCGCGCGGAGACACTCGCCGGGCTTTCCGGGCTGGGCGATCTCGTGCTCACCTGTTCCTCGACGAGTTCGCGCAACTTCTCGCTGGGTGTCGGCCTCGGGCGCGGCGATTCGGCGGCGACCTTGCTGGCAGATCGCCGGACCGTCGCGGAAGGCGCTTTCACTGCGCCCGTCCTGCGCGAGGCCGCCCGCGACGCGCGTGTTGACATGCCGATCACCGAAGCGGTCTGCCGCCTATTGGAGGGCGCTCCGGTGAGCGACGTGATCGGCGACCTGCTCGCCCGGCCGCTGAAGGGCGAGGCGGGCTGACCGCCAGGCGATCCGCGAATGGGCTTGCCTCGTTCGCGGATTGTTCTATTTCCGCCGCATGCTCGATATGCCGCCGGACTCCTGCATCGACGAACCTGGATCACCCTTATGTGCGGCCGATGTGGCGCGCGGCGTGATCCGCATGTTGCTGCGTCACGACCTCACCGCGATGACCGAAGTGCCACTAGATGGCGGCCGCCGTGCCGACCTGATGGCGGTGGACGCGCGCGGCCAGATCGTGATCGTCGAGATCAAGGTGTCGCGCGCCGATCTGCTCGGCGACGGGAAGTGGCCGGATTATCTCGGGCACTGCGACCGGTATTTTTGGGCGGTCCCGGCCGGGTTCGACGTCGGCCCGCTGAACGGGCCCGCGTTCCTGCCGGAGCGGACGGGGATCATCGTGGCGGACCGCTACGACGCGGCGATCGTGCGGGAGGCGCATACCGTGCCGCTGCCGGCGCATGTGCGGAAACGGTGCACGCTCGCGTTTGCGAGGCGGGCGGCACGGCGGCTGATCGCGCAGATGGACCCGGACGCCGACGGGCTGGCATTCTAAGTCCGTCATCCCCCCGGCAGGGGGAGGACACGAAGCAGAGGTTGCTCCTTTCCTCCCCCTCCGTCTGGCATGTGCCAGCCACCTCCCCCTGGCGGGGGAGGATCAGAACTTCAGAACTTCGGGCCCGAAACAGCCTTGCGCACCTTCTTCGGCGCATCTTCCAGCAGCTTGCTCACGATCGGGTTGCGTCCATCCTGCTTGGCATAGGCGCGCGCGGACATGCCCGCCATGATGTCCGCCTGGTCGGGATCGGCGTTCTCGGCCAGCAGCACCCGGATCATGCCCACATCGCGGCGCTGCACCGCGCGGATCAGCGGCGTCTCGCCCGCCGAATTGGCGAGGTTCGGGTTCGCCCCTGCCGCGGTCAGGATCGGGATCATGTTCGTCTGGCCCAGCGTTACCGCGAGCAGCAGCGGCGTATTGCCCTTGCCGTCGCGCAGGTTCGCGTCCGCACCCTTCTGCAGCAGGAAGCGCAGATACACCTCGTCGCCGCGCTTGATGACGATGTGCAGCGCACCTTCGCCGCTGGTCACGTCGCGCGTGTTGATGATGTTGCTGCCGGGCTTGCCGAGCATCTCCAGCACCTCGTTGTTCTTCGCGTCGCGCACCGCGGACAGGAACTTGTACCCCTCCGACTGGCCTTGCGCGAACGCGGGCGCCGCGACGCAGGCGAGCGCTGGCGTCAGGAGGGTAGCGGCGAGCATCAGGCGGATACGCATCGAGTGACTTCCTTGGTTCGTCCTGGATATAGGGTGACGCTTGCGCCGCAGTAGCGAACAGATCAAGGCTGGCGGAACCATGACCCTCCGTTTCCTTCTCATACCGGCACTCGCCTTGTCCGCGTGCACCGCCTCGGCACCGCCCGCCAAACCGCCGCTCGAAGGTGCCCGGATCGGCGGCGCCTTCACGCTGACCGACCAGAACGGGAAGACCGTCACCGAACAGGCGTTCGCGGGCAAATACCGGATCATGTATTTCGGCTACACCTTCTGTCCCGATGTGTGTCCGACGGATGTCCAGGCGATCGGCGCCGCGGTGAAAAAGCTCGAGGCGAGCGACCCTGCGCTTGCCGCGAAGATCGTGCCGGTGTTCGTGACGGTCGATCCGGCGCGCGATACGCCCGCGGTGCTCAAGCAGTTCGTCTCCGCCTTCCACCCGCGCATGGTCGGCCTCACCGGCACCGATGCGCAGATCGCCAGGATCAAGACCGAATATGCAGTGTATTCGAGCAAGGGCGACGCGTCGCCGGGTGGCGGCTACCTCGTAAACCACTCGCGCCAGGCCTATCTGATGGACCCGGACGGCAAGCCCCTCGCTTTGCTGCCGCAGGAACAAGGGCCCGACGCGGTGGTGACGGAAATCAAGCGCTGGGCCCGGTGAGCGCGCGCTTCTGGGAAGATACGCCGATCGACCAGCTCGATCGTGGCCAATGGGAAGCCTTGTGCGACGGCTGCGGCAAATGCTGCATCCACAAGCTCGAGGACGAGGATACCGGCGAGCTCGTCGCCACCAACGTCTCGTGCCGCCTGCTCGACCGGCGCAGCGGGCAATGCTCCGATTACCGCCACCGCCATGCCTATGTCCCCGAATGCGTGCGGCTGACGACCGGCAACGTCCGCGGGATCGACTGGCTGCCGTCGACCTGCGCCTACCGCCTGCGCGCGGCCGGCGAGCAATTGCCCGAATGGCATTATCTCGTCTGCGGCGACCGCGAGGCCGTCCACCGCGCCAAGCAATCGGTGCGCGGCTGGACGATCAGCGAGGACGAGGCCGGCGAGCTGGAATATCACGTGATCGACCGCGAGCTCTGACTCGGTGATAGCCCGATGATCGCCCGATGATAGAAGGCCTGGAGATCGTCCGTCACCCGCGCGCACGCCGCGCGCGTCTGTCGATCGATCCCGCGAGTGGCCGGGCAAGGCTGGTCCTTCCCAAGCGTGCGGCGCTGAAACAGGCGCTGGCCTGGGCGGAGGACAAGGCCGGCTGGATCGCCGAACAGCGCGCGCTGCTCCCCCAGCCGCGCCCGTTCGTGCCCGGCGCAATCATCACCGTCGCCGACGAACCGCTGACGGTCGAGTGGACGCCCGGTAGCCGTCGAACCGTGGTCCGCGAAGGCTCGGTCCTGTCGCTGTCAGGCCCTTCCGAAACGATCGCGCGCCGCGTCGAGGCTTGGCTGAAGCGTACCGCGCTTGCCGTCCTGGAAACCGAGACCGCCGAATACGCCGCCAAGGCCAAGGTGACCGTCGCGCAGGTCGCGGTCGGCGATGCCAAGGGCCGCTGGGGCAGCTGCGCGTCGAGCGGCATCATCCGCTACAGCTGGCGGCTGATCCTGGCGCCGAGCTGGGTCCGCCGCGCCACCGTCGCGCACGAAGTCGCACACCGCGTCCACATGAACCACGCGCCGGTCTTCCACGCGCTCGTGGAGCAATTGTACGGCGAAGACCCGACGCCCGCACGCGTCTGGCTACGCACGCACGGCGCGGGGCTTCACTGGTTCGGACGCTCTTCCTGATCGCTCTGGAAGCGTTGCGTCTGGACCTGATCGCGTGGCCCATCTTGGGGCACGTCGCGCTGGAGCGGTTGCCGCCCTGCCGGTGACGGCTCGCGCCGCTCACGCCCGGTAACCCGGTCGATCCAGTCCTGATTCAACTGCTGCGGCGGCGCTGCGGGAGCTTCGGGCTGATCCGCATCGGGCCGCGGGATCGTGTCGCCGGTCTGCGCATCGGTCGGGACCGACGGCTGGCCCTGCTCGATCGGATTGCCATCGGCGTCGACCGCCATCTGCCCATTGTCGGGCTGGCCGAAATAGCTCTCCTCGTCGGGCTCAAGCTGCCACTCGGGCAGCGTGACCTTCGTATCGAACTGCTCGATCGGACGGTTGGCCGTCGCGGGCTTCATAAACGCCGCCCACGCCTTTGCCGGCGCGGTGCTGCCGTGCAGGCCGGCGATCGGCTTGGCATCGTCGCGACCCATCCACACACCCGTAGTGATGCCGCTGGAGAAGCCGAGGAACCAGCCATCCTTCGACGCGGTGGTGGTGCCGGTCTTGCCCGCGACCGGCCGACCGATCTGCGCAGCGCGACCGGTGCCGGTGTTGACCGCGGTCTGCAACAGATCGGTCATCTCGGCGGCGACATAGGGCGCGACGAGCACGTGGCTGCGGTCGACCTCATGTGTGTAGATCGTCTGGCCGTTGGCCGTGACTCGCGTGATCCCGTATGGCGTCACCGCGACGCCCTTGCTCGCGACTGAAGCGAACGCGCGCGTCATGTCGATCACGCGGACCTCCGACGTGCCGAGCACCATCGACGGATGGACGTTGACCGGGGTGGTGATCCCGAACCGCCGCGCCATGTCGGCGACCGTGTTGAAGCCGACCTCCTGGCCGAGCTTGGCGGCGACGGTGTTCAGCGAATAGGCGAATGCGGTCCGCAGTGAGACCGCGCCGGAGTTTCGGCGGGAATCGTTACGTGGGCTCCAGCCGTTGATCGTGACGGGCTCGTCGACGATCGAGTCCTCCGGCTTGTGGCCTGCCTCAAGCGCAGCGAGGTACACGAACAGCTTGAACGACGAGCCCGGCTGACGGACCGCCTGCGTCGCGCGGTTGTAGATCGACGACACGTAATCCTTGCCGCCGACCATCGCACGCACTTCGCCGCCACGATCGAGCGCGACCAGTGCGCCCTGCGCTCCTGGTGGGGCATTGGCGCGGATCGCATCGTCGGCTTGGCGCTGCATCGTCAGGTCGAGCGTCGTCCAGACTTCGAGCGGTTCGGTCGTCTCGTCGATCAGCGTATCGAGCTGCGGCAGCGCCCAGTCGGTGAAGTACCGGACGCTGTTCTGCTTGGGCTCGGGCGCGAGTTTCAGTCCGGACACGTCGGCATCGGCAGCCTCGGACGCGGTGATCGCGCCGGTTTCCTGCATCGTCTCCAGCACGACACCGGCGCGGCCCATCGCGGCCTCGGCATCGGCGGTCGGCGAGTAATTGGACGGCGCCTTGACGAGCCCGGCGATGACCGCCGCCTCGGCAAGGCTCAGATGATCCGCGCCGTGGCCGAAGAATTTCCGGCTCGCCGCGTCGATCCCGTAGGCACCGCCGCCGTAGTAAACTTTGTTGAGGTACAGTTCGAGGATCTGGTCCTTCGAAAACTTCCATTCGAGCGCGAACGCCAGGATGCCCTCGCGGAATTTACGCCCGAACTTCTTCTGGTTGTTGAGGAAGACGGTGCGCGCGAGCTGCTGCGTGATCGTCGATCCACCCTGCGTCCAATGTCCGCGATCGAACCGCACCTTCACGGAGCGCGCGATGCCGACCGGATCGACGCCGATATGCGAGCGGAAGCGGCGATCCTCGACCGAGACGGTCGCGTCGCGCATCACCTTGGGGATCTGGCCGTAAGGCAGCCACTCGCCGAAGCTCGGCCCCATCGATACGATCACCGTGCCGTCGGCGGCATGGACCCGGATCATCTGGCCGTTGGGAGAGGACTTCAGGCTGTCGAAACTCGGCAGCTGCGACATCGCGATATACACCGCGATCGCCAGCGCACCGAGCGCGAGGATGCCGATCCCGACCATGACCTGGAGAAAGACGACCAGCCGCCGCCGCCAGCGTGACGCCGGGGGAGTTGGGGACCGACGGGACGGGGGAGCAGAACGCGTACGAGCCATGTGGCCGCAGAATTACGCGCGATGGTCCCGCCCTACAAGCGACATCAGGCCGCGACGTTCGCTTTGCGCGGCCGGAATTCGAGCGAGAGCGAGTTCATGCAATAACGTTGCCCGGTCGGCGGTGGACCGTCCGGGAAGACGTGCCCCATATGGCTGTCGCAGCGCGCGCACCGCGTCTCGATCCGGGTCATGCCGTGGCTGCGATCCGCGTGATCGGTAATCGCATCGGGGCGGATCGGCTGGGTGAAGCTGGGCCAGCCCGACCCGGAATCATATTTGTCCGTGCTGTCGAACAGCTCGTTGCTGCACGCGGCACAGCGGTAGATCCCGTCGGCCTTGTTATCGTTCAGGACGCCTGCGAACGCGCGTTCGGTGCCGGCTTCGCGGAGCACGTGATATTGCTCGGGGGTGAGCCGCTTGCGCCATTCGGCCTCGGAAAGATTGAGCTGGTCCATGGACATGCATCTCGTGCTGGCGGGGCGTGCAGACTGGGCGGCTTTCAAGATTGCCCCAATCTGGTTGCGTTGGCGATGACCTGGATCAGTGTGGGGCGCAGGAAAGGGAGCAGCCACGCGGCGCGTTCGCTTTCGGCGATGTGACGGACGAGGCCGGCGATACCGATCGGGCGGGCGAGGCGGCTGGCGAAATCCTCCTGCCATGACGCTGCGGCGGCGGGGCCACCTTTGTCATAGGCGCGCGCGGCTGCGACGCCGCTGGCGAGTGCGATACCCATGCCTTCGCCGGCGAGCGAGGGGATCACGCCGGCCTGATCGCCGAGCCGGAAGAGCGCGCCGGCACCGGTGCGCTGGCGCCAGCCGTAAGGGACGTTGGCGATCGCATCGATCTGTGCGCTCGGGTCGATCAACGCGACCCATTCGCCGAGTGCGGGCATCTCTCGGCCGAGGGCTTCGAGCAGTTGCGCGGGGGAACCTGCCGCCTGGAGCCGCGAGCGGTGCACGGCCATGCAGAGGTTCGCGGTGCCATCCTCCTGCATCGCCAGACCGGCATAGCCGCGGTCGAACAGGTGAAGCTCGATGCCGCCGGCGAGCGCTTTGCTAAGCGCAGGCGAAGGCGTGATCCGAACGCGGATCCCCAGCGTCGGGTCGAGACCGCGTGCCTCCTCGGGGCGCGCCATCCCGCGAACGTCGTGCTTGCCGCTGGCCAGAAACAGCGCATCGGCCGCGATCGTCGCGCCGTCCGCAAGTCGTGCGCTCGTCGCGTCGATCTCGCGCACGGTGACACCGCGCTCGACCGGCGTGCCCAGCCGTTCGGCCTCTGCCAGCAGCACGGTATCGAGCCGGTGGCGCGTCACCGAGACCGCCGGATGGGGCAGGGCGGCTTCGGCGCGGCGATTGGCCGCGAAAATGCGCGCGCGCGTCACCCGCTCGGGGTTCAACGTATCCGGATCGATCCCGAGCCCGCCGAGCGTCTCCAGCGTCCGCCAACTGAGGAACCCGCCGCAGATCGCATCACCGGTCTCGCGCGATCGCTCGACAAGCAGATGCGGCAGGCCGGCACGTGCCAACCGAATCGCGGTCGCGGCGCCGGCAAGCCCGCCGCCGACGATCAGCGCAGGCGTTCGACGCATAACCGGAACGGAAAGACGCGGCGGACCTTCGCCTCGGTGATGCCGGCCTCGGCCAGCAGCGGCGGCCATTCGTCGGGGCGATAGCTGCGTGCGATCGACAACGTGCCGTCGTGGCGCACGATCGGATGCCAGCGCGCGATCGTCGCGAGGACGGGGAAACCCCAGTGCGCGAAGCCGTGGCGGTGGAGGTCGTTGACGAACCACCCCGCGCTCGCATGGTCCTCCATGAACCGCAGGAACGCGATCAGCTGGTCGTGGCTCATGTGATGCGCGACGAGGCTGCTGACGATCACGTCCCACGGCTCATACGCGAGGTCGGCATAGTCGCCCGTGACGTAGCGGATGTCGCCGCCATGCGCCCGCGCCGCCTGTTCGCTGCGCGGGTTGAGATCGACCCCGACCAGCTCCGCCTCGATACCCTTCGCCTTCGCCCAATTTGCGATCCGGCGCAGCATGTCGCCATCGCCGAACCCGACGTCGAGCAGTCGGAAGCTTTTCCGCCCCGCAATCGCCCGCGCGAGAAAGTCGAGCGTCGGCCGACGCGCCATCGTCACCGTGTTGACCGTGGCGAGATCGCCGACCACGTCCGCATAGGTGGCCGCGTCGAGGTCGTCGGCGTCCATCAGCTCTTCGGCCTGGCTGCGAACCGCGAGGCTCATGCCGCGCTCCGGAATCCGAAGCCCTCCGCCGCTAGGCCGGGCCCGAACGCGAGTGCCACGCCGTGCTCAACCCGCGGCCCTGCGAGCAGTCGCTCGAACACGAACATCAGCGTCGCCGACGACATGTTGCCGTTCTCCGACAGCACCTGACGCGACGCGGCGAGTGCATCCGGTTTCAGATCGAGCGAATGCTCTACCGCGTCGAGGATCGATCGACCGCCGGCATGCACCGCCCACGCGTCGATCTCGTTCGGCTTTCGCCCGTCGCTGACGATATCGCGGAACGCCGCATCGGACAGCGCGGTGGCGATCCGTCCGGGAACCTCGCCCGACAGATGCATCGCGAACCCCGCATCGGTGACGTCCCAGCGGATCAGGGCCTCGCTGTCGGCCAGCGTCGCGGCGAACGGCGTGTCGAGCGCGAACCCGGTGGCGTCCGCCGTCACCAGCGCCGCCGCAGCACCATCGCCGAACTGGAGCATCGCCAGCAGCGATTCGAGTTCGCTCGCGGGTTGCAGGTGCAGCGTGGAGAGTTCGACGGTCACGACCAGCACGCGCGCCTGTGGCTCGGATCGGACGATGTGGCGGGCGCTGCGCAACGCGACGACCGCGGCATAGCAGCCCATGAAGCCGATCAGCAGCCGCTCGACGCTGGACGCGAGGCCAAGCCGCCGCGCGATGATCTGGTCGATGCCGGGCGCGACGAAGCCGGTGCAACTCGCCACCACGAGATGCGTGATGCCCTCGACCGCGATCTTGTCGCGCAGCGCCTCGATCGCGCGGATCGCCAGATCGGGGGCGTGCTCGGCATATAGCGTCATGCGGGCGGCCGTTCCCGGATGCGGCTCGACTGCGTAGAAGCCGGCATCGTCGATCGGCGAACCCCCGTTCGCGGTCGGCGGCAGCACCGACCAGCGATGCGCGATACCCGATCGCGCCGCCATCCGGTCGAACACGCGTTCCGCGCGGGCATCGACCCGCGTACGCGCCCAGCCAATGAAGGCGGTGTGGATATCATGACCGGGAACTGCGGAACCGACGGCATTCAGATAAGCGGACACGATACCCTTTCGCATGCGATCGAGCCCTAACGCACCACCCGATCAAACGGCCTGCGTCTGACCACGGGGGAATCGATCCGGCATCGAACGGGGTGTCTGTAAACGATGGGGACCGCCGATGACATCGTTTCGGCATCGCTGGCGTCCCGGAACGGTTCGCGCCCGATATCGGCGATCGAGCCGAATTCCGAATCTGTCAAATATACGAACTGCGTTTTCAAGAGGTCGACCTGGAATGAGCAATATCGAAACCATAATGGATTGATTTAATCGATCGGTATTGGATCGATTAAGGGAAATATAGTCCGCGATGTGCATTCGATCTTCATATGGTTACCGATTTTTGCAGGTTTGGGTTGAATTTGCGGTGCGGTAGTCGACAATGACGGTGCGTCGGACCTGTTCGTCCGTACGTCCGGTCGGTTCGGTTGGCGACGTGCGATAGCGGCTACAGGCTGCGGGCATCGTTTTTCGGCTGGGTGTCGGGTGTAACAACGGGGGCAAGGGGAGCCTTGAGTGAAAAACGAGTCCGTCGTCGAGTTGATCAAGGATCTGACCGCGAAGCTGTCGGCGGTCGCCGAAGAGTTCAATGGACGAGTCGCGCAAGCCGCGGAGCCAGTACCGGTCGGCGATGAGCCAAGCGACGACGCGCTCATCGAACATGCCACCCTGGTGCTCGCGGAGCGACGGATGCGCCGCAAGTTCCTCCCAGCAGAACTGTTTCACGAGCCCGCCTGGGACATGCTCCTCGCGTTGTTCGCATCGCGCGACGATCGGATGCCGATGAACATCAAGGCGCTGGTCAGCATGTCCGACGCGCCTGTCACCACCTCGCAGCGCTGGATCGAGCATCTCCACAAGCTGAAACTGATCGACCGCGTCATCGATCCAACCGATCGGCGACGGATCGAGGTTTCGCTCAGCCATGTCGGCGACCAGGCCATGAAATCCTACCTGCGCGCGCTGCTCACGCGATAACCACTGGGATTTTCGCCAACGTCTGCGTTCGCGTCGTTGCCGGAAGTATGCCGAGGAATGCGATAGAATTGGCATCATGATCCGTTATGGTTCTTTGTTATAACTTAAATACGCCGTTTCGGATGTTGTTGTATTAAGTATCAAAATGCAGCCGAAAAAGTCCGTTTTGAGTTGGTAGTATTTGATTAAGTGGCGGTGGACAATTTGGTCTCGATCAAAGGATTGGGACAAAATTGGTTCGTCGTATGTCAGGATGTGCAGGAGAAAACGGCGCGCTTCGGTGCGCTCGCGTGGCTTTGCGCCTCGCCTGCATGATCGGGACTGCGATGTCGCAATCCATCCCGGCGCAGACGTTTTCGGATCCCGCTACGGGGACGCCCGCCGGTACGCCGATCGTCAACACCGCGGCGCTTCGCTACGATCTTGGCGGGACGACGGGATCGACCACGTCGAACACCGTCTCGATCATCGTCGCCGAGCGGCTGGACGTCGCGCTGGTGCGCGATGGGCAGGGCGCGATCGTCGTAACGCCGCGCCCGCTCGCGATCCCCTTCACGCTGACCAACCGCGACAATGGCAACGAATCGTTCGTGCTGGCAGCCAGCGTGTCGCCGGGTGCGGTCGCGTTGCAGGCGCTGGTGATCGATGCCGATGGCGACGGCATCTACGATCCGGCCAAGGATAGCGCGCCGGTCGACGGCAGGACGCCGCCGCTCTCGCCCGGCCAGTCGATCAAGCTGCTGGCGATCGTCGTCGCCCCGGCCGGCACCGCTACGGCGAATGCCACGCTGACCGTCACCGCACGCTCGACGACGGGGTCGGGCCAGACCGGCAGCGCCTATGCCGGCATGGGCGATGGCGGCGGCGATGCGGTGGTCGGGCGGACCGGCGCGATCGCCACCGTTGCGGTCCCGCTCGGCACCGCGCTTGCCGGCCCGGCGCTGTTCAAGAGCCAGTCGGTGCGGGCCGCGGACGGATCGCAGAACGCCGTACGCGACGCGGTCATCACCTACACGCTCGAAGCGCGCTTCAGCGATGCCGTCACGGGCGCGCGCATCGTCGATCCGATTCCCGACGGCACCGTCTTCGTCCCCGGCAGCCTCATGCTCGACGGCGCCGCGCTGACCGATGGCGCGGATGGCGACGCGGGGCGCTTCGAAGCGCCCGGCGCGCAGGCGGGCGCTACCCCGCGCGGCGGGATCGCCGTCGCGCTCGGCCAGGTCGCCGCGGCCTCGGTCCACACCGTCCAGTTCAAGACCAAGATCCAATGACCAGACATCTCAAGAGGAGCACGTTCATGATCACACGCCCGATGATTGCCATCGTTCTCGCAGCCACCACTGGCACGGTGTCCGCCGCGGCGGGTCCGTTGCAGGTTACCAGCAGCATCCTGGTCGAGAGCCGCAGCGCCGCGGCCGACGGCACCACGCGCGTCGCGTTGGTCAAGCCGTCGAAGGTGACGCCGGGCGACAAGGTGATCTTCGTCCTCGCCTATCGCAACACGGGTGCGCAGCCGCTCGCCAACGTCGTGCTGGCCAACCCGTTGCCGCGTCAGATTTCCTACCGCTCGGCCAATCCCGGTTCGCCCGCACCCGACGTGTCGGTCGACGGCAAGACTTTCGGTTCGCTTGATTCCCTGCGCGTCCGCAGCCTCGACGGCAGCACGCGCGCGGCGAGCCCCAACGATGTCACCAGCGTCCGGTGGCGCCTCGCGAGTCCGATTCCGGCCGGCGCGCAAGGCCAGTTCGCGTTCCAGGCCGTCCTGAAATGATCCCGTTCTCTCACTCTCCCCAAAACTAAACACACCGCAGAAGGAAGACTTAGAAATGCATGCAACAGGGGTAATACGCACGTTGCTGGCCGGAACGGCCGCCATCGTGTCGATCGGTACTGCCAACGCACAGGCGCCGGGTCCGGCGGGTACCGCCGCGGGTACCACGATCACCAACACCGCGCAGGCGAGCTACACCGTCAACGGCGTGCAGCAGACCGCGGCATCGAACGCAGCGACGTTCGTGGTCGATCGCAAGGTCAACCTGACCGTCGTCCCGGCGACGCAGAACAACACGCAGGTTTCGGTCGGCCAGCCCAATGCCGTCGTCGCGTTCCAGCTGACCAACAACACCAACGGTACGCAGGACTTCCTGCTGTCGGCGAGCCAGACGCCGATCCAGGGGCTGTTCACGGGCGATAACTTCGACGTGAGCAACATCCGGATCTTCGTCGATTCGAACGGCAACGGCACGTATGACGTCGGCGTCGATACCGCGACCTATATCAACGAACTCGGCGCCGATCAGACCGCGACGGTGTTCATCGTCGGCGACGTGCCGAACCAGCAGACCGCCGCGCTTGCCGGCATCACGCTGATCGCGCAGGTCGCAGCGGGCGGCAATGCCGCGGCGCAGGGCACGGCGCTGACGCCGAGCATCCTCGCCAACGACGACAACGCGATCGATATCGTCTTTGCCGACAATGATTCGGACGGTCTCGGCGCCGACATTGCCTATAACGGGCAAGGGCGCGCTTCGCTCGGCTACGAGATCACGACGCGCAACGTCGCGCTGACCGTGACCAAGTCGTCGGTGGTGGTCTCCGATCCGGTATCGGGCGTGCTGCTGCCCAAGGCGATTCCGGGCGCGGTCGTGCAATATTGCCTGGTGGTCAACAATGCGACGCTGCTGGTGCCGGCGAACAACGTCAATTTGACCGATATCGTCCCCACCAACACGACCTATGTGCCGGGTTCGATCACGATCGGTGGCCTCGGCGTCGGCGGCGCCTGCGTACTGAACGGCTTCCCGGCGAACGACGACGGTTCGGCGATCCCGCTCACCCCCTTCACCGGTTCGTACGATGCCGGGACGAAACGGGTGACCGCGACCATCCCGACCCTGCTCGGGGGTACGTCGGTCGCGGCAAGCTTCCGCGTGACGATCAACTAAACCCGCCCCTCGCGAACAAGGAACGACCGATCCCGGCGCGTGGCGACACGTGCCGGGAGAGGACCCTTCATGCCCAGCTTCCGCCGCCTTCCGCGCCTCGGCGCACCCCTTTTGGGAGCCCTGTTGGGGCTTGCCGTCGGCACCATGCCGTCGGCAGCGCAGACGGGTACTCCCACGGGCCGTATCCAGAACACCGCAACCCTGTCGTTCGACGATACGGGTAGCGACTCCGGGGTACGCACGGTGCCGTCCAACATGGTTTCGCTCGACGTGAATCGGGCCAAGCGTCCGACCACGCTCACATTCCATCTGCCGCCGCCCAATTACGAGCTCAAGGGCGCGACGTGTCAGACCTCCCCCAGTTTCCAGTTCACCCCCGCGCCGATCGACGCCGAGACCTTCGCGAAATCGCCTTGGGTGGCGGCGATCGATATCTATGCCGACATGCTCCTGGTGCTCGACAACCAGGCTGGCAATCATGATCCCGACGTGCGCGAGACGTCGATCATCAACGTCGACGTCGGTACGCTCCACACGACATTGGCGCTGACCGAGACCGCGGTCGACAGCGGCATCTTCGCCGGCGGGATCCCTGCGACCGCGACCGGCAAACACCCCGAGTTGCAGGCCTGCGACGTCCGCAACATGCGCGGCGCGACGATCAAGCTGAGCTTCGTCGAGGACGGCTACAGTCTCGCCTCGATGGCGTCGCTGCTGATCGATCCGGCGGGCTACACGTTCGATTCACGCACCGGCGCGCTGGTCGACGGCACGACCGTGTCGCTGGTCGACGAGAGCGGCCAGCCGGCGACCGTGTTCGGCGACGACGGCGTCAGCCGCTATCCCTCGACGGTCGTAACGGGCGAGGCCGTCACCGACGCCAGCGGGCGCATCTATCCGGGCGAGACCGGGCGCTATCGCTTTCCGTTGTCCGCGCCGGGCCGGTATTTCCTGAAAGTCGCACCGCCCGGCACCTATACCGCGCCGTCGACCGTCGACCGCGCCACGCTGGCCGCGTTGAAGGACCCACAGGGCAGGCCGTTCATCCTCAACGACACGAGTTTCGGCGGCGCGCTGACGCTATCGACGCCCGAGCCTTTTTCCGCCGACATTCCGCTGGATAGCCCCGGCGCGGGCACGCTGCTGCTGACCAAGGTCGCCTCCGTCCGCGAAGCCTCGCCAGGCGATTTCGTCCAGTATCTGTTGCGCATCACCAACCGGGATTCGATCGCCGCGCGGGGTCTGCACGTCGCCGATACCTTGCCCAGGGGCCTGCGCTACGAACGTAATTCCGCGCGCGGCGGCGACGAGCCGACCGTGTCGACCGACGGTCGTAGCCTCGACTTCGCGATTCCGGTGCTCGCCGCCGGCGCCACTGCAGAGCTGAAATACGTCGTCAGCATCGCGCCTGGTGCACCCACCGGCGAGGCGCTCAATCGCGCGCGTGTTGCGGGGCAGGGTTCCATCACCAGCAACGAAGCCGCCGCCTCGGTGCGTCTGCGTCCGCTGCTGTTCACCGACGCGATGACGATCATCGGCCGCGTGACCGAGGGGAATTGCGGCGATCCGGTCGACAAGCGCAAGGGCGTGCCCGGAATCCGCCTGCTGATGGAGGACGGCACCTTCGTCGTCACTGATCGCGACGGCCTGTACCATTTCGAAGGCGTCCGCGCCGGCCGTCACATCGTCCAGATCGACACCGCGAGCATCCCCGCGACGCACGCGCCGGTCGCCTGCGACATCGACACGCGCCAGGCCAACAGCCCGATCTCGCGCTTCGTCGAGGGCGATGGCGGGCTCCTGAAGCGCGTCGATTTCCAGCTGAAGCCGACTGGCATCGCTGCCGTCGCCGATGCCGGCCTCCCTGTCGCGATTGCCGACGACGCCACCGCCGCGGGCAACCGCGACTGGCTAGGCGCTGGGCAGGCCGCGGGGGTCGACTGGCTGTTCCCAAGCGCCGACTACAACCCGCGCGCACCGATTTCTCGCGCGGTCATCAAGCACCTGCCCGGCCAGCGCGTCGCGCTGATGATCAACGGCAAGCAGGTCGAGCCGCTCGCGTTCGACGGCACCGACGCGCGCGACGGCAGCCCCGTGGCGGTGTCGCGCTGGTCGGGTATCCCACTGGTCGACGGCGACAATCATCTCGGCGCGCGCATCCTCGCCGCGGACGGCAGCGTCGTGAAGGTCCTCGATCGCGTGGTGCATTTCTCGGGTGCGCCGGTCCGCGCGGTGTTCGATGCCGCGAGCAGCCGCCTCGTCGCCGATGGCCTGACCCGTCCGTTGATCGCGGTGCGCGTGACCGACAAGACCGGCCGCCCGGTCCGCGCGGGCACGCTCGTCCCGTTCACCGTCGACCAGCCCTATACCGCCGCCGTCGAGGCCGAACTCGAACAGGGCCGCCAGCTTGCGGGCCGCGAACGCTCGGCGACCACCGCGCGCGTCGTCGGCGACGACGGCCTTGCCTTCATCGCGCTCCAGCCGACCACTCAGGCCGGCGCGGTCCATGCGATCGTCTCGCTGACCGAGGACAAGCTGGTCCACACGCACGAGATTCGCGCCTGGCTGGCCGCGTCCGCGAAGGACTGGGTCGTGGTCGGCTTCGGCGCGGGTTCGCTCGGCTACGACATGCTCAGCAAGCGCCAGTCGGGCCTGCCCAGGTCGCAGCGTAACAGCGTCGTCACCGACGGCCAGCTCGCCTTCTACGCCAAGGGTCGCGTCAAGGGTTCGTGGCTTGCGACGATCGCCTATGACAGCGATCGCAAATACGATCCGCAGCGCGGGCTGCTCGGCACGATCGACCCCGACCGCTACTACACCGTGTACGGCGACGGCTCGCGCCAGGGCTATGACGCCGCCACCCGCCGGAAGCTGTATCTGCGGCTCGAGCGTCGCGAATTCTATGCGCTGTTCGGCGATTTCGAGACCGGCTTCACCGACACGCAGCTGACCCGCTACAACCGCACGCTGAACGGCGTGAAGGCCGCCTATGAGGGCAAGCGGATCCGCGCGACCGGGTTCGCCGCCAACACCGACACGCTGTATTCGCGCGACGAAATACAGGGCAACGGCCTGTCCGGCCCGTACCGGCTGTCGGGACGCAACATCGTGCCGAACAGCGACAAGCTGCGGATCGAGACGCGCGATCGCTTCCGCTCCGAACTGATCGTCGCGACCACCGAGCTGACGCGGCATATCGACTACGACATCGACACGTCGATGGGCACGGTCCGCTTCCGCCAGCCGATCCTCAGCCGTGATTCGAACCTGAATCCGATCTTCATCGTCGCCGACTACGAGGTCGAGGGCGGCAAGTCGGCCAAGCTCGCCGCCGCTGCCCGCGTCGCGACCAAGTTGGCCAACGGTCGCGTCGAAGTCGGTGCGGCGGTGATCCGCGACGAGACGGTCGGCAGGGCCACCGTCGTCGGCGCCGACATCAAGGCGCGCGTGACCGCCAACACCGAACTGCGCGGCGAGATCGCCAAGGGCGGACGCCTCGGGCTTGGGCAGGGCCTAGCCTACCTCGCCGAAGTCGATCATCACGGTTCGAAGCTCGATCTGCTCGCTTACGCCCGCCAGCAGGATACCGCGTTCGGTGTCGGCCAGCAGAACCTCGTCGAGGCGGGTACGCGGAAGTTCGGGCTCGACGGCCGCGTGCGGCTGACCGATCGGCTCAGCATCACCGGTGTCGCCTGGCACCAGCAGCAGCTCGACAGCGCCGGCACGCGCACTGCCGCCGACGCGCGCCTCGAATATCGCCGCGACTCCGGCACGATCTTCGTCGGCGGCCAGTACGCGTCGGACAAGGGCATGGACGGCCGCAACCGCGACAGCCGCCTGCTCACCCTCGGTGGCAGCCAGGCGCTGTTCGGCAATGCGGTGACGATCACCGCCCAGACCCAGTTCGCGCCCGGTGGCGACAGCGACAGTGTCGACTTCCCGGTCCGCCACCAAGTGCAGCTCGCCTACCGGATCACGCCCGGCATCCGCCTGATCGGCGGGTACGAGATCGCCAAGGGCGACGGCTATGTCGCGCATACCAAGCAGTTCGGCGTCGACGTCGCCCCCTGGACCGGCGCCAAGCTGATGAGCACGCTGAACCAGCAGGCGATCGGCGAGAACGGCGCGCGCACCTACGCGCAATACGGCCTCAGCCAGTCGGTGCCGCTCGGCAAGCACTGGACCATCGATGGCACGCTCGACGCCAGCAACACGCTGAAGGGGCAGATCCCCGATGGTGCGGTGGTCAACGCGTTCCAGCCCGTCACCTCGGGCGGCTATGTCGGGCAGGACCAGACCAACGGCGACTATGCGGCGGCCACGCTCGGCGCGACCTATCGCCAGGCGCGCTGGTCGGTGAACGGGCGGCTCGAATACCGCAACGCCGACAGCGGCGATCGCTGGGGGATCACGACCAACTTCCTGCGCACGCTGGGGCAGGGCAAGACGCTCGCGTCGAGCATCAAGGCGTACACGATCAAGGACAAGACCGGCGCGGTCGCGACCTATGCCACCGCCGACGTCGCGCTCGCGTTCCGCCCGCTCGACAGCCGCTGGTCGCTGCTCGAACGCCTCGAATTGCGGCACGAGAGCGCGGACTCGGGGTTCTCGGACTCCAACGCGCTCGGCGTGCCCGCCTACGGCGGCGGCGATCAGGTGACGACGCGGGCGATCAACAACCTC
This sequence comes from Sphingomonas sp. CFBP 13603, assembly GCF_014892665.1. Lineage (NCBI taxonomy): Bacteria > Pseudomonadati > Pseudomonadota > Alphaproteobacteria > Sphingomonadales > Sphingomonadaceae > Sphingomonas > Sphingomonas sp. CFBP 13603. Next base: position 13,126 of record NZ_JADBIA010000011.1, on the reverse strand, counting down.
GCGGTCAACTATCGCACCGGACCCGAAGGGCTTGGCCACGGCACCGAGGCGACGCTCTATTACGGTGCGAAATACGTCGCCGGGCGTTTCGCCGACGATACGTATGATGGTTATATCGACGTCACCGGGTTCGAACTGCGCCAGGATATCGGCACGCGGATCGACGTCGGCGTGAGCGGATCGGTCCAGCATGCGTGGTCGCGCGGCGCCTGGTCGTGGAGCGGTGGGCCGTCGGTCGGCGTGTCGCCCGCGCAGAACATGTGGATCACCGCCGGCTACAACGTCTCGGGCTACCGCGACCGTGATTTCGAGGACGACCGCTACACGCGGCAGGGGCCGTTCGTCACGATGCGGCTGAAGTTCGACCAGACGACGCTCGGTGGCGCCACGCGTGCGCTGTTCGGTGGTCGACGTTAATTACAGGGAGAAAGATATATGCCGATGCCGAGCCAGCCCACACCCATGCCGCTGCCGCGCGACTTTACCGATCACGGCCCATGCGTCGAAGACCTCGCACGCGAGTTCGCCAAACAGGACGCCGCAACCAGCGAGGCGCTGATCGAGACGCTGGCGACGCAGGCGATCCGGCAATGGCGGCTCGACGACGCGACGTTCTGGCAACGGGTGAAGTTCCAGGCGCGTATGATTCGTGCGCAGACCGGGGCAGGGGCGCCGGTGGGACGGCACTAAATTCAGATCCTCCCTCCCGCTTTGGGGGATCCTAGCGCGCCGCCTATTTCTCGTCGGTGGTGAGCTTCACCTTGTTGGGCAGCTTCTTCCCCTTGGTCCGGCGCGAGGGCAGCTGGACCGGGTTCTTCTTCTTCCACTGCGCAAAGGTCATCGGGCCCTCGGGGGTCTCGATGATCGTGTCGTCTATCGAACTCATGCAATACCTCCGCCAAGCCCAACGCATCACATGCCAAGGGGGACCCTCGAAGGGGGTGTTTACTCGATCTGTAAAAAATGGTGCGGCCAAGAAGACTCGAACTTCCACGGGCTTTCGCCCACAACGACCTCAACGTTGCGCGTCTACCAGTTCCGCCATGGCCGCCCATGAAACATCACCGGGCGGACCCGGCATCTGGTAGGCGAGCGCCACTAGCAAGGCTTTGAACGCTACGCAACGCCCTTTGCGAAAAAGCGTTCGTCCGGTACCGCAAACGATGCCCGCAGCACTTCTATCCCCCGATACGCGGGCCGGTCTGAGCGCCGAAACGCAGCGCATTCTCGCGCTCGCGTGGCCGGTGATGCTGACCAGCCTCAACTGGACGATCCTGCACGTCACCGACGTGATCGTCGTCGGGCTGGTCGGCGCGCACGAGGTAGCGGCGCTGGGGGCGAGCCGGTCGCTGACGTTCATCGCGATCGTCACCGGGCTCGCATGGCTGTCGGGCGTGCTCGTCCACACCGCGCGCGCCGACGGGGCGGGGGACCTGCCGCGGACCGGGCAGGTGCTTCGCGAAGGGCTCGTGCTGGGATTGCTGCTCGGGCTCGTCGTAGGTGTCGTGATGTTCGCGTTCGCGGACGTCATGCTCGCCGGGATCGGTGTCGCGCCTGCGCTGGTCGCGCCGGCAGGACGGGTCGTGCGGGTGATGGCGTTCACCTATCCGCCGCAGCTGATGATCGTCGCCGCCAGCTTCTTCCTGGAGGGCGTCAGCCGGCCGCGCCGCGTCGCAGTAGTGAATTTGTCGATCCTGCCGCTCAACGCGGTGCTGGCGTGGGCGATGTCGGGCGGTCATCTCGGGTTGCCGGCAATGGGGGCGGTCGGGGCGGCAACCGCCACCGCGATCGCGTCGGGATTGGGGGCGGTTGGGATGATCGCGGCGGCGCTGACCTTGCCGCGCGCCAAGGAGCGTGGCGTTCGGCGTATCGACCTGGCCGCATGGCGTGGCGTGCCGGCGGGAATCGCTGCGCTGGCGGTGTTCGGGATCGTGCCCGCCGTTGCGTCCGGTCTTGAGCTTGCCGGCTTCTCGATCCTGATCGCACTGTCGACGCAGTTCGGCGACGACGTCGCGCACGCGTTCCAGATCGTGTTCTCGGTCCACAACGTCACGTTCGGGTTGGCGCTTGGGCTTGGGTCGGCGTGTGGCGTCCGTGTCGGCAATGCGGTGGGCGAGGGTGATCCGAAAGCGGGCATCTCGCGCGCGCTGATCGCGACCGGGCTGTCAATGCTCGCGCTGGGTGTGTGCGGGATCGTGCTGATCGTCGCGCGCGGGCCGATCGTCGCGGCGTTTCCAGCCGATGCCGCAACGCATGCGGTCGCGCTGGCGATGCTGCCGGTGTGGGCGCCGTTCATCCTGTTCGACGGCGCGCAGGTGGTGCTGGTTTACGCACTCCGCTCGCTCGTCGATCAGGTCGTCGCGGGCGTGAACAGCATCGCCGCATATTTCATCGTTACCGGTGGCGCGGGCTGGTGGATGGTTCGCGCCGGGGTGGGGCCGATGGCACTGGTCTATGCCTCCGGGCTCGGGATGCTGACGGCCGCGCTGTTGCACGGCGCGCGGTTCTGGATCGTGAGCCGGCGTTTGCAGCGCGCCTAGCGGCTTGCCTCGCCTGCAAAGCTCAACTCGAGACGCTTCGAGTTCGCCGGGACGTTCAGCGTCGCCGAGTTGAAGTCGATCGCACCACCCGGCGCCAGCGTCCGCTGCTGCGGGGTGATCGTCCAGCTATAGACCAGCCGCCCCTGCGCATCGCGGAGTTCGGCGCGGATGTCGGGCACGCGCTGGCGCTGGTCGGACGGATTGGTTACCTGGCCACTGACCGCGAACAGCTCGGAGCCGTTGTCGAGTTCGCGCCGCTCGATCGGATTGTCGCGCAGCCGCAGCGGAGTCTCGTCCGTGCCCAGGCCAAGGCCGAGTTTGGCCACGACGCCCGGCGCGCCGAGATAGACGATCGATCCGACCGCGATCAGCATCAGCAATCCGGCGAGCACGGCCGCGACCGTCCACCACCGCGCCGTATTGCGCCGCGCCTTGAACGGCGGTCGCTCGGCAAAGGCGTCATATTTCACGACCGGATCGGCGGACACCGACGCGTGCGTTGCAGATAGGGGGGCTGCAGAGACGGGTTCGGGCGCAGCTGGAACATACACCGGCGGAGCAGGCGTAACCGGAATAGCCGGTGTGAAGCGCTCGGTCGGCGTCGCGATCGGCGGGCGCGCCAGCGGAGCGAGCGGCGGCGGCATGGGCGCGAGCAGCGTCGGCTCGGGGATCTCCAGCGCGTCCTCGACCAGCGGTGCGGGCGCCTGGAACCAGCTGTGCTTGCAATTGGCGCAGCGCACGGTGCGCCCCTCGGTCCCGATCGCGCTGTCGGGAACCAGATAGCGCGTGCTGCACTCGGGACATTGGAGGATCATGGATGCGCTTCACCAGCGGCCGCTGGAGCGCGACCGGTCTTGTGCCGAATAAGCACGCTGCCCGCATAGGTGGCAAGCTTGAAGCGGCGCGCGCTTTCATGGCAAAGCGCCGATACGGGCATCAAGCGGGCGAAAGCGGGCGCAACCACGTCATGGCGAATATCGTCCAATTCGAAAATGTAGGGCTTCGCTACGGCACCGAGTCAGACTCGGGGCCCGACGCCGGGCCGGAGACGCTGTCGGACCTCAGCTTCACGCTGCGTAGCGGTGCGTTCTATTTCCTGACCGGCGCGAGCGGCGCGGGGAAGACCTCGTTGCTCAAGCTGCTGTATCTCGCGCAGCGTCCGACGCGCGGCGTGATCCGGCTGTTCGGCGAGGACGCGGTGGTGCTGTCGCGCGACCGGCTGCCCGGGTTCCGGCGGCGGATCGGCGTGGTGTTCCAGGATTTCCGGCTCGTCCCGCATCTGTCGACCTGGGACAATATCGCGCTGCCGTTGCGCGTGGCGGGGATGCCCGAGGCGGATATCGAGCAACCGGTGCGCGAGATGCTCGCCTGGGTCGGGCTCGGCGACCGCGCCGATGCGCGACCCGCGACGCTGTCTGGCGGCGAGCAACAGCGCGTCGCGATCGCGCGTGCCGTCATCGCACGCCCCGAAATCCTGGTCGCGGACGAGCCGACCGGCAATGTCGATCCCGACATGGCCGAGCGGCTGCTGCACCTGTTCGAATCGCTCAACAAGCTGGGGACGACCGTGGTGGTCGCGACGCACGACTTCCACCTGCTCGGCCGGATACCCGGCGCACAGATGATGCGGCTCGATCGCGGGCGATTGCTCGATCCGACCGGTTCGCTGCGCTATCCACCGACGCGGCCCGAATGATGAGTCGCGCCATCAAAGCCCGGTCGTCGGCCGAACGCCGGGTGCTCGACGAAGCCGGCGGCCTGCGCGCGATGACGTGGGTGATGGCGATCATGCTGTTCCTGACGATGCTCGCCGCCGCCCTTGGACTGGCGACCTCGGGTGCGGCGCGGTTGCTCGATCGGCAGTTGGCGGGGCGGTTGACGGTGCAGGTCGTCGATGGCGATCCCGTGCGGCGTGACGCCGTCGCGGCGCGCGTGCTGGCGGCGCTGCGGACGATGCCGGCGGTCGCGACGGCGACGCCGGTCGATCGCGCCGAACTTACGCGGCTGCTGCAACCCTGGCTCGGGTCCGATGGCGCGGACCCGCAATTGCCGGTGCCGGCGATGATCGATGTTGATCTGGCGGACCAAGACGAGGCCGCTGCCCTGCGCGTAGCGACTGCCGTGCGTCGCCTGAGCCCGATCGTCCGCGTCGACCGCCACGAAAGCTGGATGTCGCCGGTCAACGACGTGATGCGCTCGCTGACGTTCCTCGCGCTGGCGCTGGTCCTGCTGATGGCGAGCGCGACCGCCGCGGTCGTCGTGCTCGCAGCGCGCGCGGGGCTCCAGACGCATCACGCGACGATCGCGGTGATGCACATGCTCGGCTCGACCGATTTGCAGGTCGCGCGGTTGTTCCAGCGGCGGATCGCGCTCGATGCGACGATCGGTGGTGTCGGGGGCGGCGTCACGGCGTTGCTGGTGATCGCGTTCATTGGCATCCGGTTGCACGGGCTGGGCTCGGAACTGCTCGGCGGCGTGACTCTCGGCGGGGTCGATTGGGTGCTGCTCGCGATGCTCCCGGTCGCGTTCGTCGTCCTGGCCACGCTCGCCGCCCGCGTGACGATCGTCCGCGCGCTGAGGCATATCCTGTGATCGTGCGGTTCCTCGGCATCTTGGGTCTCGCCTGGGCATTCGGGTTCGCGGTGTTCATGCTGCTGCTGCCCAAGCCGCTCGACGGCTTCACCTCGGATGCGATCGTCGTGCCGACCGGTGGGGCAGGGCGGATCGACCGCGGCATCGCGCTGCTCCGCGATCACCAGGCGAAGCGGATGCTGGTGACCGGCGTCGCGCCGGGGGTGCGGCCGATCGATCTCGCACTGGAATATCGGACGTCGCCCGCGTTGTTCGCGTGCTGCATCGATCTCGGTGCCGATGCGGTCGATACGCGCTCGAACGCGGAGGAGACCGCGCAGTGGGTGCGCGTGCACAAATACCGCTCGGTGCGGCTGGTGACGTCGGACTGGCACGTCGCGCGCGCGCGAATGGAGCTGGCGGCGGCGCTCGACAAGAATGTCGTGATCCTCGGCGACGGTGTGCAGGGCACGCCGCGGCTCGGGACCTTGATCAACGAATATAACAAGTTGATCCTTCGCCGGATCGCGTTGTGGATTGGATATGGCGGATGATCTGGCTGCGTAACTGGGCGTTCATGCTCGTTTTCTACACGATCTCGGTGCCGATCGTGGTGACCGTGCCGATCTCGGCGCTGTTCGGCTCCCGCGCGGTGATCGTGCATTCGACGATCTGGACGCGCTTCCATCGCTGGTGCGCGCGCGTGATCCTCGGCGTGCACATCCGCGTGGAGGGGACACGGCCGACCGAACCGGCGTTTTATGCGTGCAAGCATCAGGCGATGTTCGAGACGCTCGAATTGCAGGCGTTGCTCGACGGCCCCGCGATCGTTTTGAAGCGCGAACTCGCGGATATCCCGGCCTGGGGCTGGGCAGCGCGGCGCTACGGCGCGATCGTCGTCGACCGCGAGGCGTCGGCGACGGCGATGCGGAGCATGATGCGCGAAGCGACCGCGGCGAAGGCGACTGGGAGATCGATCCTGATCTTTCCGGAAGGGACGCGGGTGTCACCCGGCGAGCATCCGCCGCTGAAGCCAGGGTTCGCCGGGCTGTACCGTGCGCTGAAGATGCCGACGGTGCCGATCGCGTGCGACAGCGGGCTGGTGTGGCCGAAAAAGGGGCCGAAACTGCCGGGGGTGATCACCTTCCGGTTTGGCGAGGTGGTGCCGCCGGGTTTGCCGCGGGAAGAGGCGGAGCAGCGGGTTCATGCGGCGATGAACGCGCTGGACTAGACGAAGCAGACGACCACCCCGGCGAAGGCCGGGGCCCAATTGGGGGACAATACTGACGGGCGCTGCGTGTCGTTACTCCAGCCTACCCAATTGGGCCCCGGCCTTCGCCGGGGTGGTGCCGTTTAGGTAGAGCGGCGCACCTCCTTACCCGTGCGTACGCCCAAAATCCTGGACGTCATCGTCCTGCCCCTGCTCGACGATGCTCCGGCGGATCGCCCGGGTCCTCGTGAACAGGTCGAACAGCGCATCGCCGTCGCCCCAGCGGATCGCCCGCTGGAGGTGGCTCAGGTCCTCCGAGAAGCGCTGGAGCATTTCCAGCACCGCCTCGCGGTTGTTGAGGAAGATGTCGCGCCACATGGTCGGGTCCGACGCCGCGATCCGCGTGAAATCGCGAAAACCACCGGCGGAGTATTTGATGACCTCCGACTGCGTCACTTCCTCCAGGTCGCCCGCAGTGCCGACGATCGTGTAGGCGATCAGATGCGGCAGATGGCTGGTGACGGCGAGGACGCGGTCGTGATGCTCGGGCGCCATCGTCTCGACCTGCGCACCGAGCCGTCGCCAGAATTCTGAGACACGCTCGACCGCGACCGGGTCGGCGCCCTCGGGGGGCGTGACGATGCACCAGCGGTGACGGAACAGCGTCGCAAAGCCGGCTTCGGGGCCGCTCCGCTCGGTGCCCGCGACCGGGTGCGCAGGGATGACGGTCGCGTTGGGCAGAGCTTCAGTCAGCGCGCGGACGATCTCGGCCTTGCAGCTGCCGACGTCACTGACGATCGCATCCGCGGGGAGTTCGGCCGCGAACTCGGCGGCGACCTCGCCCATGATCCCGACCGGCACGCACAGGATCACGAGGTCGGCGTCGATCACCGCTGCGCCGGCTGAGTCCGCGACGTCGTCGCAGAACTGCAGCCGGTCGGCGGCTTCGCGCACGGTCGCGTCGGCATCGTAGCCGGTGACGCGAACCGTCGGCATCGTCGCCTGCACCGCGCGCGCCACCGACGAGCCGATCAGTCCCAGCCCGATGATCGTGACGCGCGCGAACGGCAGCATCAGGCGGCTTCGACTAGGTTGCGCAGCGCCGCGGTGACGCCGCGCGTTTCCGCCTCGGTGCCGATCGTGATGCGCAGTGCGTTGGGCAGGCCCTGGCCGGGCAGCCAGCGGACGATGTAGCCCGCGTCCATCAGGCCGTGATACGCGGCGTCGGCAGTCAGCTTGCCCTCGAACAGCACGAGCACGAAGTTCGCCTTCGACGGCACGGCACGAAGCCCGGCATTGCCCATCTGCGCGATCTGCTCGACGAACCAGCCGCGCCACGTGTCGTTATGCGCGCGCGTCGCGTCGACGAAATCGGTGTCGCCGATCGCGGCGACCGCGGCGGCCTGGCCTGCGGTGGTGACGTTGAAGGGTGCGCGGATGCGGTGCATCGCGTCGATGATCGGCGCGCAGGCATAGCCCCAGCCGATCCGCTCCGCCGCCAGCCCGTGGATCTTCGAGAAGGTCCGCGTGACCAGCACGTTCGCCTCGGTCATCGCCAGCGCAAGGCCGGCATCGTCCTCCTCGGGCGACAGATATTCAGCATAGGCCTGGTCGAGCACGAGTAGCACCGACTTCGGCAGCCCGGCATGCAGCCGCGCGATTTCCGCGCGCGGCGTGAACGTGCCAGTCGGGTTGTTCGGGTTGGCGACGAAGACGACACGCGTACGCTCGGTGACGGCGGCGACGATCGCGTCGACATCGGTCGCATAGTCGCGGTCGTCGACGATGACGGGCTCGGCGCCGACGCGACGCGTGGCGATCTCGTACACCGCGAATCCGTAGCGGACGTGGATGATTTCGTCGCCTGGGCCGGCATAGGCGCCCGCGACCAGATGCAGGATCTCGTCGGAGCCCGTGCCGTAGATCACGCGCGCCGGATCGAGGTCGTAATGCGCCGCCAGCGCCTCGCGCAGTTCCGCCGCGCCCGCATCCGGATAGCGCTCCAGCGTGCGGTCGGCGGCGTCGAATGCGGCCTTCGCAGCGGGGCTGGTGCCGAGCGGGTTCTCGTTCGACGACAGCTTGATCACCGTGCGGCCGTCATCGGTCGTCGAGCGACCGGGCGTGTACGGCGCGATCCCCAGGATCCAGGGCTTCGGCGCGGGTGCGGGCATGATGTTTGTCATGGCGCGGGGCATAGCGGGCGGTGTGGCGCGGTGGCAAATCTTTGTGCGTGGCAAGGACGGAGTTGACGATCCTCCCCCGCAAGGGGGAGGTGGCGCTGAAGGCGACGGAGGGGGAGGGTGACGCAACAGCTGTTTTCCTTACCTCCCCCTCCGTCTGGCAAGGGCCAGCCACCTCCCCCTTGCGGGGGAGGATCGAGGAAGCGGCGCTGGCATGACGGTGTCCCCCTATGGTAGCGCGCGGCATGCTCGACACGCCTGCCATCGACCCCGGGACCGGCCACGACACCGACCAGCGCTTCGGTCTCGCGCGGCGCGTCACGTTGCCGGGGCCGCTCAGGCTCGATGGCGGCGTGCTGCTGTCGCCAGTGGATATTGCGTACGAGACCTACGGGACGCTTAACGCCGATGCGTCGAACGCCGTCCTGATCTGCCACGCGCTGACCGGCGACCAGCACGTCGCCTCGCACCACCCGCGTACCGGCAAGCCCGGCTGGTGGACGCGCATGGTCGGCCAAGGCAAGCCGATCGACCCTGCGCGGCACTTCATCGTCTGCGCCAACGTGCTCGGCAGCTGCATGGGCACCTCGGGACCCGCGACGATCAACCCGGCAACCGGACGGCCATGGGCGATGGGCTTCCCGGTCATCACGATCCGGGACATGGTGCGCGCGCAGGCGATGCTGCTCGATCATCTCGGCGTCGGCGTGCTCCACGCTGTGGTCGGCGGATCAATGGGCGGGATGCAGGCGCTGAGCTGGCCCGCCACCTTCCCCGAGCGGGTGAAGGCGTGTGTCGTGATCGCCTCGACCGCGCGTCATACTGCGCAGAACATCGCGTTCCACGAGGTCGGGCGGCAGGCGGTTATGGCCGATCCGAACTGGCGTGGCGGCGAGTATCACGATGACGCCGCGCCGACCGCTGGGCTCGCGGTCGCACGCATGGCCGCGCACATCACATACTTATCGGAAGCCGGGCTGACCGAGAAGTTCGGGCGTCGGCTTCAGGCGCGCGACGCGAAGTCGTTCGGGTTCGACGCGGATTTTCAGGTCGAGAGCTATCTGCGCCACCAGGGACTCGCCTTCACCGACCGGTTCGATGCGAACTCCTACCTCTACATCACGCGCGCAATGGATTATTTCGACTTGGTCGAGGAGCATGGCGGGCTGCTCGCCAATGCGTTTCGCGCGACCAAATCGCGGTTCTGTCTCGTTAGTTTCGACACCGACTGGCTTTATCCGACTGCCGAGTCGCGCGCTATCGTCCAGGCACTCAACGCAGCCGGTGCCCCGGTCAGCTTCGTCGAACTGTCGAGCCCGTATGGCCATGACGCGTTCCTGCTGGAGGCGCCGGACCTGAACCGGGTCGTCGACGGCTTCCTGAGGGCCGGCCGATGACGATCATCCTGTCCGACGACGCGAGCAAATTGCAGGTCGACCGAATCCACGGCTGGCTCGCGAGCAGTTACTGGTCGCCGGGGATCGAGCGCGGTCTGGTCGAACGCGCGATCGCCGGGTCGCATTGTCTCGGCGCGTACGAGAGCGAGCAGCAGGTCGGCTTTGCGCGAATGATTACGGATCACGCGACGTTTGCGTGGCTGGCGGACGTATGGGTCGACGAGTCCGTGCGTGGGCAGGGGCTCGGGCGGCAGATGGTGAGCTGGTTCCTGGAGCATCCGTCGTTTGCTGGGTTGCGCAGGTTCGGCCTCGTCACCGCCGACGCGCACGGCGTGTATGCGGACCTTGGTTTCCATCCGCTGGTTCGTGCCGATCGCTACATGGAGAGGCTCGCACCGGGCCTCGCCGAGCAATTGCGGAGTGCGCCATGACGCCCCCTGAGACATTGCGGACCGACCTCGCCGTCATTGCCGAGAACGTCGCGCAGGGTAGTCGCGTGCTCGACATCGGTTGCGGCGATGGCGCGTTGATGGCCGCACTCCGCGACACGCGCGATGTCGATGCACGCGGGCTGGAGATTGACGCGCACAACGTGGCGTCGGCGGTCGCCCGCGGGCTGTCGGTGATTCAGGGCGATGCGGATATCGACCTTGCCGGCTATCCCGACGCCAGCTTCGACTACGCGATCCTCAGCCAGACGTTGCAGACCGCCCGCGCGCCCGATCTGGTGTTGGATCACCTGCTGCGGATCGGCCGGCGCGCGTTCGTCAGCTTCCCGAATTTCGCGCACTGGCGCGTGCGGCTGTCGCTCCTCTGGGGCGGGCGAATGCCGGTGACCCGGCAGTTGCCCGAGAGCTGGTACGACACGCCGAACATCCACCACGTCACGATCGACGATTTCCGCGCCTTCGTGAAAACACGCGGGATTACCGTTGAGGATGCGTGGTTTTTGTCGGGCGACAAGCGCACCGGCGCGGGCGGTGCCAACCTGCTCGCCGAGCACGCGGTGTTCCTGCTGCGACGGTAATCGGCTGCGACGGTAATCGATTGCAGGAATTTGCGGGATTCAGGCCATATCGGGACAAGCGGTTGATCTAAATCACCGATTTGGCGGAACCGATCAGCGGGCGACTGGTTACTTCGCCGATGACCAAGACCGCCCTCATTGTCGAAGACGAAATCTTCGTCGCGCTCGACCTCGAGAGAATCCTCATGGATGCCGGCTACGGCGTCGCGGGGATCGCGGCGGACCGCGATAGCGCGATCGCGGCGGCACCGGGGTGCAACTTCGCGTTCGTCGACATCAATCTACGCGACGGACCGACCGGGCCTGAGATCGCCAAGCGTATGGCGCAGGATTACGGCGTCAAGGTCGTGTTCGTGACCGCCAACCCCGCGCAGATCGGCGATGCGGAGCGCCTTGGGTACATTCGCAAGCCATTCAGCGACGCGGCGATCCTGGCCGCGGCCGCGCTGGCCTGCAACGACGATCCGATCGCCCATGACGACGTCATTCGCGTGGTCAGCGGCTGAACGCAGCCTTCGGGATCGTCAGGTCGACGATCAGGCCATCGTCGTTCCAAATCCGGTTCACGCTACCGCCCAGCTGACGCACGGCGCTCATTTCTATTAGCTGCGTACCAAAACCTGCTGGCGTCGTCGGCTTGGCGACGGACGGGCCACCCTGTTCGCACCAGTTCAAACTCACCGTGTCGTCGTTCGCCGAGACGGTGATCCGTACCGTACCGAGTTCGGTCGCAAGCGCGCCGTACTTCGTCGCGTTGGTGGCAAGCTCGTGGAACAGCAAGGCGAGCGGCGTGGCCGAGCGATCGTCAATCTGAACGTCGTCGCCGGTGACGCTGAGACGTGCGCCGTCGATCCGCTGATACGGTTCGAACAATTCCTGCAACAGGCCGTGCAGGCTGTTCTGCGCGGCGGCCGGACGCGAGTTCGCGCTGTGCGGGCGGACGAAGTCGTGCGCGCGGCCAAGCGCGTTGATCCGGTGGCGCAAGTCCGTCGCGATCCCCGCGAACTCCGGCTTGCCCCGCGCGGAAAACGCGATCAGTCCGGCGATCACCGCGAAGATGTTCTTGATCCGGTGGCTCAGCTCCTGGCTGATGATCTCGCGCTCTTCATAAGCAAGCTTTTGTTCGTGGATGTCGGTGCACGTCCCGAACCAGCGCGTGATCGCACCGTTTTCGTCGCGTACCGGCAGCGCACGGCCGAGCACCCAGCGGTAGGTGCCGTCGAAATGCCGCAGCCGATATTCGATGTTGTAGGGCTCGCCGGTGTCGAGCGACTGGCGCCAGATCGCCCAAGCGCGATCCTGATCGTCGGGATGGAACATGTCGTTCCAGCCTTCGCCATCGGTCGTTCCCGCGGGAGCACCGGTGAACTCGTACCAGCGTGCGTTATAGTAATCGTGGAAGCCGTCGGGCAGCGTCGACCACACCATCTGTGGCATGGTGTCAGCGAGCGTGCGGAACTTGAGGTCGCTCGCTTCCAGCGTACGCCGCGCCTCGGCCTCTGCCATCGCCTGTTCGCGCGCGGAGCGGCGGTCGTCGAGCCGGCCCATCGCTGCCTTGGCGAGCAATGTGAGGCCATCGCGCTGGAACCGGGTCAGGCCTTCGCGAGGCGCGCTCGCTAAAACGCAGAGCGCCCCCAGCGGCACGCCCTCGCTGGAGACGAGCGGCGCGCCGGCGTAGAAGCGCACATACGGCTCGCCCGTCACCAGCGGATTGTCGACGAAACGCGGGTCGGCCTGCGCGTCGGGCACTTCCATCACCTCGTGATGGTGCATGGCATGCGCACAGAACGACATGCTGCGCGGCGTCTGCTCTAGGTCGAAGCCGGTCCGCGCCAGGAAACGCTGATATTCCTCCTCGACCAGGCTCAGCAACGCGACCGGGGCGCCGCAAAGCTCGGCTGCGAACGCCACGATATCGTCGAGCTGGCCCTTCGCGCGCGCACCGGCGACGTCGTAGGCCGAGATCACGCGGGAGCGCTCGGCCTCGTCGAACGTGGCGGTCTTGGGAACGGAATACAGCGTCGTCACAGAGATCAGAACGGCACGTCGTCGTCGAGATCGTCCGAGAAGCCGCCGGTCTGGCCGAAGCTGCCGCCGCGTGCGCCGCCACCGCTACCGCCACCCGAGGGTGCGCTGCCGCCACGACCACCGCCGCCGCCGCCGTAACCGCCGCCGCCGCCCGACGAACCACCGCCGAAGTC
>NZ_JADBIA010000010.1:0-175189 GCF_014892665.1 Sphingomonas sp. CFBP 13603 | reverse complement strand
GCTGACGCTGCTTCATCCCCACACTCCTCCTCCTCAAAGAATGAAGTGTTGCGACCACCCGTTGAACCCACCGGGAAAAGTGGATTGTCGGCTTTGCAGACGAGACTTAGTGTAAGCGGACATCACGACGGAGAGAACGATGCGCCGCAACGTCATGTGTCCCATAGCCGCTGTTTTGATCCTGTCACCGATCGGCGCTGCCACGGCACAGACTCGGCCGCTCACGGGAACATCTATCTTTCAGTCCGCAGGGTATGGCGCCTACCCTTTGAGCTCGAGCAGCGAGCCTAAAATCTGTCTTACGCGAACCAGCAATGGTGCACGGGAATGCCGGACGCGCGACGAGTGGGCTCGAATTGCCCATAAGCTGAGCAAGAAGCCCCAGGGCGGGTAAGCCGGTTGGGCGTTAGCCGACGGTCCTGGTATGATCGGGCAATGCCAGCGGCCGTCTTGCGGCCTTTCGCCCCGCTGCGGCGACGATGACTGCGCTGGACAGGAGGATGCTCGACACTAGCGCGCCGACCGACAGCAGGCCGACGGTGGTGACCGAGGCGTCGAAGGTGGTGCGCTTGCCGATCCGGATCGAGACTTTGGCGGCGGGGGCTTGGCGGGTTTCGTTTCGTGCGGGGTGCGTTGGGGTCTTCATCGGCCGAGGCTGAACCTTTCGCGGCTTTCGGGCAAGTCGGCGATTGGTGCGGCTGCGGTTGCGATGAGCTCCAGGCGCGCCTGTGAGGGTGTGGCGGATCGGGCGGGGCCGTGGCGGATGCCGATGAGGTGGACGCGGGAGAAGAGCCGCGAACGGGTTTCCCTCCCCTGTCGTGCCGAGTAGGGATCGCGCGAAGTCGCCACCTGCTCGGGACGAACGGTTATGATGAAGAACGCGCTGGCCCTCCTCGGTTCTGCCCTCGGGCTGACGCTCGCCGGGTGTGCGTATCCGTATACGCCCCCTGCCCTTGCGCCGATTACCGCGCCCGCTCCGACCACGACGGCGGCGGCTGCGATGCCGGGCGAGGCTCGGGCGCCGGTTACGATCCTCGTGTCGATCGATGGCTTCCGGCCGGATTATCTCGACCGGGGGGTGACGCCCAATCTCAACCGATTGCGTGCGGGCGGGGTGTTCGCGAGCATGCGGCCGTCGTTTCCAAGCATCACCTTTCCTAATCACTGGACGCTGGTGACAGGGCTTCGGCCCGATCGCAGCGGGATCGTCGGGAACAGGATGGAGGATCCGGCGCGGCAGGGCGAGACGTTCACGATGGCGACCGACGATCCGTTCTGGTGGAACGAGAGTTCGCCGATCTGGGTCGATGCGGAGAAGGCGGGCATCCGGACGGCGACGATGTTCTGGCCGGGCGCGAACGTCGCGGTCGGCGGCAAGGTGAAGCCCGACAGCCACGGGGCGATAGAGGGCGGTACGCGGCCGGAGGACTGGCAGCAGTTCAACCAGCAGGTGTCGGTGACGCAGCGGGTCAACGCGGTGCTCGACTGGATGCGGCGGCCGGCCGCGATCCGGCCTAAGCTGGTGACGTTGTATTTCGATACGGTCGACAGCGCGGGTCATGCGGGTGGGCCGGACAGCGCTGGCGTGACCCAGGCGGTGGCGGATGTCGATGCGAGCATCGGCGCGCTGGTCGATGGGCTTGCCGCGCTGGGGCAGCGGGCCAACCTGGTGATCGTCGCGGATCACGGAATGGCGGCGACTAGCAGCACGCGGGTCGTGGCGCTCGATACGATCGCGGACAAGGCGGACTATCGCACCGTCGAGATGGGGCCGTACGCGACCCTGTTCGCAGTACCGGGGCATGAGGCGGCGCTGGAGGCGCGGTTGCTGAAGCCGCACGATCATCTGCAATGCTGGCGCAAGGGGGAGATCCCGGCGCGGTTCCATTATGGGCGCAATCCGCGGGTGCCGAGCTATCTGTGCCTCGCCGATGTCGGCTGGCGGGTCGATCCGAGCGCGCCGACCAAGGCTTCGGTCGGCGGGATGCACGGCTATGACAACATGGCGCCCGAGATGCGCGCGCTGTTCATCGCCAACGGGCCGGCGTTCGTAGCAGGCAAGATGATTGCGAGCTTCGACAACGTGGCAATCGAGCCATTGCTGCGTGATCTGATCGGGTTGCCGGCCGAAGCGGGGCTGGACGGCACCGACGCACCCTTCCAGAAGGTGCTGCAACGATAAGAGGAGAGGTTGTGCAGTATTTCGAGGATATCGAGATCGGTCGGACCGCGTCGTTCGGTTCCTACGCGGTCACGCGCGAGGAGGTGATGGACTTCGCCGCGAAATACGATCCGCAGCCGTTTCATCTGTCCGACGAGGCGGCCGCGCAGACGCATTTCGGGCGGTTGTCGGCGAGCGGGTGGCATACGTGCGCGATGGTGATGTCTATGGTGGTCGCGAACCTGAAGGAGAACCAGCAGGCCGGGCTCGGGTCGCCGGGGATCGACGAACTGAAGTGGGTGAAGCCGGTGTATCCGGGGGACACGCTGCGCTGCGAGACCGAAATCCTGGAGAAGCGCGTGTCGGCGAGCCGGCCGGAGATGGGGATCTTCAAGAGCCGGATGCGGGTGTTCAATCAGGACGACGTGATGGTGATGATGTTCGTGTCTAATGGGTTAGTAGCTACCCGCCCTGCTGGCACGCCGACCGCTTGATTGGCGGTCGATCGCCCCTCACGTAATCCGGCTCTTCGTCTGACGTTGGTGTTTTTCACGCGAAGGCGCGAAGGTGCTAAGAGAAGATTTGTTCACGCGGAGACGCGGAGGCGCGGAGAGATTTAGGATGGCAGAGCTTCATCGTGAGCTTCACTGTCGCGATGAGTGGACCGCGCCGTTCCTGAACTAGTCTCCGCGTCTCCGCGTGAAAAACTAATGCTTCTCTTCGCGCCTTCGCGCCTTCGCGTGAACCAAACCTGCTCTAGTTACTGCGCCGGACGACCGCCGCCGCGGTTGCCACCGCCCTGACGTCCGCCACCGAAGCGCTGTCCACCGCCGAAACGCTGGCCGCCGCCGCGATTGCCTCGGAATGCGCCGTCGCCACGGTTGCCGCGGAAGCCGCCTTGGACCTGGGGCTGCTGCGGGTTGGCGACCTGGCCGGGCTGCGGAGGCTGGCCGGGTTGACCGAACTGGCCGCGACCGGGACCACGGCCGCGATCGTCGCCGCGGCCGGGACGGCCGTTGCCGAACTGTCCCTGACCGGGCGTGCCAGGATTATTTTGATAGCCCGGACGGTTGCCACGCCAGCCGCCGTCTCGGCCGCCATTGCCTCGGTTGCCAAACCCGCCCCAGTTGCCGCGGCCACCGTCGTTGTGGTTGCCGCGATATTGCTGGCGGCCCTGCCAGTAGCGCTGCTGGTTGCCGTTCCAGCGGTGTGGGCGGCGGTAGCGGTCGTAGACGTAGACGCCCGAGCCGGGATAATAATAATCGCCGCTCCAGCCGTAGTAGGAGTTGAGGCCGCCATAGCCTGCGAAGCCATCATAGCCCGCGCCGTAATAGCCGTCGCCGTAGCCACCGCCGTAATAGGGGTCACTGGCATAGCCGACGCCCGCGCCGCCATAGCCGTACCCGTCGGTGCAGCCTGCGACGCCTAGTCCGAGACCCAAGGCTAGGCCGATAATGCCGAAGCGCTTCATAAACATGGAGGTTCTCCCGTACGTGGAGAGCGGACACAACGCGCCGCCATTCATCGCACAACGGAGTCCTTATGTCGCAAGTTCCATGAATGGGGTCTGACAAGGTTTGGGGGCTGGCGCGAGCGCGACCTGCTTGACCCGACCATGCGTCGCGGCCGGCTGTGATTAACCCATGAAGCAAACCGCGACTACATCACCTCCCCGGCGAAGGCCGGGGTCCAATAGGGACGAAAGAGGTAATGGCGGACAGTCATCCGTTAGCAGCGTTCCCCAATTGGGCCCCGGCCTCCGCCGGGGAGGTGGTGAATTTGGTGACGTGCCGTCGGCGCGCGGTCAGTGTCCGGGGAAGTGAATCAGCGCGGTCGCGTCGATGCCATCCGAGCGCAGTGCTTCCGCGCCGCCGAGGTCGGGGAGGTCGACCAGGAACTGGGCTTGCGTGACCACCGCGCCGGCCTTGTGGAGCAGGCGGACGGCGGCGCGGGCGGTGCCGCCGGTGGCGATCAGGTCGTCGACCAGCAGGACGCGTGCGCCGGGGGCGAAGGCGTCGGCGTGAATCGCGATGCGGTCGGTGCCGTATTCCAGAGCATAGTCTTCGGCGATGGTGGCGCCGGGGAGCTTGCCGTCCTTGCGGATCAGCAGGACGCCGGCCCTGAGCGGTGCGGCGAGCGCGGCGGCGAAGAGGAAGCCGCGGGCTTCGATGCCGGCGACCAGGTCGACGGGGCCGGAGACTGCCGCGACCATCCGCTCGATCGCGGTCGCCCAGCCGTGCGGGTCGAGCAGCAAGGTGGTGATGTCGCGGAACTGGATGCCGGGCTTGGGGAAGTCCGGAATGGTACGGATCAGCGCCTTCAGGTCGGCGTTGCGCTCGTTGGTATCGGCCATGGACGTTCCCTTCTTCGCGCAGAGCAGCGGCCGTATTGCGGCGCGGCGCTACGGCCAAAATGAAAGCGGCGGATCAGGCTGTTTGCCCGTCCGCCGCTCCCTCTATCCGTGCGCCCTTACCGCGGGAGCCGGGCCGTCATCAATGCTTAACGTCGCGCCAGACGTTCTGGTACGCGCCCCAGGCGAGGCCGCAGAAGATCAGGATGAAGATGATCGACGCGAACCCGGCCGCATGGCGTGCCTCGAGATTGGGCTCGGCGGTCCAGGTCAGGAACGCGGCGACGTCGGTCGACATCTGCTCCTTGGTGGCCTTCGTCCCGTCCGCATAGCCGACCTGGCCATCCGAGGTCAGCGGCGGCGGCATCGCGATGTTGAGGTTCGCGAAATACGGGTTGTAGTGAAGACCCTCGGGCGTCTTGATGTCCGGGAATTCCTTCAACATCTTGGCCGACTGCGGCTGGTAGCCGGTCAGCAGCGAGTGGATGTACGCCCCGCCATCGTGACGCGCCTTGGTCATCAGCGAGAGATCGGGCGGCAACGCGTTGTTGTTCGCGGCGCGGGCGGCGACGTCGTTGGCGAACGGCAGCGGGAAGTGATCCGACGGGATGTTCTTCCGCGTCGCCGCCTCACCCGTCTCCGGGTTGATCGACGGCTGCTCGATCACCCACTGGTTGGCGATCGCCTTAACCTCAGGCTCCGAATAGCCGATCTTCTGTAGGTCGCGGAACGCCACCAGGCGCAGCGAGTGGCAGGCGGCGCAGACTTCCTTGTAGACCTGGAACCCGCGCTGGAGCTGGCGACGGTCGAACTTGCCGAACACGCCGTTCGAGGCGAGGTCCAACTCCTTCGGGTGGAGATGATACTCGCTCTCGGCGGTCGGTGCGACGGGGTCGGTGATGGCCCCGTAGACGCTGCCGAACAGCGCGATGCCGAGCACCAGCACGAAGGCCGCGCCGACCAGGGATGCGATGAGACGAACCATGTGTGTGTCCTCTAGTTCGTATCAGTGCGCGGTGTGCGGCGCAGAGGCCGTCGACAGCGCGGTCTGGGCCGGGCTCGTGCCACCGTGATTGGCCAGGACGGCCTCGGTGATCGAGTTGGGCAGCGGCCGCGGTCGCTCGGAGCGCGAGATCAGCGGCAGGATGATCAGGAAATGCGCGAAGTAATAGGCCGCGCAGATCTGGCTCAGGATCACGTACGTCGCCGTCGCCGGTGCACCGCCGCAATAGCCGAGGATCAGAATGTCGGCGACCAGCACCCAGAACGCGATCCGCGCCTTGGGCCGATAGTTCATCGAACGGACCGGCGAGCTGTCCAGCCAGGGCAGGAAGAACAGCAGCAGGATCGAGCCGAACATCGCCAGCACGCCCCAGAGCTTGGCCGGCAGGATGAAGTCCGCGGTGAAGGCGCGCAGGATCGCGTAAAACGGCCAGAAATACCATTCCGGCACGATGTGCGCGGGCGTCGACAGCGGGTTCGCCGGGATGTAATTGTCCGGGTGGCCGAGATAGTTCGGGAAGAAGAACAGCAGGCCGGCGAAGATCAGCATGAAGATCCCGAGCCCGAAGCCGTCCTTGGCGGTGTAATAGGGGTGGAACGGGACGGTGTCCTGCTCGCCCTTCACGTCGACGCCGGTCGGGTTGTTCGAGCCGGGGATGTGCAGCGCCCAGATGTGCAGGATGATGACGCCCGCGATCACGAACGGCAGCAGGTAATGCAGCGAGAAGAAGCGGTTGAGCGCGGCGTTATCGGGCGCGAATCCGCCGAGCAGCCAGATGCGGATGGTATCGCCGACCAGCGGGATCGCCGAGAAGAACCCGGTGATGACCTGCGCGCCCCAGAAGCTCATCTGGCCCCAGGGAAGCACGTAGCCCATGAACGCGGTCGCCATCATCAGCAGGAAGATGACCACGCCGAGAAGCCACACCATCTCTCGTGGTGCCTTGTACGAGCCGTAATAGAGCCCGCGGAAGATGTGCGTGTAGACGACGATGAAGAACATCGAGGCGCCGTTCGCGTGGGCGTAGCGCAGGAACCAGCCCGCATTGACGTCGCGCATGATGCTTTCGACCGAGTCGAACGCGACCAGGCCGTTGGCGGCATAGTGCATCGCCAGGACGATGCCGGTGACGATCTGGATCGCCAGCGCGGCGCCGGCGAGGACGCCGAAGTTCCAGAAGTAATTGAGGTTGCGGGGGACGGGATAGCCGCCGCCGAGTGAATTATAGACGAGCCGGGGAACGGGAAGCCGCTCATCCAGCCACCGCGTCAGCGGCAGCTTCGGTTCGTATTGCTTGGCCCAGGGAAAGCTCATGTCGTTTTCCTCAGCCTACCGTGACGACGGTGTCGGAGTTGAAGGCATAGTCCGGAACGTGGAGGTTCGACGGAGCGGGGCCTTTGCGGATGCGCGCGGCGGTGTCGTAGGCCGAGCCGTGGCACGGACAGAAATAGCCGCCGAACGGCCCTTTGTTCTCGCCCTCGCCCGCGCCGAGCGGGACGCAGCCGAGATGCGTGCAGACGCCCAGCGTGATCAGCCAGTTCTTCTTGCCCGCCTTGGTGCGCTGCTCCAGCGTCTGCGGATCGCGCAGCGTCGAGATATCGACCGCGTCGGCTTCCGAGATTTCCTTCGGCGTCAGGTTGCGCACGAAGAGCGGCTGCTTGCGGAACGAGGTCTTGATCGCCTGGCCGGGGAGGATCTTCGACAGGTCGATCTCGGTGGTCGACTGTGCGAGCACGTCGGCGCTCGGGTTCATCTGGTTGATCAGCGGCAGGACGATCGCGACCGCGCCGACACCGGCGAACGAGACGGCGGCAATGTTGATGAAATCACGGCGGCGAGGATCATGGGCCTCTTCGTGAAACGGCTCTGGCGATTCGCCGGGGGGAACCATGTCGTCGACTGTCGCCATTCATCTCGCCCTTGCACGTTATTTTTTTCGTGACGGGCTGGGCTTTCGGTTTCGCGAAACCATATCCCCAATCCGTCCGACCGTCCCCACGGAGGCTGTGCTTTGATAGACGGCGGGGCGCGGGTTTGCCAACTGCAATTTGCTTTGGGTTACCGCCTTGCTAGGGGATCGGGCATGAGAATTGCCCTCTATCAGCCCGACATCGCCGGAAATGTCGGCGCGATCCTGCGGACCGCCGCGTGCATGGGGATCGGCGTCGACCTGATCGAACCAATGGGATTCACGTGGAGCGAGAAGGCCGTGGCGCGCTCGGGGATGGATTATGTGGGGGCGGTCGACGTGGTGCGGCACGTCGATTGGGATGCGTTTCTGGCGCAGGTGGAGGGGCGGATCGTGTTGCTGACGACGAAGGGCGCGGTGCGGCTGGATGTGGCCGAGTTTCGTAGCGACGACGTGTTGCTGATGGGGAGCGAGGGGGCCGGGGTGCCGGAGGACGTGCATGCGCGAGCCGATGTGCGGGTGCTGATCCCGATGCGGCCGGGGTTGCGGTCGATGAATATTTCCGTGGCGACGGGGATCGTGGCCGCGGAGGCGTTGCGGCAGACGGGCGGCTGGCCAAACTGATCCTCCCCGGCACGGGGAGGGGGACCAGCGAAGCTGGTGGAGGGGGTTCACCGCGGACGTACCGCTTCGTCATCACAACCGGTACGCTCGTGGAAGCCCCCCTCCACCCTTCGGCCAAGTAGCCGAACGGTCCCCCTCCCCGTGCCGGGGAGGATTTGGTAGAGACGCCGCCATGACCGATCTCGACCCCCAGCAAGCCGCCGCCCGAACCTGGTTCGAATCCCTGCGCGATCGTATCTGCGCGGAGTTCGAGGCCATCGAACGCGAGGCGGGCTCCGACGCGTCGTTCGAGTACACGCCGTGGGACCGGATCGATCCTTCGGGCGAACCGGGTGGTGGCGGCGTGCGCGGCGTGATGAAGGGCAAGGTCTTCGAGAAGGTCGGCGTCAACGTCTCGACCGTCGGCGGCACGTTCGAGGGCGACTTCGCCAAGTCGATCCACGGTGCGGGCGAAGATCCGCGGTTCTTCGCGACCGGGATCAGCCTGGTCGCACATATGACCAACCCGCATGTGCCGGCGGTGCACATGAACTGCCGCTTCCTCAACACCACCAAGCGCTGGTTCGGCGGCGGCGGCGATCTCAACCCGCCCTTGCCGATCGAGGAGGATACCGCCGACTTCCACGCGACGATGAAGGCGGCGTGCGACGCGCATGATCCGTCGCATTACCCGCGCTTCAAGGAGTGGGCGGAGACGTATTTCTACATTCCGCACCGGAAGGTGAGCCGCGGTGAGGGCGGCATTTTCTTCGATCATCTCGATAGCGATTTCGAAACCAATTTCGCCTTCACGCGCGATGTCGGCGAGGCGTTTCTCGATGCGTATCCGCGGATCGTGCGGCGGCGGATGGATACGCCGTTCGATGCCGCCGACGAGGCGCAGATGCTCGAATGGCGTGGGCGGTATGCCGAATTCAACCTCGTCTATGACCGGGGGACGCTGTTCGGGCTCAAGACCGGTGGCAACATCGACGCGATCCTGATGAGCCTGCCGCCGCGCGCTACGTGGTCGTGATCCAGTGGCGCTGATCCCGGTTGCCGACGACGTCCTCGCGACGATCGTCACGACGCTGGAGATCCGCAAGCGGCCACCGCTGCGGCCGAGCCCGGGATCGCGGTTGCGGCTGGTGAAGTGGGAGCGGCCGGCGCTGGAGAAATACCGTGCGCTGTTCCGGCGGGTGGGGAGCCCGTGGCTGTGGTTCTCGCGGCTGGTGATGGCGGACGACGTGCTGGCGGCGATCGTGCATGATCCGGGGATCGCGGTGTATGCGGTGCTCGATCCGGCGGGAATCGAGGTCGGGATGCTCGAACTCGACTTCCGTGAGGCGGGCGCTTGCGAGATCTCGTATTTCGGGCTGATTTCGGAATTGGCGGGGCAAGGTCATGGGCGGTGGCTGATGGCCGAGGCTTGCGCTCGGGCCTGGGCCAAGGGGGTGGAGCGGGTCTGGCTGCACACCTGCACGCTCGACCATCCCAGCGCGCTGGGATTCTATCGCGCGCAGGGGTTCGTGGCGGTGAAGCGGACGATCGAGACGTTTCCCGACCCGCGGGCTTCCGGGTTGCTGCCGCCGGAGACCGCGCCACAGATTCCGTACCTCGGAAAGGGGCGTGGGGCCTAACCCACTCGGCAACTGAGCCGACTTGTTGCCGATCCCGTTCGACCATGTTCACCTCCCCGGCGGAGGCCGGGGTCCAATTGGGGGACGTTGCTAACTGAGCGCGGCGGCCGATTACTGCGACCTTTCCAATTGGGCCCCGGCCTCCGCCGGGGAGGTGCTTTCGATCAGGCGGGCTCGCCCCTTACCGCGCCAGGCGGCGGTAGGCGGAGATTGCTATCAGCGCCATCGCTATACCCGCCGCCATCGCCGCCACCGCAGCGCCGGCGTCGACGATCGCCAACGCGACCGGGTTGGCCTGCCCGCCGTCGCGCAACGCCTTGTCGAGCATCATGAACGGCGCACCGACGAGCCAGCCGCTGATGTAGCTGAACGCGGCCAACCCCATCAGCGGGAGCCCCGAGCCTCGGCTGAGCGTAAAGCTGCGGCGGATCGCTCCCAATGCACCGAGCGGGGCTTCGGCGAACAGTGCGGGGCCGGTCAGCATCGTCCGGCCGAGGATGTAGAGGCCGGGGATCGCGTACAGCAGCAGCCCCGCGCCGGCCGGCAGCGACACGATCACCATCGCCAGCAGGAAACGCGGGAAGATTCGCAGGCAGCGCGTCAACGCCTGCCGCAGGTCGAGATGCTCGCGATCGAGATACAGCGCGTAGAACAGCGACGTGCCGAAGAAGCTCATTACATAGGCGAGCAGATACCAGCCGCCATGCGCCGCCGCCCAGGTCTGCACCGCGTCGGCCCAGACCAGCGCCTGTGCCTCGTTATTGCCTGCCGCGGCATCGGGCATCGGCGGATCGGGTACGACCAGCGCGAGCGCGAACGCGGGCAGGAACAGGAACGGCGCGGCGATCCGCAGCAACAGGTCGCGGTCGCGCTTGAACAGCGTCCAGGCATCGGTGAGGACGGTCGCGAAATCGAGCTTCATCGAGGATTTCATTCCTGGGGAAGTTTCTCTCTGACCGCGACGTAGAGCTGCGCGGTGAAGACCGCGGCGAGCGCGGTGAAGACGGTGGTGACGATCGTGGCGACGACGCCCGACAGGAACGTCGCGGTCGCAATGCCCTTCGCGCCGAGCGCGAGGCGGAAGATGATCCCGGTCACCGACTGCGCGGCCCAGGTGGACACGAGCATGACGATCGCGAACAGGATCAGCACGCCGATGATCCGCCACGTCAGCCCCTTGGTCAGCTGGAAGGAGCGGCGAATCGCACCGACCCCGCGGCGCTCGTTGAGGATGACCGGGTTCAGCAGCACAAGCCGCGCGCCGATCCAGATCGCGACCAGCAGATAGGCCAGACCGTAAAGCGCGGTGAACCCGGCCGCGCTGGCGCTGGGCGGCGTCATCTGCACGCTCGATCCACTCGCGGCCGCGGCGAAATTGAAGCCCGACTGCATCAGCACGATGACCGGCGGTATGACGAGGAGCACCGCAACGAGCGTGATCAGCACCGTGATGCCGAACGCCGGCAACACGCGCGCGCCAGCCTGGCGGCGTGCGGATGCGGCGTCGGTGGCGGGGTCAGTCGCGATCGCGACGATCGCGAGCTGCGACCAGAGCATCGCGACCAGCGTCCCGATCGCCAGCACGCTGCCGACCAGCGCAAAGCTGATCGTCCCCGGCGTCGAGAACGCGACATAGCCGTCGCGGATCACGCTGGGCACGACCATGCCGAGCAGCGCGATCGGCGCCATCATGCCGGTGCGCCCGTTGAGCACTTCGACCGTGCGATCCCAGACCGTCCCCATCTTCACCATGCGTCTTGCTCCCCCGCTGATCTCGGCTCGCGGGTTAGCCCAAGCCCCTGCACTTGACCACATGGTTGCGACACGCGCCGGAGTTGCAACTTGGCGCGCGGGTGCGCAATTGGGATCGGTGACCACCCCCCTCCCCTCCGATATCGAATGGCGGACCAGCGCCGGCCTGACGCCCTATGCCGACGCGCTGGCGGAAATGGAGACGCGCGCGGCCGCAGTCGGCACCGGCGATGCGCGCGAGCTGCTGTGGATGCTCGAACATCCGCCGGTCTACACCGCAGGCACCAGCGCCGAACCGGGCGACCTGATCGACGCGCGCTTTCCGGTGATCCCGACCGGGCGCGGCGGGAAATACACCTATCATGGGCCGGGCCAGCGGATCGGCTATGTCGTGCTAGACCTGACCAAGCGCGGGCGCGACGTCCGCCGCTATGTCCACGCGCTCGAATCCTGGGTGATCGCGGCGCTCGGCGAACTCGGCGTCGAGGCGTTCGCGGTCGATGGCCGGGTCGGCATCTGGACGCTCGATCGGGGACGGGAGGCCAAGATCGGCGCGATCGGCGTTCGGGTAAAACGTTGGGTCACGCTCCACGGCTTCTCGGTGAACGTCGACCCCGATCTGTCGCACTTTGGCGGTATCGTCCCCTGCGGCCTGCCCGAGTTCGGCGTTACCAGCCTGCAATCGCTGGGCATTAAAGCCGATCTTGCAACTTTCGATGCAGCCCTCGCGTTAACAAACGACGCTTTTCTTGAAACAGTTTCTTGTCCTTGAGAAAACGAGGCTTGAGGGCAAGGCGTTATCGGATTAATGTCCACTACGATTTGGGTATTAAGGGCGAGCAGCCAGCCAAATCCTCTATCTAGGGAGCTTCCACATGCGTGCACTCATTTCCAAGGTCCTGACCGGTTCGCTGATCGCCAGCGCAGCACTTGCCGTTTCGGCTTGCGGTCCGAAGACCGAGACGACCACCGACAACACGATGGTCACCGACATGAACGCCACTGAAGGCATGGACACCATGACCGACAACATGACCGCAGTCGACGGCGCGTCGAACGGTGGCATGATGGCCAACGACACCATGATGGCGAACGACACGATGATGTCGAACGACACCATGATGACCAACAACGCAATGTAATCCCGTGGAGATTACCCGCTTCGGCGGGTAGTTTCCGACAGGACCTACGCGGTGTGAAGGGCCGCCCGGGCAACCGGGCGGCCCTTTTCCGTTGTGGCATGCCGCCCCCGATCCCGGCGCCCCCAACGATCGTTCCGGACGCGACGAATCGAGTTTTCGGGCCCGGTGCTGCCGATGTGCTCTCGGCGGTCGGAAAAGGTTAAAATCGCTTGGGAGTTTCCGCGAAACGCTTTAGATTCGGTCCCTTGGAATGCCCCTGGGGAGGTTGGAATGAAAGTGTTGCGTACCGCGCTCGCGCTTTGCGTCGCGTCGAGCGGGCTCGCTGTCGCGCAGTCGGCGTCGGCGCAGTTCTTTTTACAGTCGCGCGATTTTTCGGCCGCTGCAGTGACCGGAGACGAAGCGGATCTGGGGCAGCCCTTGCCCGGTGCGACCCCGGCCGAGACGCGCGCCGCGCTCGTATGGCACATGCGTGCGGCACTGAACGTTGCGGCGCTGCAGTGCCAGTTCGAGCCGACCCTGCTGACCGTGCCGACCTACAATTCGATCCTCGCCGATCACGGTGACGAGTTGAAGAATTCGTTCGACACGCTGACCAAATACTTCGTTCGCGTGAACAAGGCGGCGGGCCCCAAGGCCGGCCAGACCGCGCTCGATCAGTTCGGCACGCGCACCTATTCGAGCTTTGCCACGGTCGCTGCGCAGTACGGCTTCTGCCAGACCGCTGCCTCGATCGGTCGCGACGCGATCTTCACGCCGCGCGGGCATTTCTCCGAGGTCGCGCTGGCGCGCTCGCGTGAGCTGCGCAACAGCCTGATCCCCTGGGGCGAGCAGCGCTTTCCGCGCCGCATCGGTCGCGACACGGCCGCGATGCCGCGCCTCGACGTGATCTGCTGGAACAAGAAGGGCGAGTGGGTCGACAAGAAGTGCGGGGCGCAGAACTGGCCGCCAGCAGGCGTCGGGATCGCCGGACGGTAAGGCATTGGGGGCTGTAAGTCGGGACCAGGTCGGCGTCGATTCCTTCCGGCCCCTGCCCTTATCCCGTATCTTTATTCCGCCGCTCTGCTCCGTCCCGTTACCCCAGCGAAAGCTGGGGTAACCCTCGGGTCAGACGATCCGAGTCAAACGGGGATATCCCAGCTTTCGCTGGGATGACGGGAGGCGTTGATCATGGGGCGGAGTGGAGCGCGTATAGACGGGACGGAAACGTCTCCCCTCCCGAACGCCTCAGCGCAAGCCCAGCAGCTTGTGGGTCTGGAGCGAGAGCCGCCATTGCGGCCGCGCCATCACCATATCCACGCACGCCTCGCGGTTCGCATCCGCATTCGGATCGTCGAGCGGCTGGAGCAGCAGGTTCGCGAAGTCCCAGGTCTCGACGTCGGCGATATCGGTGCCCGGCTGCGGCCAGACCAGCTTCAGCTCGTCGCCGGTGCGCTGGACGACGATGCTGCCGGCCTTGGGACTGATGCAGACCCAGTCGATACCGGGGTGTGCGGCAATCGTCCCGTTGCTCTCCATCGCGATCCGGAAGTCGGCCGCATGCAGCGCCTCGACGATCGCGTCGTCGATCTGGAGCATCGGCTCGCCACCGGTGAGCACGACGAACCGGTCGGTCGTCCCCTCGCCCCAGAACCCCGCGACCGCATCCGCCAACGCCTGCGCATCGGCGAACTTGCCGCCGCCGAGCCCATCGGTGCCGACGAACTCTGTATCGCAGAATTTGCACACTGCAGTGGCGCGATCCTGTTCGCGGCCCGACCACAGGTTGCACCCGGCAAAGCGCACGAACACCGCACGGCGGCCCGCGTTCACGCCCTCGCCCTGCAGCGTCAGGAACATCTCCTTGACCGCATAACTCATCGTCAGATCGGCTTCACGGCATAGCGCGTCGGATCGGCGATCCCGGCCTCGTCGAAGCCCTTCGCACGCAGGCGGCAGCTGTCGCATTCGCCGCAATGCAGGGAGCCCGGTGCCGGATCATAGCATGACCAGCTCAGCCCGAGATCGAGCCCGAGACGCGTGCCTTCGCGGACGATATCCGCCTTCGTCATATGCTGGAGCGGTGCCTGGATGCGGAACGGATCGCCTTCGACACCGGCCTTGGTCGCGAGTTCGGCGAGACCTTCGAACGCGGCGATGAACTCGGGGCGGCAATCGGGATAGCCCGAATAATCGAGCGCGTTGACGCCGATATAGATGTCGCGCGCGCCCGCCGCTTCGGCCCAGCCGAGCGCGAGGCTGAGGAAGATCGTGTTGCGCGCCGGCACGTAGGTGACGGGAATGCCGCCGCCGTCTTCGGTGCCCGCGCCGTCCTTCGGCACGTCGATATCGGCGGTCAGCGCGGAGCCGCCGAACGCAGACAGATCCATCGGCAGGACGATATGGCGCTCGACGCCGAGCGCGTCGGCGATGCGGCGTGCGGCGGCGAGCTCGACGCGGTGGCGCTGATTATAGTCGAACGACAGCGCGAGCACGCGCTGTCCGGCGTCGCGCGCCATCGCCGCGGATACCATCGAGTCGAGGCCGCCGGAGACGAGGGCGACCGCATAAGGGGAGGATGTCATGATGCGGAGTCCGCTAGGCCAGCAGCAGCCAAAAAGAAAGGGCCGCCCGGTGGAGCGGCCCTGAAGGTTGGCGCGCAAGCGCGCCACAAGGGAGAAAAAAACGTGCTGAATAAGAGCACAGAGTCACCTATGCCGACGAGAGGTAAGGATCACGTTAATTCGGCGGTGCGCGCCTGTTTTTCCTTTTAGTTTAGGCACTTAGCCGTCGACTGGCACCGGAAATTTTGTCGCGCAGAACGCGCAGTCGACGATGATGAAGCCGCTCTCGTCCGCCATAGACTGGCGTTCCTCCAACGGGAATTTCGAGATCACGTCCTTGATATACTCGGGATCGCAGCGGCACCCGCGCATGATCGGGATATCGGCGAGGATGCGGACGTCCTCCTCCTCGTTGAACAGGCGCCAGACGAGCGTTTCCAGCGGCACCGTCGCATCGGTGAGTTCATCGACGCCCATCGTGTTGCCGAGCGTGGCGACATGCTCCCATTCCGGATGATCGAGCTTGGTATGCAGGCGTTCGCGCCCGTCCTCGCCTTCGGGAAGATGCTGGAGGAACAGCCCGCCGGAGATGCAGCGACCGTCGGGGCCCTTCGCCATGCCGGTGCGGATCATCGTCGGGATCTGCTCGGACTGCGTGAAATAACTTTGCGCGGCCTGCGACAGCGTATCACCATCGAGCGGCACGATGCCTTGATAGCGCTCGTTGCTGGTCGCCATGTCGAACGTGATCGCGAGATAGCCGGCGCCGAACAGCGCGAACAGCGAGGGCTCGGCGGGCGCCTCGGCGAGCTTGTCCGCGTCGTACTCGATATAGCCGCGCACCTCGCCGCCCCGATAGTCGCAGACGAGCAACTGGACGACGCCGTTGTCGGTGCGCGTCTGCATCGTCAGTTGGCCGCTCGAATCCTTGAGCGTCGAACCGATCAGCGCGGCGAGCGTCAGCGCTTCGGCGAGCAGTTTCTCGATCGCGGGCGGATAGGCGTGCGCGGCAAGCACTTCATCAAGCGCGGTGCCGAGCCGCACGATCCGGCCGCGTGCACTGCGCGTCGGGATCGCGAAAGCCAGCGCACGGTCGAGATCGGTCACGTTGGGATCGAATTTTGGCGTATCGTTCATCGTCCGCCAGATGGTGACCCTGCCCGTTCAGGTCAACCGATCTGCCCGAAGCACCAGCGCAGGACCGACTTCTGCGCGTGGAGTCGGTTCTCGGCCTCCTGCCAGATCAGCGACTGCGGGCCGTCGATCACGTCGGGCGTGACCTCCTCGCCGCGATGCGCAGGCAGGCAGTGGAGGAACTTCGCGTCGGGCTTGGCAAGCGCCATGAGCGTCGCGTCGACCTGGTACGGGGTGAGCGCCTTCAGCTTCGCCTCGGCGTGTGCCTGGCCCATCGATATCCAGGTGTCGGTGACGACGATGTCAGCGCCTTCGACCGCCTCGCGCGGGTCGGCCACGACGCGCGCCCGACCCGACGACCGCGTGATGGCCTCTTCCTCTGGTTGGAACCCCTGCGGGCACGCCGCGACGACGTCGAACTGCATCAGCCCGGCGGCCTCGACGATCGAGGCGAGCACGTTGTTGCCGTCGCCGAGCCACGCGACCTTGAGGCCGGGCAGCGTCTTGCCACTCTCGATGATCGTCAGCAGGTCGGCCATGATCTGGCACGGATGCGACGCGTCGGTCAGGCCGTTGATGACCGGGACCGAGGCGTAGTGCGCCATCTCCTCGATCTTGGCGTGATCGTCGGTGCGGATCATGATCGCGTCGACATAGCCCGACAGGATGCGCGCGGTGTCGGCGATCGACTCGCCGCGACCGAGCTGCATCGAACCGCCGTCGGACACGATCGACGTACCGCCGAGCTGGCGGATCGCCATGTCGAACGAGAACCGCGTGCGGGTGGAGCTCTTCTCGAACACCATCGCGAGCGTGTGGCCGGCGAGCGGCGCATCGGCGTCGGCGCGGCCCTTGGGGAAGCCGGCGCGCGCCGCCTTCCGGTCGAGTGCGTCGGCCAGCATCGCGGCGATGCCGTCGGCTCCGGCGTCGGTGAGATTCAGGAAATGACGCATAATTCCTCCCCGGCACGGGGAGGGGGACCGCTTGCAGAGCAAGTGGTGGAGGGGGGCCTCCACGGATGCTGCGCTGCGGGGAAAGCCCCCTCCACCATGCTTCGCATGGTCCCCCTCCCCGTACCGGGGAGGATCAGTTTCAATCGTCGGCGGCAGGCACGTAGACGCGCGCGGCGGTCGACAGCTTGTCGATGCACTCGGCGATGTGGCTCTCGTCGATCACCAGCGGCGGCAGGATGCGGACGACGTTCTCGCCCGCCGACACCAGCAGCAGATTATGGTTGTCGCGCGCGAACGCGACGAATGCACGGCTGTCGCTCTTCAGCTTCAGCCCAAGCATCAGCCCGGTGCCGCGAACGCTGTCGAACAAATGATCGTGGTTGGGGATCATCTGCTCAAGCCCCTGCCGCAACCGGTCGCCCATCGCCGTGACGTTCTCGAGGAAGCCCTCGTCGAGAATCACGTCGAGAATCGCCTCGCCCGCCGCCATCGCCAGCGGATTGCCGCCATAGGTCGAGCCGTGCGTGCCCGCGACCATGCCCTTCGCCGCTTCCTCGGTCGCAAGACACGCGCCGAGCGGGAAGCCGCCGCCGATGCCCTTTGCTACCGACATGATGTCGGGGGTGATGCCGTACAGCTCGTGCGCAAAAAACTTGCCCGTACGCCCATAGCCGCACTGAACCTCGTCGAGCACCAGCAGCAGGCCGTGTTCGTCGCATGCTTTGCGCAGGCCGGTCAGGAACTCGTGGCTCGCCTGGCGGATACCACCCTC
Source organism: Sphingomonas sp. CFBP 13603 (assembly GCF_014892665.1). Classification (NCBI taxonomy): domain Bacteria; kingdom Pseudomonadati; phylum Pseudomonadota; class Alphaproteobacteria; order Sphingomonadales; family Sphingomonadaceae; genus Sphingomonas; species Sphingomonas sp. CFBP 13603. The sequence goes on along the minus strand of NZ_JADBIA010000010.1, from coordinate 157,230 downwards.
GCCCTGGATCGGCTCGACCAGGAAGCCCGCCGTGTTGTCGTCGATCAGCGCGAGTGCGCCTTCGAGATCGTTGAACTTCGCATAGGCGAACCCCGGCAGCAACGGCTCGAACCCGTCGCGCATCTTCGCCTGATTGGTCGCCGAGATCGCGCCGAGCGTACGCCCGTGGAACGCGGTGTCGAACGTGATCAGCGTGTGCCGCTGCGGATTGCCGTTGGCGAAGTGATAGCGCCGCGCGGTCTTGATCGCGCACTCGACCGCCTCCGCACCCGAATTGGTGAAGAACACGGTGTCGGCGAATGTGTTGTCGACGAGGCGCTGCGCAAGATGCTCGCCCTGCGGCGACCCGTACAGGTTCGACACGTGCATCAGCGTCGCCGCCTGCTCGGCGATCGCCTTGGTCAGGTGCGGATGCGCATGGCCGAGTGCGTTGACGGCGATGCCGCTGGCGAAATCGAGATACTGCTGGCCGTCCTCGCCGAAGAGGTACGCGCCCTCGCCTCGGACCGGACGCACGCCACACCGCGGGTAGACGGGCATGAGCGGGGTGATGGTCACGACGGCAAGCTCCTTCAAACAGCGAGGGCGACCCTTATCGGCCGCCCGAACCGCCTGATACGAGTGCGCGAGCCTGGGGGCAACACCGCGTCGCGCCGTCCGCCGGCCGCGCGATCTGCAAAACCGTCATGATGTCACAGCACCTCTTGCGGGACCAGCATAAACAGGCGCATGATCTTCTTGACGTGGTGCCAGTATCCTGTGCGCTTTGGTTCGATTCGAATCACCCCGCCACAACACAGGGGAAATAACCATGTCTAGATCAATAGCATTTATTGCACTTCTGTTTGCCACGACATCACCAGCATATGCCAAGGATGCCTTTAGCGGTACTTGGAAAGGCGATGTGAAAGCCAGCGCGCCCTCCACCAAGCCTTTCGCCTCCGTACTGAACGACGGCACTTACACCTGCTCGACCTGCATACCGGTGGTCAAGGTTGCCGCCGACGGCGAATTCCATCCGGTCGCCGGCCACGCATATTACGACGAAATGGCGGTGACGATCGTCGATCCGATGACCGTCAGGCGCGCGACCCGCAAGGGCGGCAAGCCGGTCGGCGATACGACCGCCACGGTTTCGGCCGACGGCAAGACCCTGACGTCGGCGTTCAACGACCTCAGCGCGGCCAACGGCATTCCCGTCACTGGAACCGGCGTCAGCACGCGCGTCACTACCGGGCCGTCGGGTTCGCACGCGTCATCGGGATCATGGCGCCAGACGAGCGAAGGCCAAGTGTCCGACAGCGGCCTCGTCTTCACCTTGGCGCAGGTTGGCAAGGTCGTGACCTACTCGACTCCAACCGGCACGTCGTACGTGGCAACGACCGGCGGCCCCGCGGTGGCGGTCGTCGGCGATCCCGGATGGACGACGGTGTCGTTGAAGCAACCCAGCCTCAACACGCTGCATGAAACCGACTATTTCGAGGGCAAGGTCATCGGCAAATATATCATGACGATCTCGCCTGACGGAAAGATGATGACGATGAACGCGAACGACATCAAATATGGCCGGACCTCGACGCTGATCGCGTACAAGCAGTAACGGGGAACCGTTTTAGGACCCATGATGGTGCCCAGCTGGATCATACTCCCGCGAAAGCGTGAGCCCAGGCTGGGCACCCGCCTTGGCGGGTGAACATATTGGCGGCGGCAAGCTTGGCGAACTCGGACCGCGCTCATTCCGACGGGCGTGACATCGCCGCCTGTTCCAAACCCACCGCACCCTTACTTCACGCGTCGATCGCCTCTTCGTCCATTCTGCCTGCATTCTCCTGGATGAACGCGAAGCGGTGCGCGGGGTTGTTGCCCATCAGGCGGTCGACCAGGTCCTTTACCTGGGCGCGCTCTTCATATTCCTGCGGCAGCGTGATGCGGAGCATGCCGCGGGTGGCGGGGTCCATCGTGGTTTCGCGGAGCTGGCTCGGGTTCATCTCGCCGAGGCCCTTGAAGCGGCCGACGTCGACCTTCTTGCCCTTGAACACCGTGCGTTCGAGTTCGGCACGATGCGCGTCGTCCCGCGCATAGACGCTCTTGGTGCCGACGGTCAGGCGATAGAGCGGCGGTTGCGCGAGGTAGAGGTGCCCGCGGCGGACGAGTTCGGGCATCTCCTGGAAGAAGAACGTCATCAGCAGCGTCGCGATGTGCGCGCCGTCGACGTCGGCATCGGTCATGATGACGATGCGTTCGTAGCGGAGCGTATCGGGCGTACAGTCTTTCCGCGTGCCGCAGCCCAGCGCGAGCGTCAGGTCGGCGATTTCCTGGTTGGCGAAGATCTTCGCGCTGGTGGCCGACGCCACGTTGAGGATCTTGCCGCGGATCGGGAGGATCGCCTGCGTTTTCCGGTCACGCGCCTGCTTGGCCGAGCCACCAGCCGAATCGCCCTCGACGATGAAGAGTTCCGTGCCCTCTGGCGAGTTCGCCGAGCAATCGGTCAACTTGCCCGGCAGGCGCAGCTTCCGCGCGGAAGTGGCGGTCTTGCGCTTGACGTCGCGTTCCTGCTTGCGGCGCAGGCGCTCGTCCATCCGCTCCAGCACATAGTTCAGCAGCGCCTTGCCGCGCTCCATGTTGTGGCTGAGGAAATGGTCAAAATGATCGCGCACCGCCTTCTCTACGAGGCCGGCGGCTTCGGGGCTGGTGAGGCGATCCTTGGTCTGGCTCTGGAATTGCGGTTCGCGGATGAAGACCGACAGCATCAGCTCGCTGCCGACCATGACGTCGTCCGCGCTGATATCCTTGGTTTTCTTGTTGCCGACGAGATCGCCGAACGCGCGAAGCCCGCGGACCAGTGCCTGGCGGAGGCCCTGTTCGTGCGTGCCGCCGTCGGGGGTCGGGATGGTGTTGCAATACCAGCTGTACGAGCCATCGCTCCACAGCGGCCACGCGACCGCCCATTCGACGCGGCCTTGGGTTTCACCGTTCGCGCTCGGGAAATCCTGCGAGCCGGAAAAGAAGTCGGAGGTTGCGCATTCGCGACCGGCGATCTGGTCGCGGAGGTGGTCGGCGAGGCCGCCGGGGAACTGGAACACCGCCTGGGCCGGCGTGTCGTCGGCGATCAGGTCGGGCGCGCAGTGCCAGCGGATCTCGACGCCTGCGAACAAATACGCCTTCGAGCGGACGAGTTTGTAGAGGCGTTGCGGCTTGAAGTTCAGCTCGTTGCCGAAGATCTCGGTGTCGGGCGTGAACGCGACGCTGGTGCCGCGACGGTTGGGCGTGGCCCCAAGATGCTCGATCGGGCCGAGCGTCAGGCCCTTGGCGAAGCGCTGCCGGTACAGTTGTCGATCGCGCGCGACCTCAACGACGGTGTCGGACGATAGCGCGTTGACGACGCTGATGCCGACGCCGTGCAGGCCGCCCGATGTCGCATAGGCCTTGCCGGCAAACTTGCCGCCCGAGTGGAGTGTCGAGAGGATGACCTCCAGCGCGGACTTGTCGGGGAACTTCGGGTGCGGATCGACCGGGATGCCGCGGCCGTTGTCGACGATCGTCAAACGGTTGTTCGCTTCCAGCGTGACCTCGATCCGCGTCGCGTGACCGGCGACCGCCTCGTCCATCGCGTTGTCGAGCACTTCGGCGGCGAGGTGATGCAGTGCGCGTTCGTCGGTGCCGCCGACGTACATGCCGGGGCGGCGGCGTACGGGTTCGAGGCCTTCGAGCACCTCGATCGAGGACGCGTCATAGGTGTTTGCAGCGGTCTTCCCGCCAGACGCGCCCGGAGACGCGAACAGATCTTCAGCCATGGAGCGAACGTAGCCGCTGGCTTGCGACAAAGCCACAGGCTCTGTTTGTTCTCCGTGTTACCGGAAAGCCACATTGATGTAGATTGTTGCATCGATGGGATAAATTTCGCGCGATCCGCCGTTTATGAAAAACCTGTCATGAAGTTTCCGGGAGTGAATATGAGCAAGACGATGATGGTGGCGCTCGCTGGCGCCGCTACGCTGGGGTTCGCGGCACCTGCCACTGCGCAGGAAGTTACGGCCGACGCGCCGTTCAGCGGCATCTATTTCGGTGCGGCCGGTGGGTATGACGTGCAGCCGAACGACGAGGGTTCGTCGATCCTGTTCGACCGCAATCTCGATGGCCGCTTCGGTGACGCCGTCACGACCGCTGCCGGCGCCAACGCGTTCTCGCCGGGCTTCTGCAACGGCGCCGCGCGGAGCAGCACCGCTCCTGCCGTCGGTGGCCGTGGCTGCCGCAACGACAAGGACAACACCGCCTATTACGCTCGCGTCGGCATCGACCAGCAGCGTGGCAACATCGTCGTCGGCGTCGTCGGCGAGTTCGGCAAGTCGAACATCCGCGACAGCGTCACCGCCTTCTCGACCACGCCCGCCTTCTACACGATGACGCGCGACCTCGACTGGGAAGCCTCGATCCGTGGTCGTGTCGGCTATGCGGTCAACACGACGCTGTTCTACGGTACGTTCGGTCCGGGCTATGCGCGCATCAATCGTGATTTCTATTCGAGCAACACCGCCAACGCCTATGCGCAGAGCGGCAAGAAGAACCAGTTCGGCATCACCGGCGGCGGTGGCATCGAGCAGAAGCTCGGCAAGAACATCTCGGTCGGTATGGAATACATGTTCCACCAGTATCAGGACGACGACGCGCGCGTTCTCGTAACGCGTGGCACGCAGCCTGCGAACAACCCGTTCGTGCTCGCGCCGAACACGGCTGGCACTGCGTTCAAGCGCTCGGACGACAACTTCCGCTGGCACAGCCTGCGCGGCACGGTGGCGTTTCGGTTCTAAGGCGAGGCGAAGGGCGGCCGCTGCCACGCTGGCAGCGGACTCGCCCAAGCCCGGCCGGCGCGGCTCGCCGCGGCCGACGACATGGGCTTTGCCCATGGCTAGCGTGATATGAAAAAGGCCGCTTCCCCACACGGGGAAGCCGCCTTTTTTGATTGCATGCAAAGTTTGTTCCCCCGCGAAGGCGGGGACCCAGTCTGGGCTCCCGCCTTCGCGGGAGAACAAGAGGGGGCGGAAGACGTTCAGCTATAGAGCACCACCCCGGCGAAGGCCGGGGCCCAGTTGGGAAACGTTGCTAAACACGCGCGGCGCTCAGTTACCGAGACCTTTCCAACTGGGCCCCGGCCTTCGCCGGGGTGGTAGCAGTTGGAGGAAAGGCCGCTTCCTCACCTGAGGAAACGGCCTTTTCTATACCAAGCTAGCCATGGGCAAAGCCCAAGTCGTCGGCCGCGGCTAGCCGCGCCGGCCGGGCTTGGGCGAGTCCTGCGCCAGGTTGGCGCAGGTCGCCCTTCGCCTTATCTCGGCCGCGGACCGCCGAAGGGCAGCGGCGGAGTCGGACGGCGATCGCGACGGGGCAGCTGCGCCTGGTAGGCATGGCCACAATGATCGACGCAATACGGGAACCCCGGGTTCACCGCCTTGCCGCAGAAGTGGAAGTCGGGCTCGCCGGGATGGCCGAGTGGCCATTTGCAGATGCGGTCGTTGAGTTCGAGCAGGCTCGTCTTGTTCGCCATCTCGGCCGACGGCTTGGCAGGGACCAGACGACGCGGCGGGGCTGGCGTGCTGGGCGGCTGCTGTTCGCCGGGCGCCTGACGGAGGAATCCGCCTGGGCCGACCGAGCGCAGGATCGGCTGCGGCGCGCGGACGGGCGCGGCGACGGCCGGAGCAGCCTCGTCCTCATCCTCGTCCTCGTCCTCGTCGTCCTCAGGCTCTTCGGCGACCGGCTCTGGTTCGACCGGTGTCGCAGGCTTGGCCTCTGCCACGACGGGCGGTGCGACCGGGGCGGGCTTCGGGGCCTCGACCTCGACGGGTTCCGGTGCCGCGACCGGCTCGGGAGCCATCGCTGCAGCCGACGCCGTTGCCTCGGCCGCAGCCGCCGCCTTGGCCTCGGGATCGTTCGGCTTCACCGGCGACGGGCGCGCCTGTAGCTCGAGGCGGTGCGCCTTGCCGATGACGGCGTTGCGGCTGACGCCACCCAGTGCTTCGGCGATCTGGCTGGCGGTCTGGCCGGCCTCCCACATCGTCTTGAGCGTCGCGATGCGCTCGTCGGTCCAGGACATGTTCGTTCCTTAGTCTACGTCAGTCGGCCAATCTTCAAGCCGGGTTGCGGGCGGCAGCGGCAGGGATTACCCGCAACTCCCATGAGCAGCCAGCCCCCAATCGGTGAAATCCAGTCGGCGGTGCATTCCGCCCCCGGTGTTCCCGTCATAAAGAGCGTGAACTGGGAGGGCCTGCGAACCCTCTATATCAAGGAGGTGCGCCGGTTCTTCAAGGTGCAGCTCCAGACGGTGTGGGCGCCGGCGATCACGACGTTGCTGTTTCTGATCGTGTTCACCATCGCGACGGGCGCGAAAAGCCCGGTGCCGGTCGACGGCCAGATCGTCGATTTCGCCGATTTCATCGCGCCGGGGCTGATCATCGCGCAGGGCATGATGGGGCCGGCGTTCGCCAATGCCAGCTTCTCGCTGCTGGCCGGCAAGATGCAGGGGACGATCGTCGATTATCTCCAGCCGCCCTTGTCGACGGGTGAGTTGCTCGCCGCGCTGGTCGGCGGCGCGATCACGCGTGCGGTGATCGTCGGGATCGTCGTTTGGGCGGCGATGGCGCTGTATCCGGGTGTGCACGTGACGCCGCATGCACCGCTCGCGATCATCTGGTTCGGGTTGCTGGGCGCGACGTTCCTCGCGCTGCTCGGCGTGCTGACGTCGATCTGGGCGGACAAGTTCGATCATGCCGCCGCGGTCACCAACTTCGTGATCGCGCCGTTGTCGCTGTTGTCGGGGACGTTCTACTCGGTCGACAAGCTCGCGCCGGCGTTCCGCGCGTTCAGCCATGCGAACCCGTTCTTCTACATCATCTCGGGGTTCCGCTACGGGTTCCTGGGCATCGCCGACTCGCCGGTGATGATCGGAGGGATCGTGATCCTGATGATCGACCTGGTGCTGGCGACGCTGTGCTACCGGTTGCTGAAGAGCGGCTGGAAGCTGAAGAACTGATGCGCACGCTCGCGCTCTGGCTGGTGGCGTTGGCGGTGGCTTTGCTGCCGGTCGGTGCGGTGGCGCAGGGCGCGGTGGCCGACCCTGCGTTGCGGGCGAAAGCGGATGCGTTGGTCGCGATCCTGGACGGGCGTGGCGCGTATGACGCGTATTTCGCGGCGAGCTTCCGCGAAAAGGTGCCCAAGGCGCAGTTCTCGGTGATTGCCGAAAAGCTGAAGACCACGCTCGGCGCGCCGCAAAAGATCGAGTCGCTGACGGCGACGTCGGCATGGAGTGCGGATCTCGTGGTCGGCTATGCGCGGGGTACGGCGAGCGTTCGGCTGGTGATCGACCCCGAGGTGCCGCATGTTGCGACCGGGTTGCTGATCACGGGTACGGGGGCGCGGGACGATACTTTGGCGAAGGTCGAAGCAGAGTTTCGTGCACTGCCGGGGGCTAGCGGGTTCGGACTGTATGCGCTGGGCAGCGGCAGGCCCGAGCCGATCCTAGAATACCGCGCGGACGTGGCGGCGCCGCTCGGGTCGGCGTTCAAGCTCTGGGTGCTGGCGGAACTGGCGCGGCAGGTGGCGAGCGGCGAGCGGCATTGGGAGGACGTCGTGAAGGTCGGGGCGCCGTCCTTGCCGTCGGGCGTGTTGCAGACCTGGCCCGCGGGGTCGCCGGTGACGGTGCAGACGCTGGCGACGATGATGATCTCGATCAGCGACAATACCGCGACGGATACGCTGCTGACGACGCTCGGACGCGCGAAGGTCGATGCGATGGCGGCGGCGGCGGGTGGCAGCGTGCCGGTGATGACGACGCGCGAGATGTTCGCGTTCAAGGGGGATCCGGCGCTGACCAAGGCTTGGGCGGCCGGGTCGGTGGACGAGCGGCGGGCGCTGCTGGTCGACAATGCGGTGAAGATCTCCACCGCCAAGCTCGATCCGACCGTGTTTGCGGGGAAGCCGGTGGCGATCGACAGCGTCGAATGGTTTTCCAGCCCGATGGCGATGGCGGGGCTGCTGGACCGGTTGCGGGGAGCGGATGCTACGACTCGGGAGGTGCTGGCGGTCAATGCGGGAGTCGATCCGGCGGTCGCCAAGCGGTTTGGGTATGTCGGGTTCAAGGGCGGCGGCGAGCCTGGGGTGATTGCGCTGAACTATCTGGTGCAGGCGAAGGACGGGCGCTGGTACGCGGCGACCGGGAACTGGCACCGGGCGGACGACGGTGTGAACGAGATGCGGTTTGCGGGGTTGATGGGGCGGGCGCTGGCGTTGTTGGCGGCGCGGTAGGGTCGCTGCTTTTCGCTGAATGCCCCCATAGGCTGATCAAATACAGCGCGAACGCAACCCATGCCGTTCCCCCGCCAAGGCGGGGGTCCAGGGTAACTGAAGATGGCGTTTGTGATCCTGGGCTCCTGCGTTCGCAGGAGAACAGCTTATTAAGTGGGCTCAGGCCCGCGCAGTCGCCTGCCAGCTATCGGCGCAGAGCCCGTAGATCAGGCTGTCGCGCAACCCCAGATGCGTTTCCCACTCGTCGCGCAACAGACGCTCGCGACGGAAACCGAGACGTTCCAGCAACGTGATCGACGCAGTATTCTCGGTATCCGCGTCGGCGAACACCCTACTCCGGCCTTCCGCGAACAACCGATCGATCACTGCCGACACAGCCTCGCGCGCGATCCCTCGCCCCCAGGCCTCCCGCGCGAGGATGAAACCGATCTCCGTCACCCCTGCGCCGTCCGCCTCGCTCCCCGAGACCCAGCCGATCGCGCGGTCGTCACCGGTGCGGGTGATCGCCCAGGTGCGCTGGTTGCCCGGCGCTGCCTCCTCGGCGAGGTAGGTGCGGACGTCGTCGACCGAGCCCAAGGGGCCGTCGGCGGAATAAGCCATCAGCTCCGCATCGGCGAGCATCGGGTGCAATGCAGGCGCATCGCCCTCGACGAGCGGCCGCAACCGCAGCCGACGCGTCTTCAGCACCGGCGATACGCCGGCACGCCGCGGTCTGCGTCCGGGTTGCCTCACGCGGTCAGGGCATCCACGAGCGCGCGGACTTTCTTCTGGCGCCACTGCGGGAGCGGGGCGACGAGCCAATAACCCCCCTTCGACGGCTGCGATTCGCCGATCAGACGCACGCGCGCCTGCGCGAGATCGCGGCGGGCAAGCAGTTCGGGCACGGTCGCGCGGCCAAGCCCCGCCGCCGCCGCGTCGATCGCGAGCCCGGCGTCGGTGACGCGGACCAGCGCGACGCCGTCCTCACCCGACCATGCGATCGACGCCTCAGTGTCGGTGCCGGGCTTGGCGATCGTCACCATGCCCTCGGATTCGAGCGCCTCACCCTCATGCTCGCCGGGACCATCGCCCCAGCGGATCGCGAGGTCGAGATTGGCTTCGGTGAAGTCGACATTCTCGTCGGCCGTGATCAGCACGAAGCGCAGTTCGGGATCCGCCTCGGCGATCTGGGCGAGCCGCGGCATCAGCCACTTCTCGGTCAGGTCGCGCGGCGCTGCGATCGTCAGCGATTTCGACGACTGCCCGGCCTGCATCGCGCGCACGGCTTCCTCGAACTGGAGAAAGCCGCCACGGAGCGCACCGAGACCCGCCTCTGCTTCAGGCGTCAGTTCGAGCCCGCGCGTGGTGCGGCGGAACAGGACGACGCCCAGCGTATCCTCCAGCGCGCGAATCTGCTGGCCAACCGCCGCCGGCGTCACCGCCAGCTCGTCCGCAGCACGCGTGAACGACAGATGCCGCGCGGCCGCGTCGAGCACGCGCAGGCCATTGAGCGGGAGATGCGTACGCTTCAATTCAGCACCGCGGGGGCGAACAGCGAGAAGCGGGGAATCTCGACCGCGAACACGGCGCCGTCTTCGCGGACCATCTGGTAGCTCCCCTGCATCGCGCCCGATGGGGTCGCGAGCGGGCAGCCCGAGACGTAATCGAAGCTCGCACCCGGTTCGATCACCGGCTGTTCGCCGACCACGCCTTCGCCTTCGACCGAATGGCGCGCACCGCGGCCATCGGTGATCACCCAGTGGCGGGTGAGCAACTGGACGGTCTCGGTGCCCTCGTTCTCGAGGCGGATGTGATACGCCCAGAACCAGCGACCACGCTCGGGCTCGGACTGTTCGGGCAAATAGCTGACCGACACGCGCACCGTCACCCCATCGGTCGTCGCCGCGTTGGGGAACAGCGCCTTCACAGGCCCGCCTGGCGCAGCGCCTGGTCGAGGTCGTCGATCACGTCCTGCGCATCCTCGAGCCCGACGTTGATCCGCAACAGCCCCTCGGTCACGCCCATCTCGATCTGCTTGTCGGGCGAGACGCTCGCGTGCGTGGTCGAGGCCGGATGCGTCATCAGCGAGCGCGAGTCGCCGATGTTGTTCGAGATATCGACCAGTTCGAGCGCGTCGAGCAATGCATGCGCCTGTTCACGCCCCTCGACCTCGAACGCGAAGATCGGGCCGCATGCGTCCATCTGGCGCTTTGCCAATTCGTGCTGCGGATGGCTCGGCAGAAAGGGATGCAGCACGCGGGGGACGCGGCCTTCGAGGAATTCGCCGACCTTCATCGCGTTCTCGGACTGGCGGTGGATGCGCAGGTCGAGCGTCTCGAGGCCTTTGAGCACCACCCACGCATTGAACGGCGACAGCGTCGGCCCCGTGTTGCGTGTGAACGGCAACAACGTGTTGGTAATGAAGTCCTCGGTGCCACAAACGGCGCCGGCGAGCACGCGGCCCTGCCCGTCCATCATCTTGGTCGCGCTGTACGCGGTGACGTCTGCGCCGAACTCCATCGGCCGCTGCAAGGCCGGCGTCGCGAAGGCGTTGTCGACTACCGTCGTGATGCCACGCTCGCGCGCGATGTCGCAGATCGCCTTGAGGTCGGCGATGTCCATCGTCGGGTTGGCGGGCGTCTCGAAGAAGAACACCTTCGTCTCGGGACGGACCGCGTCGAGAAACGCCTGCGGATCGCGCGCATCGACGATCGTCGTGGTGATCCCGAACTTCGGCAGCAGCGTGTCGGTGAGCCAGCGGCACGAGCCGAACGCCGCGCGGCCGCCGACGAGGTGATCGCCGGTCTGGAGCTGGCACAGCAACGACGCAGTCATCGCCGCCATCCCGGTCGCCATCGTCCGGCACGCCTCGGCGCCCTCCAGCAGCGCGATCCGCTCTTCGAGCATCTGCACGGTCGGGTTCTGGAGGCGGGAATAGGTCATCCCCTCCTGCTCGCCGGCAAAGCGCGCCGCGGCGTCGCCGGCCTTGTCGTAGCAATAGCCCGAGGTGAGGAACAACGCCTCCGACGTCTCGCCATATTCGCTGCGGGCAGTGCCGCCGCGGATGGCGCGCGTCGCGGGACGCCAATTCTGAGTGATCGAACGATCCTGGCCGGTCTTGCGCTTCATGCGCGCCGCTTTGCCGGGGGGGAGCCGCGATGACAAGCCCGGGGACAAGCCTTGCGGGTGTGAAGAGGGGTGCGGAGTGTCTCGATCCTCCCCCGCCAGGGGGAGGTGGCGCCGAAGGCGACGGAGGGGGAGGACCACGCAACCGAGGTTACCCCTTCCTCCCCTTCCGTCTGGCAAGCGCCAGCCACCTCCCCCTTGCGGGGGAGGATCAAAGATCCGGCTAGTACCGTCCCCAGGTGAATTTCGAGGACAGCGCGTAGTTCCACACCGCACCGACCAGCACGCCGATCAGCGCCGATGCCGCCCACGCCCCGTCACGCATCTCGTACAGGAACGCGGCGATGCCGACATTGGCGACCGCGCCAACCGAGCAGATCACCGCGAACGACACCCAGCCGTCGACCAGTTGCCGCCAGCCCTTGAGACGCCGATCGCGATAGGTCAGCGCGTTGTTGAGGAAGAAGTTGAAGGTGAGCGCGGCAAGCGTCGCCCCGATCTCGCCGATCACGAAATTCGTGCCCAGCCCGACGAACAGCGCGGTCAGCACCGCCATGTGGATGCCGACGCCGAACACCCCGATCGCCGAGAACATCGCGAACCGCACCGGCACGACCCGCCCGAACATCCGGTCGTAGATCGCGATCAGATATTCCATCGCGACGACGTGATCGAGCTTGCTCTCGCCCTCGGTACGGCAGCGGAAGGTATAGGGCACCTCGACGAAGCGCAGCGGCGTCGGCGAGGCGGTAAGCAGGTCGAGCAGGATCTTGAAGCCGATCGCCGACAGCGAGGGTGCGAGGCGGCGGACGATGTCGGTGCGGATCATGAAGAAGCCGCTCATCGGATCGTTGAGGTCGCACTTCAACACGCGGCGCGACAGCTTGGTGGCGAGCGCCGACTTGGCGACACGGTCGCTGTCCCACTCCCCGGTGCAGCCGCCGCTGACGAAGCGCGAGCCGATCGCCACGTCGGTCTCGCCGTCCTTGAGCAGATCGAGCATCTTCGGCAGCAACGTCTCGTCGTGCTGGAGATCGCCGTCGATCACCGCGACGATCGGGGCAGCCGTCGCGCACATTCCCTCGATGCAGGCCGACGACAGCCCGCGCCGGCCGATCCGCTGGATCACGCGGACCCGCTTGTCGAGCCGAGCAATCTCGCGCGCAGCATCGGCGGTACCGTCGGGACTGTCGTCATCGACGAAGATCGCCTCCCAGTTGCGCCCGATCAGCGCCTGGTCGAGCTTGGCGATCAACGTCGGAACGTTGGCCTTCTCATTGAACGTCGGGATGACGATCGCGAGTTCGAGAAGGTCCGGGATCATCGGGTCAGCCTAGTTCGGCGAGAATGGCATCGCCCATCGCGGAGGTCGTCAGCGTGCCACCGAGATCGGGCGTCCGCGCGCCGCCCAGGATCGCGGCTGCCACCGCAGCCTCGATCCGGTCGGCGGCTTCGGGCAGGTCGAGCGAGTGGCGCAGCATCATCGCCGCGGACAGGATCGCGGCGCAGGGGTTGGCCTTGCCCTGCCCTGCGATGTCGGGGGCGCTGCCGTGAATCGGCTCGTACATGCCCTTGTTCGAGTCGTTGAGCGCGGCGGACGGCAGCATGCCGATCGAGCCGGCGCACATCGATGCCTCGTCCGAGAGGATGTCGCCGAAGAGGTTGCCGGTGACGATCACGTCGAACTGGCCCGGGTTGCGCACCATCTGCATCGCCGCGTTGTCGACGTACATGTGGCTCAGCGCGACGTCAGGATAGTCGGCCGACACCTCGATCACGACGTCACGCCAGAGCTGCGAGGTCTCGAGGACGTTGGCCTTGTCGACCGAAAGCAGCTTGGCTTTGCGCGTGCGCGCGGTCTCGAAGCCGACGCGAGCAATGCGCGCGATCTCGGTCTCGTCGTAGCGCATCTCGTCATGGCCTTCGCGCAAGCCGTCGGCGGTGGTGCGGATGCCCTTCGCGCCGAAATACACGTCGCCGGTCAGTTCGCGGACGATGACCATGTCGATCGACCGGGCGATCTCTGGACGGAGCGCGGATGCGTCCTCGAGACCCGCGAACAACTTGGCGGGGCGAAGGTTGGCGAACAGGCCGAGTTCCTTGCGCAGGCCGAGGATGGCCTGTTCGGGGCGGAACTGGCGTTCGAGCGCATCGCAGTCGGGATCGCCGACAGCACCGAACAGGATCGCGTCGGCGCGCTTGGCGAGTTCGAGCGTCTCGGGCGGAAGCGGATGACCCGCGGCCTTGTACGCGGCACCGCCGACGAGCCCTTCTTCATAGCTGAGGTCGAGACCGAGCGTATCGAGCACCCGGCGCGCTTCTGCAGTGACTTCGGGTCCGATGCCGTCGCCGGCCAGTATCGCGATCAAGGGCATGTGCGTTTCTCCTGGCGGCCCCTTGCCGGGCGGTGCGCGCTCACGCAACCGCCCTTTTCAGGCGATCCACCAGCCGGTCGCGCGCGGCGAGTGGATCGGCGCGGCGGTCGACGAGGATGTCGCGGGCGAGAAAATGTCCCGTGAGACGCAGGCCATCGAAGATATCGGGCCAGTCGGCTTCTCCGCCGCTCATCAGAAACTGCGGCAATCGCAGCAGCTTGCCCTCATACCCGAACGCCGCCCCGCGCGAGACCGCCGCGCCGCTCTTGGGCGACACGAAGCCGAGATCGTCCTCCGCTCCGGTTGCGACGCAGCGGTCCAGATCGAGCCCGAACCCCAGTTCCGCCAACACTAGTAATTCGTACCGGACCAACGCCGCGGCCCAACCGCGGGCGGATGGCGCGCTTTCGATCGCACCGAGCACGCCGTCGAGCGCATCGTGGATCTGCGGATAGGGCTGCGCTTCGGGGAGCGCGGCAGCGGCCAGCGCGGTGGCCCATTCGAGCGCACCGGCGGCGAGCGGCTCGCCGTGGAGCGTCGCACGGCTGTGGACCAGTTCGGCGGTCAGCGAAGCGAGTTGCTCGCCGGTGCGCGCACGCCATTCGCCCTGAATGACGTTGGCCTGAAGCAGCACCGGGCGCATGGCGCGCGACCGCCCGCCGCGGACGTAGCCGGGCTGGACGCCGTCGTTTCGGGTGAGCGCACGCACGATCGCGCCATGCTCGCCGTGCTGGCGAACGGCGACGACGATAGCGGTTGCGCGGAGGTGCATGGGGTCCCTTAGCGCTCCGTGATGGCGAGCGGGAGGGCCCAGCGATTACCGGCGGACGTCAGCGACGTCGCGATCGAGGGCGTTCGGAAATCCAGTTGGACCAGAGTTGCTCGGCCTGACGCCAGCGGGTGCGCAGCGGATCGGGACCGAGCGGCACGTCTGCGTGATCGAGCGCCAAAACCGGGCGATCGGCGAAATGCGTGGTCGGCAGCACGTCGCGCATCTCCGCGAGCATGGCGCACAACGCCTGGAAGCGGCGGACGTGGACGCCATTCGCGCGCGTGCCGCGGCGGTTGGCGAGTTCGAAACCATGCGACACGATCGTCACCGCCGCATGGTGCGACACCGCGGCGTGTTCGAGCGCGTCGTAGCTTTCGCCCGCGGATAGCGCACAGAGCTGGAACGTGCGGATCCGGCCGCGTAGATCCTCGATGACGGTGACGGGCACCTCGACCAGATCGCCATCGGGCGACGAGCGGACCGGTGCGATCTGGCGTGGGGATAACGAGATCCGGCTCGATCCCGGCGCTTCGGAGCCGTTGTGACTGCTGTCATAGCGGAAACCGAGCGTCGCGAGCGCGGTCAGCGTGTCGTCGTTCGCGGCATAGCTGCCGGCGCGAAACGCGATCGGCGTGGGCGCACCGGCCTCGACCAGCAATTCGGTGGCGCGCACGAGCAGGTCGGTCTGTTCGGCAAGGCTGTAGTCGAACAGCGCGAACCGGTCATGCGCGGCGCCGTGGTCGCCGACCCGCGCGGTCGTCCAGTTGGGGTGAAGGTGAAGCTGCACCTCCTGCCCGGCTTCGAGGATCGTCTCGATCATGCGGCGCACGGGCGCGAGTCCGAAGGTGATCGCCGGCATCGGATCGACGAAGAAGCACGCCTTCAGATCATGCCGTGCGAGCTCCGCAAGCTGGTAACCGAGGCCGACGCCGGCGGGCTCCAGCGAGCGCACATAGATCGCATCGACGTCGAGCCCCGCGACATGGTGCCGCCACGCGAACTCCGTGTCGACGGTAAGAAACACGGGCGTGGTCACGTAACCATTCGTAACAAACGGTCATGAAGATTGCGTTGCACTGCCCTCTGCCCCCCCTCGCTTCCGGTCGAGGAATACCCAAACAAGCCCCGAAACTCTAACGAGAATGATAGAAATCATACACTTGTTGCGCGACCCCCGCGGAAACGCCCGGCGCCTGTTGCAGGTCCTGCAGGCTCGCGTTGCGCACCGCGCGTCCAGTGCCGAAGTGCATCAGCAACGCCTTCTTGCGTGCGGGGCCGATGCCAGGGACCTCGTCGAGCGGGCTGGCGCCGATCGCCTTGCTGCGCTTGTCGCGGTGGACGCCGATCGCGAACCGGTGGACCTCGTCGCGCAGGCGCTGGAGGTAGAACAGCACCGGGGCGTTGACGGGGAGCTGGAACTCGCGGCCGTCGAGCATGTGGAACACCTCGCGACCATCGCGACCGTGTTCGGGGCCCTTGGCGATCCCGACCAGACACACGTCCTCGACGCCGATCTCCTCGAGCGCGGCCTTCACCGTGTTGAGCTGGCCCCTGCCACCATCGATCAGCACCAGATCCGGCCAGTCGCCCGAATCGCGATCGGGGTCCTCGGCCTGCGCGCGGGAAAACCGGCGCGTGAAGACTTCGCGCATCATCGCGAAATCGTCGCCGGGCGCGGTATCCTTGTTCTTGATGTTGAACTTTCGATACTGGCCTTTCCGAAAGCCCTCCGGCCCCGCGACGACCATCGCGCCGGTCGCGGCGGTGCCTTGGATGTGGCTGTTGTCGTAGATCTCGATGCGCTCGGGCGGCTCGGCGAGGTCGAACAGGTCGGCGACTTCGCGCAGGAGTTTTGCCTGCGTGGTCGATTCGGCCTGGCGACGTTCGATCGCCTCGATCGCGTTGCGCTTGGCCTGGTCCATCAGGCGGCGGCGATCGCCCCGCTGCGGGACCTGCAGCGCGATCTTGTAGCCGGCGCGTTCGCCTAGTGCTTCGGCAAGCAGCGCGCCTTCCGTCAGTTCGCGGTCGAGCAGGATCTGCTTGGGGGGCGGAACCTCTTCATAGAACTGGCCGAGGAAGCTGGTCAGCACCTCGTCCTCGGGGACGTCGTTGGTGTGCTGCGGGAAGAAGCTGCGATGCCCCCAGTTCTGGCCGCCGCGGATAAAGAACGCCTGGATGCCGATCAGGCCGTCCTTGCACGCCATCGCAAAGATATCGGCGTCGCCCACCCCTTCCGCGTTGATCGCCTGCGTGCCCTGGATGAAGGTGAGCGCACGGAGACGATCGCGGAGGAGCGCCGCCAATTCGAAGTCCATGTTCTCGGCGGCGGCCTGCATCTGCGCGCCGAGCTTGGCCTGAACGCCGGTCGACTTGCCGCCGAGGAACGCCTTCGCATCCTCTGTCAGTTCCCGGTACGCGGCCTCGTCGATTCGACCGACGCACGGCGCGGAGCAGCGCTTGATTTGATAGAGCAGGCACGGTCGGTCGCGGGTCTTGAAAAAGCTGTCGGTGCAGCTGCGCAGGAGGAACAGCTTCTGGAGCGCGTTTAGCGTGTTGTTGACCGACCCGGCGCTGGCGAACGGGCCGTAGTAATTGCCTTTTGCCCGGCGCGCGCCGCGGTGCTTCTGGACGCGCGGGAAGGCGTGGTCGTCGCGCAGGAGGATGAACGGGAAGCTCTTATCGTCGCGTAGCAGCACGTTGTAGGCAGGGCGGTAGCGCTTGATGAGCTGCGATTCGAGCAGCAGCGCCTCGGCTTCGTTGTTCGTGGTGACGATCGTCATGGATCGCGTCTGCGACACCATCCGCTGGAGGCGTTTCGTCAGCCG
Source organism: Sphingomonas sp. CFBP 13603 (assembly GCF_014892665.1). Lineage (NCBI taxonomy): Bacteria > Pseudomonadati > Pseudomonadota > Alphaproteobacteria > Sphingomonadales > Sphingomonadaceae > Sphingomonas > Sphingomonas sp. CFBP 13603. Next base: position 139,861 of record NZ_JADBIA010000010.1, on the reverse strand, counting down.
CTCGACCTGGACGTAGTTCGCGACGCGGTTCCGCAGCGCACGCGCCTTGCCGACGTAGAGCACGTCGCCGCGCGCGTCCTGCATGCGGTAGACGCCGGGGCGGATCGGCAGCGTGTCGAGCACGTTCCTGATCGCCGCTACGCCTGCCGCGAGATCAGGCGCTTCACCGCCGCCGCGGACGGCGAACGTGGATTTGTCTTCGTTGAACCGGTCGGGGGAATTGGGGGAGGACATCGCTAAGGAATCTAGGGAGTGCGAGGGGGTTATGCCAGCGCCAGGCAGTGATGTTCACGCGAAGGCGCGACGGCGCGAAGAGAAGAAGTTTGGTTCACGCGGAGACGCGGAGACGCGGAGAGAAGATTATGGCGGCAGCGCTCGCTCAAAATCGCCGAAGGCTCACATCAGCTTGCGGTTTTCCGACACATCAGCCCGAAGCGCAACACCTCCGCGTCTCCGCGTCTCCGCGTGAACCATACTTCTCTTCGCGCCTTTGCGCCTTCGCGTGAATCACCCTTCTCAATGCGGGCGAAGAGTGTCAGGCTTGGGCGAAGACCTTGGTGCCGACGATGCCGACTACGGTCAGGGCCATGAAGCAGGCCTGGATGCCGCTGACCTTGTCGCCGAACAGGATGACGCCACCGATGATCACGCCGATCGCGCCCGCTCCGGTCCAGATCGCGTAGGCGGTGCCGGCGGGGAGGCCGCGCATCGCGAGCGCGAGCAGGCCCATGTTGACGAAGCTGAGGATGATCGGGACGCTGGAGGCCTGCCACGTAGCAAGGGTGGCCGCCCATTTCAGGCTGAGCGCCCAGCAGATTTCGGTGACGACGGCGACGGCGAGGATGAGCCAGGACATAGGTGTTCTCCAACGGGCTCAGATTGGAGACTCGGCCGCCGGAAACCCGGGAAGAGACGGCCGTCAATAGTTGAGAGGTTTAGCGCGATAGGCGCTGTTCCGTTCCCCCGCGCAGGCGGGGGTCCAGGATCTCATAGGATAACGCTTGTAACCCTGGGCCCCCGCCTTCGCGGGGGAACAGCAGGTGAGCAGATCGCCGCCCTAGCCCGCTTAGTTGAGGCGGCTGAGACCGGAGATCGAGCGGTCGACCATCATGCGGTCGGCGGCGGCGTCGTGGTGCTCGGCGATGAGGATACCGGCAGCCTTCGCCGCAGCATCCGCCGCGCGCGCGCGGACCTCGGCGATCGCGGCGCGCTCGGCGGCAGCGATCTTATCCTCGGCCATCTTCGCGCGACGGGTCATGAGGTCCTCGGCGCCAGCCTTGGCCTTGGCGATGATCGCCGCGGCTTCGTGATGTGCGTGGGCCTTCATGGCTTCGGCTTCGACGTGCGCGGTCTTGGCTTTTGCCTCATACTCGGTGCGGATCGCTTCGGCTTCGGCGCGAAGCGCCTTGGCTTCGTCGAGCTGCGTGCGAATGCCAGCGATGCGCGTATCGAGCATCTTGCCGATCATGCCCGGAACCTTCTTCCAGATCATCAGCAGGATGACGACGATCATCGCTACCGCGACCCAGCCGGTCGAGGTCAGGCCGAGCGCGGTCGGATCGGCGACATGCTCGACGCCGCCGGGCGCGGTCGTGTGACCCTGGATGCCCTGGTTGTCGATCGCACCTTCGGGCGCCATGCCCTCTTCGTGGATGACCTTTGCGGCCGAATCTGGATTAGCCATGCGCCGTCGTCCTGCGTACCGCGTCGGTCGCCGCGTCCAGGCTGACCTGGAGACCAGCGACCTTGGCGGCCAATTGCTGTGCTGCTTCGGCGGCGACACCCTGCAAGTTCGAGAGCGCCTCGGCCTTGGCGTTCGCGACCGCCAGATCGTGATGACCCAGACGCTCGGCGAGTTCGGCGTCGGCCGCATGGACCTGCTGCTCGAATGCGGTCGCCGCACGCTTCGCAGCGGCAGCCGTTTCGGCCTGTGCCGCGACGCGGGCCGCGTCCATCTCGGCCTGCCAGTTCGCCTGGACCGTATCGGCCTGCGTACGGGCAGCGACCGCTGCCGCCAGATCGCCCGCGATTCGGCCTTCGCGCGAGTCCACGTTGGACACGATCTTTGGCACCATTCCCTTGCCGATCCCGAAATACAGGATGCCGAAGGTGAGGAGCAGCCAGAAGATCTGCGAGGCGTAGGTAGCGGCTATCTGGGAAATCTGGGGCATGTCGGTCCTTCGTGAAACGGCCGGGCGCGGTCGCCCGGCCAATTCAGCGAGTTGTTAGGCGACGAACACGAGGATGATCATCGTGACGAAGGCGAGCAGACCGAGAAGCTCGGCTGCTGCGAAACCGATGAACAGACGGCCCTGCTGGCTGTCCGCCGCGCCCGGGTTGCGGAGAGCGCCGGCGAGGAACTGTGCGAACACGTTGCCCACGCCGAGTGCTGCGAGGCCCATGCCGATCGCTGCGAGGCCGGCACCGATCATCTTTGCTGCTTGTGCGTCCATGGTAAATTCCCTTTGAAAGTCAGTTAGGTAATGGAAAACTTAGTGAAGATTGACCGCGTCGTTCAGATAGACCGACGTCAGCAACGCGAACACGTATGCCTGGATCGCGGCGACCAGCAGCTCGAGCAGCGTGATGCCGATCATCAGCAGCATGCTCGGCGCGCTCACCAGACCGATATACATCCCGCCAAGGTTCAGGCCGTTGATCACGAACGCGGCCAGCACCTTGAGCAGGATATGCCCCGCGGTCATCGCCACGAACAGTCGCAGACCGAGCGAGAACGGACGCACCAGGAACGACATCAGCTCGACCACGAAGATCAGCGGGATCATCAGTGCGGGCGTACCGCTCGGCACGAACAGCGAGAAGAAGTGGAAGCCGTGCTTGCCGAAGCCGACGAGCAGCACGATCGCGAAGCTGATCAGCGCCAGCACGCCGGTGACGGTCATGTGGCTGGTCACCGTGAACGGGTGCACGCCGGGGACGATGCCGAACGGCAAGAGCCCAATGATGTTCGCGAACAGGATGAACATGAACAGAGAGAAGACGTAAGGCACGAAGCGCTTGCCGCCCGGGCCGACATTCTGCTCGAGCATGCCCGAGATGAAGCCGGTGAAGCCCTCGACCGCCATCTGCCAGCGACCGGGGACGAGCTCACGCTTCATGCCACCGATCATGAACGCCCAAAGCGCGACCAGCGTCACCACCATCCACAATGCGGAATTGGTAAACGACAGGTCATAACCACCTACGATCCAGTGCGAGCCGAACGCCGGCTCGATCAGGAACTGGTGCATCGGATCGATCTTGCCGCCCTGTTCTGCCGCCACGTGGAATCCCTGCCGTCTTGATACGACAAACGCCCGGTTACTCCGGGCGTTCGCCTGAAATTCGAATGATCTGCCTGAACGCGACCGCTATCCCGAGGAACAGCAGCACGATCAGTCCCCAAGGGCCAGTGCCGAACCAATGGTCTATCAACCACCCGATCAGCGCACTGCCTACGAGACTCCCGATCAGAGCGGAAATGACGCGATTGCCTTGCGAGTACCCCCGCTCGGCATCCGCCCCCTTCTGCCCCTTTGCGAGCGTTTCCCGATGCTGCGCCTCTCGCAATCGCTCATCGAGCGCGGAAAGTCGCGGATCTTCAACACCCTGGGGGTCCTGTCCGGGTTCGATCTCCGCCACGCACGTTCCTCCACCTGATTTCGCATCGGGGAGGAAGCAAGCAGCGACGAGCGATCCCGCCAAGGCGCGGTCCGTTTAGAAAAGGGGGGGGTGCAAGTCAACCGGTGTGAATTGCGTGTCATGATGTGGCTTGGTTCCGCAGAGAACCCGCCACCCCCCAATCGTCACCCCAGCGGAAGCTGGGGGCTCCCGGTAACGGAGCGTCCCCCTGCCGCACGAGACCCCAGCGTTCGCTGGGGTGACGGTTGAGGGCTACGCGACGGCCTTCGAATCAGACGCAGCGCGAATCGCGTTCGGGGGCGCCGGCGGTGCGGGTCTTCCAGACGCCGTTGGGGGTCTTGTACTTCTCGCCGGGGTTGGTCTGCATGATCAGGTTGCAGCCGCTCGTGAAGGCGAGCTGCTCGACCGTCGCGCCGCTCGCCTGTGCCTTTGCCGTGTACGCCGACTTGCGCTGGATATTGATGTTGTTGACCAGCGCGCGCAAATCGCCGCTCGCCGCGCCGACGAGGCCCAGATACCCGTCCGGCTGCTCGCCGACCTCACCACCGGCACGCGCCGCGGCGTAGGCCGGATCGCGCTGCGCGGTTGCCGCAACAGACAGGCCACCGAGAGCCGCCGCTGCGGCAACCATCATAAGGACCTTGGTCTTCATCTTAGAATATCCCCGGATTCTGCTGGATCAACGATTTCGCCTCGCCATCGAGACGATAGACCACTTCCTGCGTGACGTTGATGTTGAGGTTGATCTCGATCGGCTTGTCGGGCGCCGACACGTTGATGCAGCCCGGCAAGGCCGCCGTCAGCCCGATAATCGCGATCGTCCTCGTCATCATCTGCAAGATCGGCCTTTGCTCCAGCTTCTTCAATCCTGTTTCGGTCATGGCACGATCCTGCTTGCGGGAGGCTGAATGGGTGGAAATTTGGGCGTTGGGTTGGGGGGCGGCGGCGCGGCCTGCTGTTGCAACAAGGCCGGCAGGTTGCGCTGGATCAGCCGCTTCGGATCGTAGAAGCTCTGTGCCGAATCGAGCAGACCGCGGAACGGCGCCTTGATCCGGATATTGAATACGAACGGCAGTTTCTGCAGGCGCCGGACGATGAAGTTCGCCTTCGCGCCCTCGCCCTGGCTGATCCCGGCAAAGCGGACGTCCGTCACCATCTCACCCGCGAGCGGCCCGTTCATGCCGACCCGCAACGACTGATACCGCAGCGACTTCAGCGCCTGGAACGCGATGTTCGCCCACATGCCGAGATCCTTCTGGCTGAGATCGCCGACATAGGCGAGCGTGCCGCCGCCCGGCCGGACTCGCAGGTCACCGCCTTCGATCCGACCGCCGGTCTCGTCGAAGATCATCGGCAGCACGCCGTCGAAGATCCCGGTCGCATCGAGATTCTTGAAATCGAACTGTTGCAAGAACTGGTCGGCCGCCATGTTGGCAACGTGGAACGTCATCCGCCGCTCGGACTGCGCGGAGAAATCGAGCAGCGTCGGGTCGAGCGTCAGCGATCCCCCCGCGAACGGCCACCGCCCGCCCTCGACCTGCACGCGCGCGCCGGGCAGCGTCTGGTAGCGGATCGTGCCGTCGGTGACCGGGATGCCGGGGTTGAGCGTGCGGATCGTCGCCACCTGCCCGGGCGCGCTCTGGAGGTTGAGCAGGTCGGTGAAGCGGATCTCGGTCGCGATTCCCGTGACCGGGCCGAATGCGGCAGCGAGATCGGTGCCGGCGGTGCGGAACACGCCGGTGCTGGTCACGCCGTCGGGGTTCCAGGCGATGTGCCCCTCGCCGCTGACAGATCCGTTGACGTCGGCGATAACACCGAAGGTCAGTGGGGTCAGTGCGTCGGGTTGCAGCTTGTCCTTGGCGAACGCGATCGCGGGGACGGCGAGGTCGGCCTTGCCTGCCCCCGCGCCGAGAGCGTGGGTCAGCGTGACGTCGGCGACCTTGGTGTTGGTGGTCGGCTCGAACAGCGTGCCGGCCGCGGTGATCGTGCCGTTGACGAGCGCGAGCGTAACGCTGCGGGCAGCAAGCGGCTTGAAGCGCGGGGTCGGCGCGGCATCGGATACCCCCATCGCGCCGGTGAGGTTGAGCGCGCCTTTGACGAGCGTCCAGTCGCCGGCGGCTTCGCCGAGCAGCAGCGGCACGTTGGCGATCTGTCCCGAGCCACCCGTAAACGCGCCCGCCACGCCCTGCCCGGTCATGCGGCCCGTGACGGTGGCGAAGTCGAGCCGCGTGACACGTTCGGGCGCGCCGATCCGGGTCTGCACGCCGTCGATCGCAAAGCCGCGATCCGCCAGCCGGACGGTCGCTCCCGCCGTCGCCAGCGTGATCGGGGTAGTGCCGAGTCGCCCACCGAGCTTGGCCGCGGCGATCTTCGCACCACCGCTGACCCGCGCGCCGTCGACCTGCACCAGCGCGCCGTCCACCGGGCACAAGGTCAGCCGCGACGGATCGAGTACAAGCCCGGAGATCGCAAAGCGCTGGACTGCCAGCGGCGCGCAACCGGTGTTGACGACCAGCCGCCCGCGACCGTCCCAAAGCGCCGCAACCGGCATCGACAGGCCATCGACCCGGTTGGCGGGACCGCCCGCACCGATCGGCCCCCCGAGCGTGACACGCGTCGCGATCGAGGTTGCACCGCCCGGAGTCGCGCTGAAGGTTACAGGCGTCAGCGCCAGTCGCGCGCCACCCGCCGCATAGGGCGCGATGGTGGCGACGCCGCGGATCGCTGCGCCCGGTTTCGCTTGCGCGAGCGTTACTCGCGCCTCGGGCAAGCCACCGCCACGCATCGCAAGAACCGTGTCGAGCCGCACGCCACCATTCGGCCAGCCGAACGCAACCCCGCTCCCGCCACCAAGCGCCACCCGCGCCCCACTGGCGGAGGCGAGCGCGAGACGGGACAGCATCGCCTTGCCGCGCCCGCCGTCGATCCGCACTTGAACGTCGGCGTCCGCGGCAAATCCGCGGCCGGCCTTCTGGACCGCCTGCGTCACCGCGGTCGCCAACGGCGCTACGGGCGTCCCCGCCGCTGCTCCGCCTATTCCCGCCAGCCCCGCGAGTCGCTTCTGCGCCACTGCCGCCCCGCTCGCCTGGACACGCCCGTCGAACGCGATCTGCCGGCCGATCCGGTAGGTGCCCGCGAACGCAACCCGCCGCGCGCCGCCCTCGGTGGTGCGAACGGTATCGGCGGCGATGTTCGCCTTGCCGCCAGTCGCCACCGCGGTTCCGGTGAAGTCGATCGTGCCCTCGACGCCGGCCAAAGTCGCACCCGGCGTCCGTGCCGGGCCCGTCTTTAGCGTCGCCTTGCCCTGCCAGCGATCGAGCGCGGCCGAGAGTCCGACGTCCAGATCGGCCACGATCCGCTCGGCCTGCGTCGTGCCGCAGTCGAATCGCGACACGCGCACCGGCCCCGTGATCGTCGGTTTCGCCGCATCGATCCGCAACTTCACCGTCGCCGCGAGCCGATCGATCACGCACCCGCCGACATCGAGCCGCTCGCTGATCGCTGCCAACGACCCGCGGAACCCGTCGTCGAGCTTGCCGGAGCCGGCGAGCTTCAGTCCGACGATCCCTTGCGGCGCCTCCAGCCGCATCCGCCCGTCGGCGACCGATACGTCGAGCGCGGGCAACGCGAACGGCTTGCCCGACGGCGCCGGCAGCAGTTTGTCGATCGCGCCGAGCGACACCTTGCCGTCCACCAGTCGCCCACGCAGCCGGACCTTCCCCGCGCGCACGCCCTCCAGATACGGCCCCGACAACCCGACGCCGGTCCGCGTCTCGACCCAGTCGGCGACCAGATCGGGATGTGCCGGATTGCCGATCACGACGTTGGTCAATCGCTGGCCACCCAGCGCGAGGTCCGCGATGTCGTAGCGCGCGGGCACGCCGGCCTTGGCGAGTTCACGGTCGATGAACCCCTCGGCGATCGGCTTCCGTACCAGCCACAGCACGACCAGCCCTGCGATCAGCAGCAGCGCGATCACCAGCGCAACGCGGCGGGCAGTCGCAGGACGGCGAGGGTCGGCCCCGGGGTCGGCCCCCGTCTCGCTCGTCTCGGTCACCCACTCACTCCGCCACGCTTTCGCGGCCTGCATAGTCGGGAGCGAGGGCGTCATGCAATTGCCCAGGGATGTGCTAGCATCGCAAAATGGCCGATCCGGACGAAGACGCTGACGTCCGGGGGGACGATCTGAAAGGCCATCGCGGCCGCCTCCGCAAACGGCTGTTCGAAGGCGGCAGCGACGCGTTGCTTGATCACGAACTCATCGAATACCTGCTCGCGATCGCTATCCCCCGCGGCGATACCAAGGCGCTCGCCAAGGCTCTGATGCGCGAGTTCGGCGGGATCGGCGGCGTGCTGACCGCGGATGCCGAGGCGCTCGGCCGGGTGAAGGGCATGGGCGAAATCTCGACCGCGGCGATCAAGATCGCGCACGCCGCCGCGATCCGCCTGCTGCAATCGCAAGTCAGCGACCGCCCGGTACTCGCCAACTGGCAGGCGCTGCTCGACTATCTCCGCGCGGACATGGCGCACCATGCGATCGAGCGCTTCCGGGTCCTGCACCTCAACACCAAGAACATGCTGATTCGCGACGAGGTGATGAGCAAGGGCTCGATCGACCAGGCCGCGGTGTATGTCCGCGAAGTCATCCGCCGCGCGATCGACCTCGGCTCCGCGTCGATCATCCTCGTCCACAACCACCCGAGCGGCGACCCCTCCCCCAGCCGCGCCGACATCGACATCACGCGGACGATCGCCGAGGCGGGCAAGCGGCTCGGCATCACGGTGCACGACCATATCGTGATGGGCACCGGCGGCCATGTCAGTCTGCGCGCGCAGGGATTGATCTAACGCAGTGAAAAATAGGCGGCCGAGCCGGGATATCGCCGTGTATTTTGACGGCGACCTTCGTTGACCTGACGAAGGAGTACCCGGTGGTGGACAACAGATTGCACGACGAACCCTCGACGGTGACCGCCGAACACGGACAGGTCATGGTCGATGGACCCGACGGCGTCGCGGTGTCGCTGACCCCCGAGGCCGCCGCCGAGACGTCGGATCGACTGCTCGATGGTGCCGCCGAAGCGCAAGGCCAGATCCTGGCCGAAACCCGCGCAGCCGAAGAACGAGCCGCCCGCAAGACCGGTTGATCCACGGCAAGACGCTGCGCCGCATTCCCGAGTATCCATCTGTCACCAAGACAGACCGGAGACCCGATGCGCCAAATTCTCTATGTCAGTTCGAGCACGGTTACGGGCGACAAGGCCGACCTCGTGGGAATATTGGAACAGTCGCGCCATAACAACGCGATAGACGGCATCACCGGTTTACTGTGGTCCGACGGTACGCGGTTCCTGCAAGTGATCGAGGGTCCGACTGCAAGCATCGACTCGACGTTCGAGCGGATCTTGAACGATCATCGCCACCACGGCCTGTCGTTGCAGCACAATATTTCGATCCGCGACCGTCAGTTCGGCGGGTGGACAATGGCACACCGCCGCGCGACGGATCCGGTGGACGCGTATGACGCGCGTATGCGGCGGCTGCTCGCCGGCGCCTCGGACGCCGTCCGCAGCCCGTTCCTGTCCCTGATGGCGACGGGAACGCTTGGCACCTGACCGAAAAGGCCGCCGAACGCATTCGACGACCCTGTATCCTGCGGCGTGTCGTGCAACGTGTCATGCGGCGGCGGCGTCACCCGGCCGGGGCAGATCAGCCCTGCGACAGGAAGCTGGTCAGCTCGGTCTTCGTCAACGACTTGTTCTTGTCGGTATCGGCCTGCGCAAACGCCGTGGAGACCCACTTCTTCGTCTCGGGCGCATCCGGCTTGGTCGTCGGGTCGGTCTTGCTCTTCAGCGCAACCATCCAGCCGCCGAACTCCGTCGCGCTGAGCTTGCCATCCCCGTTCTTGTCATAGGTCGGAAATTCGGTGTCGACGACCTGTGCCACCTGACTGCCCGTCGCCGGCTGTTCGCGCGCGGCGGACTGCATCGGCACCGCGTCGGTCGGCGTGCCCTGTTGTCCGGATACAGAACCATCGCCGGGCGTACTGGATGGAACAGCAGCCGTACCGGATGGCGAGCCCTGCACCGGCCCGGTCGTGGTTTGCGCCAATACCGGCGCAGCGATCATCGCCACACCTGCAATCATAGCAAATTTCAACATTGCATATCTCCAATGCAGTTCTACGCTTGTACTGAAGGCTCGTGCTATCGATCCGATTATAGTCTCGATACCGCGATCAATCTATTATCGGTATACGCCGACGTACTTCGATACATAACCCCTTGCCGGTGATTTGAACCTTCTCCTGCGTCCTGCTACCGCGTTTCGCGGGCAACCGCGGGCCGGATGGCACGCGATGCGCCCTACCCTTCACGCTCCCGAGGAAACCCGATGGTCCCCCGCTATTCCCGCCCCGACATGGTCGCGATCTGGACGCCCGAAGCGCGCTTCAAGATCTGGTTCGAGATCGAGGCACACGCCACCGACGCGCTCGCCGAACTCGGCGTGGTCCCCAAGGAAGCCGCCGCCGCGATCTGGGAAAAGGGCGCGTTCGAGGTCGACCGGATCGACGAGATCGAGCGCGAGACCAAGCACGACGTCATCGCCTTCCTGACCAACGTCGCCGAGCATGTCGGCCCTGAAGCGCGCTTCATGCACCAGGGGATGACCTCGTCCGACGTGCTCGACACGTGCCTGGCCGTGCAGTTAGCGAAGGCGAGCGACATTCTGATCGCCGATCTCGACGCGCTGCTCGTCGTGCTCGAACGCCGCGCACGCGAACACAAGATGACGCCGACGATCGGTCGCAGCCACGGCATCCACGCCGAGCCGGTGACGTTCGGGCTGAAGCTGGCGCAGGCGCATGCCGAGTTCGCACGCAACCGCGCACGCCTGGTGGCGGCGCGCGAGGACGTCGCGACCTGCGCGATCTCGGGCGCGGTCGGCACGTTCGCCAACATCGATCCGTTCGTGGAAGAGTATGTTGCGGGCAAGCTTGGGCTGTCGGTCGAGCCGGTCTCGACGCAGGTCATCCCGCGCGATCGCCATGCAATGTTCTTTGCGACGCTGGGTGTGATCGCCAGCTCGATCGAGCGGCTCGCGACCGAAGTACGCCATCTGCAGCGCACCGAAGTGCTTGAGGCGGAAGAGTTCTTCTCGCCCGGCCAGAAGGGCTCGTCGGCGATGCCGCACAAACGCAATCCCGTGCTGACCGAAAACCTCACGGGCCTCGCGCGGATGGTGCGCGGGTACGTCACGCCGGCGATGGAGAACGTCGCGCTGTGGCATGAGCGTGATATCTCGCACTCGTCGGTCGAGCGGTACATCGGCCCGGATGCGACGATCACGCTCGACTTCGCGCTGGCGCGGCTGACCGGGGTGATGGACAAGCTGGTCGTCTACCCCGAGCGGATGTTGAAGAACCTCAACAAGATGGGTGGCCTCATCCATTCGCAGCGCGTGCTGCTGGCGCTGACGCAGGCGGGCGTGAGCCGCGAGGACGCGTATCGCCTGGTCCAGCGCAACGCGATGAAGGTATGGGATTCGGATGGCGCGCTGTCGCTGCTCGAACTGCTGAAGGCGGACCCGGAAGTGACGCTGAGCGATGTCGAACTCGAGGACAAGTTCGACCTCGGCTATCATCTTAAGCACGTCGACACGATCTTCACCCGGGTGTTCGGCTCGGCCTGACTCCCCTCGTCATCCTGACGAAAGTCAGGATCCAGAGTAACAAAGCGCCGTCCTGCCTGGCTCTGGATCCTGACTTTCGTCAGGATGACGGACGGAGCTAGACGCTGGACGGTCCCAAGACCGCGCTAAGATGCACGCAACGCAATTGCGATTACGTGTTACAAAATTGCGACATAGCGCAACTAAGCCCATATCCCGCTTGCCGGATATTGTTCCGGCATCGGAGACCTACCCATGCGCATGTTCGAAACCGTGACCAGCACCATGCTGGCGATCGCGGCTCAAGCGCTGGTGGTCGGGGTGGTCATCACCGCCCTCTGATCCATCGGCCCGCCCGCCCCCTCCCGAGGGGGCGCGGCTAGGGCCCAGGTTTACGCGGTCGATCCGAAGCGGATCGGTTTCGTTCCCGACCCCGCAGGAACGGTTGCAGTGCATCTGGCACTTTGACCCATAGCATCGCAAAATCCCTGTCCGCTGGCCGTACGCGCTGGCCTGACCGGGGAGATTTCCATGCGCCTGCACCGTCTTCTGCTTTTGTCCACGCTGTTCGCGCTCCCCGCCCATGCGCAAGACGAACTGCCCAAATCGCTGCCTTCGCTCGACGCCGCGTTGCCCGCGGAAGTCCGACTGCTGCTGGCAAACACGTCGCGACGCCAAACGCTGTTTCCGGTCAACGGATCGGAGCCATTTGCAGGTGCAATCCTCAAGGCCGACGTCATCAGTTTTTCGGCCGACAGCGAACTGGTCCTTGGTGCCACCAGTGCACCCTTTGTCGTTATCGCAGCAAACGACGTCAAATTTCCCGATACGACCTCAAGCTATCGCATTCGGTTCGAGGCGCCCACCGCAGCCAACGGAGCGGATGGCACTGACGGCGCCGCCGGTGGTGGTGGCGCGAGCGTCGCACTGCCCCACGTATATTTCGTGGTCGATCATTTCTCCGTCGGCGACGATGCGACACCTCGGCTGATAAATCTGGCGCTCAAGTTTCGCGGGGTTGCCGGCGGGGACGGTGGTCGCGGTGGCGCTGGTGCCGACGGCCGTGCCGGAGAACGCGGTCACCGTGGTTCCGATGGGCCATTCTCTTGCCGACGCGGCGGCGGTGACGGCAGCCGCGGTGAAGACGGCAAAATTGGCGGCCGCGGAGGAGACGGTGGACGCGGCGGCGACGGCGGTAACGTAACCTTCATCTCGACCGCTCGGGGGGTTGGCCAGTTTAGCTACGCCTCGATCCAGAACCAAGGAGGAAGCGGCGGCGGAAATGGTCTTGCCGGCCGGTCCGGAAAGGGCGGGAATGGCGGTCCCGGCGGTCATGGAAGCCGTTTCTGCCACGGCGGGCATGGCGGGGAAGCAGGCACTAGCCCGGCAAACGCCCCGGCGGGAACCGATGGAGCGAGAGGCACTAAGGGGATGGTCGAACTTATGAGCGTACCAACGACTGCATTGGCAGGCTGAGACATGATCCCCCGGAAGGTGATGCTTGTCCACATCACCTTCCGGCTCATTTATTCCCCCGCGAACACGCCCTTCAGCTTGGCGAAGAAGCCCTGGCTGGCCGGGCATTCGTCGCCCGTTTCCGTCTCTCGGAACATCTCGAGCAGTTCCTTCTGGCGGTTGCTGAGACGCGTGGGGGTTTCGACGTCGATCTGGACGACCAGGTCACCGTGGCCGCGGCCTTGGAGGACCGGCATGCCGGCACCACGCTGGCGGAGCTGCTTGCCAGACTGGATGCCGGCGGGGATCTTCACCTCGTGCGTGCGGCCGTCGAGGCCGGGGATCGACAGCGCCCCGCCGAGCGACGCGACCGTGAAGCTGATCGGCGCGCGCGCGAAGAGGGTCGTGCCTTCGCGCTCGAACAGATTGTGCTTGGTGACGTGGAGGAAGATGTAGAGGTCGCCGGACGGCGCGCCGCGTGCGCCCGCCTCGCCTTCACCCGACATGCGGATGCGCGTGCCTTCGTCGACGCCGGGGGGGACGTTGATCGACAGCGTCTTGGTCTTCTCGACACGACCTTCGCCACGGCAATCCGGGCACGGATCCGCGATGACTTCGCCGGCGCCGTTGCAGACCGGGCAGGCGCGCTCGACCACGAAGAAGCCCTGCTGCGCACGGACTTTCCCGTGGCCGCCGCAATGCTGGCAGGTCTTCGCACGCGTCCCGGCCTTCGCGCCCGAGCCGTCGCATGTGTCGCACAGCGCCGAGACGTCGATCGTGATCTCGGTCGTCTTGCCGTGGAAGGCTTCCTCCAGGCTGACTTCCATGTCGTAGCGCAGGTCTGCGCCACGCCGTGCCGCCGAGCGACCGCCGCCGCGCTGTGCGCCGCCCATGAACTCGCCGAAAACGCTTTCGAAGATATCGCTGAAGCCGCCGAAATCCTGCGCGCCGCCACCGTGACCACCACCGCCGCCATTCTGGAACGCGGCATGGCCGAAGCGATCATAGGCCGCGCGCTTCTGCGGGTCCTTGAGGCATTCGTAGGCCTCGCTGACCGCCTTGAACTGCGCTTCGGAATCCTTGCAGCCGGCGTTCTTGTCCGGGTGATATTTCATCGCGAGCTTGCGGTAGGACGACTTGATCGTCCCCGCATCCGCGGTCCGCTCGCATTCGAGCAGTTCGTAATAATCTGTCTGGGTACTCATAGCGGCCCTCTTAGCCCTCTCCCCTCCGGGGAGAGGGTTGGGTGAGGAGCAGTTCCACACGGCAGCGCGCGGAACTGCCCCTCACCCCGGCCCTCTCCCCTGAGGGGAGAGGGAGTTTCGGTTACGCCTTCGGGTTGTCGTCGACTTCCGAGAACTCGGCGTCGACGACGTCGTCGTCCTTCTTCGCCACATCGCCGTCGGCCGAAGGCGAAGCGTCCGCCTGGGCCTGCTTCTCGTAGATCGCCTGGCCGAGCTTCATCGCGACCTGGGCGAGCGCGGTGCTCTTCTCGGTCATCGCATCCGCATCGTTGCTCTCGACCGCAGCCTTGGTCGCGTCGATCGCGGCCTGGATCTCGGTCTTGAGCGCATCGTCGACCTTGTCACCATTGTCGGCAAGCTGACGCTCGGTGGTGTGGACCAGCGACTCGGCGTTGTTCTTAGCCTCGGCGCCGGCACGACGCTTCTTGTCTTCCTCGGCGAAGGTCTCTGCGTCGCGGACCATCTGGTCGATGTCGTTGTCCGAAAGACCACCTGACGCCTGGATGCGGATCTGCTGCTCCTTGCCGGTGCCCTTGTCCTTGGCCGAGACGCTGACGAGACCGTTGGCATCGATGTCGAACGTGACTTCGATCTGCGGCACGCCGCGGGGTGCGGGCGGGATGCCGACGAGATCGAAATTGCCGAGCATCTTGTTGTCGGCCGCCATCTCGCGCTCGCCCTGGAACACGCGGATCGTCACCGCGCCCTGGTTGTCGTCGGCGGTCGAATAGGTCTGCGACTTCTTGGTCGGGATCGTCGTGTTGCGATCGATCATCCGGGTGAACACGCCACCCAGCGTCTCGATGCCCAGCGACAGCGGCGTCACGTCGAGCAGCAGCACGTCCTTGACGTCGCCCTGCAGCACGCCGGCCTGGATCGCGGCGCCCATCGCGACGACCTCGTCCGGGTTGACGCCGGTGTGCGGCTCCTTGCCGAAGAACTGCTTCACGACTTCACGGACACGCGGCATGCGCGTCATGCCGCCGACCAGCACGACTTCCGAGATGTCCTCGGGCTTCAGGCCGCCGTCTGCGAGCGCCTTGCGGCAAGGCTCGAGCGTGCGCTTGACCAGATCCTCGACCATCCGCTCCAGGTCGGCGCGGGTGATCGACTTCACCAGATGCTTCGGGCCGTTCTGGTCCGCGGTGATGAAGGGCAGGTTGACCTCGGTCGACTGTGCCGAGCTGAGCTCGATCTTCGCCTTCTCGGCGGCTTCCTTCAGACGCTGGAGCGCGAGCTTGTCCTTGGCGAGGTCGATGCCCTCGGCCTTCTTAAACTCGTCGGCGAGGTACTGGACGATCTTGTTGTCGAAATCCTCACCGCCCAGGAACGTGTCGCCGTTGGTGGCCTTCACCTCGAACACGCCGTCGCCGATTTCCAGCACCGAGATGTCGAACGTGCCGCCGCCGAGATCGTAGACTGCGATCGTCTTGCCGTCCTGCTTGTCGAGGCCGTAGGCCAGCGCCGCCGCAGTCGGCTCGTTGATGATGCGCAGCACTTCGAGGCCAGCGATCTGGCCGGCGTCCTTGGTCGCCTGGCGCTGTGCGTCGTTGAAGTACGCGGGAACGGTGATGACCGCCTGCGTGACCGTCTCGCCGAGATACGACTCAGCGGTTTCCTTCATCTTCTGCAGCGTGAACGCCGAGATCTGCGATGGCGAGTAATCCTTGCCACCCGCCGAGACCCAGGCGTCGCCATTCGGGCCGCGCGAGATCTTGTACGGGACCAGCTCAGTGTCCTTCTTGGTGATCGGATCGTCGAAGCGACGGCCGATCAGGCGCTTCACCGCAAAGATGGTGTTGTCGCCGTTCGTCACTGCTTGGCGCTTGGCCGGCTGGCCGACCAGTCGCTCGCCATCCTTGGCGAAGGCGACGATCGACGGCGTGGTGCGCGCGCCCTCGGAATTCTCGATGACCTTGGGCTTGCCGCCTTCCATGACGGAAACGCAGCTGTTGGTCGTGCCGAGATCGATACCGATTACTTTAGCCATGAGTTCTGATTAGCCCCTCACTTGAAACGAAAATACGAAATCCGCTCCACCCCGTTTCGGAGGCGGAACCTTTCTGATGATGGGCGCGATATAGGTGGCCTCGCGCTTGCCGCAAGATTGTACCGGTCATAGGATGCACAAGAGGCAACCCCCGGGGAAAGTTAACCTATGCGTATCGTTTTCGGACTGGGTGTTGCGGCGATGACACTGGCGTCGTGCTCGCCGCCGAAGGAACTGTCGGTGGACGGGGCCTGGGTGCGGCTCGGCGCGGTAACCGGACGCCCGGCGGCGGCGTATTTCACGGTGCACGGGGGGCCGACGCCGGCGACGCTGATCTCGGTCACCACCGACGTCGCGATCAAGGCCGAGATGCACGAGACGATGGACAAGGGCGGCATGTCGACGATGGCACCGCTGACACGCGTCGACATTCCCGCGAATACGGACGTAGCGTTCGCGCCGGGTGGGCGGCATGTGATGCTGTTCAACATGAACTCGGGGATCAAACCCGCTGATCGCGTGACGCTCACGTTCGCGTTCGCAGATGGGACGCGCATCATAAACAACGCGACCGTGGTCGCGGCGGGGACCCCGGCGGGTAAGTGAAGCGCGGACTTACCGAGGCGGAGACGGCGCTCGCGGCATCGGTGTTCGGGGGCGCGATCGATTACTCTTCGGTGAGTTTGGCTCGGAGCAAATGGGCGTTCTTCCAGCCGCGCGATACGGTGATGGCGCCGCGCGGCTGCATCCACTTCCACCCCAAGGGCGATCTTTGGCGCGACGACTTCGCGCATGCGAACCTGACGTTGCAGGGGCTGTTCGTCCACGAGATGACGCATATCTGGCAGCACCAGCGCGGCGTGTTCCTGCCCTTGGCGCGGCATCCCTGGTGTCGGTACGACTATACGTTCCGGCCTGGGGTGGCGCTGCACCGCTACGGCATCGAGCAACAGGGCGAGATCGTGCGGCACGCCTTCCTGCTGCGTGCGGGCGCGAAGGTCGCGGGCGCCCCGCCGCTCGCGCAGTATGAGACGGTGCTGCCGTTTACACCGTTAGTGTCGGCCTGACGTCAGCCACCCCGTCCCCCCACCGTCATCCCAGCGAAAGCTGGGATCTCAATCGGCAAGGGCGCGCGCTATCACGGGGAGATCCCAGCTTTCGCTGGGATGACGGACGCTTGTTACAGCCAGTTACGACCATCCGGCCCGGCACATCCGTAAGGCGGCAACTGGCCCGGGAACCGCGCCTGCATCTTGTGGCAGCCCCAGGCCCGCATCGGCCCCGGTGCATAGCCGTTCAACGCGATGCCGACCTCGTCATACGGGCTCGAACCCTGCGCGACGTACATGTACCAACGTCCGCCGAACATCACCGCCGCCGCGATGAGCACGACGCAAACGACCTGGACGATTTTCTGCATTGGGAACCCCTTTTGTAAACAAGGGCGCCCCGTTGCAGACAACATGGATCAATTTCAACCACCGATCTGGTAGATTGAAACCCATCCGATCGGCAGAAATCCGCCGTTTACAGCGCGTCGAAATCGATAGGTCGTGTTCTATCAAGCGCTTGCGGCGCCTCGGGCATCGGATATTTCAACCCGGTCGCGCAGTTGAAAAGAACGACCTTGTCGTCCTCGTCGACCAGCCCGGTGTTCAGCGCCTGATGATAGGCGGCCAACGTCGCGCCACCCTCAGGGCATAGCAGCAACCCGTCCTGCTTCGCCGCCGCATCGACCGCCTTCAGGATCGCCGGATCGCCGACCGCCAATGCCTGCCCGCCGCTCTCGCGAACCGCGCGGAGGATCAGGAAGTCGCCGACCGCCTTCGGCACGCGAATGCCCGCGGCGACGGTGCTAGCGTCTTCCCAACGCTCGGCATGCTCCTCGCCCGCTTCGAACGCGCGGACGATCGGCGCGCACCCGCTCGCCTGCACTGCGAACATCTTCGGGCGCTCCGAGCCGATCCAGCCGAGTTTCTCGAGTTCGTCGAACGCCTTCCACATCCCGATCAGCCCGGTACCGCCACCGGTCGGATAGAAGATCGCATCCGGCAGTTTCCATTCGAACTGCGCGGCGAGTTCGAGCCCCATCGTCTTCTTGCCCTCGATTCTGTAGGGCTCCTTCAACGTCGAGAAATCGAACCAGCGGCCTTCCGCGGCGCCCTTGCCGACGATCGCGCCGCAATCGTCGATCAGGCCGTTGACCCGCCAGACCCGCGCGCCCTGCATCGCGATCTCGCGAACGTTGATCTCGGGGGTGTCGTCGGGGCAGAGCACGATCGTCTCGATCCCGCAGCGCGTCGCGTAGGCCGCCAGCGCTGCGCCCGCATTGCCGTTGGTCGGCATCGCGATTTTCTTGACCCCAAGCTCCTTCGCCATCGCGACGGCCATCACCAGCCCGCGCGC
Organism: Sphingomonas sp. CFBP 13603; assembly: GCF_014892665.1. Lineage (NCBI taxonomy): Bacteria > Pseudomonadati > Pseudomonadota > Alphaproteobacteria > Sphingomonadales > Sphingomonadaceae > Sphingomonas > Sphingomonas sp. CFBP 13603. The sequence continues at coordinate 121,453 of NZ_JADBIA010000010.1, read as the reverse complement.
CTTGAAGCTGCCGGTAGGCAGGCGGCCTTCGTCTTTCACGAGCACGTTGGGGCCACCCGACTTGGTCAGCGGCACCAACGGCGTCTCGATCTCGCCAAGACTGACGATGTTGGCCGTGTGGCGAACCGGAAGCAGTTCACGCCAGCGCCACAAATCGGTCGGCCGCGCCTCGATCGTGTCGCGCGAAACCGCGGACCGCACCGCGTCGAGGTCGTAGCGCACCAGCAACGGTCGCCCGGCGCGTGACAGCCCGTGAAGCTCATCCGCCTCATACCGCTCGCCGGTGATCGAGCATTCGAGATGCGTGACGAAGGTCTGGCGATCGGTGGTGAGGTTCTGGTTCATGGACTGACTTTCAAATCCTCCCCTGCAAGGGGAGGGGGACCAGCGCAGCTGGTGGAGGGGGCGTGCCGCGGTCGTAACGCTCGACGCAGGCCCCCGGCCGCAGATGGTACGCGGGAGGTGAGCCCCCTCCACCACCACGCAAGCGCGTGGCGGTCCCCCTCCCCGTTCCGGGGCGGATTCAGCCAGCCTTGGCGACGCCGACCATGGCGGGACGCAGCAGGCGGTCCTTGATCATGTAGCCCGCCTGCATCTCCTGGACGATCGTCCCGGCAGGCTGGTCGCTTGGGACCTCGAGCATCGCCTGGTGCTTGTTCGGATCGAGCATCTGGCCCTCCGCGGCGATCTTGGTGATGCCGTGGCGCTGGAACACGCTCTCCAGCTCGCGACCGGTCGCCTCCAGCCCGGTGACAAGGCCTTTCATCTTGTCATCAGCGCGGAGGTCGGCCGGGATTGCCGACAGCCCGCGCGAGAGATTGTCCGCAACCGACAGCACGTCGCGCGCGAACGCCGTCGCGGCATACGCACGGGCGTCCTGCGCTTCTTTCTCGGCGCGGCGGCGGACGTTCTGGATCTCGGCCTGCGCGTAGAGGACGTTCTGCTTGGCTTCGGCCAGCTGGTTCTCGAGCTCGGCGACGCGGTCGTTGGATGCCACTTCAGGCGCGGCTTCGGCGGTCTCTTCGCGCAGGTCTGCAGGCGTGTTCTGGTCGATGTCGGACATGGTTTTCCCTATAAATTGGGCCGGCTCAACCCATCAACCGGGCGAGCGTTGCAGCCGTGAAATCCACCATGGGCACGACGCGCGCATAGTTCAACCGCGTCGGACCAATCACGCCGACCACGCCGACCACCCGGCCGTCCAATCCGCGGAACGGCCTGGCGATCACCGAAGACCCCGACAACGCGAACAATTTGGTCTCCGCGCCGATGAAAATCCGCGTCGAATCACCGGCCCGCGCACTGTCCAGAAGCGATGCGACTTCCTGCTTTCCCTCGAGATCGTCGAGCAGGTCGCGGACCCGGTCGAGATCGGCGGCGGCGGCGGTATCGATCAACCGCCCCTGCCCGCGGACGATCAGCACCGGGCGGCGATCCGCATCTTCGCTCCAAACCGCGATCCCGCGCTCGACCAGCGTCCGCGCCGCACCATCGAGCGCCGCCTGACCGTCCGCCAGTTCGCGCTCGATCCGGGTCCGCGCATCCGCCAGCGTCAGGCCGCCGAGCGTCGCCGACATGTAGTTGCCCGCCTCGATCAGCGCGGACGGTGACATGCCCTGCGGCAGCGCGATCACACGATTCTCTACCGAGCCGTCCTCGCTGACCAGCACCGCCAGCGCCTGTTCGGGCGACAGCGCGACGAACGCGATCTGGCGGAGTTTCAGCTCGCGCTTGGGCACCATCACCAGCCCCGCGCAGGCCGAAAGCCCGGAGAGCGCAAGCGTGGTCGCGGCGAGCGCCTCCTCGACCGGACCACCGACGCCGGCACGCGCCTCGATCGTCTGGCGCTCCTCGAACGACGGCTCCATCGCCTGCATCATCCCGTCGACGAACAGCCGCAGGCCGCGGTCGGTCGGCATGCGGCCGGCGCTGGTATGCGGGCTGGCGAGCAGGCCGAGGCCTTCCAACTCGCCCATCACGCCGCGAATCGAGGCGGGGGAGAGGCTGAGGCCGGTCAGTTGCGCGATCGTTTTCGACCCGACCGGCGTGCCGCTGGCGAGATAGCTGTCGACGACGGCGCGAAAAATGTCGCGCGCGCGATCGGTCAGTTCGGTGACGGGGGGCGTGGCCATCGCTTTGATCTAGGGCGGATCGACGGGCGGACAAAGGGGGGAATGCGTTGCCCCACTCCGTCATCCTGACGAAAGTCAGGACCCAGGGTACCCGAGCGGTGCCCTGTGTGGCTCTGGGTCCTGACTTTCGTCAGGATGACGGCGGTGGTTGGGCTGGCGAGCGACCAAACGAAAGGCTAGGCAGCGGGCAACCACTCACTCCCGTTAGGATAAGACTATGCGCCCATCCGGCCGCGCCCCAGACCAGATGCGTGCGATCACGATCGAGCCGCGCTTCACCAAGCATGCCGAAGGCTCCGTCCTGATCGGCTTCGGCGACACCAAGGTGCTGGTCACCGCCAGCGTCGAGGAGAAGGTCCCGCCGTTCATGCGCGGCAAGGGCGAAGGCTGGGTGACCGCGGAATACGGCATGCTCCCGCGCGCCACCAACACGCGCAACAACCGCGAGGCCGCCAAGGGCAAGCAGTCGGGCCGCACGCAGGAAATTCAGCGACTGATCGGCCGTAGCCTTCGCGCGGTGGTCGACCTCAAGCTGCTCGGCGAGCGCCAGATCGTGATCGACTGCGACGTGATCCAGGCGGATGGCGGCACGCGCACCGCGTCGATCTCGGGCGGCTGGGTCGCGCTGCGGCTTGCGATCGATGGCTTGCTCGCGAGCGGCAAGCTGACCGCCGACCCGCTGACGCAGAAGGTCGCGGCGATCAGCTGCGGCATCTACCAGGGCAATCCGGTGCTCGACCTCGACTATATCGAGGATTCGGGCGCGGATGCGGATGCGAACTTCGTGCTGCTCGAAAACGGCAACATCGCCGAGGCGCAGGCGACTGCCGAAGGTGCTACGTACGACGAGGAGGCGCTGCTCCGCCTGCTGCGTCTCGCGCGGATCGGTTGCACCGACATTTTCGCGGCGCAGGCGAAAGCCGTGGCCAAGTGAGCGGCGAAGGCAAGGAACCGCAGGCGATCCGCAAGCTCCAGCCGGGCAAGCTGGTCATCGCCAGCCACAACAAGGGCAAGGTGCGCGAGATCGCCGCGTTACTCGAAGGGCGCGGGCTGGAAGTCGTCTCCGCCGCCGAGCTCGATCTGCCGGAGCCCGTCGAGACGGGCACGACCTTCTTCGCGAACGCCGAGCTGAAGGCGCGCTCGGCTGCCGACCTGTCGGGCTATCCCGCCCTCGCGGACGATAGCGGGCTGTGCGTCGACGCGCTGAACGGCGATCCGGGCGTCTACACCGCCGACTGGGCGGAAACGCCGACCGGTCGCGACTGGATGATGGCGATGCAGAAGGTCGAGGACGCGGTGGTCGCCAAGGGCCCGGACGCCACGCGCGGCGCGCATTTCGTCAGCGTGCTCGCGCTGGCTTGGCCCGATGGGCATGTCGAATGGTTCGAGGGGCGTGCGGAGGGTACGCTCGTCTGGCCGCCGCGTGGGGATGTCGGGTTCGGCTACGACCCGGTGTTCGTGCCGCTGGGCTACGACCAGACCTATGCCGAACTGCCGCACGAGACGAAGAACGCGATCAGCCACCGGAACGAGGCGTTTAGTTTGCTGGAAGCCGCGGTGTTCTGATTTGTCCCTAGAGCGGAACGATCGATCCTCCCCCGCCAGGGGGAGGTGGCGCCGTAGGTGACGGAGGGGGAGGACACGAAGCAGGCGTTTGCCTCCCCCTCCGTCTGGCAAGGGCCAGCCACCTCCCCCTGGCGGGGGAGGATCACAAATTACGCAAAGCCTTAGACTGCGATCGCCTGCTTCACCGGCCACGTTACCGTAGGCAGCGCCTCGAACGCCGGTTTCGCCAGCAGATACCCCTGGATGTACCGCACGCCGAGCCCCCGCAGCGCATCGAACTCGCCAAGCGTCTCGACCCCCTCGGCGATCACCGTGATCCCCAGCGCGGTGCACATCCGCAGCATTCCTTCGACGATCATCCGCCGCGGCAGGCTCGTGTCGATGTCGCGGATCAGCTCCATGTCGAGCTTGATGATATCCGGCTGGAACCGCGCGAGCAGGTTCAATCCGGCATGCCCCGCGCCGAAATCATCGAGCGCGGTGCCGAACCCCATCTTCTGATACGTCGCGATAATGTTCGCGACATGCGCGGGATCGAGCATCTCCTCGTTCTCGGTAAACTCGAAGATCAACCGGTCGGTCGGCATGCCGACTGCCGCCGCGGTCTTCAGCGTCAGCTGGATACACGCGGCGGGGGAATAGACCGCGTTCGGGAGGAAGTTGATCGACAGCCGCGCAGGCGTATCGAGCAGCCCGGCCTTCACCGAAGCCTCGATCGCCCGCACCCGGCATTGCTGATCGAACGCGTACAGATTTGCGCCGTCGACCTGCGAAAGGACGCTCGCTGCCGACTGGCCTTCGGGACCCCGTACAAGCGCTTCGTAGGCGAAGACGGTCTCGGTCTCGACATCGACGATCGGCTGGAACGCCATCGAGAAGGCAAACGACAGCCCGGCGCCATCACGGCATCCGACACAGCCAGCGAGCCGAGCACCATCGGGTTTGGATACTGGTATCATTAAAGCAGGTTAGCCGACGATCGCTTAAGAAAGTACCACCGAGCTAGCACTACCTGCTTATCCCAGATCAATAGGCGCGTTCGCCGAAGACGTTGCCGGGAGGCGAGTAGCGGCACACCAGATAGTCGTCCGTCTTGTTGCTCGCCATCGCGCAGCCGACCTGGGTCGAGTTGCGCCAGATGATCTGCGTGTAGTGCCCGACGTCCTCGAACTTGCCGGTGCGGCTGAACCCAGGGGTCGGCTGGTTGATGAAATATCGTTTCTCGGCGACCCAGTGGCCCATCATCTCGGTGTACGCATAGGCATAGCGCGTGCCGGTCCAGAGGTTCTCGCCCTCGCGCGACATACCCTGAGGTTGCTGGGCGTGCGCGAATTTCCGCGTGCGGGCCAGTTCCTCGGCATAGGCGCGCGCGGTGGTCGCCAGCGTATCGCTCCAGGTGAGCGGTGCCACGCCGACGGCAGCGCGGGCGGCATTGTGGCCGTCCATCATCGCGGTCTTGAGCAGGCTCGCGCCGCGCGGTGCCGGGGCCATCGTATCGCGCGGCTCGACGACACGCTCGGGGCCCTGCGCGCAGCCCGCCAGCAAAAGCGCCCCGGCGATCGCCAAACCCATCCGTGCCGTCATTGCGCTTCCTTCGGCCGCCCCGTGCGACCATATGCGCGAGATAATGCCCGTCTTCGAAACACCAAGCCCCCGCTCCGATTCCCCGGGCGACCTCGCGCTGTACGTCCACTGGCCGTTCTGCGTGTCGAAATGCCCGTATTGCGACTTCAACAGCCACGTCCGCGAAGAGGTGGACCAGGCGGCGTGGCGTGATGCGCTGCTTACCGACCTTGCGCATGAAGCGCGCGTGTTGCCGGGGCGGAAGTTGCAGTCGATCTTCTTCGGGGGCGGCACGCCGTCGCTGATGCCGCCGTCGACTGTCGCCGCCGTGCTGGACGCGGCGGAGAAGGCGTGGGGTTTCGCCGAGGGGATCGAGATCACGCTGGAGGCGAACCCCTCTTCGGTCGAGGCGGCACGGTTTGCGGATTTGGCGCGTGCCGGGGTGAACCGGGTGTCGCTCGGGCTGCAATCGCTCGACGATCAGGCGCTGAAGTTTCTAGGACGTGCGCATGACGTGAACGAGGGGCAAGCCGCACTTGCGACCGCGCAGAGTGTGTTTCCGCGGGTGAGTTTCGACCTGATTTATGCGCTGCCCGGCCAGCGGCTCGACGACTGGCGTGCGGAACTGGCGCGCGCGTTGAGCCTGGGGACGGAACATCTCTCGCTGTACCAGTTGACGATCGAGGCCGGCACACGGTTCGCGACCGAAGCGCTGGCGGGGCGGATCGTCATCCCGGACGGCGATTCGGCCGCCGACCTGTTCGAGGCGACCCGCGCCGATACCGCCGCGGCCGGATTGCCCGCGTACGAAACGTCGAACCACGCGCGGCCGGGATCGGAGAGCCGCCACAACCTCGCTTACTGGCGGTACCAGGATTACGCAGGGATCGGGCCGGGGGCGCACGGGCGTCGCGGCGGACTGGCGACGGTGCGGCGGAAGAAGCCGGAGAACTGGCTGGCGGCGATCGAACGCAACGGCCACGGCATGGAGGTGGAGGACCCGCTGACGCCCTCGACGCGGGCGACCGAGGCTTTGCTGATGGGGCTGCGGTTGGCGGAAGGGGTGGATCTGGACCGGATCACCGCACTGAACGCGGGCGTGGTACCGGTCGATCTGGCGGCGGTGGCTCGGCTTGAGGCGCTCGGGCTGATCGTGCACTCGCCGGGCCGGTTGCGCGTTACCGAGGCGGGTGCGCTCCTGCTCGATGCCATCCTGCCCGAGATCGTCACCGCCTAGGGGTGTTCACCCGCGAAGGCGGGTGAACATAGACCTTACTTCGCGAAACCAGCTGGTGCGGGCGAGACCACCGTGGTCGTGCCGCCACGGATTTCCTTTACCTCGAGCGCGCGCTCGGCGACGTTGTCCTTGCCGAAGCGGAACGCACCGTCGATGCCTGCGAAGCCGTCGCCGTCGCGCAGGCGGTTCACCGGGAACGGCGTGCCGGGCTTCCAGTCGCGCGCGATGCGGACCGTCAGCAGGACCGAGTCGTAGCCGAGGCTCGACAAGCGGTATGGCCCTGCCCCGAACCGCGCGCGATATTTGGCGGCATATTGGCGGTACAGCGTGTCCGAAACGCTGGCGTACCACGCGCCCGACAGCGCAGGCTTCGCGGCGATTCCCGCGTCCGAGTTCCAGAGTTCGGTGCCGAGGATGCGCGTCGACGCGCCTCCGCCGCGCTTGACCATCGCGGCCGCGGAGGCTGCGGTGGCGCCCCCATCGGCGATCAGAACCGCATCATAAGGCGCCTTTGCCGCCAGCCGCGTGACGGCGCCGGAAATGCCTCCGGGGCCGCGCGCGTAGGTCTGGAGTGAGACGACCTGGCCGCCCGCGCCCTCTACCGCGCGGAGGAAAGCGGTGGAGGCGCGCTCGCCGTACAGGCCGTTGGGGACGAGGCCGGCGAAGTTGCTGACGCCCCGCTCCTTCGCGAAATCGACGACGCGCGCGATCGACTGGGTCGGGACATAGCCCATCAAATACGCGCCGTTGCCCGCCACGCCGAGATCGTTGGAGAAGCTCAGCACGGGGATGTTCGCGGCACGTGCGATCGGCGCGACCGCGCGGACATCGTCGGCGAGCAGCGGCCCGAGGATCAGCTGCGCGCCCTCGGCGATCGCGCGCTGCGCGGCGGCGGCGGCACCGGTCGCGGTGTCGTAGTTGGTGATGCGGACGCGCTGGTTCTGCGTATCGAGCAGTGCGAGCATCGTCGCGTTGGCGATCGAGGTGCCGACACCCGCGTTGCTACCCGACAACGGCACGAGCAGCGCGACGCGGTTACGCTCGGCATCGCGCGGGATGCCGGTCTCTACGCCGATGTCGGGCCGATCGACGGGGCGCGTGGTCGGGCGCTGCTGCGATGGCTCGACGGGACCACGCGGGACGATCGTCTGGCACGCGCCGAGCAGGCACGCCGCGACAAGCGTCGCCCATCGCCCGAATGTGCCCATCGAAAGCGGGCCGGATTGCCCTATCGTCGTCGCGTCTGCCATGACCGTCCCCATGAACCCTGAAACTCTTCTCGATCCCGGCCTCTACATCGTCGCGACCCCGATCGGCAATCTTGGCGATCTGTCGCCGCGTGCCGCCGACATCCTCCGCCGCGCCGACGTGATCGCGGTCGAGGACAGCCGCGTGACCGCCGGTCTGCTCCGCCACATCGGCACGAAGACGCCAATGGTGCCGTATCATGACCACAGCGCGGAAGGCGTGCGGCCGGCGCTGATCGCGCGGATGGCTACGCAGGCGGTGGCTTTGGTGTCGGACGCGGGAACGCCGTTGATTTCGGATCCTGGGTTCAAGCTGGTTCGCGACGCGCGGGCGGCTGGGCATCTGGTGGTGACGATCCCGGGGCCGTGCGCGGCAGTGGCAGCGCTGACGCTGGCGGGGCTGCCGACCGACCGATTCCTGTTCGTAGGGTTCCTGCCGTCGAAGCTGCACGCGCGGGCGGAGGCGATCGCGGAGGTGGCGACGATTCGCGCGACTCTCGTGATGTACGAGTCCGGCCCCCGCCTCGGCGCCTGCCTCGCAGCACTGGCGGAGGGACTCGGCGACCGCGAAGCCGCAGTGACGCGCGAGATCAGCAAGAAATTCGAGGAGGCGGTGACGGGCACGCTCTCGACGCTCGCTGCGCGCTATGCGGATGCGCCGCCGCGGGGGGAGATCGTGATCGTCGTCGCGCCACCGGGCGAGGCGCCGCCTGCGAGTGCGGAGGATGGCGATGCCGCGCTGGTGGAGGCGCTTACCCGACTGTCGACCGGGCAGGCCGCGAGCGAGGTGGCGAAGAAGCTCGGGCTCGATCGCAAGGCGCTCTACACGCGCGCGCTGGAATTGAAGGCCGAAAAAGGGTGACCGCCCTCCTCTCCCCTTCGCTGGAAGGGTGCGGGAATGCGTGACCGTCGTTCTGCGGAGATCGCCGGCCGGCGCGGTGAGCGCTTGGCGGGGTGGTGGTTGCGGTTGAAGGGCTGGAGCATCCTCGATCGCCGGGTCCGCACGCCCGCTGGCGAGGTCGACCTTGTCGCGCGAAAGGGAAACCTCGTCGCCTTCGTCGAGGTTAAAACCCGCGCGACCGCCGCCGAACTCGACTTCGCGATCGACGAGCGCCGCCTCGCGCGCGTTGCCGCAGCGGCGGAATATCTGATGCCGCGCTATGCCGGCCCCGGCGACGATATCCGCGTCGACGTGATCCTGCTCGCCCCTGGCACCCGACCGCGCCATATCGAGAATGCGTGGATCGGGTAGGCCTCGACCATTCGTGGCGAAACCTCGCAAAGCTTCCGTCATCCTGACGAAAGTCAGGACCCAGAGCCACGAAGCTATGCCCTCGATCATCCTGGATCCTGACTTTCGTCAGGATGACGGGGTTAAGCGTGCCACGTCAGCCGATGACTTCGCGCCCGCCCGCGCCTACATGCGCTCGACCGAACAGAAGGAAGACGCATGAGCCTCACCGTCGCCGTCCAGATGGACCCGCTCGACAGCATCAACATCGCCGGCGATTCGACCTTCGCGTTAATGCTGTCCGCGCAGGACCGCGGGCACACGCTCTTCCATTACTCGGCCGAGGACCTGAACTACCGTGACGGCCGCGTCTGGGCGAAGGCGCATCCGGTCACCGTGCAGCGCGTCGTCGGCGATCACTTCAGCGTCGGTGAACCCGTCAACCTCGATCTCGGCGACGAGGCGGATGTCGTCCTCATGCGCCAGGATCCACCGTTCGATCTCGGCTACATCACCGCGACGCACCTGCTCGAGCGGATCGCCGACAAGACGCTGGTCGTGAACGATCCCGCGCAGGTGCGGAACGCGCCCGAGAAGGTGTTCGTGCTCGACTATCCGCAGTTCATGCCGCCGACGCTCGTCACGCGCTCGCTCGACGAGGCGCGGAAATTCCTCGCCGAACACGGCGCGATCGTGATCAAGCCGCTGCACGGCAATGGCGGCAAGGCGATCTTCAAGGTCGAGTCGGACGGCGCGAACCTGTCGGCGCTGATGGAGGTCTTCAACATGACGTGGCGCGAGCCGCACATGGTCCAGGCGTTCCTCCCCGACGTGGCGAAGGGCGACAAGCGGATCGTGCTGATCGACGGCGAGGTCGCGGGTGCGATCAACCGGCTTCCGGGCGAGGGCGAGATCCGTTCGAACCTTGCGGTCGGCGGGTCGGCGGAGAAGTCGGTGCTGACCGACAAGGAGCGCGAGATCTGCGCGGTGCTCGGGCCGGAACTGAAGAAGCGCGGGCTGCTGTTCGTGGGGATCGACGTGATCGGTGGCACGTGGCTGACGGAGATAAACGTTACATCGCCGACCGGGATCGTCGCGATCTCGAACTTCGATGGGACGGACGTGGCCGGCATGATCTGGGATGCGATCGAGGCGAAGGTCGCCGTGCGGTAACTGGATCGAAGATACCACCCCGGCGAAGGCCGGGGCCCAATTGGAAAGGTCGCGGTCACGGAGCGCTGTCCTCCGTCATGACCGTCCCCCAATTGGGCCCCGGCCTTCGCCGGGGTGGTGCAATGGTGGAGCACGTCGCGGAACACATCCGGCATCCCGGCAGTATGTGATACCCATGACCGAATTCATCCTCGATCTCATCGCCTGGGGCGGATATTTCGGTATCTTCCTGTTGATGGCGATCGAGAATATTGTGCCGCCGGTGCCGTCGGAAGTCATCATGGGGCTCGGCGGCATGGCGGTCGCGCGTGGCAACATGAGCGTCGTGCCGCTGATCGCCTGGGGCACCGCGGGCTCGGTCGTCGGCAACTACTTCTGGTATTATATCGGCCGCAACATCGGCTACGAACGCTTCCGTCCGTTCATCGAGCGCAACGGTCGCTGGCTGACGATGGAATGGTCCGACGTCGAGAAGATCCACCGCTTCTTCACGAAGCGCGGCGGCTGGGTGATCTTCGTGTTCCGCTTCATGCCGACCTTCCGCACCGTCATTTCACTGCCGGCGGGGATGACGCGCATGCCGATATGGCAGTTCGTGATCTGGACGGCCGCGGGCAGCGCGATCTGGAACACCGTGCTCACCTATGCCGGCATCCTGCTCGGCTCGCATTTCGAGGAACTCGACCGCTATGTCGGACCGGTCGCGGTGGCGACGTTCGTGGTCATCATCATCGGCTATGGCTGGCGCGTGCTGACCTGGAAGCCGAAGGGCTAGACCCCGCCATGCGGATGGGCGTTGCGGTACACCTCCATCAGATGCGCGGCATCGACCTGCGTATAGACCTGCGTCGAACTCAGGCTCGCATGGCCGAGCAACTCCTGCAGCGCGCGCAGATCCGCCCCCCGCCCCAGCAGATGAGTCGCGAAACTATGCCGCAGAGCATGCGGCGTCGTCCGATCGCCCAGCCCCAACCGCGCCCTCGCGGACTGAACCGCCCGGCGGATCATCACCGGCGACAACGCCCCGCCCTTAGCCCCGCGGAACAGCGGTTCGCCGCGCGTAGCCGGCCACGGCGTCTGTGCGACATATGCTTCGATCGCCGTACGCACCTGCGGCAACAAGGGCACCACGCGCGTCTTGGCGCGCTTGCCTGTCACCCGGATCGTCTCACCGAGCGGCAGGATATCGCCCCGCAACGTCAACGCCTCGCCGATTCGCAAGCCTGCGCCGTACAACAGCATCAACACCGCCCAGTCGCGCGCGCCGATCCACGGCTCGGCGGCATCGTCGGCGACCTCCTCAGCCAGCGCAACCGCTTCGGCCGGCGAGATCGGTCGCGGCACGCCCGCCTTCACGCGCGGCCCCCGCATCCGCGGCTGCTCCGCGCCTTCGTTCGCCCAGGCGAGAAACCCGCGCACCGCCGACAATTCGCGCGCCGCGGATGCGTTGCCCAACCCCGCCTCGCGACGCTGCGCCAGATACGCCCGCAGGTCCGTCGCCGTCACCCGCGCCAACTCCCCGCGCGTGATCCGCTCGCCCCAATGCCCGACCAGGAACGCCGTCAGCCGCTCCGCCGATGCCTGGTAGGCACGCACCGTGTGCACCGATCGCCGACGATCGCGCGCAAGATGGTCCGCCCAGAGCATCGACGGCGGCAGGGGATCCTCATAGTCCATCGTTGGACAGTAACGCGTTCCGCCTGCAAAGAAAATTAACCCCCCTTGCGATATCGAGTGCCATGTCCCCCGCCGATCTCCCGTTCGATATCTTTGCAGATGAAGCGCGGCGCGTGGCGGCGCTTCACGCGCTCGCGTTGCTGGATAGCGAGCCGGAACGCGAATTCGACGCGCTCGTCGCACTCGCGGCCGAAATGCTGGACTGCCCGACCGCGCTGATGACCCTGGTCGACAGCGACAGGCTCTGGATCAAGGCGGCGGCCGGTGGCGAGCGCGGCGAGATCAGCCGCGACATCGGCATGTGCGCCTACACGATCCAGAACGAGGATCCGCTCGTCATCGAAGACCTCGACGCCGATTCGCGATTCGCGAAGAACCCGCTCGTCATGGCGGAAAGAGGCGCCCGGTTTTACGCAGGCGCCGCGATCCACGCGGTCGACGGCACCGGCGAACGTCACGCGATCGGCACGATATGCGTGATCGATACGGTACCCCGCAGCCTGAACGACGCCGGCCGTCGTGCGCTGACCCATCTCGCGACGCTGGCCGAGGCGACGATCGCCGCGCGCTCCGCCGCTCATCAGGCGATCGCGATCGCCACCACCGCCGACAAACAAGCCGCGGCGCTCGCCCGCCAGGATCGCATCTTTCGCCAGGCGGAGCGGATGGCGGCGATGGGCTCGTGGCGGACCTCGCTCGACCACCAGGACATGGGTTGGTCCGACGGCGTGTTTCACATCTATGGGCTGCCGGTCGGCCCCGTGCCCGACATGGACGCAGCAATGAGCTTCTACCCGCCACACGCGGGGGAGAAGCTCAACGCATCGATGGCGCATACCCTGGAAACGGGGGTGCCGTTCGATATCGAGGTCGACTTCACGACCGCGCAGGGTGAGCCACGCCGGGTGCGCGTGCTCGGCGAACTGGAAACCGACGGCGGCACGACGATCGGGTTCGTCGGCGTGTTCCAGGACGTGACCGAACGCCATGCCCTCGAAACGATCTTGCGGCGGAGCGCTGATACCGATTCGCTGACCGGCATCGCCAATCGCGCCGCGTTCGATCGTGCGCTCGATTCGGCGATGACGCGTGCGCATGCGGATGGCACGCCGCTGTTGCTCGCGCTGGTCGATCTCGATGGGTTCAAGGCGATCAACGACACGCTCGGCCATACCGCGGGCGACGACGTCTTGCGCGATGTCGGCCGGGTCCTGCAGGCGCCGTGGCTGAAGGGCAGCTTCGCCGCGCGACTGGGCGGCGACGAGTTCGCGGTGCTGATCGACAATCCGGGCCTCGTCGCGCAACCGAGCCATGTCTGCGCGCGGCTGGAGGAGGCTTTGCGCTTTCCGATCGCGCTCAACGGACTTGCGATGGTCAGCGCCGGCACCGTGGGGATCGCTCCGCTGGAGCCGGATTGCCATGCGATCCGCGATTTCGTCCACCGCGCCGATACGATCCTCTACAAGGCGAAACGCGCGCGGATCGGCGAACGCCGGCGGACCGACAGGCGCAACGCGGCTTAAGACGGTTCACGCGGAGTCGATCCGCCCCCATATACCGACACGATGTCGTCCCGCGCCCGTGTCCTGATCCTCAACGCCGCCCTAGGGCCGCTCGACTACCGCGTGCCTGCCGGCATGGAGGTCGAGCCAGGCTCGATCGTGGTCGCGCCGCTCGGGCCGCGGCAGTTGCTCGGCGTGGTGTGGGAGGCGGAGCGGATGCCGTCCGATGCGGAGGTCGGCGACAACCGGTTGCGCAATCTGCTCGCGGTCTCGGATGTGCCGCCCTTGGGTGCGCCGCTGCGACGCCTGGTCGAGTGGACGGCGGATTATTACCTCGCGCCCGCGGCCTTGGTGCTGCGGATGACGCTGGCGTCGACCTCGGCGCTGGAGGGCGCGCGAACCGCTGTCGAGTATCGTTCTACCGGGGTCGTGCCACCGCGGCTCACCCCTCAGCGCGAGCAGGCCTTGGAGCGGATCGGTGATCGCCAGGGGCTGATCCGCGAACTGGCGACGCTGGCGGAGGTCAGCGACGCGGTTATCCGCGGGCTGGTGAAGGTCGGTGCGATCGAGGCGGTCGAGGTCAGCATCGACGTCCCCTACCCCGTGCCCGATCCACAACATCACGAGCCGGTGTTGTCGGAAGACCAGCGCGCGGCGGCCAATGCTCTCGTCGCGGGCGTCGCCGAGCATGCGTTCCACCCCACCCTGCTCGACGGAGTCACCGGCTCGGGCAAGACCGAGGTGTATTTCGAGGCGGTCGCGCAGGCGATCCGCGATGGGCGCCAGACGCTGGTGCTGCTCCCCGAGATCGCGCTGACCGAGCCGTTCCTGAAGCGTTTCCACGACCGGTTCGGGTGCGAGCCGATCGCGTGGCATTCGGGCCTGCGCTCCACCCAGCGGCGGCGGGCTTGGCGAGCGATCGCGAGCGGCGAGGCGCTGGTGACGGTGGGCGCGCGGTCAGCGCTGTTCCTGCCGTACCGCGATCTCGGGCTGATCGTCGTCGACGAGGCGCACGAGACCAGCTTCAAGCAGGAAGAGGGCGTGCATTATCACGCCCGCGACGTCGCGGTGATGCGCGGCAAGTTCGAGGGGTGTCCGGTGATCCTCGCTTCCGCGACACCAGCGATCGAGACGCGGCAGCAGGTCGTGACCGGACGCTATGCGGAGTTGAAGCTGCCGGGCCGGTTCGGCGCGGCGGAGATGCCGACGATCGAGCCGATCGACCTGATCAAGGAGCCGCCCGAACGCGGTCGCTGGCTCGCCCCGCGGCTGGTGAAGGCGATGCAGGCGACGCTGGAACGGCGCGAGCAGTCGTTACTCTTCCTCAACCGCCGCGGCTATGCGCCGCTCACGCTATGCCGGACCTGCGGGCACCGGTTCCAGTGCCCGAACTGCACCGCGTGGATGGTCGAGCATCGCCTGACGCGACGGTTGGCGTGCCATCATTGCGGGCACGCGGAGCCGACGCCGCGCGTGTGTCCGGAGTGCAAGGGCGAAGATACGCTCGTCGCCTGCGGGCCCGGTGTCGAACGGATCGCGGACGAGGTGACCGCACTGTTCCCCGAGGCGAAAACGGCGGTCGTCACGTCGGATACGATCTGGTCGCCTGCCAAGGCCGCGGAGTTCGTCGGGCGGATGGAGGCGGGCGACATCGACATCGTCGTCGGCACGCAGCTGGTGACGAAGGGGTATCACTTCCCGAACCTTACCTTGGTAGGCGTGGTCGATGCGGATCTCGGTCTAGACGGCGGCGACCTGCGTGCGGCGGAGCGTACGTTCCAGCAGATCCGGCAGGTGTCGGGTCGCGCCGGGCGTGGCGAGAAGCCGGGCCACGTGTTCATCCAGACGCACAGCCCCGGCGCGCAGGTGATGCAGGCGCTCATCACCGGCGACGCGGACGCGTTCTACGCCGCGGAGACGGATGCGCGGAAGGATGCGGGGGCGCCGCCTTTCGGGCGCTATGCCGCGATCGTGGTATCGTCGGAAGACCAGACGTGCGCGCACGATACGGCCAAGCTCGTCGGCCGCAGCGCCCCGGAAGTCGAAGGAATGCACGTCTACGGACCTGCCCCAGCGCCGCTGGCGATGTTGCGCGGACGCCATCGCTATCGGCTACTCGTCCACGCGCGCCGCGCGCTGGACGTGCAGGATGTGATCCGGGAATGGCTGGGAAAGCTGGACTGGCCGTCGAAGGTGCGGGTTACGGTAGACGTCGACCCCTACAACTTCCTGTAATTGCATAACGCAACGCTACCTTAACGGCTCTGACGATAATCCTTCGTCATGGCATCAGGTCGCATAGCACCCATTCAGTGGCTCCGCGCTCTCGCGGCGACACTCGTGTTGATGATGCACGCATCGGACGTGATTGAGTCCGGTCCGGTCGCGATGACAGGCCAGTTTGTACCGTCTGTTCCCAATCTGTCGGTATTTGGCGCGAGCGGGGTCGACCTGTTCTTCGTAATCAGCGGGTTCGTTATGGCGCACTGGCTTTCGACCGCCGATCGCGCGCCTTGGCGGTTCCTGGCAAATCGATGGCTACGGATCGTACCATTATTCGCATGCGTCAGCGCATTCTACATGACGATCATGCATACCCCGCCAACAGTTCAAGCCGCGGTAATGTCGATAACAGTCCTGCCGATCCTGGATGGCGCCGGCTATCACGTTCCGGCGCTGTATCCGGGCTGGACCCTGGGGTTTGAGTTCGCCTTTTACGCGCTGGTGGCCATCGCAATGCGCGCACGCAGCCACCGTATCGCGATACTGCTTGCGCTGACCGTGGCGGTTGCACTGACGGGGCTCCTGATCCACCCGGGATGGGCACCAGCGCGCATTCTGCTCAATCCACTCCTCCTCGAATTCGCACTTGGCGTGGGCGTTTGGATAGCGTGGCACCGGAGAATTAGCGCGCACATTGCAGCGCCCGCATTGGTCACGGGCGTCGCTCTATTGGCCATAGGGATCACATTCGGGCTGGGCTTGCCGCTGCCGCTTGAGATCGAGGTCCTGGTAGCGGGGAGCTCAAGTCTTTCTCGGACCTGGACCTGGGGCATACCCTGGGCATTGGTGATGATCGGCGTGATTGATGCGATCGCCGAGGGACGGTTCGAGCGGGTCGTAGCGCGTGTCGGCGACGCATCTTACTCGACGTACCTCACGCATCCCTGCCTGATCCAGCTGCTCTGGATGGTACGAGGCTATCTCCCGATCATGTCACCCTATGCGTTCATGCTGGCGTTCGTCGTCGCATCGACGATGCTGGGCCTGGCCGTACATCGGTGGATAGAGCAACCGTTGCTGGCACGGTTGAAGCGTCGCCGACCGGTATCGATCAGACGAGCACCCGCGCTCGCCTGACGAGGCTTACTCGCCGGCGTGTTCGGCGAGGACGGTCAGGCCCTTGGCGTTGACCTCGGCGAAACCGCCCTTGATCGCGATGATCTCGGGGGTGCCGTTCTGCGTGCGGAAGATCTGCACGCCGCCGTCGCGGACCGTCGACATGAACGGCGCGTGGCCTTCCAGCACGCCGAAATCGCCTTCGGTGCCGGGGACGACGACCATGTAGACCTCCTCCGAGCGGACGAGCTTTTCTGGCGTGACGAGTTCGAAATGCAGCATGTCTATCTTCTCACTCCCTCCCCTTCAGGGGAGGGTCGGGGTGGGGGAGTGCGGCAGGCACGACGCTCGCGGTCAGGCCCCACCCCAACCCTCCCCTAAAGGGGAGGGAGCTAAGCTTAAGCCTCGGAAGCCATCTTCTCGGCCTTGGCGACGGCCTCGTCGATGCCGCCGACCATGTAGAACGCGGCCTCGGGGAGGTGATCATACTCGCCCTCGACCACCGCCTTGAACGACCGGACCGTATCCTCCAGCTGGACGAACTTGCCGCTGATGCCGGTGAAGACCTCGGCGACGTGGAACGGCTGGCTCAGGAACTTCTGGATCTTACGCGCACGCTGGACGGTGAGCTTATCCTCTTCGGACAGCTCGTCCATGCCGAGGATGGCGATGATGTCCTGCAGTGACTTGTACTTCTGCAACGTCGACTGGACGGCGCGCGCGGTGTCGTAATGCTCCTGGCCGACGACGCGTGGCTCGAGCAGACGGCTCGTCGAGTCGAGCGGATCGACCGCCGGGTAGATGCCCAGCTCCGAAATCGCGCGGTTGAGGTTGGTCGTCGCATCGAGATGCGCGAACGACGTTGCCGGTGCCGGATCGGTGAGATCGTCGGCCGGCACGTACACGGCCTGCACCGAGGTGATCGAACCCTTGTTGGTCGACGTGATGCGCTCCTGCAGCGCGCCCATGTCGGTCGACAGCGTCGGCTGGTAGCCCACTGCCGAAGGAATGCGGCCGAGAAGTGCCGAAACCTCTGCGCCCGCCTGCGTGAAGCGGAAGATGTTGTCGACGAAGAACAGCACGTCCTGGCCTTCGACGTCGCGGAAATACTCGGCGATCGTCAGGCCCGACAGCGCGACGCGGGCGCGTGCGCCTGGCGGCTCGTTCATCTGGCCGAATACCAGCGCGACCTTCGAGCCTTCCGACTGCGGATTGCCGTTGGCATCCTTGGCGATGACGCCCGCGTCGAGGAACTCGTGGTAGAGATCGTTACCCTCGCGGGTACGCTCGCCGACGCCCGCGAACACCGAGGTGCCGCCATGGCCCTTGGCGATGTTGTTGATCAGCTCCTGGATCAGCACGGTCTTGCCGACGCCGGCGCCGCCGAACAGGCCGATCTTGCCGCCCTTCGCGTATGGCGCGAGCAGATCGATGACCTTGATGCCGGTGACCAGGATCGCGCTCTCGGTCGACTGGTCGACGAACAGCGGTGCCGAGGCGTGGATGGGGGCGGTCGTCTCTGCGCCGACCGGGCCACGCTCGTCGATCGGCTCGCCGATGACGTTGAGGATGCGGCCGAGCGTCTTCGGGCCGACCGGCACGCGGATCTGCGAGCCGGTGTCGGTGACGGTCTGGCCGCGGGTCAGACCCTCGGTGGCGTCCATCGCGATCGTGCGAACGGTGTTCTCGCCAAGATGCTGCGCGACTTCGAGGACGAGCCGGTTGCCGTTGTTGTCGGTTTCGAGCGCCGACAGAATGGCGGGCAAATTGTCGGGGAAATGCACGTCGACGACCGCACCGATGACCTGCGAGATGCGGCCGGTGTTGTTGGTGGCCTTGGGGGCGAGCGTGGTTCCGAGGGTCTCTGGGGCGGTTGCCATTGTCTGCTTCCTTGGACTTACTTGAGCGCTTCGGCGCCCGAGATGATTTCGACCAGCTCGGTCGTGATCGCGGCTTGGCGGGTACGGTTATACTGGATCGAGAGACGCGTGATCATGTCGCCGGCATTGCGCGTGGCGTTGTCCATCGCGTTCATGCGCGAACCCTGCTCCGACGCCGCATTTTCGAGCAGCGCGCGGAAAATCTGGATCGCGACGTTGCGCGGCAGCAGGTCGGCGAGGATCGCTTCCTCGTCGGGCTCATACTCGACCACGGCCTCTGCTGGCGCACCCGGCTTGGCTTCCGCACCGGGGATCGCCGACAGCGGGATCGGGATGATTTGGATACCGGTCGGCACCTGCACCAGCGCCGAGACGAACTTCGCGTAGAACAGATGCGCCACGTCGAACTGGCCTTCGCCGAAGCGCTTGATCAGGTCTTCCGAGATCTCCTGCGCGTCGCTGAATGCTAGCTTCTTGATCTGGCTCATCTCGTGGTCGGCGAGGATGTCGTTCGGGAAGAAGCGCTTGATCACGCGCCCCTTCTTGCCGGCGACGTAGAACTTAACGGTCTTGCCGGCTGCGATCAGCTCCTCAGCCTTGCGGCGAGCGGCGCGGACGATGTTGGTGTTGAACGCACCGGCCAAGCCACGCTCCGACGTCGCGATGACGATCAGGTGGACCTGGTCCTTGCCGGTGCCCGCGAGCAGCGGCGATGCGCCCGGCGCGATGCCGACGCGCCCCGCGAGGCTCGCCATCACCGCTTCGAGACGCTCGGCATACGGACGCCCGGCGACCGCCGCGTCCTGCGCACGGCGCAGCTTCGCAGCGGCGACCATCTTCATCGCCTTGGTGATCTTCTGCGTCGACTTCACCGAGCCGATGCGGATCTTGAGGGCTTTCAACGACGCCATTTAGTTTCCTACCTCGTCATCCCAGCGAACACTGGGACCTCGTGCCGCAGACCGCTCGCTAGCGGCCTGAGACCCCAGCTTTCGCTGGGGTGACGGTCAATTATGCAAACGTCTTCGCGAACGCTTCGAGCGCTGCCTTCAGCTTGTCCTTCGCCTCGTTACCCAGGTCGCGGGTATCGCGGATCAGCTTCAGCACGTCGGCATGGTTCGCGCGCATGTCGGCCAGCAGCGCCTGCTCGTAGCGGGTCACGTCGGCGACCGGCACCTTGTCGAGATAGCCGCTGGTGCCGGCGAAGATCGACACGGTCTGCTCCTCGAACGGCAGCGGCGAGAACTGTGCCTGCTTCAGCAGCTCGGTCAGGCGCGCGCCGCGGTTCAGCAGCTTCTGCGTCGACGCATCAAGGTCCGACCCGAACTGCGCGAACGCCGCCATCTCGCGGTACTGCGCCAGCTCGAGCTTGATCGAGCCCGACACCTTCTTCATCGCCTTGGTCTGAGCCGCCGAACCGACGCGGCTCACCGACAGGCCGACGTTGATCGCCGGACGCACGCCCGAGAAGAACAGGTCGGTCTCGAGGAAGATCTGGCCGTCGGTGATCGAGATCACGTTGGTCGGGATGTACGCCGAAACGTCGCCCGCCTGCGTCTCGATGATCGGCAACGCGGTCAGCGAGCCGCCGCCGTTGGCGTCCGACATCTTCGCCGCACGCTCGAGCAGGCGGCTGTGGAGATAGAACACGTCGCCCGGATACGCTTCACGGCCCGGAGGACGACGCAGCAGCAGCGACATCTGGCGATACGCGACCGCCTGCTTCGACAGATCGTCGTAGCAGATCAGCGCGTGCATGCCGCGATCGCGGAAATACTCGCCCATCGCGACGCCGGTATAGGGTGCGAGATACTGGAGCGGTGCGGGGTCCGACGCGGTCGCGGCGATGACGATGGTGTATTCCATCGCGCCATTCTCTTCGAGCGTCTTGACCAGCTGGGCGACGGTCGAGCGCTTCTGGCCGATCGCGACATAGACGCAATACAGCTTCTTCGACTCGTCGTCGCCGGCGTTGGCGATCTTCTGGTTGATGAACGCGTCGATCGCGACGGCGGACTTGCCGGTCTGGCGATCGCCGATGATCAGCTCGCGCTGGCCACGACCGACGGGGACGAGTGCGTCGATCGCCTTGAGCCCGGTCTGGACCGGCTCGCTGACCGACTGGCGCGGGATGATGCCCGGTGCCTTCACTTCGACGCGGCTACGCTCGGTAGTGTGGATCGGGCCCTTGCCGTCGATCGGGTTGCCGAGGCCATCGACCACGCGGCCGAGCAGCTCCTTGCCGATCGGCACGTCGACGATCGTGCCGGTGCGCTTGACGATGTCGCCTTCCTTGATCTCGGAATCGCTCCCGAAGATCACGACGCCGACGTTATCGGCCTCGAGGTTGAGCGCCATGCCCTGCACGCCGTTCGAGAATTCGACCATCTCGCCGGCCTGGACGTTGTCGAGGCCGAAGATGCGCGCGATGCCGTCGCCGACGCTCAGCACCTGGCCGGTCTCGCTGACCTGGGCCTCGGTGCCGAAATTGGCGATCTGATCCTTGATGATCTTCGAGATTTCTGCGGCGCGGATATCCATTAGCTTAGCCCTTCATCGCGTGCGCGAGAGTGTTGAGACGCGTCTTGATCGACGAATCGATCATCTGGCTGCCGACGCGGACGACGAGTCCACCCAGCAACGATGGGTCGACGCTGAGGTCGACGGAAACTTCACGGCCGACGCGCTGGCGGAGCTGATGCTTCAGCTCGATCACCTGCTCGTCGGTCAGCGGATGCGCGGACGTCACCTCGGCCGCGATCTCGCCGCGATGCTGCGCGGCAAGTGTCCGGAATGCCTTGATGATCTTTGACAGCGCGCCCAGCCGGTGGTTCTCGGCGAGGACGCCGAGGAAGCTCTTGGTGGTCGCATCGACGCCGAGTTCGTCGGCGACCGCGGAGACCGCCTTCACGGCGGCACCACGCGACACCATCGGGCTGGACGTCAGCATGCGGAAGTCCTCCGACTGCGCGAGCGCGTCGCGCACATTCGCCAGGCTCGACTCGACCGCGTCGATCGTCTTCGCGTCACGCGCGAGTTCGAACAGGGCCAGCGCATAACGCCCGCCTAAGCTCGCTTGAATACCGCCGGATGTCTCCACGGACCTGTCAATCCTCGCATGAAACCGAAATAGTGCCGCCCCACGGGGGAAGAGGGCGCGAAAGCACCTCTCATGGGACGCGGCGCGGGTAGCATCGGGTTCCCGGATTGGCAACCCGGCGGGAGGCTCGTGGCGGCGGGTTTGTGACTGTTTTGTCATTGATCGAGGGTCGGAAGGCCCCGATTCCGCCCCTCCCTGTCATCCCCGCGCAGGCGGGGATCCCTATTCTCCGGACCCGGCGCTTTCATCGCACGGCCTGCCACTATGGGTTCCCGCCTCCGCGGGAATGACGATAATGGTGACGAATTGGATCATACGACGAGGACGAGAGAATGACCGGCACGATGGAAACGATGACGATGTCCGACGGCGCGAGCGTCGCGGTCTATCACGCGCACCCGACCGGCGAGCGTCGCGGTGGTCTCGTGCTGGTGCAGGAGATCTTCGGCGTAACCGACCACATCCGCGACCTCTGCGACGAATACGCCGCCGACGGCTATGAGGTCCTTGCCCCCGCGCTGTTCGATCGCGAGCATCCCGGCTTCGAGGCGGATTATTCGGGCGAAGGCCTCGCCCGCGGCGTCGAACTCGCACGGCAACTCCATCCGTTCGAGCTGTCGTTGAAGGACGTCCAGACCTGCATCGACACGCTCGCCCCCGCCGGGCCGGTATTCGTGGTCGGCTATTGCTATGGCGGTTCGGTCGCGTGGTTCGGCTCGACCAAGCTTACCGGCGTGGCAGCGGCGAGCGGCTATTACGGGAGCATGATCCCGGCCGCGGCGGACGAGGAACCCAAGGCGCCGGTAATCCTCCACTTCGGTCGCCACGACCACGGTATTCCAATGGAGGGCGTCGAGCAGGTCATCGCCAAGGATTGGCCGAACGCAACGGTGTATGTCTACGAGGCCGGCCACGGCTTCAATTCGGACCGGCGGAAGGATTATCACGAGCCGAGTGCGGATCTCGCCAAGCAGCGCACGCTGGACCTGTTCCGCGCCAACGGCGGGTGATCACTGCTCTCCCAGTTTGGCGCCACCCCGGCGAAGGCCGGGGCCCAGTTGGGGGACGTCGCTAACGGAGGACACCCCTTCGTTATTGCCACCTTTCCAACTGGGCCCCGGCCTCCGCCGGGGTGGTGGCTATGGTAAAGGGCCTCGGCGCAGGCTGGCGCTACAGAAGTAAAGGTCGCGCTTACTTCCTTGTTCTCCCGCGAAGGCGGGAGCCCAGTCTGGGTCCCCGCCTTCGCGGGGAAACAACTCTCTGCAAATCCTCCGAGATTACTCCCCCGGGAAATCCGCCCCAAGGCTATCCGCCTTATGCGCCTCAATCTCCTTCAGCCGCGCCGTCAGCTTCGTCGTCACCGCATCATACCCCCAAGCCCCCAGCACCAGATGCCGCGGCGGGTTCGCATCCTCGGTCAGCGCAATCATAGCCTCGCCAGCCCGCACCGGATCGCCGGCCTGAGT
Organism: Sphingomonas sp. CFBP 13603; assembly: GCF_014892665.1. Lineage (NCBI taxonomy): Bacteria > Pseudomonadati > Pseudomonadota > Alphaproteobacteria > Sphingomonadales > Sphingomonadaceae > Sphingomonas > Sphingomonas sp. CFBP 13603. Next base: position 98,340 of record NZ_JADBIA010000010.1, on the reverse strand, counting down.
CCCGCTAACCTCACGCGTACCATCGAGCCGCTTGCCCGCAGTATCCGCATAGTCGGCGATCTTCACCGGCGTCTGCTTCAGCGACCGCCCAGCCCAATCCGTCCGGAACGGCCCCGGCTCGACGCACGTCACATCGATCCCGAGCGGCTTGACCTCGGCGAGCAGCGCGTCCGACCACCCCTCCACCGCATGCTTCGAAGCGGCGTAATAGCCCGACCCCGGAAATCCGACCTGACCCGCGACCGACGTGATGTTGATAATGTTACCGCTCTTCTGCCCCCGCATGATCGGCAGCACCGCGCGAGTCAGCGCAAACAGCCCGAACACGTTCGCATCGAACTGCGCGCGGATCTCGGACTCGACGCCCTCCTCTACCGACGCCTGATAGCCATAGCCTGCATTGTTCACGAGCACGTCGATCCGCCCGAACTTCGCCTTGGCCTGCGCGACCGCATCGTCGATCTGCGCCTGCTCCGTTACGTCGAGCGACAGCGCGAGCGCACGATCCTCCGCGCCCTCCGCCAGATCGGCGACGCGATCCGCATCGCGCGCAGTAACTACCGCACGCCAACCGCGCGCGAGCACAAGCTTGGCGAGTTCGCGACCGAAACCGGTCGAGCAGCCGGAAATGAACCAGACGGGCGTGTCGGAGGCCATGAGACATCTTTCGTTAGGGGGTATGCACGGAAGAACGGCCGGACCGCCGATTGGCTCCCGCTTTGAGCGCAAGCCACGGGATGCGCGCACGTCGCGACCGGCTATACCGAGCCAATGAGCATCGCCCCCGACACCGAAACCGCCTGGACTGCGTTCGAATCCCGCGACCGCGCGTGGGACGGTCGGTTCGTCGTCGGCGTGAAGACCACCGGCATCTACTGCAAGCCAAGCTGCCCCGCGCGCCACCCCAAGCGCGAGAACGTCACCTTCCACCCCGACGCAGCCAGCGCCCGCGCCGCCGGCTTCCGCGCCTGCCTGCGCTGCACCCCCGATGAAGTCGGCCGCGACCGCATCGCCGTCGCCGCGGCGGTCGCACTGCTCGAAACCGCCGAAGACCGCCTCTCGCTAGACGAAGTCGCCGCCAGAGTCGGCTACGCTCCCCATCATTTCCACCGCCTGTTCAAGCGCGCCACCGGCGTTACCCCCGCCGCCTACGCGCGGGCGCTCCGTACCGGCCGCGCGGCCAACGCCTTATCGGAGGACTCGACCGTGACCGAAGCGATCTACGACGCCGGCTATTCCGCCCCCAGCCGCTTCTACGAGGCCGACGCGAAACGGCTCGGCATGGCCCCCAGCGCCTGGGCACGCGGCGGCGAAGGCGTCACGATCCGCTGGACCACTGCCGATACGAGCCTAGGCACGCTGTTCGTCGCCGCGACCGACAAGGGCCTGTGCCGCGTATCGTTCGACGAAGACGCGGACGAACTTCGCCGCCGCTTCCCCAACGCCACGATCGAACCCGGTGGCGAAGCCCTCGCGGACCTGGCGGCGCAAGTCGTCGCAGCCGTGGAATCCCCCGACCGCGACCAAGACCTCCCGCTAGACGTCCGCGGCACCGCCTTCCAGGAAGCGATCTGGCAAGCGCTACGCACCATCCCGATCGGCGAAACCCGCACCTACAGCGAACTCGCCGCGCTGGCCGGCCGCCCCGCCGCAGTCCGCGCCGCCGGCACCGCGTGCGGCCAGAACCCGGTCTCGATCGTCATCCCCTGCCACCGCGCGCAACGCATCGGTGGCGCGCTCGGCGGCTATGCCTACGGCCTCGACCGCAAGCGCGCGCTGCTGACCCGCGAACGCGATTGAGCGTCAACCGGCTGGAGGCGGATCGGCCGTCTCACCCTGCCCCTGTCCGAGCGATCGCAACGCGTCGGGGCCGATCTTGCCCGATTCCAGGATGGTGATCAGACGCGCTGCGGGATTGTCCGCCGGCAGATGCGGATTGAAGGCGAGCGGCCGCAGGGTCCGTTTGGCATCGTCTGCATCGCCGTCGCGTATCTCCTGCGTCGCAACCCGGAATCGCAGGCCGGGATCCTGCGGCACGAGTTCGAGCGCGCGCTTTACACCGGTGATCGCCGCCTTGGTCGGCGGCGCTCGCTGCGCGCGGAAGCTGTCGTAATACAGCGACAACGCCTCCGCATCGTCGAGCGCGAGGCGGTTGGCCTTGACGATCCAGCTTCGCGCTTCCTTCCACGCTTCGGGATCCTGGACGGAGCCGGCGCTCGCGCGGCGCAGGTGTATCCTCGCCTTGTACAGCAGCGCCTGCGCCATCTTCGGGTCAGCCGCGAGGGCGCGGTCCGCGGCGGCTTCGGCATCGTCGTCCTGCACCGCGTCATAGGCCATTTCCGCGAACCAGCCCTGCGCCACGGCATCGTTCGGATAGGCTGCGGCGATCGCCTTGGCCCGCGCGTAGATCGGCTGCGCGGTCTGGCGATTGACGCCACGTTCGGACTCCATGCGAAGGTTCATCAACGCTTCGGCCCCCGCGCTGAGCGGTTCGACCGTCACCTTCGTATCGGGCAGACGCGAATAGGCGATCTTGATGCCGGGGATGGTCGACCGCGCGAGATAGGCGTCGAGCGCGCGATCGAGCGCGCGCAGATCGCCGAACGCAGCCTGTGCCGCCGCAACGCTGGGAACGCCCCTGTTCAACGCATCGAGATATCGCCCGAACGTCGCGCCACGTGCCGCGTCGAACATGATGTAGTGGGTCAGCAGCCAGCCACGCGCATATAGCGAGGCGCGGTCCTCGTCCGACAATCGGCGCGATCCGGTATCGAACAAGCGTTCCGCCGACAGTCCGCGCGTCCTCAACAAACTATAGGCCCGGTGCTGCGCCGCGATCCCGACCATCACGCCGTCCTTCTCGAACCGCGCGGTCGAGACGAACTCGGCATAGCCTTCGGAAAACCAGGCGGGATAGGCGGCGGCAAACGTACCGAGCAGGAAGTGATGTGCGTATTCGTGGAACAGCACGATCTGCGGCTGCAAATTGCCATCCGCACCGCCCGAGCGGGGCGTGAAGGCGATCGAGCCGTTCACGCGCGGCACGTAGAACCCGGCGACGTTGGCGCTCCCCTTGCCCATCAGTTTGCGAACGTCGCTGGCGTCGTCGACGACGTAGACGGTAACCCGGTTGGTGCCCGCTTCGGCGGTCGGGGCGCCGATATTGTGCAGGATGCGCATGACGCCATCGAACTGCTCGAGCTGCGTCGCGGTCTTGCGCAATTCCTTCTCACCGACGCTGGAATAGACGATGAAATGGTCGGACGTCGCCCGCAACCACTTCGCCTCTGACGCGGCCGATACCCATGACGCGCTCGCGGCGACTACGACCGAGATACAGCGAACCCATCCCACGGCACTGGTCATTTCGCCCCCTTTGCCAAGCGTCATGGCGCAACCGAGCAGTTTTCCCCGGTAGAATCTAGACGATCAATCGGAAGTCGCTCATTTTGCCGACTTGCAGGAATAGACGAGCTTCTCGTTCGGCAACGGCGGCAATACCGCGCGGACCGCCGCCTGCTGCCCCGCGAGCCGACCCAACGCAGCCTCATCCATGTTGCACACGTTCGGCACGACACCCCGCGCCGTCCGCGCCGCCTCCATCCCCGCCGCCGACATCAGATAGCGCGTGTTCGAATAGACGCGCGTTGCCGGATCGAACGACAGCACGGAGACGGTCTGCTCGGCGTCTGGCACCAGCACGCGGTCCCATCGGCCAGCCCCATTGCCATTCTGCGTGCCGACATATTGCGTCTTGCCGTTCACGCAGCCCTTCGCGCCCCAGTCGATCGGCACGTCCTCGCTGGACGAGATCGTGATCCGGCTGCGCTCCGGGATCAGCGTGCACATCAACTTGCCCAGCGCCGCATCGGGCGTCGAGATCCGCGTCTTTGGCAGCGCGGACAGCGGCACGTCGACCTCGCCCGAAGGCCGCAGCACGAACACGATGATCGCGACCAGCACGCTCAGCCCGCCGATACCCAGCGCCCACACCGCCTGCCGCCGTTGCCCGCGCGATTCGAGCAGTCCCGCGCTCCCGATCACCAGTGCCCCGGCGACCAGCAGCAGCCCGGCGAGCGCCATGACGTTCTCGCGCGCGCGCCCGGCCTCGGTCCGCGCCTTCTCCAGCGCAACCTCGCGAGTCATCGCATCCTGCGTCGCGGCGTCGCGCCTGGCGGAAGCAGCATCGGCGGTCGCCCGCGCATCCGCGTCGGCGTCCTGTCGCAAGCGATCCTCGATCGACGTGCACCCCGTCCCGATCGACGCATAAGGCTGTTTCGCCTCGTGGAGGAAGGCCGCGAGCTCGGTGTCGGCGATCGCGAACCCGAACGTCGAATCGCCCTCCTCGCCGCGCGTGATCGCCGAATTCACCCCGATCACCCGCCCGCACCGGTCGAGCAGCGGTCCACCCGAATTGCCGCGTGCGATGCTCGCCGTGTGAAGAAGCACCTCGATGCTGCTCAACACGCGCCGCCCGGAAAGCACGCCCTCCGACCGCACCGGCGTCATCGGCCGGATATAATCCGCCGCCGACCGCGCCGTCGCCAGATCGACGTTCCCCGGGAAGCCCAGCGACACCACCGGATCGCCCTCGCTCATCGGCCCGGTATACAGCGCGCTCGGCGGCAGGCGCGCGCCGGTGAACTCGATCAGCGCCAGGTCGCGCTGCGAATCGTACGCGATCACCTTGCCCTGGTAGGACTTGCTGCCCTCGGTCGGCACGATGCCGACGACGACGTTGTCGGGATAGCGCTCGGCGAGATCGACGACGTGCGCGTTGGTCACGATCCGGTTGGGCGCGATCGCGAAACCGCTGCCATGGCCGAAGCCGACCACCTGGTCGTCGACCACTGCGATCGTCACGACGCGCACCACGCCGCGCCCGGTGGCGGCGATGTCGTCGGCCGATGCCGAGCTGGCCAACCCGAAGGTGAGCGCGAGAAGAAGCAGCAGGCGGATCATGCTCCTGCCTTCGGGGAGTTCTTGACCGCGATCAACCCTCGCCTCTCACAGGACGTGCCCCACGCATCCGGTTTGGTTAGCGAATTATCAAGCCTTGGCCCCTAACCCCTTGGGCAATCATCCGGGGATTTGGGCATGAGCGCATTCGGGCGTCGTAACGGCATCAGCGGGGGGCAAGCGGCCCGGCCCGCATTCGGCGTCGCCCGACCTATGCAGGGCGGCAGCCCCGCGCCGCGTCCCGAACCGGAGGGCGGTTCGCAGTTCCCGCCGATCGAGTCGATGCCGATGCCCGGCGAGACCGACGGCTTTGGCCCCGGCACGATGCCCGGCACGCACATGGACGCGATGCAGCGCCTGTCCGACCGCCAGAACGCGAGCGGCGAAGCGGGCAACAGCCGTGTCGAGGGCTTCGAACAGTCGATCCACAAGATCAAGGAACAGGTGCTCCCGCGCCTGCTCGAACGCGTCGATCCGGAGGCGGCGGCGACGCTCGGCAAGGACGAACTCGCAGAGGAATTCCGCCCGATCATCGGCGAAGTGCTCGCCGAACTGAAGCTCACGCTCAACCGCCGAGAACAGTTCGCGCTGGAAAAGGTGCTGGTCGACGAGCTGCTCGGGCTCGGGCCCTTGGAGGAGTTGCTGGCCGATCCGAACATCACCGACATCATGGTGAACGGCCCCGACCAGACCTATGTCGAGCGCAAGGGCAAGCTCGAACTCGCGCCGATCCAGTTCCGCGACGAGGAGCATCTGTTCCAGATCGCGCAACGGATCGTCAACTCGGTCGGCCGTCGCGTCGACCAGACCTCACCGCTTGCCGATGCGCGCTTGAAGGACGGCTCGCGCGTCAACGTCATCGTGCCGCCGCTAAGCTTGCGCGGTACCGCGATCTCGATTCGTAAATTCTCCGCCAAACCGATCACGCTCGACATGATGGCGGGCTTCGGCTCGATGTCGCCGAAGATGGCGACCGCGCTGAAGATCGCCGGGGCGTCGCGGTTCAACGTCGTGATCTCGGGCGGTACCGGCTCGGGCAAGACGACGATGCTCAACGCGTTGTCGAAGATGATCGACCCCGGCGAGCGCGTGTTGACGATCGAGGACGCCGCCGAGCTTCGCCTGCAACAGCCGCACTGGCTCCCGCTCGAGACGCGGCCTGCCAACCTGGAGGGCCAGGGCGAAATCTCGATCCGCGATCTCGTCAAGAACGCACTACGTATGCGGCCTGACCGGATCATCCTGGGCGAAATTCGTGGCTCCGAGTGTTTCGACATGCTCGCGGCGATGAACACGGGTCACGACGGCTCGATGTGCACGCTCCACGCCAACTCCCCGCGCGAGGCGCTCGCGCGTATGGAGAACATGGTGATGATGTCGGATATCAAGGTGCCGAAGGAAGCGATCTCGCGCCAGATCGCGGACTCGGTCGAGCTGATCATCCAGGTGAAGCGCCTGCGCGACGGTTCGCGCCGCGTCACCAACATCACCGAGGTGATCGGCATGGAAGGCCCGGTTATCGTCACGCAGGAGCTGTTCAAGTTCGAGTATCTCGACGAGTCGGCGGATGGCAAGATCCTGGGCGAATACCGGTCGATGGGGCTGCGGCCGTACACGCTGGAGAAAGCCAAACAGTTCGGGTTCGATCAGGCGTATCTGGAGGCGTGCCTGTAAGAGGCTTACGCTCCCCCTCTAACGCCACCGCCCCCGCGATCGCAGGGCCCCAGGAAACACGAACGCCACCGCCGGTAACCCTGGACTCCCGCCATCGCCGGAGAACGGCGGCAGTTCGAGCGACTATAGCGGCCAGACGTTCGACCCCGCTTGTACCCGTCCCCCGACCCGCTAGGGACAGGCCGACATGCGCCGCGCCCTCTTCACCCTCGTCCCGCTGCTGGCGGTGCTCATCGTCTCTGCGCGCGAACCGGCGAAACCCGTCCCCGCCGCCAGCATCTCGCCCGCGGCACGGGACCGCGGCGTCTACCATCTCGCGGACGATGCCGAGGCACGCTGGGTGCCCTTCGATCTCACCCCCGGCAATCAGATCCGCTTCACGATGCAGCTCGAAGGCCGCGACGTCACCGCGATCCTCGATACCGGGGTCAGCTACACCCTGCTCGCAAAGGCGTCCCCCGCAGTCGACACTGCCAAGCTCGTCGCGGGCGGCAGCGCACGTGCGATCGGCGGATCGGTCGAACTGGGGTGGATGCCGACCCGCACGCTCGCCATCGGCGGCCTCGCGCGCACCGGTGGCGGCGTCACCGTCACCGATCTTCCCGCGATCGCCACCGGCAGCCTGGCGGCGGTAGACCTGCTGGTCGGCGCGGACCTGCTCGCCGGGCACGCGCTCGACATCGACTACGCCGCGCACCGTTTCCGCCTGCTCCCGTCGGGACGCCTCCCGTTCAAGGGCGAGACCGCCCCCTTGCGCGTGTCCCCCGAGCGCAGCGTCTACGAAAGCGCAGCCACGCTCGGCAGCCGTCGATTGGCGCCGGTGATCGTCGATACCGGCGACGGGTCGTCGATCACCGTGACGAAGGACGGCTGGAAGGCCGCGGCGCTGAACGTGCCTTCGACGACCGCGATCTCGTTCGGGCTCGCGGGACCGGCGGTCAGCGGTCTCGCGATCGCGCCCGATCTCCGCCTTGGCGAATTGATCGCGCATGCCGTCGAAGTCCGGATCGAACCCGCGGGCGGCTTTTCGCAGTCGATCGGCGTTGCGGGCCGGATCGGCTCGGGCTTCCTGCAGAATTACCGCGTCCTGCTCGATCCCGGTGCCCGCCGCATGGTGCTGAGCCCTGGCCCCAAGGCCGGTACGCCCCCACTCCGTTCGACCAGCGGATTGCTCGTCGGCGTCGAGAAGAACCGGCTGAAGATCCTCCACGTCATGCGCGGTGGCCCGGCTGCCGCGTCGGGCTGGAAGGACGGCGACACGATCTGTACGATCGACGGCACGCCCATACCGCCCGACTATGCGACGAGTCCGGTCGCATCCTGGTCGGCTGGAGCGCCCGGCCGCATCGTTGCCCTCGGTCTGTGCGATGGCACGATACGCAAGCTCGAATTGACGCATTTTTATTAGGATTGCCCATGTTTAGCCTGCGTCACCGATCGGGGCAGGTCATCATCCTGCTCCTCGTCGCCTTTGCCCTCCGCAGCCCGTTCTTCGGCAATCCGGTGATCCATAGCGACGAGCAATTCTACCTGCTCGTCGGCGATCGCCTGCTGCACGGCGCATGGCCGTTCGTCGACATCTTCGATCGCAAGCCGGTCGGCCTGTTCCTGATCTTCGCCGCCATCCGCAGCGTCGGCGGCGATGGCGTGCTGATGTACCAGCTTGCCGCGACGCTCGTCGCCACCGCCACGGCATTCCTGGTCGCGCGGATCGTCAGCCGCCTGACTCCCGATGACGCCAGCCCGGTGGCGAGCCTCGGTGCGGCGTTGATCTATCTCGTCTGGCTCATCGTGTTCGACGGTGCGGGCGGCCAGTCCGCGGTATGGGGCAACGCCTTGATGGCCGCCGCCGCGCTGCTCGTGCTCGATACGACGCGCGGCCACCGACACATCAGCCTGCGCGGTGCCGGTGCGATGCTGCTGATCGGCCTGGCGATGCAGATCAAGTACACCGCGATGTTCGAAGGCATATTCTTCGGTCTGACGCTGGTATGGGCCGCGCATCGCGATGGGCGGTCGATCGGTCGCCTCGCAGCCGATGCCGCCCTGTGGGTCGGTGCAGCGCTGTTCCCGACCGCGCTCGCCTGGATAGTCTATGCCGCGGCCGGCCACGGCGACGCCTTCCTCTTTGCCAATTTCCTGTCGATCTTCGGGCAGCAGGACGACGACACGCTCAGCTCCAACCTGCTGAAGCTGCTGGGCGGCGTAGGCATGAGCCTGCCGCTCGCCTGGCTTGCGTGGCGTGGCCGTCGAACGGGAAGCTTCGCGCTCGGATGGCTCGCGGCTGCGGTGATCGCGATCCTCATCATGCACACGTTCGAGCTGCTCTATCTGCTGCCCCTCGCGCTGCCGCTGTCGGTCGCGGCCGGCACGGGGTTGAGCGGCCCGACCGTCCGCACGACCATCGTTCGCCTTGCCGCCGTACTGGCGTTCGGCGTGCTGGCGGCGACCATCATGACCAGCGTCCGCATCGGACGACGCGGCAATGCGCGCCAGATCGCGCAACTCGTCCAGATGATCGGCCAGCAACCCCGCGGCTGCATGTTCGCCTATGGCAGCGAGCCGATCCTCTACTTCCTGACCCGGTCGTGCCTGCCGACGCCGTATATATTCCGCAGTCATCTGGGCCAGACGACCGAGTCGCACGGTACGGGGGTCGATCCGGTCGTGGAAGTCGCGCGTCTGCTCGCGGCCCGTCCCGGCGTGATCGTCGTACGCGCGCCCAAGCCCAGCACGAACCTCGCGACCCAGGCGCTCGTGCTGCGCGCGATCGCCACGCGGTATCGACTGGTCGGCTCGGTGAAGATCGGCGGGTTGCCGCAGAGCGTCTATCGCCTGCGTATCGACGCTCCCCGTTGACGAGGCGTCGTCAGCTCAGGTCTTGAATGCGAGGCCGATCGTTACCGCGAGTCCGATCAGCGCCAGCATCTGGACGGTCGGCCAGTCGACCCAGCCGACCGAATCGGGATCGCGCCGACGTCGCCGCCTGCGTTCGCCTAGACCAGCGACGACGGCCAGTACGGCCAGTCCGCCGCTCGCACTCCACAATACCGGCACCCCCATCAGTCCGACCGATCAGCCGAGCTTCTCGACCTTTTCCTGCAACTTGGCGAGTTCGCTGCGCAATGCCGCGATCTCGTCGTCCTTGCTGGCCGCGGGGGCTGGCGTCGTCGCGGCCGGCGTCATCGCCTGCGCGGCCACGTCGAACATTGCCAGATTACGCTTGGCGATATCGGCGAATGGCGAATTCGCGAACGCGCCTTCGACCGCGGACTTGAACTGGTCGTGGTTGCGGCGGAAGCTGTCCATCGACGCCTCCAGATACCCCGGCACCATCGTCTGCATCGAATCGCCGTACATCGAGATCAACTGGCGCAGGAAGTTCACCGGCATCATCGTCTCGCCGCGGCTCTCCTCCTCCATGATGATCTGCGTCAGGACGTTGTGCGTGATGTCCTCGTCGGTCTTCGCATCGACCACCTTGAAGTCGCGCCCCTCGCGGGTCATCGTCGCGAGATGATCCAGCGTGATATAGGATGACGACTCGGTGTTATAGAGCCGCCGGTTGGCGTATTTCTTGATGATGACGATTCCGTCGGCAGCCGGTTGCTTCTTCATGGATCCCCCGTCTTATGTTTGAAACGGAGGCTACAGTCTTTGATGACGCACCGCAACACGGTGCGCAGCATGGTCCCCGGCCCTTACCCTTGTTCCTCAATGTGCTGCGCAGCGAGACCGCAGCATCGCCGGAACGGATGGCTCGAGCCCTGGCGGGATTGCGCGCGTATCAAGGCGCGCCGCGAGAGCCGCGCCCCGATCCGAAGCCGGCGATTCATCGTAAAGGCCGGGTCTCGTTGCGCGATTACGGCGGCGAAGGCCGTCCCGTCGTGTTCGTCCCATCGCTGATAAATCCGCCCGATATCCTCGATCATTCACCTGAGTCTTCGCTGGTGCAATGGACCGCCGCGCAAGGATTCGACGTCTGGCTGGTCGACTGGGGATCGCCCGGCAGCGAGGACCGCGACCTGGATCTGGCGGCGCATATCGAACGCTTGCTGGTGCCGCTGCTCCAGGCACTCCCCGAGCCGCCCGTTCTGGTCGGCTATTGCCTCGGCGGGACGCTGGCGCTCGGTGCCGCGGCGATCACGTCGACCGCCGGAGTCGCGACGATCGCCGCGCCGTGGCACTTCGAAGGCTATGGCGAGGGCCGTCCCACGCTGGCCGCGACCTGGGCTGCGGTTCAGCCCGCCGCCGCGATGCTCGGCGTCCTGCCGATGGAAGTCTTGCAAGCCGGCTTCTGGCAACTCGATCCGGCACGGACCATCGCCAAATACGAAGCGTTCGCCGACCTCCCCCCTGACAGCAACGCAGCACGCGCATTCGTCCGACTCGAGGATTGGGCCAACGCCGGTGCCCCCCTCCCCTACGCCGCCGCCGCTTCGCTGTTCGAGGACTGCATCGCCAACGACCTGCCCGGCAAAGGCGCCTGGGTCATCGCCGGCACCCCGGTCGATCCGCTCACGCTCGCCTGCCCGACCGTCGAGTTCGTCTCGCTCAGCGACCGCATCGTCCCCGCCGCGACCGCGATCGGCCTCGTCGACCGCCGCGATCTCGGCGCGGGCCATGTCGGCATGATCGTCGGCCGTTCCGCCCGCGCGCGCCTCTGGGAACCGCTCGCCAACTGGATCGCCGCACTCGACTGACCTACATGGGGTCCAAACAAAGAGGATCCCGACATGACCGACCAGCTTCCCACCGACGTCGTCATCACCGCCGCCAAGCGCACCCCCGTCGGCAGCTTCCTCGGCGCGTTCGCCGCCACGCCAGCGCACGAACTCGGCCGCATCGCGATCGAGGCCGCGCTCGCACAGGCCGGCGTCGCGGGCGAAGACGTCTCCGAAGTGATCCTCGGCCAGGTCCTCACCGCCGCCCAAGGCCAGAACCCCGCCCGCCAGGCCTCGATGGCCGCCGGCGTTCCCAAGGAAATCCCCGCCTGGGGCGTCAACCAGGTCTGCGGTTCAGGCCTGCGCGCGGTGGCCCTCGCGGCACAGGCGATCCAGACCGGCGACGCGACCATCGTCGTCGCGGGCGGCCAGGAATCGATGTCGCTTTCCGCGCACGCGCAGTCGATCCGCGGCGGCCAGAAGATGGGCAACCTCAGCCTCGTCGACACGATGGTCAGCGACGGCCTGACCGACGTCTTCAACGGCTATCACATGGGCATCACCGCCGAGAACCTCGCCGAGCAATACCAGGTCACGCGCGGCGAACAGGACGCCTTCTCGGTCGCCTCGCAGAACAAGGCCGAGGCCGCCCGCGGCTCGGGCCGCTTCAAAGACGAGATCGCCCCCGTCACGATCAAGGGCCGCAAGGGCGACACCGTGGTAGCCGACGACGAATACATCCGCGCCGGCGCGACGATCGAGAGCGTCTCGGGCGTGAAGCCCGCGTTCAAGAAGGACGGCACCGTCACCGCTGCCAACGCGAGCGGCCTCAACGACGGCGCCGCAGCCCTCGTCATGATGCGCCGCGACGAAGCCGAACGCCGCGGCTCGCCCATCCTCGCGACGATCAGGAGCTGGGCCTCGGCCGGCGTCGACCCCTCGATCATGGGCATCGGTCCCGTCCCCGCCACCAAGCGCGCGCTGGAGAAAGCCGGCTGGACGCTAGCCGACCTCGACCTGATCGAAGCCAACGAGGCCTTCGCCGCCCAGGCGCTGTCGGTCGGCAAGGAACTCGGCTGGGACGCCTCGAAGGTCAACGTCAACGGCGGCGCGATTGCGATCGGCCACCCGATCGGCGCCAGCGGCGCGCGCGTCCTGACGACGCTGATCTACGAAATGCAGAAGCGTGATTCGAGGCGCGGGCTGGCGACGCTGTGCATAGGCGGCGGCATGGGCATCGCTATGTGCCTGGAACGCTGACGTACTTTTTAAAGTAACTTTATGTCGGGTTGATACGCTCCATGACCATATTGTGACGATTTTGTCACAATTGGTTACAAACCGAACGGCTGGCTGGCCTGAACCTGAACGCAGGCTTGCCAGTCGTCGCTATTCGCGGTTGTAAGGTCCTCATAACGGCCAAAGTGCCGGTAAACGGGGGACTTTAGTTGAAAAGAGCGCATCACTTTCTATTCGCGACGATCCTGGCAACGGGCGCGATGATGCTACCGAATTCCGTGGCTGCGCAGACCGCGCCGTCCGCCACGGATGGCACCGCCATGGAAACCGGCACTCAAGTCGCGGCCGAAGCCGCTGCCGCGCCGGAAAATGAAACGATCGTCGTCACGGGATCGCGCATTGCCCGTCCCAATCTCGATTCGCCGTCGCCGATCACGTCGCTCAGCATTCAGGAACTGACCCAGACCGGCGAAGTCTCGCTCGGCGATACGCTGAACAAGTTGCCGTCGCTGCGCGCGACGTTCAGTGGCTCGAATTCGACTCGCTTCATCGGCACGGCCGGTATCAATGCGCTCGATCTGCGCGGTCTAGGCACGAACCGGACTCTCGTCCTGGTGAATGGCCGCCGTCACGTCACCTCGACCCCCGGCGAAAGCCGCGTCGACATCAACACCATTCCTGTCGATCTGATCGAACGCGTCGATGTCGTAACCGGCGGCAATTCGGCGGTCTACGGGTCCGATGCGGTCGCTGGCGCCGTGAACTTTGTCTTGAAGCGCGACTATGAAGGCTTCCGCCTTCGCGGCCAGAGCGGTGTGACGTCGCGCGGCGATCGCCCATCGTATTTCGGCAGCCTGACGGCCGGCAAGAACTTTGCCGATGGTCGTGGCAACATCGCAGTCTCGGCCGAATACAGCGAGTCCGACGCGCTCTATTTTACCGATCGCGCTCGGTACAGCACGACCGGCCGTCGCCAATTCAATCTGACTGAAAACGTCTTGAACGAGCCGGGTAGCGGCAATGGCGTTCCCGACACCACCTTCCTGACCAACGTCCGCAACATCGCCATCTCCGAAGGTGGCGCGATCACGTCGGCCTGCCCTGCCGCAGTGGCCGGCAACGCGGCCGTTGCTGCCCGCCGTGCTTTCAACTGCACCGGCGAAAACAGCAACACGGGCGCGGCACTCGGTCGGGTGTTCGTGTTCGACAATTCGGGCAACCTCGTACCGAACAACGTCATCAAGGACTTCCGTCCGTTTGGTTCGGGCAATGCGATCGGCGGCCTGGGTTCCTCACAGCGCCTGACCGGCCAGTTGCAGCCCGGCATCAAGCGATATTCGGCGAACGTCCTAGCGCACTACGACGTCTCGGACGCGTTCCGTCCGTTCGTTGAGGCAAAATATGTCCGCGTCGACGCAATCCAGGAAGGCCAGCCGACGTTCCTGCAGGGCACGCTGCCCGCGATCTACAACGTCAACAATCCGTTTCTCACGGCTCAGGCACGCTCGGTGCTCGCTCAGACGCTGGCGCCAGGCGCCACCACGTTCCAGGCGCAGCGCATCAACGTCGATTTCGGCGCCCGTGGCGAGAACCATCGTCGCGAAACCTATCGTATCGTTGCCGGCGTCGAGGGCACGTTCAACACCGATTGGCGCTACGAGGTCGCCTTCAACTACGGCCATCTGGACACGTTCTATGCGACCCAGGGCAACGTAAACGTCCAGAAGTTCAAGAACTCGCAGGATGCGGTCCGCAACGCCGGTGGCAATATCGTCTGCGGCATCAACGCCGATGCAAGCACAGCCAATGACGACGCGAGCTGCGTTCCCGTCAACCTGTTCGGCCAGGGTGCACCCAGCGCCTCGGCATTGAACTATTTCGTCGTGAACTCGACCCGCCGCCAGCAGGCCGACCAGTATGATGCGACCGCGTTCGTGTCGGGCGACCTTTCGCAGCTGTTCGAACTGCCGGGCGGCCCGGTCGCATTCTCGATCGGCGGCGAATATCGCCGGGAGACAGCCTATTCGGCATTCGACGACGTCACGCGGAGCGGTGCGACCTTCCTCAACGCCATTCCGATCTTCGACCCGCCGGCGCAGGTCGTAAAGGAAGCATACGGTGAAATCCGTATTCCGCTGCTGAAGGACGTTCCATTCTTCCAGGAACTGACGATCGATGGCGCAGGTCGCGTTTCAGACTATAACATCGGCGCAACCGGCACCGTGTATTCCTACAATGCCGGCCTGACCTGGTCGCCGGTACGCGATATCCGTCTTCGTGGCAGCTATGCCCGTTCGGTTCGTGCACCGACCCAGGGGGATCTGTTCTCGGCGCCGAGCCAGACCTTCCTCAACGGCCTGATCGACCCCTGCAGCCAGAACAATATCCGCAACGGCCCGAACCGTGCGGCTAACTGCGCAGCCGCAGGCGTTCCGACGACCCAGACGTTCAACGGTATCACGGAGCCTTTCACCAACGTTCCGACCTCCGGCATCAGCGGTCTGAACGGCAGCAATCCCAATCTGCGCGAGGAAACCGCAGACAGCTTTACTGGCGGTTTCATCCTCCAGCCCAGCATGATCCCGGGCCTTACGCTGTCGGTCGACTACTACAACATCAAGATCACCAACGTGATCTTCGCGCTGGCGCCCCAGACGATCATCAACCAGTGCTACGACAGCCCGAGCGGCATCAACAATCAGTATTGCGCGGCATTGACGCGTAATCCCAACGGCACCTTCGCTGGTCAGACCGGCGTCACCAACGGTGGCGCGCAGATCTCCTTCCCTGCGACCGGGCAGTCGTTCCTCTCGGGTCCATTCAACTTTGCCAAGCAGAAGACATCCGGTGTCGATGCCGATCTGAGCTATAGCCATAATGTTGGCGGTGCGAAGGTAACGTTGCGTGGTATCGTCAGCTACTTGATCAACCGCGACAACTATACCGACATCAACACCCCAAGCTTCATCGACCAGCAGAAGTTCGAAGTCGGAGATCCGGAATGGTCGGGTTCGTTCACGGCCAATGTCGACTTCGGCGTCTTCGACCTTAACTACAACTTCCGTTATGTCGGCAAGCAGACGGTCGCTGCCGAATATGAGACGCAGAACTCGGTCCAGGGTCGCCCGGCTCGCGATCCCGACGCGTTCCCGTTCACCTTCTACCCGGATGTGACCTACCACAACATCCGCGTCGGTGCGGACGTCACGGACAAGTTCCGCTTCTATGCCGGCATGGACAACGTGTTCGACCGCCAGCCCCCCTACGACATCACCGGCACGACCGGCGCGCAGGGCATCTACGAGAACGTCGGCCGCTTCATGTACGCAGGCTTCGAAGCCAAGTTCTGATCCGCCGATCTACCAACTGAAAAGGCCGCTCCTTACGGGGCGGCCTTTTTTTTGCTTGAAGCAAGTCCTGATGCCGGCCTGCGGTGCCGCATGATGCGCTTGTTAACGCCAAACTCGCGAATAGCGTCTGCCAAGACTGGTCAACAGTTCGTATTGCGACATCCCCGATACCGCGGCCGCTTCGGGCAGCGCGAAATCGAGCGCCAGCCATGTCCCTTCGTGCACTGCTGGTACACTCGTCACGTCGATGGCCACGAGATCCATCGATACGCGACCGATAACGGGCATCGGGATGCCGCCCGCCGATGCGGTTCCACAGTTCGAAAATCCGCGAAAATAGCCGTCGGCATAGCCCAAGTTGAGGATCGCCACCTCGGTGTCGGCGGGCGCCGTCCAGGTCGCGTTATAGCCTACCGTTTGCCCCACGCGTACGCGACGGCACTGAAGGACTTGCGCTTCGATCGTGGCCACGAACTTGACCGCATCCGCCAGGCCGGCGCGGGGGACTCCACCATATACCGCCAGCCCAGGCCGCGTGAGATCGAACGCATAGCCGTCGAGCGCAATCCCCGCAGAATTGGCGAGACTCAGGCGCTTTGCAGTCGTCGCGCCTGCCAGTGCAGCGAACCGGTCGCGCTGCACGGCGTTCATTGGAGAATCCTCGTCGGCGCAGGCTAGATGGCTCATCAGCGTTTCGATCTGGAGGCCGTCGAGCAAGCCGGCGGCGATGTCGTCCGCCGAGACGCCAAGGCGGTTCATGCCGGTGTCGACCATGACGTCGCACACGCCGCCGCCCGCCGTTTTCCAGCGCGCGACTTGGCGGGGGGTGTTGAGAACCGGGCGGGCGAAGCCGGCGGCCGCGGCGGGCATGTCCTCTTCGCGGACGCCGTGGAGGACGGAAACCGTCAGGCCCAGCGGGGCGAGTTCGGCGGCTTCCTGCCAGTTCGACACGAAGAAGTCGCGGCAGCCTGCGTCTGCCAGGCGGCGCGCAACCTCGATCGCGCCGAGGCCGTAACCGTTCGCCTTGACCGCGGCACCACATGCGGCGGTGCCGCTCATGCGGTCGAGCGTGCGCCAGTTCTGGACGAGAGCGTCGCCGTCTAGGCGCAGGCGGAGGGGAGCGGGAATGTCGATCACCCGGCGCGGGATAGTGCCACGGGCGCGGCGCGTCGACCGTCTATGCCGCCTTGATGCGTCCGACCGGCACCAGCAGGCGGCGATCGCCATCGTCGAGTGGCGCTACACGGACGCCGAATACGCGGCCGAGCGTCTCCGCGGTCATCACCTCGGCGACGGGCCCGAAGGCAACCAACCGGCCGTCGGTGAGCAGCAGCGCGTCGTCCGCCGCGCGCTGCGCCTGGACGAGGTCGTGGAGGACGATCGCCACCCCTGCCCCGCCGAGCGCGTAGCCGCGCAGGCGGGCGAGCAGGTCGATCTGGTGCGACGGATCGAGGCTCGCGAGCGGCTCGTCCGCCAGCAACCAGCGCGGCTCGCCCGCCAGCACGCGCCCCAGCAGGACCCGCGCCCGCTCGCCGCCGGAGAGTTCGCCGACCGGGCGGTCCGCGAGGTGAATCGTCTCGGTGTCGTGCATCGCGCGCTCGACTGCGGCGCGATCGGCGGGCGACGGGGCGGCATGCGCGCCAAGGTGCGGCAGGCGGCCGAGCGCGACGACATCGCGCGCGACGATGTTCCAGTGGACCGTCGCGTCCTGCGGGAGATAGCCGATCGCGCGGGCGCGCGCGCGCGCGTCCATCCTGGCGACGTCCTGCGCGTCGAGGCGGACACTGCCGGTACTGCGGTCGACAAGTGCGGCTGCAGCCTTGACGAGCGTGCTCTTGCCGGCGCCGTTGGGGCCCAGGATCGCGGTGACGCGGCCGGGACGCAGGTGCGCGGACACGTCGTTGAGGACGGTGCGCTTGCCAAGTTTCACGCCCAGCGCATTGATAATCAGATCCATGCGCGACCTCGTTCCCTGACCAGCAACCCGAGGAAAAACGGCGCGCCGATCATCGCCATCGCCACGCCGAGCCGGACTTCGCCCGCGCCGGGCGCGAGGCGGACGAGGCTGTCGGCAGCGAGCACGAGCGCCGCTCCACCGAGCGCGGAGGGCAGCAGCAACGCGCTCGGGCGGTGACCGAAGATCGGTCGCAACAGATGCGGGACGACCAGCCCGACGAAGCCGATCACGCCGGTCACGGCGACGCCAGCACCGACGACGAGCCCCGTGCCGAGCACGACCAGCAATCGGACCCGGCCCATCCGCGTCCCGAGCGACCGCGCCGCCGCCTCGCCCAGCGCCAGCGCGTCGAGCGAGCGGCCGGTGAGCATCAGCAGCGCCGCGCCGACCGCCATCGGCGGGAGCGCGAGCGTCACGTCGTCCCAACCGCGATCGGTCAGCGCGCCCATGATCCAGTCGATCACCTCGGCGACCGCATAGGGGTTCGGCGCGATCGAGATCAGGAACGCGGTCAGCGCGCCGGCGAGGCTCGACAGCACCGTACCCGCGAGGATGAAGGTGATCGCGCTCGGCGACCGCCATGTCAGCGCGGCGAGCAACGCGACCGCGCCGCCTGCCCCCAGCATCGCCGCCGCGAAGATCGCGGGGCCGGAGCCGAGCCCGAACACGATTGCCGCGACTGCTGCGAGGGCTGCGACCGACGACACGCCGACGACGGCGGGGTCGGCGAGCGGATTGCGGAGATAGCCTTGCAGCACCGCGCCCGACAGGCCGAGCGTGGCGCCGAGCGCTAGCCCGAGGACTGCACGTGGGAGGCGCAGTTCGAGGATGATCCACCAGCGCGGGTCGGTCGAGAACCAGGCGGAGGCCGGCACCCAGACTTTCCCGCAGCCGAGCGACAGGCCGAACAGGAGGATCACGAGCAGACCGAGGGCGACGAGCTTGAGGGTGCGGGTCATCAAAACGCCGCCTCGCCCATACCGACCACCGCCACGACCGCCACCCCGGCGGAGGCCGGGGCCCAATTGGAGGACGGTCGTGACGATGCGCGGCACTCCGTTACTTCGGCCATTCCAATTGGGCCCCGGCCTTCGCCGGGGTGGTTTTGGTATGCGTGCAGCATCACAGCCCCGCCCGGATCGCGGCAAGGCGTTCGAGCGCAGGCGGGATCGTCGGCCCACCGCAATTGACCAGGACGCGCGGGAAGACGGCTTGCGGCGTGTTCGGCAACAAGCGGTGGCGCAGCGCGGTGCCGCGGCTTTTTCGTTCGGAAGCGATCACGACGGCGGGGGGCTGCGTCACGATCGTTTCGGCTGACAGCGTGCCGGTATGCGTCAGGCCGTAGCTCGCGGCGGCGTTGCGGAAGCCGACGCGCGTCATCATGTCGTTCAGCAACGTGCTCCCCCCGGTCGCGAGATCGCCGCTGATATAGAGCAACGCGCTCGGCGAAGCGCCATCCTTGCGGCTCCGGCGCGACACCGCGCGGTCGATCTCAGCGTTGATTCGCGCGCCGCCCATCGGCGCACCGGCAGCCTCGGCGATCTGCGTGACCTGCGCCTGGCTCTCCGCGATCGAGTCGGGGATGCCGATCAGCAGCGTCTTCAAACCGGCCCGCGCATAGGCCGCCTGCGTCGCGGGGGGCGTGTAGGTGCTAGCGATGACCAGATCGGGGTGGAGCGCGATCACCTCCTCTGCGGTCCCGGCGATCCCGCGAAACCTACGCGCGACAGCGATCGGGATCGAGGTTGCGGAGGGATCCTGCGAATAATGGCTGATCGCGGCCATCTTTGCGGGCGGCAGGATGCGGACCAGCACCGAATCCGCGCACGGATTGGTCGAGACGATCCCCCCGCCTACTCCCGCGCCGGGGGGCTTGGCGCAGCCCCCGATCAGGAGCGCGAGGAGGATCGCCCCGCGCCTCACTTCAGGCGCAACCGCACGCCGCCATAGGCCGCGCGGCCGTAATTGCCGTAGCCGGCAATCGTCTCGTACCGCGAGTCGGTCAGATTATCGACGCGGCCATAGACCGCGAACCGCTCGCCGATCGGCAGTTCCGCACGGACGCCGGCCAGCGCATAGCCGTCGAGCCGCGTGGTATTGCTCGCCTCGTCGAAGCTGTCGCCGACCATCGTCACGGTGCCGCCGACGGACAGTCCGAACGCGAACCGATAATCGGCATCGACGCTCGCGGTCTGCTTTGGGCGACGTGCCAGAACATTGCCGAAATTGTCCCCGATCGAGCGGTTCTCGGTGTCGATATAGCTGTAGTTGGCGGTCAGCGTCAGCGCGTCGACCGGGCGCAGCGCGAGCGTGAATTCGACGCCATCCGCTTCGGCCCGCGCGACGTTGTCGTAAACGCCGAACGGACGGTTGGCGCAGATCGAACCGGGCGTCGCCAGCTCGGCCGGGCTGCAATCGCGGAAGTCGATCTGGTTGCGCGTGCGGCGATTGAAATAGGTCACCGCGACGCGCGCCCGGTTGCCGAGAAACGCCTGTTCGACGCCAACGTCGAAGTTGCGTGCCGTCTCCGGATCGAGGCCACGGTTCCCGTAGTCGGAGAACAGCTGGTACAAGGTCGGTGCCTTGAAGCCCTCGCCATAGCTCGCGCGGACGGTGGTGCCGGTCCGCAATGCCAACGCTGCGTTGGCGCCGAACGTCGTGTGGCTGCCGAAATCGTCGTGGTCGTCGTTGCGGACGCCGCCGGTGACCGTGAGGATATCGAGCGGCTTGACGATCAGCTGGCCGTACACGCTGGTGATGCCGGTATCTGCAAACGTGAAGCCGTCGTTGAAACGACTGTTCTCGCGCTCGACACCTGCGACGACGCGCACCTGGTCGAGCGGGCGGAAGTCGCCCTGATATTCATAGCGCTCGCTACGGCCACGGCCAATGAACGATATGTCGCCACCGGGCTGGGTGAAGTTGTCGCGGTTGATATCGGCGATCGTGAACGCCACGCGGTTGTTGAACCGACCGTCCGCGAGGTTCGCATGTAGGCCCGCATAGCCGTAAAGCTCTTGCGTGGTGGCGTAGGCGAGACTGTCGGCGACCACGAACGTGTTCGGGTCAAAACCGTCGTCGATCTCGACTTTGCTGTCCGCGAAATAGCCGCGCAGGTCCAGGCCGATGCCCGGCGCGAACTCGACGCCCACCCGCCCGGTTGCGCCATATTGGCGATAGCCGTCGCGCTCCGTGCCGCTGGCTGCGGACGAGATACCGTCGGTGCGCAGATAGCCGCCGGTCAGCGATCCGGACACCGGCCCCGACTTGCCCGAGACGCCCGCGCTCGCGAACACGCTGTCGGCATAGCCGTACTCGGCGTTGGCGCGCGCTTGCACGCCCTCGGTCGGCGCGGCTGTGATGATGTTGACGACGCCCCCAATCGCCTGGCTGCCCCAAGGCACCGAGTTCGGCCCGCGCAATATCTCGATGCGCTCGACCGAGCTCGACAGCAGGTTGCCGAAGTTGAAGCCGCCCCCGGTCGACGAGGGGTCGTTGACGCGCACGCCATCGATCACGACGAGCGTCTGGTCCGCCTCGGCACCGCGGATGCGAACGCTGGTCAGCGCGCCGACCGTACCGTTGCGCGTGACGGTAATGCCCGGCGTGGTCGCGAGCAGATCGGACACGACGGTGGTCTGGCGGCGCTCGATCTCGGCGCGGTCGATCACGGTCACGGCCTGGCCGATCTCGCTCAGCGGTTGCGCCGCGCGGGTCGCGGTGACGACGACTTCGGGGGCGTCGAAGTCGGGAATGTCCTGCGCATAGGCGGGCGATGCGATCGCCGCGGCACTCAGGAGAAGGAAGAATTTCGTCATCGGCTGCGTCCTAAACGGAACCGCCAGCGACCATTCGCCGGGCGGCCAGACGTCTCTCGCTCGAGGAAACCCGGCATGACCGGAGCACTCGTCCGCGCCGGACACCCGCCCGCGCAGTGGATCGACCGTGAGAGGCAGGTCTCCTGGCTTCCGGGTCGCCGCGCCCACCCCGCCTTCCCAGGTCGAGACCCAGTGGCATATCGGGGTGGCCGCTATCCGGTCACAGTTGCGGGTACAGCGCCGGTCTTGCGGATTTGGATCGTGACGACCCGGCCCGCGCACCGACTTCCCTTTTGATCCCGTCGCCGGGAACCCTTCACGTTGGCGGCATTAGTCGTGCGCCAGACACGGGTCAACGCAGAGACACCTGGAGACGATCGGCGCTCACCGCCCGCCGTACCGCAGCCCCACCCAGATCGTTCGCGGCGTGGCGCGCTCGACGATGTTCGCGCCGCTGATCCCTGCCTCGACGCGCTCGTTGAACAAATTCTCCCCGCGCACCTCGGCGACCAGCGAGCGCAGGATCGGCAACGCCGCATACGCGTCCAGCGTCGTCGCCGGATCGAGCACCCGCGTGTTCTGGTCGTCATCGAACTGCCGGCCGATATGGCGCACGGTCAGCGACAGCGCTGCCGCGTCGTGTCGCCAGTCGATCGTCCCCGAAACCTGATCGCGCGGGGTCTGCGCCGGACGCAAACCGTCCAGAGCAGCCGTGATCCCCGACCCCTCGACCTTCGAATTCGTATGCGACCACGATGCCTGCACGCCAAACGGACCCGGCCGATACGCCGCATCCAGCTCGAACCCGTGCGCGCGGATCGCGTCGAGGTTCTGGCGAACGCGGTAGGTCGTCACCCCCGGCAACACCTGCGGCGGGTTGGTCGTCGTGACGTTGGCCACCGCATCCTTCAGCCGGTTGTAGAAATACGTCGCGGCGATGCTCACGCCCGGAGCAGGCGTCAGCGTGACACCGCCCTCGACCCCGGTCAGCCGCTCCGGCGACAGCAGCGCGTTCGCCGCGGTCGCATCGTTGCCGACGCGGAATGGTCGATACAGTTCGTTGAGCGTCGGCAATCGCCACCCGCGATACCCGGCCGCCCGCAGCGTGATCGCCTCGACCGGTTGATACGCTACGCCCGCCCGGCCGGTCGTCTCGCTGCCGTCGCGATCCGCATAGCGCAGATTGGTCAGCGCCGCGCCGCCCGCGAGCGGCCGTTCGGACAGATAGCCACCGTCGATCGACCACCAGTCGACCCGGCCACCCAGGCTGAACGTGAAGTCGCCCGCGACGAGGCTCCCATCCGCGAACACGCCAGTCGTCGTCGTGCTCCCGCCGGCCTCGCGCCGCCGCGTCGGCGCTGCGTTGACGAACGTGTACAGCTCCTGCGTCTTCCCGCTGACATCGCGAACATCCGCTCCCAGGCGAAGCGCGATGCTCTCGCCCAGCGGCGGGAGGATCTCGATCCGTCCCCCCAGCCCCGTCGCGGGCGTATTATACTGGTTGAGCGACTGGATTGCGGTCGTCCGCGCGGCATTGATGCTGTTGAAGCTGCTCGCGAACGCGCGCGTCTGCAGATACGCCAGCGCCGAATATCCCCAACGCCCGCGCCCGACCAGCCGGACGCTCGCATCCGCGCCTTCGCTCTTGTTGTCGGTGAAGTCGCTGCCCCGGTCGCGCCGATCGGTGAATGCGCTCGCATTCATCTGCAATTCGGTCTTCGCACCGATCCCGACGACGGTCCGCAGCGCGCCCGACGCCTGCTCGTACGGCGCGGCGCGATCGACGATCCCCCGGCTTTCCTCGACGGTCGGCGTGAAGCCATCCCCGCGCGCGTAAGCGCCGGACAGGGTCGCAAACCCCGACCCGCGCACCAGTGCGGCATACCCCTGGGCATCGACCGAATCCCGGCTGCCATACGCAACGTTGCCCTGGAAAGGCGCCGCTTGGTCCGGCGTCGCGCTTTCGAGCTCGACCGTCCCGGCCAGCGCGCCCGGCCCCTGATACCCGCTACCGCCGCCGCGCGTGACGCGGATGCGCCCGAGCCTTTCCGTCGCATACGCCGGAAACGCGACCCAGCCGCCGAACGGATCCGCCTGCGGCACGCCGTCGAAGATCAGCAGCGCACGGCTCGACGCATTGCCACCGATCCCGCGCAACGAAATCCCCTGGCTGGTCGGGTTGGCGCTGCGCGAATCCGACCGACGAAACTGCTGGAGCCCCGCGACATCGGCCAGCACGCTCTCCAGCCGATTGCTCGCATTCGCCTGGATCCGCGCGCGATCGATCGTGACGACGTCGTACGCACGATCGCCGGGCGCATCGGCAAGCCCGCGCCCGGTGACGACGATCTCAGCCGGCTGGTCGGCCGCGACACTTGTCTGCGCAATCGCGCTCCCGGACGAGATCAACACGAAGGCGAGCGTAGAGAATGAGATACGGATCATTACCACCGCATGGCAGCTTTTCCGCCCGCCCGGAATACACCTCCGACGTCAGGCTGCGCCGAGCTTCGCCGCATTGCGCGCGATCGCCGCCGCGCTGGCAAGAACCACCGCATCCTCGACGAACCCCGTCGGTGTCTGGCCGTACTGCGACATCGCCGCCATTCGCGCACGCCAGCCGGGATAGGATGCCGCGACCGCCGTCAGTCCACCCACCGCGGCGCCGATCCACCGCTGCCGCCGCGGGACGAGCGAAGCCCCCGCGATCGCCGACGTGACGAACCGCGCGGCCAGGCCGATCGCGACGATCCGGTCGGGCGCGGTCTTCTGCTTGTCCCCCGCCATCTCGCCGATCGCGAGTGCCAGCGCACCTGCGGCGACGATGGGATGCGACAGCAGCTTCGGCGCACCATTGTCGGCAGGCAGTTCGTCGCGAGCGGCGGCGATGGCGACCGCGGCGAGCGGCGTCATCGCGCGCTGGCCACCGACGAGGCCCATCAGGAAGGATGCGAGCATGATGATCTCCGAAAACAGGTTCGAGCGCATCAACGCGTGCAAGCTCAACCGGGGTCCGTCGCTGGGACCGACCGGCGATCCCTTTGATTCAGCAGGGAAACCCGGACGCATGTCGGTCGTTCATCGCGGTATCTCCCCAAAGCTTCAGGACACAGATCGATGAGATTCGATGACAAGATCGTGGTGATCACCGGCGCCGCCTCCGGCATCGGCGAAGGCGCCGCGCGTCGTTTCGCCGCGGAAGGCGCGACGCTCGTACTCGGCGACAAGGACACGGACGGCCTCGCGAAGGTCGCCGCCAGCCTCGACGGCACGACCGTCGGAACGCTCGAAACCGACGTCTCCGACATGACCGCCTGCGAGGCGCTGGTGGCACACGCGATCGACAAGTTCGGCCGCATCGACGTGCTCGTCAACGACGCCGGCGTCGACCATCTCGGCAAGCTCGACGAGGGCGACCTCTCAGAATTCACCAAGGTCATCGAGACCGATCTCTACGGCGTCGTCCACATGAGCCGCGCCGCGATCGCCACGCTGCGCGCGAACAAGGGCTGCATCGTCAACGTCTCGTCCGTATCGGGCCTCGGCGGCGACTGGAACCACAGCTTCTACTGCGCTGCCAAGGGCGCGGTGACCAACTTCACGCGAGCGCTCGCGATGGACGAGGCGAAGCACGGCGTCCGCGTCAACGCGGTAAACCCGTCGCTGACCTACACGGCGCTGACAGCCGGCATGAAGGACCAGCCCGACCTGATCGCGAAGTTCGAGGAGCGCATCCCGATGGCACGCGGCGCACAGCCCGAAGACATCGCCGGCGCCATCGCGTTTTTGGCTAGCGCCGACGCGCACTATATAACCGGGGTCAACCTGCCGGTCGACGGCGGCCTGTCCGCGTCGAACGGCCAACCGGCGCTCTCCTGAGCGCGAGAGGATCACCATGACCGACTATAAGAAGACCGACGAAGCAATCGCCAAGCTCACCCCCGAGCAGTTCCACGTCACGCAGCAGAGCGGCACCGAGCGGCCGGGCACCGGCGAATATCTCAACACGCGCGAGCCCGGTCTGTACGTCGACATCGTCTCGGGCGAGCCGCTGTTCGCATCCGCCGACAAGTTCGATTCGCATTGCGGCTGGCCGAGCTTCACCAAGCCGATCACGCCCGAGCACGTCGCCGAACTCCACGATCGCAGCCACGGCATGGTCCGCACCGAGATTCGTTCGGCAGGCGCCGATAGCCATCTCGGCCACGTGTTCGAGGATGGCCCGCAGGACAAGGGCGGGCTGCGCTACTGCATCAATTCGGCGTCGCTGCGGTTCGTCCCCCGCGCCGAGATGGAAGCCAACGGGTATGTCGCCTACCTGCCGCAGGTCGACGCGGCAGGCTGACGATAGCACGCGATGGTCTGCCGTACGGGCACACCATCGCGTTCTACTGATACTCGATTTCAGCGCCGGGTCGCGAGCTTCGCGCCCAGCGCCGTGACCAGCCCGAACACCGCATGGTTCACGCTGTGCATGCCGATCGTCTTCGCATCGGCCTGCCACTCCGGCGGCTTCACGCCAAGCAACGGCCCCGTGATCCAGTGCATCGCCGCATAGAACGCCGCGCCGAACACCAGGCCCGATCCAACGACCGACGCTTCCTCGTCGACGGTCGCGGCATAGACCGCGCCCGCCGCCGCAGACAGCAACAGGTGACCGCCCTGCGTGATCGCCTGCTCGCGCGGCGACGGCAGGGCATCCGCGGCCGGGGTGTCGATGCCCAGTTTCCCCGCGGTCTTGCGTTCGAGCGTGACGATCTCGGACGGTTCGCCGCTCTTGCGCTCGCCCGCCATTAGCAGCGCAGTAATGCCCAGCCCGGCCACCAGGCCACCTGCGACCGCACCGGCCATACGTCGTGAATCCATCATTTCGCTCCTGAAGTTCTGCCGTCCACAACGCGCGGATCGCAAATCGGTCCACCACGTCGCGCCGCCCGATCATCTTTGCAAATCATTGGCTTAGCCGCCGGAACAGCAGCCTCCCGAGACTGTTTCGATACCAGGACCCTTCGCGTCGGCCCGCTCCACCGTGAGCTTCCACCATGAGCCCGACGCCTCGATCCGACGAGGACCATCATGCCGATCCAGACCACCGACGATCTCGCAATCACCTATGCCGATACCGGGCCGCGCGATGGCCCGCCGGTCCTGCTGATCCACGGCTGGCCCGACGACGCATCGACCTGGGACGACGTCATCCCCACACTCAACGCGGCCGGATTGCGGACTATCGTGCCGACCTTGCGCGGCTTCGGCGAAACCCGGTTCGTGCGCGATGCACCGCGCACCGGCAACAGCGCGATCCTGGCGATGGACATGATCGCGTTGATGGACGGGCTCGGGATCGAGACGTTCATGGTCGCCGGGCACGACTGGGGCTCGAACACCGCGGAGGCGCTCGCAGTCGGCTGGCCCGACCGCGTCGAGCGGATGGCGATGCTCGCGACGCCGCCCCGTCTCGGCGGCATGCCGACGCCGCCGTTCGAGCAGGCGCAGCGCCAATGGTATCACTGGTTCATGGCCACCGCGCGCGGTGCGCAGGCCGTTCGCGACGACCACAAGGGCTTTGCGCACATCCACTGGGTCAACTGGTCGCCCCCCGGCTGGTTCGACGAGACGACCTTCGCCCGCGTCGCACGATCGTTCGAGAACGCCGATTGGGCCGACGTCACGCTGCACAGCTATTGCGCGCGCTGGAACGAAGCCGAGCCCAATCCGCGCAGCCAGTGGCTCGAGGACAAGGTGAAGGCGACCAGGACGCTCTCCTTGCCGACGATGTATTTCCAGGGCGCGGTCGACGGCGTGAACCCGCCATCGGCGAGCACCTCGGTACCCGCCAAGTTCACCGGCCCGTTCGCGTTCGTGACGCTCAACGGCGTCGGCCATTTCATCCAGCGCGAAGCCCCCGACGCGATCGCGCGGCATCTCATCCAGCTTTTCACCGGCAATCCTGCCGAACTGTCCGACACCACCGACCGGAGCCTTATCATGTCCAAGACCAAGCCCTTCCTCGCCGGCGTAGCCGCGATCGCCGTCGTCGCCGCGGCGGCGATCGGCGTCGCCAGCGCGCAGACCGCATCGCAGACCAGCGGTCGCCCCCTCACCCAGGTCGCGCAGTTCGATCACCAGGCGACCGGCGTCGCCGTCACCGCCGACGGCCGTCGCTTCGTCAACTTCCCCCGCTGGACCGACGACGCGCCGATCTCGGTCGCCGAAGTGATGAAGGACGGCTCGCTCAAGGCCTATCCGGACGCCAAGTGGAACAGCTGGCGCAACGCGAAGTCGAACGAGATGCCGGTCGGCAATTACTTCGTCTGCGTGCAGTCGATCGTCCCCGACGGCCACGGCAACCTCTGGGTGCTCGATCCCGGTGCGCCGGGTAACGAGAAGATCCTCGAAGGCGCGCCAAAGTTGGTCAAAATCGACCTCGCCTCTAACCGCGTGACCAAGGTCATCAAGGTGCCGCTCGACGTCGCGTTGCAGGGCACCTACCTCAACGACATCCGCTTCTCGCCCGACGGCAAGACCGGCTACATCACCGATTCCGGGACGCGTGGCGCGATCATCGTCATCGATCTCGAAACCGGCAAGGGCTTGCGCGCGCTCGACGGCCATGGCTCGACGCAGATCGACAAGACCGTGAAGGTGATGACCGACGGCAAGCCGCTCGTCCGCCCCGATGGTCGTCAGCCCGCCTTTGCCGCGGATGGCATCGCGATCTCCAACGACGGCAAGACGCTGTATTACCAGGCGCTCACCGGCAAGACGCTCTACTCGATCGACACCACGCTGCTGCGTGACGGCGTCAGCGAGGCGACGCGGGCCGCGGGCGTGAAGACGGTCGCGCAGACGCACGTCGCCGACGGCCTCTGGATGAGCAAGGCGGGCACGCTCTACCTGACGTCGCCAGTGAACAACGGCATCACCCGGCTGGTAGGCGATCATGTCGAGCCGGTGTTGACCGACGCCCGCCTGCGCTGGCCCGACACCTTCTCGGAAGGTCCGGACGGCCGCATCTACGTCACCGCAAGCCACATCCAGGACACCAACTGGTTCAAGCCCGGTGCGCCCGCGTCGCTCAAGACCGAGCTGTTCTCGTTCGCACCCGCAAAGTGAGGCCCGACATGACCTATCTCCGCTACAGCGACGACATCGAGACGATCCAGCCCGACGAGCAGACGTCGATCGACGGCATCATCCAGGGCATGTCGCAGCAGACCGAAACCGTCGAGAAGCGCGAGGGCCATGCGGTCCGCGCGAGCCACGCCAAGAGTTCGGCATGCGTGATCGGCGAACTCACGATCGCGCCCGGCCTGCCACCCGAACTCGCGCAAGGCGTGTTCGCGACGCCCGGCACGCACCCCGTCGCGATCCGCTTCGCGCAAGGGCCGGGCGAGACGCTCGGCGACCGCGTCTCGACGCACCGCGGCATGGCGATGAAGATCTTCGACGTACCCGGCGACAAGCTGTCGGGTCATGATGCCGACACGCAGGATTTCGTGTTCGCGACGGGCACGACGTTTCCGTCCGGCACCGCACAGGGGTTTCTGAGCGACGCCAAGAAGATCGGTGCGGCAGTACCGTTGCCGGAGGGCTTCAAGAGCGCGGTGTCGAGCCTCGCGCGCAACGTGAACAAGGCACTGCACGCGGTCGGCACCGAGAGCCCCAAGGCGGACTTTTTCGGCCACCCGTTCAGCCATCCGCTCGCCGAACCGTATTTCAGCCAATGTCCGATCCGCTACGGCGATTACGTCGCCAAGCTCGGCGCCTTCCCCGCCTCGCCCGAACAGGCCGCGCTCAAGGACTGGGAACTCGACCCGAAGCAGGACGAGGACGGTTTCCGCCATGCAGCCGTCCGCTATTTCGGCGAACACGACGCGGTCTTCGAACTGCGCGTACAGCTCTGGGCGAACGCCGAAATGCAGCCGATCGAGGACACCTCGGTCGACTGGCCCGAGGAGGACAGCCGCTACCTGACGGTCGGGACGATCCGCATCCCGCGACAAGAAGCCTATAGCGCCGCCCGCGTCCGGTATTTCGACGATGTGATGACGTTCCGTCCCGCGCACGCACTCGTGGCGCATCGCCCACTGGGTTCGGTGATGCGCGCCCGCTTGCAGGTCTATCAGGCGCTGTCGAAGCTGCGGCACGGCGAGAACGGCATCAAGGCCGAAAACACCGCGAAAATCGACCAGATACCCGCCTGAGACGAGGGTCCCTTCGGGGACCCCGGTAGCACTCCAGGCAAATAAAAACCCCGCTAGTCCATGGGACTAGCGGGGTTTTCAATGGTGGGCGTGGCAAGGATTGAACTTGCGACCCCTGCGATGTCAACACAGTGCTCTACCACTGAGCTACACGCCCGCCGGAGGGCTCCACTAGCCGCGCTCTTCGCGGCGTGCAAGCCCTCAATGCATGCCCGTGACATTATCCATCTCGAACAGCCGATCGACCTCGGCGACCAGGTCGCGCAGGTGGAACGGCTTGGACAGCACGCGCGCCTGCGGCATCGCCCGCCCGGCCTTCAAGGTGACCGCCGCAAAGCCGGTGATGAACATCACGCGCAGGTCCGCGCACATCTCGCCGGCCTTCTGCGCCAGCTCGATGCCGTCCATCTCGGGCATGACGATATCGGTCAGCAACAGGTCGAACGTCTCGGTTTCGAGCAACGGAATCGCCGCCGTCCCGCGGTCGACCGCGGTCACGGCATAGCCCGAGCGTTCGAGCGCCCGAGTCAGATACTCGCGCATGACCTGATCGTCCTCGGCCAGCAGAATTCGCAACATCGATCTAAAGTCCCGTTTTTACACGCATATGCTGGTACCGTTCCTAGCCACAAACTGGTTAACATTTCCAGGTCGATTGCCCGCACCGTGTGAGCGCTCTAGCGTATTGCCATGCATGCATCTCCGTTCGAGCGCCTGGGCGCAATGCCGCCCGTGAGCCCGGTGGTGATGTCCGTGCCGCATGCGGGGCGAGACTATCCGCTCGCGCTGAAGACCGCGTTGCGCGTTCCGCTGTCGGGGTTGCTGCCGCTCGAAGATCGGCTGGTCGATGCCGTCGCGCGCGCCGCGCGTACCGACCAGACGACGATCGTGCAGACGCGCGCACGGGCCTGGATCGATCTCAACCGCAGTGAGGACGAGCGTGACCCTCTGCTCGACGAGGGCGCGCGGTCGCTTCCGCCCATGCAACAATCCGCCAAGCTGCGGAGCGGTCTCGGGCTCGTGCCGCGGCGAGCTTCCGGTGCAGGCGATCTCTGGGCGCGGCGGTTCACCGATGCCGAGGTCACCGCACGGATCGCCAACGATCATCGCCCCTATCACGCCGCCCTCGCCGCGGCGCTGGCGGCGGCGCAGGCGCGATTTGGCGTGGCGGTATTGCTCGACGTCCATTCGATGCCGCAACTCGCCCCCGGTGGCACCCGGATCGTGCTCGGCGACCGGTTCGGCCATGCCGCCGCCCCGCGGTTCGTCACGCGGGTCAAGGACGAATGCATCGCGCGAGGCTTTTCGACCGCGATCAACGCACCCTATGCAGGCGGCCATATCCTCGAACGCCATGCGCGCCCTGCCACGGGTATCCACGCGATCCAGCTCGAACTCGATCGCACGCTCTACCTCGACCGCAAGCTGCACGCGCCGGGCGCCGGCTTTCCGCGGGTCGTCGATCTGGTGCGCTCGATCCTGGCCGCGCTGGCCGACGAGGCGCTTTCGATCCCACTCGCGGCAGCGGCCGAGTAGTCAGAACGGACTAGCCGCCGCCTACCCGATCACCGCATCCAGCAGTTCCTCGATTCGGCTCGCGCGTGCGATCGGGTCGGCGATGCCCTCCGCCGCGATCCATCGGCCGTTCTTCTCGACCAGGTCATCGATCGGTTTCGCCGCCCCGCGAATCTGTGGCGTGAAGGCGATCGCCGCAGGGCCGGCATCGATCCGCCGGATACCCGCCGAGCGCGCCAGCATGCGTATCCGCGCGACCTGCAACAGGTTGCGTGCCGCGTCGGGGGTCTTGCCGAACCGATCGTCGAGCTCGGCCTCGAACAGATCGAGCGCCGCGACATCCTCCAGCCGGGCGAGCCGTCCGTAGAGCGACAGCCGCATCTCCATTTCGGGGATCCACGCCTCGGGCAATATCCCGCCCATTTCGAGATGCAGTTCGGGCACCCAATCGTCGACGATTGCGCCGCCGTCGCGTTCGACGCGCGCGAGGAGCAGCGCGCGACCGAACAGATGCTGGTACAGGTCGATGCCGATCAGCTTCATGTGCCCGGCCTGCGCCTCGCCGACCAGATCGCCCGCCCCGCGCAGGTCGAGATCGCGCGCACTGATCGCAAACCCCGCTCCCAGTCTGTCGAACGCCTGAAGCGTCCGCAGCCGTTTCAGCGTGGCCTCGGCGATCGTCGCGTCGCCGTCGGTCAGCAGCATTACCTGCCCGCGCCGTCCGCTGCGCCCGACGCGACCGCGCAACTGGTGGAGCTGCGACAGGCCGAAGCGGTCCGCGTGGTGGACGATCATCGTGTTCGCGCGCGGCACGTCGAGCCCCGCTTCGATGATGTTGGTGGCGAGCAGTACGTCGCCGTCGCCTGCTGCGAACGCGACCATCGCCTCGTCGATGTCGGTCGCGGGCATCTTGCCGTGCGCCTGGACCAGCCCGAGTTCGGGCACCAGCTTGGCAAGCTTGGCAGCGAGCGGCGCCATGTCGTCGATCCGCGGCACCACCACGAAGCTCTGCCCGCCCCGCGCCCGCTCACGCCGCAACGCCGCACGCACGGTCGCGTCGTCGAACAGCGCCACCGACGTCCGTATCGGCTGCCGCCGGGCCGGTGGTGTCGCGATCACCGACAGCCCCTGCAACCCGATCATCGCGGATTGCAGCGTACGCGGAATGGGCGTCGCGCTCAGCGTCAGCACGTGTCCCACGCCGAGCGCATGCAGCTTTGCCTTGTCGGCCGCACCGAAGCGTTGCTCCTCGTCGATCACGACCAGCGCGAGGTCCTTGTACGCGACGCCCTTCCCGGCGATCGCGCCAGTGCCGATCACGACCCCGATCGAGCCATCCGCAAGGCCCGCCTTGACGCGCGTCTTCTCAGCCGCGCTCGACAGGCGCGAGAGCCCGGCGACGACGATCCCGGTGCCTTCGAATCGCTTGGCGAACGTCTCGATATGCTGGCGGACGAGCACCGTGGTCGGTGCGGCGATTGCCACTTGCCGCCCGGCCAGCGCCACGGCAGCGGCGGCGCGCAAGGCGACCTCGGTCTTCCCGTAACCGACGTCGCCGATCACGAGCCGATCCATCGGCTTGCCGCTGGCAAGATCCGCCAGCGTCGTCGCGATCGCCCGCGCCTGATCGGGCGTCTCGGTGAAGGCGAAACCGGCGGCAAAGCGCTCGTAGCGCGCGCGGTCCGGTTCGATCGGGTCGGTTTTGCGCGCGTCGCGTTCCGCCGCGATCGCGGCAAGGTCCCGCGCGCTCTCGGCAATCGCGGCATCGATCGCACCGCGACGTTTCTGCCACGACGAGCCATCGAGCGCATCGAGGGTCACCGCGTCGGCGTCCGCCCCATAGCGCCAGATACGATCGGCTTCGAGGACCGGGACGAGGCGACGACCATCCTTGGCATATTCGAGGACGATCGCATCGCCGCCCGCGTTGGGCAACGCCTCCAGCCCGCGAACCACGCCGATCCCGAACTCCTCATGGACGATCACGTCACCGCATTGCAGCTCGCTCGCCAGACCCGACAGGGCATTCGCACCGCTACCGGCGATTTCGTCGCCCCGTGCCCGGCCGCCGAGCAGGTCTGCCCCCGCAACGACGGTCGTACCGCTCGCGACGAACCCGCGATCGACGGGCGCCGCGAGAAGCAGCGCCGTGCCCGGTTTCGCCGCGATCACCGCCGCCCAGCGATCGACGACCGTGAACGCGATCTTGGCGGCATGCTCTAGCCGCGGTTGCAGGAACCGCAGGTCGCGCGGCGATCCGACGATCAGCAGGCGTCCGTCGGCCAGAGCATCCTTGGCGAAGCGGGCAAAGGCGCGGGCGGGATCGCGGCGCTCGACAAACCGCGGCGGCGTGTCGTCGGCGACCGCGAACGCAAGCATTTCCCGTTTCGCCGTTTCGCCGTTCCAGGCCTTCTCCTCGACCAGATCGGCAGCAGCCTTGCGCCGCGGCAGGCCATCCGCGGCGATGGCAAGGAAACGATTGCGCCGCTTCTCGGCATCGCGATCGAACGCGATCGCGGCTTCTGGCAGATGCGCCAGGATCGACACGCCCTTCTCGACCAGCGGCTCAGTCGCGCGGCCGATCTCGATCACGTCGACATCGTCGCAGCCGAGTTGCGAGACCGGATCGTATTCGCGCAGGGCGGTGATACGGTCTTCGGCGAACTCGATCCGGACGGGGTTTTCGCGATCGGCGGGAAATACGTCGATGACGCCGCCCCGAACCGCGATCTCGCCGGGTTCGTCGACACGGTCGTCGTTCTGATACCCGATATCCGTGGCGACGACCGCAAACGCGTCGACGTCGATCGTATCGCCGACCGCGAGCCGCGGCGGCGCGGCGTCGAACATCGCCGGCGGCGGATAGCGTACCGCCGTCGCCTCGGCCGTGGTCACCAGCAGGATCGGACTGGTCTTGTCCTCGGACCCCGCGCGCAACCGGCGCAACGCCGCGACCCTGCGCCCGACATTGGCCGGCGATGCCGGCGCATCGTCACCCGGCAACGCATCGCTCGACGGCAGGTGAACCACCAGCGCATCGGGTGCCAGCGCGGTCACGATCGCCGCAATCTCGGTCGCACGCTGGTCGTCGGCGGCGACGTAGATCAGACTGCCTCGGGACGTCGCCTCGGCGATCGCAACCGCGATCGGTGCCGTCGCCGCGACCGGCGTCGTACTGTCACTCTCTATCTGTCGACCTACCTGAAGCACCGATACGCATCCTTATTTTTAGGATGAACGTGGTCTCGGTGCGCCCGTTCCGGCGATCCTATCCTCGATCAGCTAGTTCGCCGGATCACCACGCGAACGCCGGCACGGTTTCGCGCCGCCCGACCAGGAACGCATCGGCCACCAATCGCAGCGGCGTCACGTCTACATCGCTCGCCCGCGTGCGCACCAGCCGCTCGAATTTGGCATACAGGCGCGGATATTCCGCGTCGGGTGCCTCGGTGATCGTCCCGTCGATCTCGAGCACGGAGCCCCCCATCCGCAACGTCAATCGGCCTCCTTGGGTGTCGACGACGATATCCCATTGCTGGAGTCCCTCGTGGAGGAAGTCGAACGCCGCGGTGACGGGGACGTCGTCGCAGGACAGGAGAATGTCGGCGGCAAGCGGCGACATTCGCCCTTCCGGCACGCGCAGGTCGGCGCTCTGGACGCTCCATGCGCCCGGCAAAATCTCGGTCGCGATCGACAACGCGTTGATGCCCGGATCGAACACGCCGAAGCCGCCCGCTTCGAGGATCCAGTCCTGCCCGGGATGCCAGCGGCGGATGTCCTCGCGCCAGTCGATCGTCACGCGCTCGACGGTCCGGTCCGCGAGCCACGCGCGGGCCGCCGCAACGCCGGCTGCTTCGCGCGAATGCCAGGTCGCGAACAGTGTCCGTCCGGCAGCGGCGGCATGCGCCTCGATCCGGGCGATTTCCGACAGCGTCGCGGCGGGCGGCTTCTCCAGCATCACGTCGAGTCCGGCATCGATCGCCGCCATCGCAATGGCTGCCCGGCCCACCGGGGGCGTGCAGATCGATACAGCATCCAGCGCATGGCCCGCAGCAAGCAACGCATTGATATCGTGATAATTGGGCACGCCGTCGACGACCGCGTTCCGGCTGGCCGCCGCAACAAGCTCGAACCGCGGATCGGCCGCGATCGCCGGTAGATGCTGATCGCGCGCGATCTTGCCGACACCGATGATCGCCAGCCGGATCGGTTGCGCAGACGCTGTCTTATCGACCATTCGGATTCCTCAATTTATCTTACTTATTCGTTGTAACGTTTCGCAGCTACGCTATCAACAGCGCGACGACCGTGGCGCGCGAGTCTTTAAATCTTGCTGCGTCAATGGTTTGCATCGGAGTGCATGACATGACGGATATGATCGACAACGGACCGGCCAACCCTGCTCAGGGCAGATTGCGGTCGCGCGCGTGGTTCGACGATCCGAGCAATCCCGACATGACCGCACTCTATATCGAGCGCTATCTGAACTACGGGCTCAGTCTCGAGGAACTCCAGTCGGACCGGCCGATCATCGGCATCGCGCAAACCGGCAGCGACCTCGCGCCGTGCAACCGCCACCACCTCGTCCTCGCGCAGCGCGTCCGCGACGGCATTCGCGATGCAGGCGGTATCCCGATCGAATTCCCGATCCACCCGATCCAGGAAACCGGCAAGCGCCCGACCGCCGGGCTCGACCGCAACCTCGCCTATCTGAGCCTCGTCGAGGTGCTGCACGGTTACCCGATCGACGGCGTCGTGCTGACGATCGGCTGTGACAAGACGACGCCGGCGTGCCTGATGGCCGCGGCGACGGTCAACATCCCGGCGATCGCGCTCTCCGTGGGGCCGATGCTCAACGGCAACTATAATGGCCAGCGCACCGGCTCGGGGACCATCGTGTGGAAGGCGCGCGAGCTGCTCGCGGCGGGCGAGATCGACTATAAGGGCTTCATCGCGCTGGTCGCGTCGTCGGCGCCGTCGACCGGCTTCTGCAACACGATGGGCACAGCCACGACGATGAACTCGCTGTGCGAGGCGCTCGGCATGTCGCTGCCGGGCTCGGCCGCGATCCCCGCGCCGCACCGCGATCGCCAGGAATGTTCGTGGGAAACGGGCCGCCGGATCGTCGAGATGGTCGCCGCCAACCGCCGCCCCTCCGACGTGCTCACGCGCCAGGCGTTCCTCAACGCGATCCGCGTCAATTCGGCGATCGGCGGATCGACCAACGCGCCGATCCACCTGAACGCGATCGCGCGCCATGTCGGCGTCGAGCTGACGCTGGAGGATTGGGAGAATCACGGTGCCGACGTGCCCTTCATCGTCAATCTGCAACCCGCCGGCGAATATCTCGGCGAGGATTTCTACCGCGCGGGCGGCGTCCCCGCGGTGATGGGACAGTTGCTGGCGAAGGGCATGATCGACGGCTCCGCGCTGACCGTGAACGGCAAGACCGTCGAGGAGAATATCGGCGGCCAGACGACCCGCGACGTCGACGTCATCCGCCTGCTCGACGCGCCGCTGCTCGCCAATGCGGGGCTGACCGTCCTGCGCGGCAACATGTTCGATGCGGCGGTGATGAAGCTCAGCGTCGTCTCGGACCAGTTCCGCGAGATGTACCTCAGCAATCCCGACGATCCCGAGGCATTCGAGGCGACCGCGGTCGTGTTCGACGGGCCGGAGGATTATCACAAGCGGATTGACGACCCCGCGCTGGGCATCGATGAGACCTGCATCCTGGTGATGCGCGGCACCGGGCCGATCGGGTATCCGGGCGGCGCGGAAGTCGTCAACATGCGCCCACCCGCGGCGCTGATCCGCGCGGGCATCCACGCGCTGCCGTGCCTTGGCGACGGGCGTCAGTCGGGGACGAGCGGCAGTCCGTCGATCCTCAACGCCTCGCCCGAGGCAGCGGCGGGCGGCAATCTCGCGCTGCTCCAGACCGGCGACCGCATCCGCATCGACCTGCGCGCCAACCGGGCCGACATGCTGGTCGACGACGCCGAACTCGCGCGACGCCGTGCGGCGGTGGACGCGGACGGCTATTTCTTCCCGGTATCGCAGACCCCGTGGCAGGAGATCCACCGCAACATCGTCGGCCAGTTCGACGGCGGCGCGGTGATCGAGAGCGCGGTGAAGTATCAGCGCATCGCCGAGAAGGGCCTGCCACGCGATAGCCATTGAGGGCACCTCGTGCGCGGTCCACGGGCTCTCAATCCTCCCCCTAGCGGGGGAGGATCAAACGCTGCCGCCCCTCATTCCTCCCCGATCATCGTCAGCACGTCGCCGATGATCCGCGTCATCGCCACCTTCGCGGCCGCGGGATCGCGCGCGATGATCGCGTCAGCCACCGCGGCGTGATCGGCGATGTTGGCCGAGCGCCCCTTGATCCGGTTGGTGAAGCGGATCGAGGTCCGCAGCGCCGTCGACACCACCGACTGGAACTGCGCGTAGAACGGGTTCTTCGACGCGCGCATGATCGCGACATGGAACGCGATATCGGCCTCCAGCGGATCGGTCAGCCCCGACTCGCCCGCCTCCATCTGCTCCAGCCCACTGCGGATCGCCTGGATATCGGCCGCATCGCCGTAGCGCGCCGCCAATGCCGCCGCCTCGGGTTCGATCGCCACGCGCAACTGGTTGAAATGCCGCAACAGTTCGACCGAGAATTTCCGCTCGAGCGTCCAGCGCAGCACGTCGGTGTCGAACAGGTTCCAGGCGCTCGCGGGCTGCACCACCGTCCCCTGCCGCGGCCGCGCGCTGACAAGGCCTTTCGCAGTCAGCATCTTGACCGCCTCGCGCGTCACCGACCTGCTCACGCCATGCGTCTTGGCGATCTCCGCCTCGGTCGGGAACGGCCGGCTTTCATACCGCCCCGTCACGATCGCACGACCCAGCGTATCGAGCATGCCGTGCGTCAGGTTGCGTCCTGCAACCGCGCCGACCGGATTGATTTCGGTGTCTGTGATTTCGGTAGCCATCTGCACGAGTTCTGGCGCAACATCGCCTTGCTGTCACGTATCCAAGCGTTACGCTAGACAATGCACAATTGTCGTATAAATATCCTCGCACCGGGCGAACCGCACGCGAACCGGGTGGAAGAGGAACGCGCATGAGCCTGTCCGGCATCGATCTGGTCGTCGTCATCGTCTACGCGATCGGCATATTCGGCCTCGCGCAATGGGTGTCGCGCGACAAGGGCGGCAAGGCCAAGGACAGTTCGGACTATTTCCTCGCCTCGAAATCGCTGCCGTGGTGGGCGATCGGCGCCTCGCTGATCGCCGCCAACATCTCCGCCGAACAGATCGTCGGCATGGCCGGCTCGGGTTACGCGATCGGCCTCGCGATCGCCTCGTACGAATGGATGGCGGCGCTGACGTTGCTGATCGTCGGCAAGTTCTTCCTGCCGATCTTCCTGCGCAACGAGATCTACACGATGCCGCAGTTCCTCGAACAGCGCTACGGCCCGTCGATCCGCACGCTGATGGCGGTGTTCTGGCTCGGCCTGTACGTGTTCGTGAACCTCACCTCGATCATCTGGCTCGGCTCGATCGCGGTCAACCAGGTCGCCGGGATCAACCAGGACGTCGCGCTGATCGGACTCGGCCTGTTCGCGCTCCTGTATCAGTTGAAGGGTGGCCTCAAGGCCGTCGCGCTCACCGACATCGTCCAGGTGACGCTGCTGGTCGTCGGCGGGCTGATCGTCTCCGCGCTGGCGCTGCGCGAACTCGGCGGCGACACCGGCATGATCGGCGGCTTCTATCGCCTGACCAGCCAAGCGCCCGAGCATTTCCACATGATCCTGTCGAAGGACAATGCGTTCTACAAGGACCTGCCGGGCATCTCGGTGCTGGTCGGCGGCATGTGGATCGCCAACCTCAGCTACTGGGGCTTCAACCAGTACATCATCCAGCGCGCACTCGCCGCCAAGTCGCTCGGCGAGGCACAGAAGGGCATCGTGTTCGCCGCGTTCCTGAAGCTGCTGATGCCGCTGGTGATCGTCCTGCCGGGGATCGCCGCGGTGATCCTCGCGCCCGATCTCGCCAAGCCGGACCAGGCGTATCCGACGATGATGCGGCTGCTGCCCCCCGGCCTGCTCGGGCTGGTGTTCGCCGCCTTGATCGCCGCGATCGTCGCGTCGACCGCATCGAAGATCAATTCGATCGCGACGATCTTCACGCTCGATCTCTACGCCAAGCGTCGCGGCGCGACGTCGATCGCCGAGGATGGTTCGACCAAGGTCTCGGATCCCGCGGTCGAGCGCAACCTCGTCAAGGTCGGGCGGATCGCCGCCGCGGTCGCGATTCTGCTGGCGATGATCACCGCGCGGCCGCTGCTCGGCAAGTCGGACCAGGCGTTCCAGTATATCCAGGAATATACCGG
Source organism: Sphingomonas sp. CFBP 13603 (assembly GCF_014892665.1). Classification (NCBI taxonomy): domain Bacteria; kingdom Pseudomonadati; phylum Pseudomonadota; class Alphaproteobacteria; order Sphingomonadales; family Sphingomonadaceae; genus Sphingomonas; species Sphingomonas sp. CFBP 13603. The sequence goes on along the minus strand of NZ_JADBIA010000010.1, from coordinate 58,578 downwards.
GTTCTTCACGCCCGGCATCGTCGTGATCTTCATGCTTGGGCTGTTCTGGAAGCGCGCGACCGAGGCGGGCGCGCTGATCGCCGCGGTCGCATCGTTCGCGATCTCGCTGCTGCTGAAATACGCCGCGCCCGAAATCCCCTTCATGAACCGGATGCTGGTCGCGTTCGTGATCGCGCTGATACTGGCGGTGGTCGCATCGCTGGTCCGCCCGCAATCGAGCGAGGCCAACCGGATCGTCACGCGCGACGTCGACTATACGACGACGCGCGGGTTCAATATCGCGGCGGTCGGCGTGGTGATGATCCTCGTCGCTTTGTACGCAACATGGTGGTGAGTATGGGTTCGTTTATCGCCGTCGACTGGGGCACGACCAACCGCCGCGCGTTCCGGATCGAGCACGGCGAGGTCGTCGCGACCGAACGCGACGATCGCGGCGCGGCCAATGTCGCAGCGGGCGAGTATGAGGCGGAGGTTGCGGGCATCCGCGATCGGCTCGGCGACCTGCCGATGCTGCTCGCGGGGATGGTCGGGTCGAACATCGGCTGGCGCAGCGTTCCCTATGTCGCCGCGCCCGCGGGTCTTGCCGAAGTCGCCGCCGCGCTCGACCGGATCGACGACCGTACCGCGATCGTACCCGGGCTCTCGTACCGCGACGGACTTCATGCCGACGTGATGCGCGGCGAAGAGGTCCAGTTGCTCGGCGCGGTTGCGGCGGAACTCGTGCCAATGGACGCGATGCTCTGCCAACCCGGCACGCATTGCAAATGGGCGTCCGTCGAGGGCGGCAGGATCGCCCGGTTTACCACCGCGATGACCGGCGAACTCTTCGCGCTGCTCCGCGCACACGGCGTGCTCTCGCGCCAGCTCGGCCATCCGGTCGAGCCGGGCACCGCTTTCCTCGAAGGCGTCGTGGAGGGGGCTCGGCGCGATCTCGCCGCCAGCCTGTTCGCGATCCGTGCGCGCGGTGTGCTCGGGATCGCCGACGACGCCCACGCCGCCTCGTTCGCGAGCGGCCTGCTGATCGGCGCGGATACCGCCGCGCGGATCGAACCCGGCGCGACCGTCCACATCCTCGCCGACCCGTCACTCGGCGCACTCTACGCCAGCGCGATCGATGCGCTCGGCGGTACGTCACACCATATAGACAGTCAGGCCGCGTTCGTGGCCGGCATCACCCGCATTCAGGATCTCGCCGCATGACCACGCCCCGCTTGTCCCCTCACCGCCAAGCCTTCGACGACGCCTTCGCGAAATGCCCGCTGATCGCGATTTTGCGCGGTGTGAAGCCTGAGGAAGTCGAGGCGATCGGCGAAGCGCTGGTCGAGGCCGGCTTCACGATCCTCGAAGTCCCGATGAACTCGCCTGACCCGCTCGACAGCATCGCGCGACTGGCGCGCAAGCTTGAGGGACGTGCGGTCGTCGGTGCAGGCACGGTCTTGCGGGTCGAGGACGTCGAGGACGTCGGCGCGGCTGGCGGCACGTTGATCATCGCCCCCAACGCCAATGTGCGCGTGATCGCGGCGGCGGCGGAGCACGGCTACGTCGCGCTCCCCGGCATCGCCACGCCGACCGAGGCGTTCGCCGCGCTCGAGGCCGGCGCCGCCGCGCTGAAGCTGTTCCCCGCCGAGGCCGCGAGCCCGGCAGTGCTAAAGGCGATGCGCGCGGTTCTCCCCAAGGATACGCGCGTGTTGCCGGTCGGCGGGATCACACCCGAACGCATGGCGGAATGGCGCACCGCCGGCGCCGCGGGCTTCGGTCTGGGCTCGGCATTGTATGCGCCCGGCATGAGCGCAGACGACGTCGTCGCACGGGCGCGTGGTTTCATCACGGCGTTGAACACAGGGTAACGCGATCACCTGGCGGGGATCGTCTTCGCCGCGCGTTGCGGTTAGGGCGTCGCGATGATGTTCGCCGCTCAGGAACGAGACCTCGCCGCGCTGGCCGCAGCGGACCGGTACCGATCGCTTCGCCCGCGACAGGGCGTGGACTTCGCCTCGAACGACTATCTCGGGCTGGCCGGGTCGGACCGACTGCGCGGCGCCATGGTCGATGCCCTGCGACGCGGTATGCCGGTCGGCTCCGGGGGGTCGCGATTGCTCCGTGGCAATGCACCCGAGCACGAGGCGCTCGAAGCGGACGCCGCCACCTTCTTCGGCACCGCGACGGCGCTGTTCTTCGCCAGCGGTTACGTCGCGAACACGATCTTGTTCGCGACGCTGCCGCAACGCGGCGACCTGATCGTCCACGACGCGCTGATCCACGCGAGCGCGCATGAGGGCATGCGTCTCACGCGAGCGACCTTCGTGGCCGCTGCGCATAACGATGCCAACGCCTTCGAGGATGCGATCGTCGATTGGCGCCGATCGGGTGGTACCGGCCGCGCCTGGATCGCGGTCGAGAGCCTCTACAGCATGGACGGCGACCGCGCGCCGCTGGTGGCCTTGGCCGAGATTGCCGATCGACACGATGCAATCCTGCTGATCGACGAAGCACATGCCACGGGCGTGTTCGGCACCGATGGCCGCGGACTGGCCGAGGGACTCGACGGGCGCGAGAACGTCATCAGCTTGCGCACCTGCGGCAAGGCACTGGGATGCGAGGGAGCGCTGTTGTGCGGACCTGCGACGATGCGCGAGTTCATCGTCAATCGCGGGCGCGGGTTCATCTTCTCGACCGCGCCGTCGCCGCTGATGGCGCTGGCGGTCGGAGAAGCCCTCCGCATCATCGCAGACGAACCGGCGCGGCGGAAGCGGCTCTGGGACCTGATCGCGACGGCGGAGCGTGTGCTTGCACCCTACGGCGTCGCGGCAACGGGGTCGCAGATCCTGCCGCTAGTGCTGGGAGACGCCGCACGAACGATGCGTGTCGCCGGTGCGATCCAGGCAGCTGGGTTCGACGTGCGCGGGATCCGGCCGCCGACCGTGCCCGAGGGGACGTCGCGACTGCGCATTTCGCTGACGCTGAACGCGGCGGTTGCTGACATTGAGGCTTTGGGAAAGGTTATGGGAGAGGCGCTACAATGACGATCGTCGTTACCGGAACGGACACCGATATCGGCAAGACCGTGTTCGCCGCCGGGCTCACCGCGGCACTCGACGCGCAGTACTGGAAGCCGGTGCAGGCGGGGCTCGCGGACGGCAGCGACGCAGCATCGGTGGTGGCTTTAGGCGTGCCGGCGGACCATGTTTTGCCGGAAGCATACCGGCTGACTACCCCATGCTCGCCGCATCTCGCCGCCGAGATCGACGGCCTCACGATCGACCCTGACCGCCTCACGCTACCTCAAATCGACGGACCACTGGTCGTCGAGGGCGCAGGCGGCGTGATGGTCCCCGTCACGCGCGAGCTGATCTTCGCCGACCTGTTCGCGCGCTGGGCCGAGCCGGTCGTGCTCGTCGCGTGCACCGGGCTCGGGACGATCAACCACAGCCTGCTCTCGATCGAGGCCTTGCGCAGCCGCAGCGTACCGATTCTCGGCATCGCCTTCGTCGGCGACGCGGTCGAGGATAGCGAGGCGACGATCGCCGCACTCGGCAACGTCCGCCGGCTCGGCCGCCTGCCCCGCCTCGATCCGCTGAACGCCGCAACACTGGCGCAGGCGTTCAGCGCAAACTTCGATCTGGCGGCGTTCCGATGAGCGACTCCCCCGTCTGGCACCCGTTCACGCAGCACGGCCTGCGCGAGCCGATCCCGCTCGTCACGCATGCAGAGGGCGCCGCGCTCTATACATCCGACGGCCGGCGGATCGTCGATGCGATCTCGTCCTGGTGGGTTACGACACATGGCCACGCCAACCCGAAGATCATGGCGGCGATCGCCGAGCAGGCGGGCAAGCTCGACCAGATCATCTTCGCCGGCTGGACGCACCAGCCCGCCGAAGACCTCGCGCGCGGACTGACCGCGATCATGCCGCCGGACCTTACGCGAGTCTTCTTCTCGGACTCGGGCTCGACCAGCGTCGAGTGCGCGCTGAAGATGGCGCTCGGCTATTGGCTCGATCGTGGCGAGAATCGCCACCGCATCCTGGTGCTCGAACACGGCTATCACGGCGACACGATCGGCGCGATGTCGGTCGGCGCACGCGGCGTCTACAACCGCGCCTACGCGCCGCTGCTGTTCGACGTCGGCACGATCCCCTTCCCCGCCGCTGGGCACGAACAGGCGACGCTCGACGCGCTGGAGGCCGCCTGCGCCGAGCATCCCGCCGCGTTCATCGTCGAGCCGTTGCTGCTCGGCGCCGGCGGGATGCACATCTATTCCGCGCACATCCTTGCCGAGATGCGGCGGATCTGCACGCGCCACGACGTGCTGTTCATCGCCGACGAGGTGATGACCGGCTGGGGCCGCACCGGCACGTTGCTCGCCTGCGAACAGGCGGGCGTGGTGCCTGACATCCTGTGCCTGTCAAAGGGCCTGACCGGCGGCGCGGTCCCACTCGCGGTGACGATGGCGACCGAGGCGATCTACCAGGCGCATTACGGCACCGACCGTGCGCGGATGTTCTTCCACTCGTCGAGCTACACCGCCAACCCGATCGCCTGCGCCGCCGCCAACGCGAACCTCGCGATCTGGCGCGACGAACTTGTGCGCGAGCGGATCGCCGACCTCGCCGCACACCAAGCCTCGCGGCTGGGAGCTCTCGCTCACCATCCCCGCATCGCCAACGCGCGCCAGATCGGCACGATCACCGCGGTCGAACTCCGCGGCGAGGACGGCTATCTGTCGCAGATCGGCCCGCGCCTGCTCGCGTTCTTCGGCGAGCGCGACCTTCTGCTCCGCCCGCTCGGCAACACCGTCTACGTCATGCCGCCCTATTGCATCGATGATGCCGATCTAGATCGGATCTATGCGACGATCGCCGAAGCGTGCGACACGATCAGGCAAGAGTCCTGACGTTCTTGCTGCACTGCAGCAACAAATGATGTACGTGCGACGTTGAGATAAGATCGCGGCCGAGTACGCTGGCGACGAAAGGCTCGATTACCGTGAGAAACATCGCCGATACCCTCGCCCGCATGGCGCGCGCCGGAGCGCCGACCCCGCGCGACACCGCGCCCAGCCGCCTGACGCCGCTGACCGAGTTCGGGACCAATCCAGGCGCGCTGCTGGGCTTCAGCTACGTCCCCACCAACCTGCCAGCGAACGCGCCACTGGTCGTCGTCCTGCACGGCTGCACGCAGACCGCGGCGGGGTATGACCACGGTGCAGGCTGGTCGAAGCTCGCGGATCGCGCGGGTTTCGCGCTGGTCTTCCCCGAGCAGACTCGCGCGAACAATCCCAACCGCTGCTTCAACTGGTTCGCATCGGAGGACACCGCACAAGCCGGCGGCGAGGCGGAATCGATCGCGCAGATGACCGAGACGATGATCGCACGCCACGGCCTCGACCGCAGCCGCATTTACGTTACCGGACTGTCGGCGGGCGGCGCGATGACGATGGCGATGCTCGCCACACGGCCGGATCTGTTCGCCGGTGGTGCTGTGATCGGCGGGCTAGCCTACGGCACAGCGACCGGCGTGTCGCAGGCGCTCGACCGGATGCGCGGGCATGGCGACACGAGCGACACAGCGCTGGTCGATCTGGTCCGCACCGGTGCGCGTGGCCACGACGGACGCTGGCCGACGCTCGCGATCTGGCACGGCGGCGCGGACGCGACGGTGAGCGTAGCGAACGCGGACACGATCGCGCGGCAATGGCGCGGCGTCCACGGCGTCGATGCGAAGGCCGTGCGCACGGAGCGGCTAGGCACCGCCGTCCACCGGATCTGGTCGGACGCGCAAGGGCGTGACGTCGTCGAGGACTGGACCGTGCCGGGGATGGGCCACGGCACGCCGATCGATCCGTTGCGCGGCGAGCGCTTGGGCGCCGCGGGGCCGTTCATGCTGGATGTCGGGATTTCGAGCACGGCGGTGATCGCGAAGTCCTGGGGCCTGCTAGCGGCGGCGAAGGCGGAGACTGTGGTCAAGCCGGCACCATCCGAACGCGTAGCCAAGATTGCGATACCCATGACGCCAAAGCCTGCGTCGAAGCCACGCGCCGAGGCGCCCACCGGTATCCAGGCGACGATCGAGAACGCGCTCCGGGCGGCCGGGTTGATGCGGTAGGCTAGCCATCGGCTAGCGGTTGGGTGCACTCCCGCCAACTCCCACCCGTCATCCTGACGAAAGTCAGGATCCAGAGCCAGACAGGACACCATCCGTTACCCTGGATCCTGACTTTCGTCAGGATGACGGAGTTGGTGAAAACCTCGACGGCCTCAACCGCGCAATCTGCGCGCCATAGCTCACCCTATCGATCCTCCCCCGCCAGGGGGAGGTGGCAGGCATCAGCCTGACGGAGGGGGAGGAATGGACGACATCCGTTGCATGTCCTCCCATGCGTCGCCTTCCCTACCAGGAGGAGGATCGACGGGAGTAATCGACAAGCCGCCCAACCCGGCTAAAGCCAGCGCATGACGTCCACCCCGCCCCGCCCCTGGCGCACCGAGTTCGCCGCCACGCTGAAACTCGCCTGGCCGCTCGTCGCGACCAACCTCGCGCAGGCACTGGTCGGCGCGACCGACGTAGCAATGCTGGGGCGGCTGGGGTCGGACACGCTGGCGGCGGCAACGCTCGGCCTCAACCTCTACCTCGTCTTCCTGATCTTCGGCATGGGCCTCACCACCGCCGCCGTCCCGATGATCGCACGCGAGCGCGGCGCGCGGCCACATGCGGTGCGCGATATCCGGCGGACCGTGCGTCAGACGATCTGGGTCGCCGCCACGCTCTGCGTGCCCTCGTGGATCGTGCTGTGGAACGCCGAGCCGATCCTAGTCCACCTGCTCGACCAGGATCCGCTCCTCGCGCACGAAGCCGCACGGTTCGTCCGCGCGGTGATGTGGGGGATGCTGCCGAGCCTCTGCTTCCTCGTGCTCCGCGCATTCGTCGCCGCGCTCGAGAAACCCGCCTGGTCGCTGGTGGTGATGGTCGGGCTGCTGGTCGTCAACGCCGGGCTCAACTGGCTGCTGATATTCGGTCATGCCGGCCTCCCCGCGCTCGGCCTGCTCGGTTCGGGGATGGCGAGCAGCATCGCCAACGGCCTCAGCTTCGTCGCGATGGCCGCCGTCATCGTCTATGCCAGGCCGTTCCGTCGCTATCGCCTGCTCGGCCGGTTCTGGCGTGCCGACTGGCCACGATACCGCGCGGTCTGGAAGCTTGGCCTGCCGATCGCGATCACGCTGGGGTTCGAATCCACCGTGTTTATCGCTGCGGTGTTCCTCATGGGGCTGCTCGGCACCGTGCCGCTCGCCGCGCACGCCATCGCGATCCAGATCGCCAGCGTCACCTTCATGGTCCCGCTCGGCATCGCGCAAGCCGCCACCGTCCGCGTCGGTCTCGCCTCGGGTCGCGGCGACCGCGCAGGTATCGGCCGCGCCGGCTGGGCGGCGTTCGCGATCGGCGAAGGCTTCATGGTGCTGACCGCAATGCTCCTAATCCTAGCGCCACAAATGCTGATCGGCATTATCCTCGACGTCGATGCGCCCGCCAACGCACCCGTTGTTACGCTGGCGATCTCGCTGCTCGCGGTCGCCGCGGTGTTCCAGGTGGTCGACGGCGCGCAGGTGATCGGCGCAGGCATGTTGCGCGGACTGGGCGATACCAAGGTGCCGATGCTGTTCGCGGCGATCGGCTATTGGGGCATAGGAATCGGCGTCGGTGCATGGCTAGCGTTCGGGCGCGGCTGGGGCGGAGTCGGCATCTGGACCGGGCTGGCGACCGGGTTGGCGGTGGTTTCGGTACTCATGATCGCCCGATGGCAGGCGCGCGAGCGACTTGGGCTCGGCTAAGGCTCGCTTGGTCTCTTCGTCCGACATTTCTGATACATAGTCGTCCCGTTGTGTTAACATGTGTTATACAAACGGAGCCTGACATATGCCGGATCAAGACCGCATCGTCGCGATCGGACTGCTCACGCAGCGTGACGTTTTCGCGCTCGGCCATGACCTGTCGCGCGTCTATCCGATCGACGAGATGCCTTGCTTCGGCGCGCTGCTCGGCGCGATCGACGACGCCGACCGCGCATTCCACCGCGCCCGCGATGCCCAGCGGCTCGCCATTCCAATCCAGCGCAGCGCAACCACGCTCGCATAGCGGCGTTCGAGACCCGCTGCCCCGCGGAGATCGATCATGACGCTGCCTACCGAAATGCTGCTGCTGGGCTGGTCGACGGTCCTGCTGTTCGCCTACGTCATGATCCAGGGGCAGACCGCGACGCGCGACCGCGGCCTCGACTGGAACGCAGGCCCGCGCGACGGGGAGCAGAAGCCGCTCGGCGAGATGGCCGGCCGCGCCGAACGTGCACTGAAGAATTTCCAGGAAACCTACTCGGTCTTCATCGCGCTGGCGCTGGGGCTAGCGGTGACCGATCGCACCGGCGGGCTCGGTACGATCGGCGCATGGCTCTGGTTCGGTGCGCGGATCGCCTACATCCCGCTCTATCTGTTCGGGATTAAGTATGTGCGCAGCCTGTGCTGGACGGTGTCGATCCTCGGCCTGCTGCTGATGCTGATCCGCTTCCTCTAAGACCTAACTGCGCAGCGTGCGGATGATCGCCGAGAAGTCGAGCCCACCCTGCCCGGCCTCGGCGAACGCTTCGTAACGCTCGGCCGCCTTCGCCCCCATCGGCGTATCTGCGCCGGTGTCCTTCGCCGCCGCCATCGCAAGCCGCAGGTCCTTGAGCATCAGCGCGGCCGCAAAACCGCCCTGATAGTTGTGATCCGCAGGCGTATCGGGACCTATGCCCGGCAGCGGCGCGTACGTCGTCATCGACCAACTCTGCCCCGACGACACGCTGGCGATGTCGTAGAATGCCTGCGCATCGAGCCCGAGCTTCTCCGCCAGCACGAACGCCTCGCAGGTCGCGATCATCGTCGCGCCGAGGATCATGTTGTTGCAGATCTTCGCCGCCTGCCCCGCGCCGTTCGCACCCGCATGGATGACCGCCTTGCCCATGTCCGCTAGGATCGCTTGTGCCCGGTCGAACGCCTCCGCCGAACCGCCGACCATGAAGGTGAGCGTGCCCGCATTCGCCGCGCCGATCCCGCCCGAGACGGGCGCGTCTACCGCGACGAGGCCCTTGGCCTGCGCGGCGGCGGCGACCTGCTTGGCGGTGGCGACGTCGATCGTCGAACAGTCGATCAGGATCGCGGACGGCGACGCGACGCCGAACAGCGCGTCATAGACCTCCGCGACATGCTTGCCGGCGGGGAGCATCGTCACGATCGCCTCGGCACCGTCTGCGGCTTCGGCAGCAGACGCGACCGGCAGGCATCCGGCGGCCTTCGCCTTGTCCAGCGCGTCGACGCTCAGATCGAGCGCGCGAACGTCGTGGCCCTTCTTGGCGAGGTTCGCCGCCATCCCGCCGCCCATGTTGCCGAGCCCGATGAAACCGATTCGTGCCATGTTCTCTCTCCTAATCTTGCTCCCCTCCCGTTCACGGGAGGGGTTGGGGGAGGGCAGTGCCGCAAATACGTCGCGCGTGGTCGCGGCACGCCCCTCCCCTGACCCCTCCCGCAAGCGGGAGGGGCATCCGGTTCATTTCCCCGTCCAGGTCCCGGCGCGCTTCTCGACGAAAGCGGCCATGCCCTCGCTCTGGTCCGCGGTCCCGAACAGCCCGTGGAACAGCCGCCGCTCGAACTGCACGCCCATCGCGAGCCCCGTCTCGAACGCCGCGTTGACCATTTCCTTGTTCGCCAGCACCGCCAGCGGCGCCATCGCGGCGATCGTGGTCGCCGTCTTCACCGCCTCCTCGACCAGCTCGTCCGCCGGCACGATCCGCGAAACGAGCCCCGCGCGCTCGGCTTCGGCGGCATCCATCATCCGCCCGGTCAGGCACATCTCCATCGCCTTGGCCTTGCCGACAGCGCGCGTGAGCCGCTGCGATCCGCCCATGCCGGGAGACACGGCGAGCTTGATCTCCGGTTGCCCGAACTTGGCGGTATCGGCAGCAAGGATGAAGTCGCACATCATCGCCAGCTCGCACCCGCCGCCGAGCGCATACCCCGCGACCGCCGCGATCACCGGCTTGCGCGTCCGCGTGAAGTTCTCCCAGCCCGCGAAGAAGTTGCTCGCGTACATCTCGGCAAAGCCCTGCGACTGCATCTCCTTGATGTCCGCCCCCGCCGCGAACGCCTTGCCCGAGCCGGTCAGCACCGCACAGCCCTGCGACGCATCCGCATCAAACGCGGCGAACGCGGAGATCAGGTCGGCGAGCACCTGCGAATTGAGCGCGTTCAGCGCCTGCGGCCGGTTCAGCGTGACCAGCGTGACGCCACCGCGCTGCTCGACCAGGATCGTTTCGTACTCAGCCATTCCAAACCCTTCCAATTTCGTCACCCCAGGTTCCGCTGGGGTGACGTGCTTTCTGCCATTCAGCCCGGCGTCCACGCCTGGTCCTCCGGCAACGGCGCGAAAATCTGGTCGATGACGTGATCGGTCACATCCTCGGGCGTCGCCGGATCCCAGCGCGGCGCATTGTCCTTGTCGACGATCACCGCCCGCACGCCCTCAATGAAGTCATGCCGCTGCACGACATGCGCACCAACCGCATATTCCTGCCGCATCTCGTCCGCGAAGCTCGCCATCCCCGCCCCCTCGTGGAGCAACCGGAGCGACACCTTCATCGTCTGCGGCGACTTGGTCTTCAACGTCGCGAGCGTCTGCGCGGCCCATTCCCCGCCATCGGCTTCGAGCACAGCGTAGATGTCCTCGAGCACGTCCGACGCGAAAAGCCGGTCGATCTCGTCCCTGCGAGCCAAGATCTTCGCGTCGGGTGCCGACGTGGCCAATGCGTCCAACACGCCCGCGATATCCTGTGGTGTCTCTGCGATCCGCGCCTTGGCAGTGTCGAGCGTATCGCTCGCGAGGTACTGCGTCGCCAACCCGAGCGCGAGACACTCGGCGCCATCGAGCCGATGCCCGGTCAGCGCGAGATACTGCCCGATCCGCCCCGGCAACCGCGAAAGATACCAGCCGCCACCAACGTCCGGAAACAGCCCGATCCCGGTCTCGGGCATAGCGAACTTCGTGTTCTCGGTCGCGACGCGAAACCGGCACGGCAGCGCGAGACCGACGCCGCCGCCCATCGTGATCCCGTCCATGAACGCAACGATCGGCTTGGCATAGGTGAACAGCCGGTGGTTCATCCGGTACTCGGCATGAAAGAACGCCCGCGCCTCGACGCCATCGGTCGCGCCCGACGCGGCAAGCATGCGGATATCCCCGCCAGCACAGAACCCGCGTCCCTCCGCATGATCCACCACGATCGCCTCGATCGCCGCATCGCCACGCCAAGCTTCCAGCGCCTCGAGCACGCCTTCGCACATCGCGAGATTCAACGCGTGCAATGCCTTCGGTCGGTTCAACCGAATACGGCCGACAGGCCCTTCACTCTCGACGATCAGATCATCGGTCACGGCGATTGCTCCACTGCATAAGCTCTTCGCGCCTTTGCGCCTTCGCGTGATCAAAACCTTCTTGTTCACGCAAAGGCGCCAAGGCGCGAAGATCAAGACTACGGCTAAGCGGACTCACTGCCGCGTCAGTTCGCGACCGACGATCATGCGCATGACCTGGTTCGTGCCTTCGAGGATCGAATGCACGCGCAGATCGCGCCAGAAGCGTTCGATCGGGTAATCCTGCAGATACCCATACCCGCCATGCAACTGCAACGCGCGGTCGACCACCGACGAGCCGGTATCCGTCGCTAGCCGCTTCGCCATCGCCGCGAACTTGGTCTTGTCGGGCGTGTTCGCCGTCACCTTGGCGGCCGCGATGTAGAGCAACGCGCGCGCCGCCTCCAGCTCGGTCGCCATGTCCGCCAGCATGAACTGGGTGTTCTGGAAATCCGCGATCGCCTTCCCGAACTGTTTCCGATCCCTGGTATAAACGATCGCCTCGTCGAGACACCGCTGCGCACCACCAAGCGAGCACGCGCCGATGTTCAACCGCCCACCGTCCAAGCCCATCATCGCGATCCGAAAGCCCTCGCCCTTGCCCCCGACCATATTCGCCGCCGGCACGCGGACGCCGTCGAAGATCACCTGCCGCGTCGGTTGCGAATGCCAGCCGAGCTTCTTCTCGTTCGCGCCGAACGAGACGCCTGGCATGTCCTTCTCGATCACCAGGCACGAGATGCCCTTGGGCCCATCCTCACCAGTACGGACCATCGTCACATACACCTCGTTCTCGCCCGCGCCCGAGATGAACTGCTTCGATCCCGTCACGATCCAGTCGTCGCCGTCGCGCACGGCCCGCGTTTTCAACGCCGCCGCATCCGAGCCCGAACCCGGCTCGGTCAGGCAATAGCTCGCCAGCCGATCCATCGTCACGAGATCGGGGAGGTACTTGTCCTTCACCGCGGCCGATCCGAACCGGTCGATCATCCACGCCGCCATGTTATGAATGCTGATGAAAGCGGACGTCGAAGGGCACCCGTACGACATAGCCTCCATGATCAGCGCCGCCTCGAGCCGCCCGAGCGCGATCCCGCCGCTCTCCTCACTGACATAGATCGCCGCGAAACCGAGCTCGGCCGCCGCCTTGATCGTCTCGCGCGGGAAGATGTGCTCCTCGTCCCACTCAGCCGCGTGCGGGGTGATCCGGTCGGTGGTGAACCGGCGTGCCAGCTCCTGGATCTCGCGCTGGTCGTCGGTGAGGTCGAACTGGTTGGTCACGAGGAAGCTCCATTGGCTTTTGCGTCTGCGGTCAATCCGACCAAATCCCATGTGTTGCCGTACAGGTCGGCGAACACGACGACCCATCCATAGGGCTCGTCGCGCGGTGCTTCGACGAAATCAACGCCCTTGGCTTTCAACTTCGCGTAAGACGCCCAGAAATCGTCGGTGTTCAGGAAATAAGAAACGCGCCCGCCGCCAGCCTTGCCGATCGCCGCGATCTGCTCATCGCCAACCGCCTTGGCGAGCAGCAGCGCCGAACCGCCGCCCGGAGCTGCGACACGCACCCAGCGCTTGCCGCCGCCCAGTTCGCTATCCTCGACCAGTACGAAGCCCAGCGTACCGACGAAATACGCAATCGCTTCGTCATAGTCGCGAACGACGAGGGCGACGGTTCCCAGGCGCACCCCAATCACCCCATCGTCGGGATGACGAACGCGTCGTTATTGCGCGCCGGACCGCCATCCTCGGCCATCGCCGGCAGCGCGGAGCCATCCGGCCAACGCTGCGTGATCGTCTTGACCTTGGTCCAGAACTTCACGCCCTCCATCCCGTGCTGGTTGGTGTCGCCAAACGCCGAGCGCTTCCACCCACCAAACGTATGATACGCGACCGGCACCGGGATCGGCACGTTGATGCCGACCATCCCGACATTCACCCGCGCCGCGAACTCGCGCGCCGCGTGCCCGTTGCGCGTGAAGATCGCGACGCCGTTGCCGTATTGATGCTCGCTCGGCAGGCGCACCGCCTCCTCGAAATCGGCGGCGCGGACGATCTGCAGCACCGGCCCGAAGATCTCCTCCTTGTACGCCGACATCTCCGTCGTCACGTGATCGAACAGCGAAGGCCCAATGAAGAAGCCCTTCTCATGCCCCTGCAACGCGAACCCGCGCCCATCGACGACCAGTTCCGCGCCCTCGTCGACGCCGGTCTGGATCCAGTTCTCGATCCGGGTGCGATGCGCCGCGTTCACCACCGGTCCGTAGTGCGCGTCGTTGTCGGTCGACACGCCAACCCGCAAAGCGGCGATCGCCGGGATCAGCTTCTCCCGCAGCGCGATCGCCGTCTTCTCGCCGACCGGCACCACCACCGGCAACGCCATGCAGCGCTCGCCGGCGCTCCCGAACGCCGCACCCGAAAGGTCGGCGACGACCTGGTCGAGGTCCGCGTCGGGCATGACGATCCCGTGGTTCTTCGCGCCGCCCATCGCCTGGACGCGCTTGCCCGCCTCGACGCCGCGGCGGTACACGTAATGCGCGATGTCGGACGATCCGACGAAGCTCACCGCCGAGATCGCCGCGTGATCGAGGATCGCGTCGACCATTTCCTTGTCGCCGTGGACGACCTGGAAGATGCCCTCGGGCAGCCCCGCCTCGACGAACAATTCGCCGAGCCGCACCGGCACCGAAGGATCGCGCTCACTGGGCTTGAGGATGAACGCATTGCCCGTGGCGATCGCGACGCCCGACATCCACAGCGGGATCATCGCCGGGAAGTTGAACGGCGTGATCCCCGCGCCAATGCCTAATGGCTGGCGCATCGAATAGACGTCGATCCCCGGCCCGGCGCCCTGCGTATATTCACCCTTGAGGATGTGCGGGATGCCGCAGCAAAACTCGATCACCTCGAGCCCGCGCTGTATGTCGCCCTTCGAATCCGCGATCACCTTGCCGTGCTCGGACGAGAGCAGTCGCGCGAGTTCGTCCATGTTCGCTTCGACGAGCCGCTTGAACTCGAACATGACGCGCGCACGACGCTGCGGGTTGGTCGCGGCCCAGCCCGGCTGCGCCTTCTGCGCGGCAGCGACCGCCACATCCAGGTCCTTCGCGCCCGACAGCCGCACGCGCGCCTGCACCTCGCCCGAATTCGGGTCGAACACGTCGCCGAAGCGCTCGGCCGTGCTGGCCGCACCGCTCACGAAATTCTCGATCGTCCGCATGGGCATCCTCTTCTAGTTGCCCGCATCGTCCGCCATAAGCGTTTCGCAGCCAAGTGGGGCTGTTTGCAGATACGCTCTGCAGATATGCAGCATAGGGTGAGGCGTTCATGGATTGGGACGACGTCCGGTATTTCCTCGCTTTGGCGCGCACGCACAGGCTCGGGCCAGCCGCCAAACTGCTCGGACAGGACGCGACGACAGTCTCGCGGCGGCTGCAAAGACTTGAACGCCGACTCCAGACGACGTTGTTCGAACAGACCGTGGCGGGATACGCGCTGACCGAGCGTGGCGCGGCGCTGCTCGACCATGCCGAGACGATGGAGGCGTCCGCGCTCGGCATCCAGGAAGTCGTCGGCAATGACGCCGGCGTGCTCGCCGGCCCGATCCGGTTGAGCGTCTCGGAAGGCTTCGGCAGCCGTATCCTCGCGCCGCGGCTCGCGTCGTTCACCAACCAGCATCCGCGGATCGCGGTCGACCTGATCGCGTCGACCGGGTTCCTAAACCCCTCACGGCGAGAGGCGGATATCGCGGTGATGCTCGCGCGACCGAAAAGCGGACCGTTGGTCGCGCGAAAGCTGACGGACTATCACCTCGGCCTCTACGCGCATCCTGATCACCTCGCGCGGACCGGGCCGATCGCGACCACTGCGGACCTGATGCGGCACCGGCTGATAGGCTACGTACCCGACATGATCTACGCGCCCGAACTCCGCTATCTTGCGGAGATCGACGGGCGGCTCGATGCGTCGATCCGCAGCTCGAGCATCGTCGCTCAGGCCGAACTGATCGCGGCAGGAGCGGGCTGCGGGATACTCCCGTGCTTCATCGGCGACCAGATGCCGGGACTGGTGCGCGTGCTGCCCGAAGCAGTGGACATCGCGCGCTCGTTCTGGCTCGTCGTCCACCGCGACGTCCGGCGGATCGCGCGGATCGATCGGTTCATCGCCTGGCTCGACGCGACGATCGCCGCGCTCAAACCGTTGATGCTCGGTACGATTGGCGCTTCCGGTTGAGGCTCGTATAGGCTCGCACTGCCACGGCCCTGCCGTTTTCGCCCGGAGTGAAGCGTGATCCCCAAATTGTACCATGATGCCATCATCTGGATCGGCGACGGGACGGGACTGCCCGATGCCATCCTGCATATCCACGCCGGCATGGCGCTGTTGATGATAGCGCGACTGGTTACGCGTCGTTCGTTCGGGACGTTCATCCCGTGGTGGGTCGTCGTCGCCGGTGAGGCCTTCAACGAGATCATGGACCGGCTGAGCTTCGGGTCCTGGCGCTGGGGAGATACCTCGCTGGACATCCTCAACACGCTGCTCTGGCCGACGGTGATCTGCCTCGGCGTGCGGCTCCGACCGATGATCGGGAAGCGCACGCGGTAGGTCGTACCGTCATCCTGACCAGAGTCAGGATGACGGACTGAAGGGTCAGCCCAGCGCGATGTAGCGTTGCAGGTGATAGTCCTCATCACCCAACTGGTGGTCGATCATCACCAGCCGCTTGGCGTAGTGCGACACCGCATACTCCCACGTCATGCCGATGCCGCCGTGGAGCTGGATCGTCTCCTCCGCGACCAGCGCACCAGTTCGCCCGATCGTGTATTTCGCAGCAGACAACGCTCGTTCCCGTGCCTTCGCATCATCACCGTCGAACGCCGACGCCGCATTGATCACCGCGGAGTGCGCCTGCTCGATTTCGAGCAACACCGTCGCCATGCGATGCTGGAGCGCCTGGAACTTGCCGATCGGCACGCCGAACTGTTTGCGGTCGCGAAGGTAGCCGAGCGTCGCCTCCTTGACGAACTCCATCGCACCGACCGCTTCGGCCGACAACGCGAGCAACCCCGCCCCGACCGCCGCATCGACGATCGCCTGCCCCTGCCCTTCGTCACCAACGCGCGCATCCGCACCGAGCGTGGCGTTCTCGAACGTCACGTCCCCGGCCGCACCACCCTCGACGACGTTGAAGCTGCGCACCGACACCCCCGCCGTATCCGCCGGCACGAGCAACACCAGCGGGTCGCCATCCTGCTCCACCGTCACAACGAACACCGATGCGGCGCCGGCCTGCGAGACGACCGCCTTCGTCCCGCTCAGCGTCCAGCCATTGCCACTCTTCGTCGCGGTCACCGGCGTCGCGCCATCCTCATGCGCGAACGCGGCGATCGTCTCGCCGGACACGATCCCGGCAAGCGTCTCGTCATGCCCGCCGGCCTTCGCCAGCGCACGCCCCGCCATCAGCGCACCGAGGAACGGCTCGACTACCAGCGCGCGGCCGAGCGCCTCGAACACCACCATGATGTCGAACCCACTGCCGCCGAAGCCGCCCGCCGCCTCGTCGAACAGCGCGGACACGATGCCGAGTTCATTCAACTGCTGCCAGACCGCCGGGTCGTACCCCGCCTCGCCATACGCTCCCGCGTTGCGCGTCTCGATCGGATAGCCGTCGCGCAGCGCCCGCACGAGCGTGTCGGCGAGCATGCGGCGGTCGTCGGTGTGTTCGAAGTTCATGGTATCACAGACCCAGGATGGCTTTGGAGATGATGTTCTTCTGGATCTCGTTCGACCCGCCGAAGATCGACAGTTTGCGGTTGTTGAAATAGCTCGGCGCCGCCATCGCCGCGTCCTCCGGGCCGACATCCTCGCCGTTCCACCCGGCCTCCAGAGCTTCGGGTATGTAGGGCGCCGCGTACGATCCATAGGCGCGACGCGTCAGCGAGGTGATCTCTTGGCGGATCTCGGTGCCCTTGATCTTGAGCATCGAACTCTCCGCACCCGGCGCACCGCCGCCCGCCACCGCCGCGAGCACGCGCAGGTTGGTCGTCTGCATGTTGGCCAAGTCGATCTCGACCCGTGCCATCCGCGCCGCGAACAACGGATCGTCGGCCAGCGAGCGCCCGCCCTTCTTCTGCATCTGCGCGACCTCCTTCAGCCGCTCGAACGACGCGATCGAGAAGCCGACGCCGGCGATGTTGGTGCGCTCGTAGGTCAGCAGGTACTTTGCGTAGGTCCAGCCCAGATTCTCCTCGCCGACGAGGTTGGCGACGGGCACCTCGACATCGGTGAAGAACACCTCGTTCACTTCCTGCTCTCCGTCGATCAGCGTGATCGGGCGGACTTCGATGCCGGGCGACTTCATGTCGATCAGCAGGAACGAGATCCCCTCCTGCTTCTTCGCCGTCGCGTCGGTGCGAACGAGGCAGAAGATCATGTCGGCATGCTGGCCGAGCGTCGTCCACGTCTTCTGGCCGTTGACGACGTAGACGTCGCCCTTCCTGACAGCCGTCGTCTTGAGCCCCGCGAGATCGGACCCCGCACCCGGCTCGGAATACCCCTGGCACCACCAGTCGGAGCCGTCGAGAATCCGCGGCAGCCACTGCTTCTTCTGCTCCTCCGAGCCGTATTTGATCAGCACCGGCCCGAGCATGTTCACCCCGAACGGCACGACGCGGGGCGCGTGCGCGAGCGCGGATTCATTGTCGAAGATGAAGCGCTGGATCACGCTCCAGCCCGGACCGCCCCACTCCTCGGGCCAGTGGTTCGCCAGCCATCCGCGTTCGTTGAGGATCGCGTGCCATTCCTCCATGTCCGACTTGCGCAGCCGCTTGCCCTCGCGGACCAGCGTCGAGAGGCGGGCGGGAAGTTTGTCGCGGAAGAAGCTGCGGACTTCCTCGCGGAAGGCTTCTTCCTCGGGCGTGAAGCTGAGATCCATGGCCATGTGACTCCTGATGTTGGAGCCTGTGTGCCACAGTCGATCGGGGAATTGAAGGACCGGTATGGTCTGGATAACCGAATTTGTCGTGCGGAGCGACGCAGGTTAATCCGAACGGTATCGCGGCCTATCAATCCTCCCCCGCCAGGGGGAGGTGGCACCGCAGGTGACGGAGGGGGAGGACACGGAACAGACGTAAGCCCTTTCCTCCCCCTCCGTCTGACAAGCGCCAGCCACCTCCCCCTTGCAGGGGAGGATCAGTAAAGCGTCAGAACCGGTAGCTGATCCAGCCAGCGAGGAAGTCGGAGTTCTTGTACCCCGCATTCGTCAGCGCAGGCCCCGCGATCAAATGCTCGTAACGCCCGGTGAACGACAGCCGCGAGGTGAACGGGTACACCGCCTGGAACCGCAGCGTATCGGCGATCTTCTTGCCCCCGAAATTCTGCGTCCCGGCAAACGCGGTCCCGTTCGCACGGTACACCGCATCGCTCGTCGTATCGCGCCACGAGCGCTGATACTCCGCGGTCATGCGCAGCTTGCCGAACGGCGTGAAGGTCACGTTGGGCGCCAGCGCGAGCAGGTTGGTCGGCGTCGCGAACAGCTGATAGCTGTAATAGATGTTGTTGCCGAACGGCGCCAACGAGTTGCGCAACGTGCCATTACCGTACGCGCCGCCGCCGCTCGCATAGTCCGCGTGGAAGCCGACGCGCGGCGCGGACTTGCCCTCGCCGAGCTTGTAGGTCTGCGCCAACAGGATCAGCCACGCCTTGATCGAGCGATTGTCGTACGAACCGCCCTGGTAATTGATCGTCCAGTCGAGATTGACCGGCCCTGCATCGCCCCAGACGTGGAGCCCGTAGAAATTGCGGACTTCGCGCGCATTGTCCGTGCCCCATACCGCCGCGCGGTTGCGCAGGCGCCACAGGAACGGATCGACGTACAGCTTCGAACCGCCGAACAGCGTCTCCGGCACGACGATGCCCGTCGAGATGCCCGAGAAGCGCCGCGCGCTCTCCGCATTGTCATCCTGAGTACCGCCATTGCCGTATGCAGTCGGCTTGAAATCGAACACGTCGGCACGGACGCCGGCGGTGCGCGCCCAGGCGCGGAAGCCGTTGAAACCGAAGAACAGCGTGTTGTTGTCGCGCGGCACGACCAGCAGGTTGGGACCGTCCGCAAACGTCTGGCGGCCATAGCGCACGCCGACATCGACATCGGCGACCGTCCCGGTCAGATCGACGAATGCCTGCTGGACGGCCAGCTTGTTGCGCAGGTTCGGCAGCGCGGTCCCGAGATTCTGCCCCTCCAGCGTCCCATGTGCGAGCTCGCCATAGAAACGGAGATGCTGGCCGACATGCAGGTCGGCGCCACCGAACAGGCGAAGAATGTCCTGTCGCTGTGCCTCGGCATCGCGCAGATTGGGGTTGGTCGTCTCGTTGACGCGGAACCGCGCCTCGCCCGACAGCGTCAGATAGACGTCGCCATCACCCGCGATCGAGATGAACTTCAGCTGGTCGACAATGTCCTTGCGCTTCTTCGGATCGCGCAGCTTCGACCAGTCCTCCGCCCAGCGCGACTGGTTGTAGCCACCCGCCGTCACGCCGTCGCCGATCGCGGCATTGGGATAGCTCTCGGCGATCGGCGAGGCTTCGGCGGTGCTCGACACGTCCTTGGCGCCGATATTGGCCTGCCGTGACGGCGGCGCCTCGGCCTGCGCGGTGGCGACATTCGCAAACGCGAAGATCGAGAGCGCGGACGTGGCAAGGCCAGCCGCGTGCCGCAAGCGGCGCATCGTCATCGAGGTCATAAGCAAGTTCCGGTACTGGCGAACGGGGACGGACTGGCCGTCCCCGCCGGCATCAATGGGCGGTAGCAGCGGCAGGGATCGCCGCCGGCACGAACTCGGGAAGCCTGCCCGACAGCGCAGCATCGAGCTTGTCGCGGTCGAGTGCGCCTTCCCAGCGGGCGACGACGATCGTCGCGACCGCGTTGCCGATGAAGTTGGTGAGGCTGCGGCACTCGCTCATGAAGCGATCGACGCCGAGGATCAGCGCCATGCCGGCGATCGGCACCGTCGGCACGATCGACAGTGTCGCGGCCAAGGTGATGAAGCCCGCGCCGGTGACGCCCGCGGCACCCTTCGAAGAGATCATCGCGACGACCAGCAGCAACAGTTCCTGGCCGAGCGTCAGATGCGTGTTGGTTGCCTGCGCGATGAACAACGCCGCCAGCGTCATGTAGATGTTGGTGCCGTCGAGGTTGAACGAATAGCCGGTCGGCACGACCAGCCCGACGACCGACTTCTCGCAGCCTGCCGCCTCCATCTTCTGGATCAGGTTCGGCAGCGCGGCTTCCGACGACGACGTACCGAGCACCAGTAGCAGCTCGGCCTTCAGATACTTGATCAGCTTGAAGATCGAGAAGCCCGTCAGGCGAGCGACGGTGCCAAGGATGACGATCACGAACAGCGCCGCGGTCAGATAGAAGGTCGCGACCAGCGCACCGAGATTGGCAAGGCTGCCGATCCCGTACTTCCCGATCGTGAACGCGATCGCGCCGAACGCACCGAGCGGAGCTGCGCGCATCAGGATGCCGACCAGCTTGAAGACGATCAGGCTGAGGCGCTCGAGGAAGTTCAGCACCGGCTTGGCAGGCTCGCCGACCAGGCTCAGCGAGATACCGAACAGGATCGCGACGAGCAGGATCTGGAGGATGTTGCCCTCGGTGAATGCGCTGACCATCGTGTCCGGGATGATGCTCATCAGGAACCCGGTGATCGTCGTCTCGTGCGCCTTCACGGTGTAATCCGCGATGCCCTTGGTATCGAGCGTGGCGGCGTCGATGTTCATCCCCGCGCCCGGCTGGACGACGTTGGCGACGATCAGGCCGACGATCAGCGCGAGCGTCGAGAAGAACAGGAAATACGCGAACGCCTTGCCCGCGACGCGGCCGACCGAGCCGAGCTCCTTCATACCGGCAATACCGGTGACGAGCGTCAGGAAGATCACCGGTGCGATGATCATCTTCACCAGCTTGATGAACGCGTCGCCGAGCGGCTTCAGCGCCGCACCATAGGTCGGATAGAAATGCCCGAGCGCCGCGCCGAGCGCGATCGCGATCAGGACCTGGATATAGAGCTGGCCGCTCCAGCGCTTCCGCGCGGGCGTTTCCGCGACGCCATATGTCTGGGTGGGTAGGGTCAACATCGCCTCCTGAAAACCTCGTCCACTGCCACGGGACGTTATGCTGACGGTAATGCCGGGCCGAACCAAGGACTACAAGACTATGTGGTCATGCGCATAAAACGTTGGTTTTGCGTGGTTTGCATACATACCCAGTCTTCAGATGTGCGAGAAATGCCGATTTTACGGAGTGGCGCGACCTAGTGGTGTGTGATAATCCGCACAGATGGCGCGGCTCCGATCCCCTCTTTTCATGACTGCGCTGGCGGTGCTGCTCGCGTTTGCCGCACTCGGTGTGATCGTCGCCGGAGTCGCCTCGGTCTACGGCCCGCGTGCGGTGGCGGACGCGACCGCGAGCGTACGGATGCGCGCGATCCAGCAGACCCGCAGCAACCTCCGGCTGCTCGAAGCCGAGTTGCAGACCTACCGCCTGCTCCCGGTCATGCTTGGTGAATATCCCGATGTCCGTGCGGCGCTGGCATCAGGCACCGTCGACCCGGCGCTCAACACCAAACTGGCCATGCTGGCGGAGCGAACCGGCGCCCCGGTGATCTACGCGCTCGATACGCAGGGCATGACGATCGCGGCGTCGAACGCCGGCCGCCCCGACAGCTTTCTCGGCCACGACTATCGCTACCGCGACTATTTCACCAAGGCGATGGCATCGGGCGCGACCGAGTTCTTCGCGCTGGGCAGCGTCAGCGGGCGCCCAGGCCTGTACCTGTCGCGCCGCATCGATCGCGCCGGACGACCGCTCGGCGTGGTGGTCGTCAAGGTCGAGTTCGGCACGATCGCCCGCGCGTGGATCCAGGACCGGATGGCGACCTTCGTCACCGATCCCGACGGCATCATCCTGATCGCGAGCGACCCCCGCCTGCAATTCCGTACGACGCGCCCGCTATCGTCGACGCGCCGCGCAGAACTGATCGCGACGCGGCAATTCGGTGCCTCCCCACTCGCGCCTGCGCCGCTCGTGCTCGACGCCGATCGCGCGCGCCTCGCCGACGGGACGCCGGCGGTAGAGGTCTCGCTGCCCGTACCGATCGCGAAGTGGCGGCTGGTGCATATGGAGCCGCTCGACGCCGCGCTGCGCACCGCCGCGGCCCGTACCCGCTGGGCGACCGCGATCGCGGCGCTGGCGACGATCGCGGCAATGCTGGCCGCGTGGTGGCTTCAGGAGCGGCGGAAGCGCAATGCCGGCGCCCGCGCCGAACTCGAGGCCGAGGTCGCCCGCCGCACCGCCGAGCTCCGCGCCACCGCCGACCGCCTCCAGATCGAGGTAGAGCAGCGCGAGGCCTCCGACCAGCGCTTCCGCCAGGCCCGCGAGGAACTAGCGCACGCCAACCGCGTCGGCTCGATCGGTACGATCACCGCCAGCGTCGCGCACGAGATCAACCAGCCCGTTGCCGCGATCCGGACCTTCGCCGACAATGCCGCGGCGTTCCTCGACCGCGGCGAACCCGCGCGGGCCGCAACCAATCTCCAGTCGATCGTCGACCTCACCAGCCGGATCGGCACCATCACCGCCGGGCTCAGGCGCTACGCACGGCGTGGCGCAGGCTCGATCGGTCCGGTAGCGCTAGACGAAGCGATCGACGGCGTCCGCCTGCTGATCGGCGACCGCTTCCGCGCCAAGGGCGTTACGCTCGACCTGCCGAACGGCCCCGAGGCGCGACTGACGGTGATCGCCGGTCGCGTCCGCCTGGAACAGGTGCTGGTCAACCTCCTCCAGAACGCGCTCGACGCGGTCGCCGACCGCCGAGATGCCCGCGTCAGCGTCACGGTCGGACGGAAAGGCCGCGACGTCGTGCTGACCGTCGCCGACAACGGCCCCGGCATCGAGCCCGACATCGCCGACCACCTCTTCACCCCGTTCGCGACGAGCAAGAAGGACGGCCTCGGGCTCGGCCTCGGCATCGCGCGCGACATCATGACAGAGTTCGGCGGCACGCTCGACCTCGTCCCCGCTCCAGAAGGCGCCATCTTCCGTATGATCCTGGTGAAGGCATGAGCGAGCAGGCCGTCTTACTCGTCGACGACGACGATGTGCTCCGCGGGGCGCTCGAGCAATCGTTCGAACTCGCCGGGATCGCGGTGATCGCCGAGCGCGACCCGACCGTGGCGCTCGCCCGCGTGACCGCCGGGTTCGACGGCGCGGTGGTGTCCGACATCCGCATGCCGAAAATGGACGGGCTCGAACTCTTCCGCCGGATCGCCGCGATCGACCACGAGATCCCGGTGCTGCTGATGACCGGCCACGGCGACGTCGCGATGGCGGTCGCCGCGCTCAAGAACGGCGCGTTCGACTTCATCCCGAAACCGTTCGCGACCGATCACCTGATCGCTGGCGCGCGCCGGGCGCTCGAAATGCGCCGCCTCGTGCTCGACAACCGCCGGCTCCGCGCCGCGGCGGAGGAAACCATCGGCGCCGAACCCCTGATCGGCGAAACCCCGGTGATGGTCCGCCTCCGCGAAACGATGCGCCAGATCGCCCAAGCCGACATCGACGTGCTGGTCGAAGGCGAGACCGGCACCGGCAAGGAACTCGTCGCTGTACTACTCCACCGCTGGAGCAACCGCAGGTCACGCCCGTTCGTCGCGGTCAACTGCGCCGCATTGCCCGAGGCGGTCGCCGAGATCGAGCTGTTCGGCCATGACGGCGATTCCCGCCTTCCCCGCACCGGCCGGATCGAGGCCTCGAACCGCGGCACGCTGTTCCTCGACGAGATCGCGAGCACGCTGCCGGCGTTCCAGGCAAAACTGCTCCGCGTGCTCGAGGAGCGCGAAGTGATGCCGGTCGGTGGCGACCTCCCGCGCGCACTCGATCTCCGCGTGATCGCCGCTGCCAAACCCGGCCTCGAACAGGCAGTCGACGAAGGCCGATTCCGCGCCGACCTCCTCTTCCGCCTCGACGCGGTACGCCTGCGCATCCCGCCGCTTAGAGAACGCCGCGATGACATACCGCTGCTGTTCGGGCATCTACTCCACCAGGCGGCGGAACGGTTCGGCCGCGAGGTCGCGACGATCGACACCGCCACGCTAGCCTATCTCGGCCAGCACGACTGGCCCGGCAACGTCCGCGAACTCGACAACCTCGCCAAACGCCTCGTGCTCCGAGTCGAGGCGGAAGAGGCGGTCGACGAAGACAGCGACATTCCCCTCCCCGCCCGCGTCGACAAGTTCGAGGAAGCGACGATCCGCGCGACCCTCCAACAAGTCAGCGGCGACGTCCGCTCGGCCCTGGCCGCGCTCGGCATCCCGCGGAAAACGTTCTACGACAAGCTCAAGCGCCACGACATCGACGTCGAGGCCTACCGACCGACCAAGGGCTAACGCTCAATCCTCCCCTACAAGGGGAGGTGGCAGCGCGCAGCGCTGACGGAGGGGTGATCCGCGCTCGATAGGGCGATACCCCTCCGTCGCTGCGCGACACCTCCCCTTGCAGGGGAGGACCGAACTAGGTCGGAATACCCGGCGGCGGCACCCCGCCCTGCCGCGTGGCGACGAACTTCGCGAGCGGAGGCCCGATCGACAACACTCCCAGAAACCGCAGCACCTGAAGCGCCATCACGAACGGCACATCCACCGGGCTCGACGCAGCGATGATCGCGACCGAATCCATCCCGCCCGGACTAGTCGCCAGATACGCGGTGACCGGATCGATCCCCCACCAGCGCGTCAACGCCGCCGCGATCCCGCCGCAGAACGCGATCAGCAACGCCACCGACAGCAGGATCCGTGGCATCGCCTTCCCCGCGACCCGCAGCGTATCGCGCGTGAACGACAGCCCGATCCGCCACCCGACCACTGCATAGCTGATCGCGAGCAACCACTGCGGCAACACCGGCTGCGCGACGCCTGTAACATTGAGCGCCGCTCCCGCGACCAGCGACCCGAGCAGAGCGCCCGCCGGCAACTTCAGCACGACGCCAACAGTCGCACCAACACCGGCAATCGCGATCGTCCGCAGCACGGCAACCGGATCGACCGCCGCGAACCACGTCGCGGCAACATGATGCCCGCTCCCGCCACCGACCATCACCGCCGCCAGCACCGACGCGACCACCGCCACGCTCACGACCCGCGTATACGTCATCACCGCGACCAGCCGCGAGTCCGCGCCGTACGCCTGCGCCATCAACACCATCGCGCTCGCCGCGCCGGGCGTCGATCCCCACACCGCGACGGTGCCTGGCAACACCTGCCACCGGCTCAGCAAATACCCGAGCACGCTGCTAGCGGCGAGCGTGACGAAATTGACCATCAGGAACACTGGCCAATGATCCGCCACCGTCGCGACGATCCCGGTCGTGATCGATCCCGCGATCAGCGTCCCGACCGCAGCCTGCGCACCCCGAAACGCCGAAGTCGGCACGCTCAGCGACCACCCCCGCACCGCCAGCACGACCGCAGCGATCATCGGCCCGAGCAGCAATCCCGCGGGCAGCCCGACCAGTTCCAGCACCCCCGCAATCACCGCCGACAGCGCGATCAATACGGCCCAGCGCCCGATCATGCCTTGGTAGCGAACCAGATCGTATGCCGCGCGCCGCCCTTCCGCGTCGCACGCGCAATCACTTCGTCGACCGCGAAACCCGCTTCGGCAAGTCGTGTGGCGAACGGCTTGCTCGGCGCGGACGACCACACGGCAAGCACCCCGCCCGGCCGCAATGCCACCCGCGCCAGAGACAATCCACGCGCCCCGTAAAGCCGATCGTTACCCGGCCGAGAAATCCCGTCCGGACCGTTGTCGACATCGAGCAGGATCGCGTCCCAATCACCCTCCGCGATCGCCGCGGCGACATCGCCCTCGAAAATGCGCGTCCGCGGATCGGTCAGGCTGTCCTCGTGCAGCGCCGCCATAGGCCCCCGCGCCCACTCGATCACCGCCGGCACGATCTCCGCAACCGCTACTTCCGCGTCAGGCACAAGCCGAGCCAGCGCCGCGCGGAGGGTAAACCCCATCCCAAGCCCGCCAATCAGCATCCGCACGCCCGGCCGCCCACCGATCCGGTCGCACGCCTGCACCGCCAGCGCCTCTTCCGACCCGCTCAACCGACTGTTCATCAACTCGTTCGCACCGAGCATGATCGAGAACTCGGCGCCACGCTGGAGGAGCCGGAGTTCACCCCCGCCCGGCACCTGCGCCGTTCCCAACAGCACCCGAGGGATCATGCCGACCAAGCCGCAATATCGTCCTGCTCGCCGATCAAGGCCAGCCCGTGCGCGATCGAGGTCAGTTCGCCGCCGCTCATGATCGCCGCCTCGCCGAACCGCTCGACGAAGATTTGCCGGATGCGCGCAATCAGTGACGATCCGCCGGTCAGGAACACCCGGTCGATCTCGCCACCACCGACGTTGGCGACCTCCAAGGCCCGATCGACCGCCGCCTCGATCCGCACGACGTCGTCGGTGATCCAGCCCTCGAACTGCGCCCGCGTCACGTCCGCCTCAATCTCCAGCCCAGCGCCCGCAAAGTGGAAATGCGCATCCTCGCCGCTCGACAGCGCGCGCTTGAGCGACCCGACCGCATCGTACAGCGGATAGCCCAGTTCGTTCTCGATCACCGCGATCATCCGCCCGATCGCATCCGGATCCACGGCGGTCTTCTGCAACCGCTCCAGTTCGGTCATCGTCTTGCGGTTGCGCATCAGCGCCAGCCTGGACCAGTCCGCGAAGTCGGCGAAATACGCGCGCGGAATCTCCAGTTCCTTGCCGAACGACTTGTACGCGCCGCCCTTGCCGAGCATCGGCAGCACCAGCCGGTCGAGAATCCGGTAATCGAACCGATCGCCCGCGATCCCCACGCCTGCATGCCCAAGCGGCGTACACCGCCGCGCCGCGCCCGGCTCGGCAACGCGCACGACCGAAAAGTCGCTCGTCCCGCCGCCGAAATCAGCCACCAGGATCGTCGCCGGCTCGGTCAGCCGCGTCGCATAGCTATACGCCGCACCGAGCGGTTCGTAGACGTAATGGATCTCCGCGCCGAAACCCTTGAACATCGCGTCATACCGCGTGCGGGCCAGTGCTTCGTCAGGCCGCGCACCAGCATATTCGACCGGCCGCCCCACCACGATCCGGTGCGGCCGCGTGTCGAGCTTGCCGCCCGCATGCGAAATCAGCTTTTCGAGAAACAGCTGGCCCATCTCCTCGAAGCGATAGCGCTTGTCGAACACCGAGGCCTGCTCGAACGTCTTCATCGCCGCGACCGACTTGAACGACTGGATGAACCGGCTGTCGAGCGGATATTCCATATACTCCGCGATCGCCCAAGGCCCCGCGTCCGACGCGAGCCCCTTGCCGCTGTCGTCCTGCCAGAAACACAACGCCGATCGAAACACCGGGCTAGTCTCGGCAGGGGCGGCGAACATCACCAGCTCCGGCGAACCGCCTTTGGTCCCCAGCGCCACGACGCTGTTGGTCGTGCCGAAATCCAGCCCCAAAGCGGGGCCGCCAGCGTCCGTCTGCATCGCGTCGTCCTTCAATGAACGCGCGCCTATGCCGATGCGAAGCGTGGGATGGCAACCGGTAAAGTCGGTTTCAGGGCAGGCGGCGAGCTTAGCGGCGCTTCAGCCGGACAAGCGCGGCATCGAGCGCGGAGAGGAAGCTCGACCGGTCGGCTTTCGAAAACGGTGCCGGGCCGCCGATGATGTCGCCACCCGCGCGCAGATCGGCCATGATCGCGCGCGTTGCGATCGCGCCGCCGATAGAACTGGTGGTGAAAGGCTTGCCGGTGTTGGCGAGCACGGTCGCGCCGGCTTTCACGCAGCGGTCGGCGAGCAGGATGTCGGCGGTGATCACGACCGACTTCGCATCGGCCTGTTCGGCGATCCAGTCGTCTGCGGCGTCGAACCCGTCGCTCACGACTACGCGCGAGATCAGCGGATGGATGGGGATGCGGAAATGGCTGTTCGCGACGATCGTCACGGGGACTTCGTGGCGCCACGCGACCTTGTAGATCTCGTCTTTGACCGGGCACGCGTCAGCGTCGACGAGGATGCGGATCGTGCTGGAAGATACGTTCGTCATCGTACACATCCCGAACCGCCCCGCTCATTCCCGTCATCCTGACGAAAGTCAGGATCCAGGATCAAGCAGGGCGGCGTTCGTTACTCTGGATCCTGACTTTCGTCAGGATGACGGAGTTCTTGAGGGCGGCGCGCCCTCCCCTATTGGGAAGGGCGCGCCGAGGCCCTCAGCTACGCTCGCGGTTACCACGGTACGGAGGCTTCCGCGCCGGAGCCGGGCCGCCACGGGGAGCCGAACGGTGCAGCGTCGAGCGAGGGCCGCTCGCATTGCTGCGACCACCGCCGCCGCCGTCATGCCGCGCACCGCTCTCGGGCGCACCCTGCATCGCCTCGATCGCAACGCCGCTCTCTTCCTCACCAGCCTGTGCGGTACGCTGGATCGCCGCCGAGAACCGCGACGCAACCGCCCGCGGAATCTCGAAAGCCGTTTCGTTCGGGCCGATGCGGATCGCGCCGATCTCCGACTTGGTGATGTGCCCGCGACGGCAGATCAGCGGCAGGATCCAGCGCGGATCGGCGTTCTGGCGACGGCCGATGTCCATGCGGAACCAGACGGTGTCCTCGAAGCCCGCGCGCGGCCCCTGCGAACGCTCGTCCTGCGTCGGCTGCTTGCTCTGGTCGATCAGATCCTCGGCTTGCGGCATCGTCGCGCGGTGCATATGCACCAGCGCGGCGGCGATATCTTCCGGCGTCTTCTCGGCCATCAGGCGGACGGCGAGCGCGCGATCCTCCTCCTCGACCTCGACCGGCTGCAACAGCATGCCGATCAGCCGCTCGTGATCGTTCTTGCGGATGTCCTCGGCGGTCGGGGCGTTGACCCACTCCGCGTTGATCTTGGCACCACGGAGCATCATCTCGACACGACGACGACGCGGGAACGGCACGATCAGGACGGCCGTGCCCTTCTTGCCCGCACGACCGGTACGACCCGAGCGATGCTGAAGCGTCTCGGCATCGCGCGGCAGCTCGACGTGCACGACCAGCGACAGCGTCGGCAGATCGATCCCGCGCGCAGCAACGTCGGTCGCGACGCAGACGCGTGCACGACGATCGCGCAGCGCCTGAAGCGCGGCGTTACGCTCGTTCTGCGAATGCTCGCCCGACAAGGCCACGGCGGCAAAGCCACGCTCGACCAGGCTCGCATGCAGATGACGCACGTTATCGCGAGTCGCGCAGAACAGCATCGCCGTCTCCGCCTCATGGAAGCGCAGCAGGTTGATCACCGCATGCTCGATCTCGGACGGCGAGACCGTGACGGCCTGGTACGAGATATCGCCATGACCGCGATCCTCGCCGACAGTCGAGATCCGCAGCGCGTCCTTCTGGTAACGCTTGGCGAGCGCGACGATCGGCCGCGGCATCGTCGCCGAGAACAGCAGCGTGCGACGGCTCTCGGGCGATGCGTCGAGGATCTGCTCGAGGTCTTCGCGGAAGCCCATGTCGAGCATCTCGTCGGCCTCGTCGAGCACCGCGACCTTAAGGGCCGACAGGTCGAGCGCGCCACGCTCCAGATGATCGCGCAGACGCCCCGGCGTACCGACGACGATATGCGCACCGTGCGCGAGCGAACGACGCTCCTTCGAGGCGTCCATCCCGCCGACGCAGGTCGAGATGCGCGCGCCGGCCTTGGCATAGAGCCACATCAGCTCGCGGCTGACCTGGAGCGCGAGCTCGCGAGTCGGCGCGATGCAGAGCACGAGCGGCTTGTGCGGCGCGGGCAGGCGCTGGACGCCGTCCTCGCCGGCTTCACCGAGCAGTTCGCCGGCCATCGCCAGGCCGAACGCGACGGTCTTGCCCGAGCCGGTCTGCGCCGACACGACGAGATCGCGACCGATCGCATTGTCCTCGATCACATGAGCCTGGACGGGGGTGAGCGCGGTATAGCCGCGCGCTTCGAGCGCCTCGGAAAGAAGCGACGGAATATTTGTAAAAGGCATGTACGTCCTAATTGGTGGCCGGCTTACGCAACGGCAAGGCACTGGCGTGGTGGTCCCTACAGGACTTGACCCGCGGCCCACCCGCTCGCCCATGCCCATTGGAAGTTGTAGCCGCCGAGCCACCCTGTGACATCGACCGCTTCGCCGACTGCATACAGCATTGGTACGCGTTTGGCTTGCATTGTTTGCGATGACAGTTCCGCGGTGCTGATTCCGCCCGCGGTGACCTCGGCCTTGGCATAGCCTTCCGAGCCGTTTGGCGTGAATTGCCAGTGACTTAGCGCGCGTTCGGCGTCCTGGAGTTTCCGGTCGGTGAGCGTGGAAATCTCGCTCGTCATCCCCAATCGCTCGCTCAAAGTCTCCGCGAGCCGGTCCGGAAGCGTGTTTCCGAGCAGTTTCCGGAGAGTCGCGCGCGGCGTGGTACGCTTGGCGGCGGGGAGCCAGCCGGACTCGCGATCGGGGAGGAAATCAATGCCGACGGGCTGGCCGTTGCGCCAATAGGACGACACCTGGAGGATCGCGGGGCCGGACAGGCCACGGTGCGTGAACAGCGCGGCTTCGCGGAACGCGGTCTTGCCGGCGGTCGCGACGACTTCGGCAGCGACTCCGGACAGTTCGCGGAACAGCGTCTCGTCGCCGCCGAGCGTCAGCGGGACGAGTGCGGGACGTGGTTCGACAACCTTCAACCCGAACTGCCGTGCGAGGTCATAAGCGAACCCGGTCGCGCCCATCTTCGGGATCGACGGGCCGCCGGTTGCGATCACCAGCGCGGGGGCGGTGACGGTGCGGCCGTCCAGCGACACGCGGTAGCGGCCGTCTGCATGGTCGACTCCGGTGACCGCGCGGCCGAGCGACAGGTCGACGCGGCCCTTGTCGCATTCGTCGAGGAGCATCTCGACGATCTGTCGTGCCGAGCCGTCGCAGAAGAGTTGGCCGAGCGTCTTCTCGTGCCACGCGATGCCGTAGGATTCGACGAGCGCGATGAAATCCTGCGCGGTGTAGCGGCCGAGTGCGGACTTGGCGAAATGCGGGTTGGCGGAGATGTAGCGGTCGGCGGCGGTGTGGACGTTGGTGAAATTGCACCGCCCTCCGCCGGAGATCAGGATCTTCTTGCCGGCCTGGTCCGCGTGATCGACGAGCAGGATCTTGCGCCCGCGCTGGCCGGCGACGGCGGCGCACATGAGGCCGGCGGCGCCTGCCCCGAGGATTATCGCGTCGTATTCGGACAAGTGTCGCTCCGTGCGGCTTGGTTGGGCGGGCAGCTAGTCAAGAATGTTTCCCCGCGAAGGCGGGGACCCAGACTGGGCTCCCGCCTTCGCGGGAGAACAAGGGGTGGCCGCTGTAGCGTGTTCGGGGTGTGCCACATAGGGAGTGCCCCGCATAACTGTTGGCCACACCGCGTCCAACACCAGAACCACCCCGGCGAAGGCCGGGGCCCAATTGGAAGACGGAAATGACGCACGTCACGCGCCGTTACCACGACCTTTCCAATTGGGCCCCGGCCTTCGCCGGGGCGGTGCCATTGGGGGCCGGATTTTCCGACGATATGGCGAAGGTTGCTGCGGGCCTTTCTACTTCCTCTCCCCTCCGGGGAGAGGGTCGGGGTGAGGGGCCGCCAAGCAGTGCACCGCCAAGAACAGCCCCTTACCCAACCCTCTCCCCGGAGGGGAGAGGGCTCTTTTCACCTCACCGCAGCTTGGCAATATTCAACGAGTCTTCCTTCGCCCGAACCTTCACCGACTCCTCGCTCCGGGTCAGCGCCTTGGCGATCGCCTTCAACGCCATGCCCTTCTTGGCGAGCGTGTGCAGCTTCTGGATCTCGTCCTGCGTCCACGCCTGACGATGCCGCTCGAATTTCGCCTCAGCCATCAGCCGTCATCCTTGTCGATCGCCAGAACCTCGATCGCATCCGCCTTGTCCGCAAACGCAACCGTCTCGCCAACCGCCGCGCCCATCAGCGCGCGCGCCAGCGGTGCCGAGAACGCCAGCCGGTCCTCGCCGGGCTCGGCCTCGTCACCACCGACGATCGCGATCACGCGCTCAGCTCCATTCATCCGAACCCGAACTCGCGACCCGATCCCAACCTCGTCCTCTTCCGGCGAAGGCGCGAGTTCGGCGGTCGTCTGGCGCGTGTGCCAATAGCGCAGGTCGCGAAGCAGCAGTTTGCGCGCCTCCTCGTCCGTCTCAGCCGCAACCGCAGCCTCGATCGCGACCACCCGCTCGCCGAGCAACCGAAGCCCGCGCGCGGTGACCAGATTAGGCCCCGGCGCGATCGGCTGTTCGAACTTGGGTTCGAGATGTTCCTCGTCACTCTCGCGACGGAAGGCGACGCTCACGCCCTTACTTCAGGCACGCGACGATCCCGGCGATCGCCGCCAGCGTGCCGTCGACGTTCTTCACCTTCACGACGTCCAGCCCAAGCTGCTCAGCCGGATAGTCGTTCCCGCCCGGGAAGATCGCGTCGCCGATGAACATCATCTTGTCGAGCGCGATGCCGCTCGCCTCGTTGAGCTTCTTCAGACCATACGCCTTGTCGACACCCTCACGCGTGATGTCGATCGAGGTCGCACCGCCCATGTTGATCGACAGCCCCGGCAGGCGCTTCTGCAGATCGGCCTGGATCACCTTGCGCTTGGCGAAGTCGGGATCCCAGCTGTGCTTCGCGTCGATCGGTGCTTCCTGGCCGAGTGCCGAGAACGTGATCTGGCTGCCACGATCCTCGATCCGCTCACCCCAGGTCTTCTCCGGCACGAATCCGGTGGCCTCGAGCGCCTCGTCGAACGCCTTGAGAATCTTCTGCTTCTCGTCGTCCTCGAACAGCTCGGCATACACTGCGCGCCATTCGCCATCGAAACGGTACAGCTTGGTCCCCGTCGTCGGCATCAGCCACAGCTTGGTGCGATCGGCCCGCTCGGGCAGGCGCGACGCGACCTGCTTCTCGAACTGCGGCCAGTCGCCGCCCGAGATCACCGCGACATGCGCGACGTCGAGCAGGTTCGCCAGTGCCTCGCCCATCGGCTCCTGCAGGGGCTGCTTGCTCTCGGCCAGCGTTCCATCGAGGTCGAAGGCAACCAACTCTTTCATGCGGAAACTCCAGTAAGGATAAACGTGTCGATCGCGTGGGCGACGCCGTCGGCATCGTTCGCGCTGGTAATCTCGTGCGCGACGTCACGGACGGCTTGCGGTGCGTTGCCCATCGCGATCGCCAGCTTGGCGCGCTTGAGCATCGCGATGTCGTTGGCCTGATCGCCGATCGCCGCGGTCTCGGTCAACGAGATACCGAACGCATCCGCCAGTTCCTCGATCCCGCTGCCCTTGTTGCCGGCGACGGGCGTGATGTCGAGGTAATAGGTCTGCGACTGGACGATCGTCGCCTGCGTATCGAACTTGGCGGCGACCTTGGCATGCAGGTTGCGCAACAAATCCTCGTCGTCGCTGACGAAAGTCACCTTGTCAGCCTTGGCGAGCAGAGCGGTGAAGTCGGAGACGATCACCGGGTCCTGCGCGGAGGCCTTCTTCTCGCTGCCGACATGGCCACCCTGGTCGGTGCTGGCGTACCAGACATCATCCGCGAAGAACCATGTATCGACCGGCGCGTCACCGATGATCTCCATCGCGCCACGCACGACATCGACGTCGATCATGTGGTGCTCGATCACGGTGCCGTCGCGCTTGAACACGATGCCGCCGTTGAACGCGCCCATCGGCTCGTCGATGCCGAGCAGGTCCGCGATCGGCATCATCCCCGACCGCGGCCGCGCGCTGATGATCGTGAAACCGAGGCCCGCCGCCTTCAGTCGCTTGACCGCGTCGACGGTCGCGGGCGTGACCTTCTTCTCCTTGTCGACGAGCGTGCCGTCGACATCGGAAACCAGGAGCTTGATATCGCTCATGCCACCGCTCACTGGGGCATCTCGACATGACCGCCAAAGCCATAGCGCATCGCCGACAACAGCTTGTCGCCGAACGTATGGTCCACACGGCTGCGATAGCGCGCATACAGCGCCGCGCTCAGCACGTTGGCGGGCACCTTCTCCTCCATCGCCGCGTCGATCGTCCACTGGCCCTCGCCCGAGTCCGCAACACTGCCGCTGAACCCTTCGAGCGTGCCGTCCTTCGCCAGTGCGATCGCCGACAGGTCGAGCAGCCACGACGAGATCACGCTGCCACGGCGCCAGACTTCGGCGACGTCGGTCAGGTTGATGTCGAAGCGCTCCTCCTCGACGACATGCTCGCCGGACTTGCCCTTGAGGATGTCGAAGCCCTCGGCATAGGCCTGCATCAGGCCGTATTCGATGCCGTTATGCACCATCTTGACGAAGTGCCCGGCGCCCGAGGGGCCTGCGTGGATATAGCCCTTCTCGGCGCGCGGATCGGCTTGCCCTTCGACGCGGCCCGGCGTGCGGACGATCGTCCCCATGCCCGGCGCCAGCGTCTCGAAGATCGGATCGAGCAGGTCGACGGTTTCCTTGTCGCCGCCGATCATCATGCAATAGCCGCGCTCGAGGCCCCACACGCCGCCCGACGTTCCGACGTCGACATAGTGGATGCCCTTCTCGGCCAGTTCCTTCGCGCGGCGGACGTCGTCCTTGTAGAAGCTGTTGCCGCCGTCGATGATGATATCGCCCGAATTCGACTTCGCGGCGATCGCCTGGACGGTGCTCTCGGTCGGCTCGCCGGCCGGGACCATCACCCACCAGATCGCCGGAGTGTCGAGCTTCTCGCGCATGTCGTCGAGCGAGTCCGCCCCGATCGCACCGTCGGCGGCGAGCTTCTTCACGGCTTCGGCATCGCGGTCGAACGCGACGACCTCATGGCCGTTCTTCATCAACCGGCGCGCGATGTTGCCGCCCATCCGGCCGAGGCCGATCAGTCCGATCTTCATGGGGAATTCCTTGCTTACCCCCTCTCCCCGCCGGGGAGAGGGTTGGGGTGAGGGGCAGTTGGGGAGGGCAGCGCTCGCGGCGCCCCTCACCCCGGCGCTCTCCCCAACGGGGAGAGGGAGCAGAAGTTTACGCCGTCGCGGGCTGCTTCTTGGCGATCGAGCCGAGCAGGTCGTCGAACGCCTTCACGAACGAGGCGACGCCCTCCTCGACCAGCTTGCCGGTCACGCCGTTGAGGTCGAGCCCCAAGCGCTCGGCTTCGGCGAGCGTATGCTTCGCACCCTCGACGTCCTGCGTGATCGTCTCCGCCGCGGTGCCGTGGTCGCGGAACGCGTCCATCGTCTTCGGCGGCATCGTGTTGACCGTGTCCTTGCCGATCAGCGTGTCGATGTAGAGCGTGTCGGGATAGCTAGGATCCTTCACGCCGGTCGACGCCCACAGCAACCGCTGCGGCTGCGCACCCTTGGCGGCGAGCGCCTGCCAGCGATCCGACTTCAGGAAGTCGAGATACCATTGATACGCCATCTTCGCGTTGGCGATCGCGACCTTGCCGCGCACCGCCTTCAGCGCCTCGGCATCGGCATCGCCCTTCTCCAGACGCGTATCGATCTCCTTGTCGATCGACGAATCGATGCGGCTGACGAAGAAGCTCGCGACGCTGGCGATCTTGTCGATCGGCTGCCCCTGCTTGACGCGCTCTTCCAGACCCGCCGCATAAGCCTCAGCCACGCGAATGTACGCGTCGAGCGCGAACAGCAGCGTGACGTTGACGTTGATCCCGCTCGCGATTGTCGACGAGATCGCCGGACCACCCGCGAGCGTCCCCGGGATCTTGATCATCAGGTTCGGGCGGTCGACCATCCCCCAAAGCTTCTTCGCCTCGGCGATCGTCGCGTCGGTATCGTCCGAAATGTACGGCGACACCTCGAGGCTGACATAGCCGTCCTTCGCGTCGACCTTGTCATAAACCGGCTTCAGCGTATCCGCCGCCGCCTTGATGTCCTGGATCGCCAGATGCTCGTAACGGTCGATCGTCGCCGCGCCGGCATGCTGCTTGTCGTATTCGGCCAGCGTCGAATCATAGGCATCGCCATGACCCATCGCCTTTTCGAAGATCGACGGGTTCGACGTGACGCCGGTCAGGCCGTCCTCGTCGACCAGCTTCTGGAGACCACCGGCCTCCAGGAACTTCCGGTCGACGAAATCGAGCCATACCGCCTGGCCGAAGCCTTCGAGATCGTTGAGCGCACCCATCACTTGGTCTCCATCACTTGGCGGGCGACCTTGACGACATTGTCGACGGTGAACCCGAACTTGTCCTGCAGCTTGGCGAGCGGTGCCGAAGCCCCGAAGGTCGACATCGTCACGGTCGCGCCGTCGAGCCCGACATAGCGGTCCCAACCGATCGACCCGGCCATCTCGACCGCAACGCGCGCGCGCACTTCGCGCGGCAGCACGCTTTCCTTGTACGCTGCGTCCTGCAGTTCGTAGCGATACCAGCTTGGCATCGACACGACCCGGCTCTTCACGCCGTCCGCAGTCAGCTTCTCGTGCGCCTCGACGACCAGCGACACTTCGCTGCCGGTCGCGATCAGGATCACGTCGGGCGTGCCGTCGCTATCCGCGAGAACATAGCCGCCCTTTTCGAGCCCATCGGCGCTCGCATATTTGGTCCGGTCGAGCGTCGGCAGAGCCTGGCGCGACATGATCAGCGCGGCTGGCGTGCTGGCGTCCTTCAGGACCGCCTTCCACGCCGCGACGACTTCGTTCGCATCGCTCGGACGGATCGTGTCGAGGCCGGGGATCGCGCGCAGCGTGGCGAGATGCTCGATCGGCTGATGCGTCGGGCCGTCCTCGCCGACACCGATCGAGTCGTGCGTGAACACCCATATCGCGCCGACTTCCATGATCGCGGACAGGCGCACCGGCGCGCGCATATAGTCCGCGAACACCAGGAAGGTGGAGCCGTACGAACGCAGATGCGACAGCGCCATGCCGTTGACGATCGCGCCCATGCCGTGTTCGCGGATGCCGAAGTGGAAGTTCCGGCCGGCGTAATTCTCCGCCTCGAACGAGGGCTGGCCCTTGATGTCGGTCTTGGTCGACGGCGCGAGATCGGCCGAACCACCAATCAGCCACGGCACCTTGGCGGCGATCGCGTTGAGCACCTTGCCGCCGGAATCACGGCTGGCGACGCCCTTGGCATCGGCCTCGAAGGTCGGGATGTCGGCATCCCAGCCCTCGGGCAGCTCGTCCTTGAGCAGCAGGTCGAGCTCGGCCGACAGCTCGGGATAGGCGCCACGATACTTGTCGGTCAGCGCGACCCACTCGTCGCGCAGCTTGGCGCCACGCTCGGCGATCGCACCGTTGAAATGCTCGATCACGCCGTCCGGCACGTAGAACGACTTATCTTCGGGCCAACCGTAAGCCTGCTTGGTGAGGCGGATATTCTCCTCGCCGAGCGGCTCGCCGTGCGCCTTCTCGCTGCCCGCCTTGGGGCTGCCGTAGCCGATCACCGAATGCACGACGATGAAGGTCGGCTTGTCGGTGGTCGCCTTGAACGTCTCGATCGCACGGCTCAGCGCTGCGGTGTCGTTCGCGTCGTCGATGTGAATAACGTTCCAGCCATAGGCGTCGAAACGAAGGCCGACATCCTCGTCGAACGCGAGATCGGTCGCGCCCTCGATCGAGATGTGGTTGCTGTCGTAGATCCAGCAAAGGTTGCTGAGCTTGAGGTGGCCGGCAAGGCTCGCGGCCTCGGACGAGACGCCCTCCATCATGTCGCCGTCGCCACAGATCGTGTAGACGTCATGGTCGAACAGCGTGAAGCCGTCTTTGTTGTAGCGCGCCGCGAGCCAGCGCTCGGCGATCGCCATGCCGACCGAATTGCCGCAACCCTGGCCGA
Organism: Sphingomonas sp. CFBP 13603; assembly: GCF_014892665.1. NCBI lineage: Bacteria > Pseudomonadati > Pseudomonadota > Alphaproteobacteria > Sphingomonadales > Sphingomonadaceae > Sphingomonas > Sphingomonas sp. CFBP 13603. Next base: position 20,278 of record NZ_JADBIA010000010.1, on the reverse strand, counting down.
GCGGACCCGTCGTGGTCTCGACGCCGGTGGTGTGGCGGTATTCGGGGTGACCCGGAGTCTTCGACGACAGCTGACGGAACTGCTCGATGTCGGCGAGGCTGACGGCCTCCTTGCCGGTCTTGTTACCGTCGGCGTCGATCTCTTCGATCTTGGCGAGGTGGATCAGCGAATAGAGCAGCATCGACGCGTGGCCGACCGACAGCACGAAGCGATCGCGGTTGGGCCAGTCGGCATGCTTGGGATCATAGCGCAGGAACTTCGACCAGAGCGTGTAGCCGACCGGCGCGAGCGCCATGGGGGTGCCGGGATGGCCCGAATTGGCCTTCTGCACGGCGTCCATCGACAGCGTGCGGATGGTATCGATCGCCAGACGCTCGGGGGAGCCGTCCTCGTGCAGCTTGGGGTCCGCCTTGGTGGGGGCGGTTGCGGTATCGGTCATGGAAGAAGCCTCGCTCTAGACGGTGACCGAACGCCGCGCATCCGATCTGGTTGCCAACATAGGATGCCTTTAGTCGGATGCACCCGTCCGTTCCAGTCGCGTAACGACGCCATTCGTAGCAATATACGCGGCATCGACCTCGTCGAGGAACAGCCCGTGGCCGAGAATACCGGGGATCGCGGCGAGAGTGGCGGCGATTGCGCGGGGGTCGTCGAGGGTGGCGAAGTGGCAGTCGATGACGAGATTGCCTTGGTCCGTCCGGTAGTTGTCGCGGGTGATGGGGGCGGCCCCCATCTCGGTCAGCACGCGCATGACGTACGCGCCGGCGAAGGGGAGCACCTCGACCGGCAGCTTGGCGGCGCCGATCCGGTCGACGCGCTTGGAACCGTCGGCGATCACGACCATCCGTGCCGAGGCTGCGGCGACGATCTTCTCCCGCAGCATCGCCCCACCTGCGCCCTTGATGGCGAAGCACCGCGAGTCGATCTCGTCCGCGCCGTCGATCGTGAGGTCGACGTGGGCGATGGTGGCGAAGTCGAGGATCTCGATGCCGAGTTCGCGGGCGAGTTTGCCGGAGGCTTCGGAGGTGACGACCGCGCGGATTTGCAGGCCTTGAGCGACCTGGTCGCCGAGCACCTGGATCGCGAATGCGGCGGTAGATCCGGTCCCGAGTCCGACCAGCATCCCATCCCGCACCTCGGCCACAGCCGCAACGGCAGCCGCCTTCTTGTCATCATCGATCGAAGCCATCAGCCCACCCCATCCGTCATGCCGGGCTCGTTCCGGCAACCACTGCTCAACGCCCTCGCGACAATTTGGTTTGGAGGACTCCCACACAAAGCACCACCCCGGCGAAGGCCGGGGCCCAGTTGGAAAGGTCGCAGTAACGACGGACCGCGCTCCGTTAGCACCGTCACCCAACTGGGCCCCGGCCTCCGCCGGGGTGGTGCGATGTTCATCCTGGGGTGATGCATGGGATTACAGGAGCGCACTCCTCCTTGTTCTCCATCGAAGCGCAACGAACGCACAAACCACCCCCAACCAATCAAACAGGTTACTCTTTCTACCCTATTTCTCACCCCCGCTTTTCAACTGACATACTTCTGGTACATCCTCGTGGTTTAGCCCGACCAGCAGCTGCCCACACCGATCGCGAGCGGATACCAAACTTGATAGCCACACGATTTTCTGCGCGGCGGTGCGCCATCCTGCTGGTGCCCGCACTGGCGCTCGCGGCCTGCTCCGGCGGCGATGACAAGGCCCAGGGCAAGGCAGGCCGCGGTGGCCAGCCGGGCCAGGGTACGCCGACCGTCGGCTACGTCGTCGTCCAGCCGACCAGTGTCGCGATGACCACCGAACTCAGCGGCCGCACCACCGCGTTCGAAAGCTCGGACGTACGCCCGCAGGTCACCGGGATCATCCGCCGCCGCTTCTTCACGGAGGGTACGCTCGTCAAGAAGGGCCAGCCGCTCTACGAGATCGACCCCCGCCTCTATCGCGCCGCCGCCAACGAAGCGCAGGCCAACCTGCAGAGCGCGCGCGCCAACCAGCAGGCGCAGACCATCCTCGCACAGCGCTACAAGCCGCTCGCCGAGATCGAGGCGATCAGCAAGCAGGATTACACCAACGCGGTCGCCACCTCGCGCCAGGCCACCGCCTCGGTCGCGCAGACCCGCGCGGCACTGGAGACAGCGCAGATCAACCTCAAGTTCACGACCGTCCCCGCGCCGATCACCGGTCGCATCGGCCGCTCGCTGTTCACCGTCGGCGCGCTCGTCTCCGCCACGCAGACCGATCCGCTGGCGCAGATCCAGCGACTCGATCCGATGTTCGTCGACATCCAGCAATCCTCCGGAGACCTTCTCGCATTGCGTCGCTCGCTCGGCCAGAACGGCATCGTCGCAACCCGCGCCGAAGTCCGCCTGACGCTCGAGGACGGCAGCGAATATGGCGCGACCGGCACCGTCGAGTTCGCCGAAGCGCTGGTCAATACCGAGACCGGCACCGTCACGCTGCGCGCGCGCTTCCCCAACCCGCAGGGGCTGCTGCTCCCCGGCATGTTCGTCCAGGCCAAGTTCGCGCAGGCGATCAACCAGCGCGCGTTCCTCGTGCCGCAGGCAGGCGTGTCGCGCGATGCCAAGGGCAATGCGACGGTCTATGTCGTCGATGCGAACAACAAGGCGGTGCAGAAGAAGATCAAGGCGGACCGCACGCAGGGCGCGTTCTGGGTGGTCACCAGCGGGCTCAACCCCGGCGATCGGATCATCACACAAGGCCTGTCGAAGATCGCCCCGAACCAGGGCGTGAAGCCGGTGCCGGAAAACACCGCGCAAAAGATCGAAGCGCCCAAGGGCACCTCTGATGACGGGTCCTCCGGCGGCGACTCCAGCCAGAAAAAGGCCGGCTAAGCCCTTATGTTGTCCCGTGTCTTCATCGATCGCCCGATCTTCGCCTGGGTGCTCGCGATCATCGTGATGCTTGGCGGCATCGGCGCGATCATGAGCCTGCCGATCGCGCAATATCCCGACGTCGCACCGCCCCAGGTGACCGTCCGCGCGACCTTCCCGGGCGCCAACGCGCAGACCATCCAGAACAGCGTCACGCAGGTCGTCGAGCAATCGCTGACCGGTATCGACGGGCTGATCTATTTCAGCTCGTCCTCGTCGTCGCGCGGGTCGGTGACGATCACCGTGACGTTCGAGAAGGGCACCGATCCCGACATCGCGCAGGTCCAGGTCCAGAACCAGGTCCAGCAGACGCTGTCCCGCCTCCCCACGCAGGTGCAGCAGCAGGGCCTCGTCGTCCGCAAATCGAACCCGGACAATCTCCTGATCGTCGGCGTCTATGACGAGACCGACAAGCTGACCAACCAGGACGTCTCGGACTATCTCGTCTCGAACCTGCAGGACCCGCTTGGCCGTATTCCCGGCATCGGCGACAGCAACGTGTTCGGCGCGCAATACGCGATGCGGATCTGGCTGAACCCGAACAAGCTCGCGAGTTACCAGCTTATCCCGAGCGACGTTACGACCGCGATCCAGGCGCAGAACACCGAAGTCGCCGCCGGCGAACTCGGCGGACAGCCCCAGCCCGACACGCAGATGCTGAACGCGACCGTCACCGCGCAGTCGCGCCTCCAGACGCCCGAGCAGTTCGCCAACATCATCCTGAAGACGACCAACGACAGCGCGGTCGTCAAGCTGCGCGATGTCGCCCGGATAGAGCTGGGTGCGGAGAACTACAACGCGCGCAGTCGCGTCAACGCGCATCCCGGCGCAGGCATCGCGGTGCTGCTCGCGCCGGGCGCCGACGCGCTCAAGACCGCCGAGCTGGTCAAGGCGTTCGTCGCCAAGTCCGCCAAGAGCTTCCCGCCCGGCCTGAAATTCGCCTACGCCAACGACACGACGGACTTCATCAAGCTGTCGATCGACGAGGTCGTCAAGACGCTGATCGAGGCCGTCATCCTCGTCGTCATCGTCATGTTCGTGTTCCTGCAAAGCTGGCGCGCGACGCTGATCCCGACGATCGCGGTCCCGGTCGTGCTGCTCGGCACGTTCGGCGTGTTCTATCTCGCAGGCTTCTCGATCAACACGTTGACGCTGTTCGGGCTGGTGCTCGCGATCGGGCTTCTCGTGGACGACGCGATCGTCGTAGTCGAGAACGTCGAGCGCCTGATGGAGGAAAATCCCGAGATGACGCCTCGGGAGGCGACGATCGAGTCGATGAACGAGATCACCGTCGCGCTGGTCGCGATCGCGCTCGTGCTGTCGGCGGTGTTCCTGCCGATGGCGTTCTTCGGCGGCTCGACCGGCGTGATCTACCGCCAGTTCTCGCTGACGATGGTGTCGGCGATGGTCCTGTCGGTGCTGGTCGCGCTGATCCTTTCGCCCGCCCTCACCGCGACGCTGCTCAAGCAGAAGCAGAAGGACGCCGACGGCAACACCGAGAAGAGCTGGGGCGAACGTAAATTCCCCAAGGTCGCGCACTTTTTCACGCGCGCTGGCGACAAGTTCAACAGCGGGTTCGAGAAGGGCACGCAGAAATACACCGGTGCCGTGCAGTCGGTGATCGACCGCAAGTGGCTGTTCCTGCTGATCTACGCGGTGATCGTCGCGGTGCTCGCGGTGCTGTTCCTGCGGCTGCCGACGGGCTTCCTGCCGACCGAGGACCAGGGTTCGGGCATCGTCCAGTTCCAGCTTCCGGCGGGCGCCACGCAAGGCCGCACCTTCGCGCTGCAGAAGCAGATCGAGCAATATTACTTCACCAACGAGAAGGCCAACGTCCGCACGATGTTCACCGTCAGCGGCGGCGGCGGTGGTGGCGCGAGCGGCCAGAATACGGGCCAGGGCTTCGTCTCGTTCGCACCGTGGGAAGACCGCCACGGCAAGGAAAACACTGCCGAAGCGATCACCGGTCGGGCATCGAAGGCCTTTGCCGGCTTCCGTGACGCGCAGGTCTATTCGCTCGTGCCCCCCGCCGTGCGTGGTCTCGGCTCGTCGAACGGCTTCACGATGGAGTTGCAGAACGCCGGCGGGCTCAGCCAAGTCGAGTTCAACGCCGCACGCGACACGCTGCTCGCGCTCGCGCGCGCCGACTCGTCGCTGACCGCTATCCGCCTGACCGAACTGCCCGACGTCGCCACGTTGCGCGTCGATGCCGACCAGCAGAAGCTCTCTACGCTCGGCCTCACGCAGGCCAACGTGAACTCGACGCTGTCGACCGCCTGGGGTGGCCAGTACGTCAACGACTTCATCGATCGCGGCCGCGTGAAGCGCGTCTATGTCCAGGGCGACGCGCAGTTCCGTGCGCAGCCGTCCGACCTGAGCCAATGGTTCGTCCGCGGATCGAATGGCCAGATGGCGCCGTTCTCGTCGTTCGCGAAGACCAGCTGGGGCCAGGCGCCGACGACGCTGTCGCGCTTCAACGGCATTGCCTCGTACGAGATCCAGGGCTCGGGCGCGACCGGCGTCAGCTCGGGCGATGCGATGAACCGGATCGCCGAGCTTGCGGGGCAGATTCCCGGCACGTCGGTCGCCTGGTCGGGCCTGTCGTATCAGGAACGCCTGTCCTCGGGTCAGGCACCGATCCTCTACGGGCTGTCGCTGCTGGTCGTGTTCCTGTGCCTCGCCGCGCTGTACGAAAGCTGGTCGATCCCGATCGCGGTGCTGCTCGTGATCCCGTTGGGCCTCGTCGGGGCGATCCTCGCGGTGACGCTGAGGGGGCTCATCAACGACGTGTATCTGCAGATCGGCCTGCTGACGACGATGGGGCTGGCCGCGAAGAACGCGATCCTGATGATCGAGTTCGCCGAGCAGGAGGAGAAGAAGGGCAAGCGCGTCATCGAGGCGGCGCTGTCCGCGGCGAAGATCCGGTTGCGCCCGATCCTGATGACCTCGTTCGCGTTCATCCTCGGCGTGTTGCCGCTCGCGCTGTCGACCGGTGCGGGTGCGAACAGCCGCATCGCGATCGGGACCGCAGTGGTCGGCGGCATGCTGACCGCGACGATCCTGGCGATCTTCTACATCCCGCTGTTCTTCGTCCTTGTCCGCCGCGGCGCGCGCGACGGCATCGCCAAGCTCCGTGGCAAGCCGACCGGCTTCCAGGGCCATGATGGCCACGGATCCGATGGCGATCACAACGAACCATTGGGTCCGCCCGAACCACAGGGCCCTCACCGGCCGGAGCCCGCATGATGCGCTCGCTAGTCCTGATCCTCGCCGCCTCGACCGCGCTCGCCGGCTGCTCGCTCGCGCCGAAATACGCGCGCACCGAGCTTCCCGTGCCGCCGTCGCTCCCGGTCGGCGACGCGTATCTGCGCCAGTCCGAGGCGACGCTGCCTGCATTCACCTACCGCGACGTGTTCAAGGACCCGCGCCTCCAGCAGATCATCGTCCAGGCGCTCGCCAACAACCGCGATCTCCGCGTCGCCGCCGCCAACATCGCCTCGACCCGCGCGCAGTACCGCATCCAGCGCGCCGACCTGTTGCCGCAGCTCGACGCGAGCGGCCGCTACACCTATTCGGGCGGCGGCAACGGCACCAGCAACACCGTTACGAGCGGAACGGGCGGTACGGGAACAGGCGGGACCGGAACGGGAACCGGGACCGGGACCGGAACCGGGACCGGTACAGGCACGGGCGGAACAGGCACCGGCACCGGCACCGGCACCGGATCGGTGGTCAGCTCGTCGAGCTCGAACAGCGCCTTCTCGGTCGACCTCGGCACGACCGCGTTCGAACTCGACCTGTTCGGCCGCATCCGCTCGCTCACCAGCGCCGCGCTCGATCGCTATTTCGCCACCGAAGCCGCCGCCCGCGCCACCCGCCTGACGCTCGTCGGCGACATTGCAGACGCGTGGCTGACCTACGCGTCGGACCAAAGCCTGCTCAAGATCGCGCAGGACACCGTCACGAGCTCGCAGCGCAGCGTCACGCTGACCAACGCGCGGCTGCGCGGCGGCGTCGCGCCGCGCACCGATCTTCGCCAGGCACAGCAAATCCTGTTCACCGCGCAGTCGGACCTCGCGCAACAGCGCACCGCACTCGCGCAGGACGTCAACGCGCTGCAACTGCTCGTCGGTGCCCCCGTCGACGCGGCACTACTGCCCACGTCGATCGAACAGGCGCTGCCGACCGTCGCCACGCTGCCGGCCGGGCTCGACAGCAGCATTCTCCTGCGCCGACCCGACGTCGTCGAATCCGAATACCAGCTCCGCGCCACCAATGCCGAGATCGGCGCAGCCCGCGCGGAACTGTTCCCGAAGATATCGCTCACCGGCATCCTCGGGTTCGCCAGCACGTCGCTGACCTCGCTGTTCAGCGGCGGCGCGTTCAACTATTCGGTCGCGCCCTCGGTCAGCTACCCGATCTTCCGCGCCGGTGCCGGGATCGCCGGCGTCGCCTATTCGAAGGCGCAACGCGACGCCGCGCTCGCGACCTACGAAAAGACGATCCAGACCGCGTTCCAGGAAACCGCCGACGCGCTGGCCAGACAGGGCACGATCGCCGACCAGCTCAAGGCGAACCAGAACTTCTCGGAGGCGGCCCTCGACACGTATCGCCTGTCCGACGCGCGCTATCGCGGCGGGATCGACACCTTCCTCAACTCGCTCGACGCGCAACGCTCGCTCTACACCGCACAGCGCAACCTCGTCGCGACGCAACTCGTCGGCGCGAGCAACCGCGTGACGCTCTACCGGGTGCTGGGCGGGGATTCGACGCTGGAGGCCACCGCAGGCGGCCCGCAACCGGTGACGATGAGCGGCGCTCCGAGGTCCGAGACGAACTGAGGCGTCGGCGCTTCGCATCTTACCATATCCGAAACCTATTCGAGCCAGAATGGGTGGATGTACGCGCCCCTCCCCGTTGCCGATCGCCGCGCGCGCGATCGACTGCCCATTCCCGCCGTGTTCGGACTGGGCGAGGAAACGCGCGAACAGATCGCCGCGATGCTTGGCCGAAAGCTCGACCAGGCCGCCGCGGTATGGCCGCTCACCTTCGCGGCGCAGGCGCTCGCCTGCGCGCTGCTGATCCTCCTCGGTCTCGTCGCGCCGTCCGCGGCCGGCCTCGGCGTGCTCGTGCCGGTCATCGGCATCCATGCCGCGATCCTCGGCTCGGTATCCTCCGCGATCTTCGGCCTGTTGCGGCTGCCGATGCTGCGCCGATGGCCAGCCTATCAGCGCAACCGCATTCTGATGCTCCTCGTCGCGTCGACCTCGGCGGTGTTGCTGTCGATGCTCTGGACCGTCGCCCATCTGCCGGCCGGCCCGTTGCAGCTCGGGTGTTTCGCCGCAGCGACGGGCGCGCTCATCGTCACCGCGGTCGGGGTCCATGCCGTCCGCGCCGCGACGCTCGGCCTGGGTATCGGGATCGTGCTGATGCTGGCGATCCTGGCCGGTGTCGGCGTGCCTCTCGGGGTCGCACTCCTGTTTCTCGGCTGCCTCGTGCTCGCGACCCGGCAACTCGCGCGGATCGATCACGAGATGGAACTCGGCCGCACCGAAGCGGCCGGCGAAGGACGGCGCGCGATCAGGATGATCGCCGAATTCGAGAGCTATGGCACCGGCTGGTTCTGGGAAGCCGATCGCCAGGGCCGCGTCACCCATCTGTCCGCCAAGGTCGCCGAAGACCTGGGTCTGGCGGATACCGCCGTGGGGCAGCCGCTGATCGACCTGTTCCGGATGGACAGCGATACGCCCGGCACCGAGCGGACGCTGGCGTTCCACATCGCGTCGCGTACGTCGTTTTCCGACTATTCGGTCTGCGCCGCGACCGAGGGCGCCGTCGAGCGCTGGTGGTCGATCTCCGGCCGTCCGGTCGTCGACGATCTCGGCCGGTTCCAGGGCTTCATCGGCTCCGGCAGCGACCTGACGGAACAACGCCGGTCCGAGGCGGAGATCACGCGCCTCGCGTTGTTCGACGGCCTCACCGGGCTGGCCAACCGCCAGCGGATGCGGCTGTCGCTAGACAAGACGCTTGCGCAGAACACCGGTCCGTACCGGGCCACGTCGCTGTTCCTGATGGATCTCGATCGGTTCAAGGCGGTCAACGATACGCTCGGCCATCAGGCCGGCGACGCGCTGCTGCAACAGGTCGCACAGCGGCTCCAGCGTGGCATCGCCGATGCGGGTCTGGTCGGGCGATTGGGTGGCGACGAATTCAAGGTGGTGCTACCTGGAATCGACAATCGCACCACGCTTGGTGCACTCGCGCGTGAGGTGATCGCGTCGCTCTCGGAGCCCTATTTCATCAATGGCGCCTCCGTCACGATCGGCTGCTCGATCGGCATCGCCATCGCACCCGAGGACGGCGACACATCGGAAACGCTCGTCCGCAACGCCGATCTCGCGCTCTACGCCGCCAAGGCCGACGGTCGCGGCGTGGCCCGATTCTATTCGGACGACATGCTGACCGGCGCACGGACGCGCAAACTGCTCGAAGACGATCTGCGCGCCGCGGTATCGCAGGGCGCATTCCACCTCTGCTATCAACCCGTCGTCAGCACGAAGACGACGCGGATCGTCGGCTACGAAGCGCTGATCCGGTGGTTCCACCCGACGCGCGGGCTTGTCTCGCCCGCCGATTTCATCCCGGTCGCCGAGGAATGCGGGCTGATCGAGGCGATCGGGGAATGGGTGTTGCGCACCGCGTGCATGGAGGCGGCGCGCTGGCCCGGCACCGTCCGCGTCGCGGTCAACGTCTCGCCGATCCAGTTCGCCAATCCGGCGCTGCCCGCGCTCGTCACCAGCGCGCTGGCGCAATCGGGAATCGCACCGGGCCGGCTGGAACTGGAGATCACCGAAGGCGTGTTTCTCGACGAGACGGCATCGTCGGAGCGGATGTTCAGGGCGCTGAAGACGATCGGCGTCCGGCTCGCGCTCGACGATTTCGGCACCGGCTATTCGTCGCTCGGCTATCTGCGCAACGCCCCGTTCGACAAGATCAAGATCGACCAGTCGTTCGTCAAAGGCGCCGCCGAACCCGGCAACCGCAACGCCGCGATCATCAAGGCGATCGTCACGCTCGCCGACACGCTCGGCATGGAGACGACCGCCGAGGGGGTCGAGGTGCAGGACGAGATCGATCTGGTCCGCGACCTCGGGTGCAGCCATATCCAGGGCTATGTCTATGGCCGCCCGGTCCGCGCGGACGAGGCGTTGCTGCAACTGGGGGTCGAGGATGCCACCGCCACCGCCAGCGGCTTCAAGGTGAGCCGTGCGCCGCGCACCAAGATGTTGCGCTCGGCGCGTATCATGATGGACGGCGTCCGCGGCGACGTCAGGATCCGCGACATTTCGACGTCGGGAGCGATGCTCGACGGGCTGCGGATCAAGGGCAATCCCGACGGCGTCGAAATGCAGATCGAACTGCTCGAGGACCAGATGGTCGCGGCCCGCGTCCGCTGGGCCCGCGGCGGCAAGGCGGGGATCGAGTTCCACGAGGCGTTCGACCTCGATAGCCTCAACCAGGGCCAGGGAACGCGTCTTCGTCGCGCGGGCTGAGCGATGGAACCGTCCTCCCGTGCCAGCCCGATCGGCTTTTAGCGGGAACCAACCGCCGTCGCCCGCCGTCTCTCCATCATGGTAAACCGCCTCCCGATCAGAGCCTTGGCCTTCGACGTGTTCGGCACCGTCGTCGACTGGCGCTCGGGCATCGCGCGCGACGCCGCCCCGATCCTCGCAAACCTCGGCCGCACCGATATCGACCCGCACGCCTTCGCCGACGGCTGGCGCAAACGCTATCAGCCGGCGCTCGAGGAGGTCCGCAGCGGACGGCGGCCGTTCGTCATTCTCGACACGCTCCACCGCGAGGCGCTCGAAGACCTGATCCGTCACCACGGCATCGACACCGCGGCGCTGGACGAGGCAACGCTCGTCGACCTGACTCACGCCTGGCACCGGCTCGATCCCTGGCCCGACTCGGTCGAGGGCCTGACCCACCTCAAGACGCGGTATCCGATCGTCACGCTCAGCAACGGCAACATCGCACTGATGCTGGAGATGGCACGCCGCGCCGGCCTGCCTTGGGACGCGATCCTCGGGGCGGAAGTCAGCCGCATCTACAAGCCGCTCCCCGAATCCTACCTCGCCACCGCGCGGTTTCTCGGCATCGCTCCCGGCGAACTCTGCCTCGTCGCTGCGCACCATAGCGACCTCGCCGCGGCGCGCGCCGCCGGCCTGCAAACCGCCTATGTCGACCGACCGCACGAATATGGCGGCCGCCCGGCACCCGACGCTGACGCCGCGCAGGATTGGGACCATAGCGTCGACAGCCTGACGCGATTGGCGGACGAACTGTGCCGATGACCCGCCGACCTGCCCGCGAACCGGTAGAAACGTGCGACGCGTCGCCGTATCGAACGCGCACCGGAGTAAAATTCGGCCCGGCGTGCGACCCGGCAGGAATTTGAGATGACCACACAGACGGCCGAGGCCGATTTCCTGACCGGTGGCGGCGAGATGGCCGAGATGATCCGCGTGCATGACTGGTCGTCGTCGCCGCTGGGGCCGATCGAGCACTGGCCGCAGTCGCTCCGTTCGATCGTCTCGCTGATGCTCGCCTCGGAATTCGCGATGTGCCTCGCCTGGGGCCCGGAACTCGGCTTCCTCTATAACGACCATTACGCGCGCATCATGCACGACAAGCACCCGCAGGCGCTCGGCCAGCGGTTTGCGGACGTATGGGCGGATGTCTGGAGCGATATCAGCCCCCTGGTCGACAAGGCGCTGGCGGGCGAAGCGTCGTTCTTCGAGAATCTGCCGCTCGTCACCGACCGCAAGGGCTATGACGAGCACGCCTGGTTCACCTTCTCCTACTCGCCCGTGCGCGACGAGAGCGGCGCGATCGCGGGCATGTTCTGCTCGACCTACGAAAGCACCGAGCGCGTCGTGACCGAACGCGCGCTGCGCGACGAGCGCGAGCGGATGAGCCAGATGTTCGCGCAGGCGCCGACCTTCATGGCGATGTTGCGCGGGCCCGAGCACCGGTTCGAGCTGACCAACCCCGGCTACGACAAGCTGATCGGCCACCGCGAAGTGCTGGGCCGCACCGTCGCCGATGCCTTGCCCGATGCGGTCGAACAAGGGTTCCTCGACCTGCTCGACGGCGTGTTCACGAGCGGCGACGCCTTCACCGCGCGCGGGATGCTGTATGCGGTCCAGGCCGAACCCGGTGGTCCGATCGACGACCGCTATGTCGATTTCGTCTACCAGCCGATCCGCGACGCGACCGGCGCGGTCGTCGGCGTGTTCGTCGAGGGCGCAGACGTCACCGATCGCAAGACGCTCGAACGCGACCTGCAATCGCTCAACGCCGACCTCGAACAGCGCGTCCGCGACCGCACGCAGGAACTGATCGAAGCGCAGGAAGCGTTACGCCAGGCGCAGAAGATGGAGGCGGTCGGCCAGCTCACCGGCGGCATCGCGCACGATTTCAACAACCTGTTGCAAGGCATCACCGGCAGCCTGGAGATCGTCCAGCGCCGCGTCGCGCAAGGCCGGGTAAGCGAACTCGATCGCTTCATCACCGGCGCGACCACCGCCGCCAACCGCGCCGCCTCGCTGACCCACCGCTTGCTGGCGTTCTCGCGCCGCCAGCCGCTCGATCCGCGCCCGGTCAAGGTCAACCCGCTGGTCGCCTCGCTCGAAGACCTGCTCCGCCGCACCACCGGTGAGCAGATCGAACTCGAAATGGTGCTCGCGGGCGGTCTGTGGACGACATTGTGCGATCCCAACCAGCTCGAGAACTCGTTGCTCAACCTCGTCATCAACGCGCGCGACGCGATGCCGCATGGGGGCAAGCTGACGATCGAGACGTGCAACGCGCACCTCGACGACCATTTCGCCGCCAGCCAGCGCGACGTCCGGCCCGGCCATTACGTGTGCATCTGCGTGTCCGACACCGGCACCGGCATGTCCGCCGACACGATTGCCAAGGCATTCGAGCCGTTCTTCACGACCAAGCCGATCGGTCAGGGTACCGGGCTCGGCCTGTCGATGATCTACGGTTTCGCGCGCCAGTCCGAGGGCTATGCGAGGATCTATAGCGAGCTCGGCCAGGGCACGACGATCAAGCTGTATCTGCCGCGCCATTACGGCGAAGCGGAGCAGGACGAGGCGCTGCCGGGGCTGACGCAGGACCACGTCACCGATGCGGGCGAGATCGTGCTGGTAGTCGAGGACGACTCGGTCGTCCGCGCGCTGATCGTCGAGGTCCTCGGCGAATTGGGCTATCAGGCGATCGAGGCGCATGACGGCCCTGCCGGGCTTGAGCGCCTGCGCACGATGGAGCGCGTCGACCTGCTCGTCACCGACATCGGCCTGCCCGGCCTGAACGGTCGCCAGGTCGCCGACGCCGGCCGTGCGCTGCGTCCCGACCTGCGCGTACTGTTCATGACCGGCTATGCGGAGAACGCCGCACTGGCGTCGGGCTTCCTGGAGCCGGGCATGTCGATGATCACTAAGCCCTTCGCGATGGAGGCGCTGGCGACGCAGATCCGGACGATGATCGAGGGCTGAGGCGGACAGGACGCGCCAACAACCGCCACCACCCCGGCGAAGGCCGGGGCCCAAGTGGAAAGGTGGTCGTAACGGCGCGCTGCGTTTCGTTATCACCGTCCCCCAATTGGGCCCCGGCCTTCGCCGGGGTGGGGCGATTTGAGGTTACCTTCGCATCACCACCGTTCCCCCGCGAAGGCGGGGGTCCAGGAATCAAGTAGGGCGACGTTCGTGGTTCCTGGGCCCCCGCCTTCGCGGGGGAACTAGAGCGGCCCCCCATATCCAGTGCCTACTCATACCTGCTCCGCTTGAAGCAACATTTGCCACCTTCCGCCCTTAAATAATTTTTCGTTCCCGCTTCGCCCCCTTGCGCTTCACGAACCCCGCAGAAGTCCACGCGTCGCGAATATCCCGCTCGCCCAACCCGCACCCGAACGCGACGAACCGAGCCCTCGACCACCCCCACACCCCCTTGCGTCTCTCCGCGCTTTGGCACAATCTCTTGGGGTTGCGTTCGGGGGCGGACCCAATCGCTGGTAGAACATCCCTCGCATAGCCCTATGCGAACCGATCATATGCGCGCCTTCCACCGCCGCGATGGTCACTTTTTGTTCTCCCGTTAGGGGCCGTCCGATGGTAGCATGGCGACATGACGCCGATTCGAACGAATACAGAACACTAGGAGCGGTTTCGATGGATTTCAGAGACAGCAGCCGGGATAGCGACATGACCACAGACACGATCGACCAAGCAGCCCCCACCATCGAAGCCGAGGCTCCCAAGGCGCCACGCCAGGCGCAGGACAGCCATTCCGTGCGCGCGCAGATTTACCCCGTCGAGGTCGATCACAGCCGCGACGCGCTGCTGACCGAATTCGGCAAGGACACGCTCCGGGATCGTTATCTGCTCCCGGGCGAGAGCTACCAGGACCTGTTCGTCCGCGTTGCCTCCGCCTATGCCGACGACGCCGGCCACGCGCAGCGCCTCTACGACGCGATCTCGAAGCTGTGGTTCATGCCCGCCACCCCCGTTCTCTCGAACGGCGGCACCGGTCGCGGCCTGCCGATCTCGTGCTACCTCAACTCGGTCCCCGACAGCCTCGGCGGGATCGTCGACACCTGGAACGAGAATGTCTGGCTCGCCTCGCGCGGTGGCGGCATCGGCACCTATTGGGGCAACGTCCGCGGCATCGGCGAGCCGGTCGGCCTCAACGGCAAGACCAGCGGCATCATTCCGTTCGTCCGCGTCATGGATTCGCTCACGCTTGCGATCTCTCAGGGCTCGCTGCGCCGCGGTTCGGCCGCCGTGTACCTCGACGTCTCGCATCCCGAGATCGAGGAATTCCTCGAAATCCGCAAACCCTCGGGTGACTTCAACCGCAAGGCGTTGAACCTCCACCACGGCGTGCTGATCACCGACGCCTTCATGGAAGCCGTCCGCAACGGTGACGAATGGCACCTCCGCTCGCCAAAGGACCAGGCGATCCGCGCCACCGTCGACGCGCGCTCGCTGTTCCAGAAGCTCGTCGAGACCCGTCTCCAGACCGGCGAGCCGTACATCGTCTTCGCCGATCACGTGAACAAGGCGATGCCCAAGCATCACCGCGAACTCGGCCTCAAGGTCTCGACCTCGAACCTGTGCTCGGAGATCACGCTGCCGACCGGCAAGGATCACCTCGGCAACGAGCGGACCGCGGTCTGCTGCCTGTCGTCGCTGAACCTCGAGACATGGGATCAGTGGAAGGACGAGAAGGGCCTGATCGAGGACGTCATGCGCTTCCTCGACAACGTCCTGCAGGATTACATCGACCGCCACGAACCCGGCATGGAGCGCGCCGCCTATAGCGCGGGCCGCGAGCGCTCGGTCGGCCTCGGCGTGATGGGCTTCCACAGCTTCCTCCAGGCGCGCGGCATCCCGTTCGAGGGCGCGATGGCGAAGTCGTGGAACCTGCGCATGTTCAAGCACATCAGCAGCCAGGCGAACGAAGCCTCGATGCAGCTCGCGATCGAGCGCGGCCCCTGCCCCGACGCCGCCGACGTCGGCGCGATGGAGCGGTTCAGCTGCAAGATGGCGATCGCGCCCACGGCTTCGATCTCGATCATCTGCGGCGGCACCTCGGCGTGCATCGAGCCGATCCCGGCGAACATCTACACGCACAAGACGCTGTCGGGCAGCTTCTCGATCAAGAACCCGTATCTCGAAAAGATGCTGAGCGAGAAGTCGAAGAACTCGGACGCGGTGTGGAACTCGATCCTCGAGCAGGGCGGTTCGGTCCAGCATCTCGACTTCCTCTCGGTCGAGGAAAAGGACTGCTACAAGACGAGCTTCGAGATCGACCAGCGCTGGCTGCTCGAACTCGCCGCGGATCGCACGCCGTACATCGACCAGGCGCAGTCGCTGAACCTGTTCATCCCGGCGGACGTCGAGAAGTGGGACCTCCTGATGCTCCACTTCCGCGCGTGGGAGCTCGGCATCAAGTCGCTCTATTACCTGCGTTCGAAGTCGGTCCAGCGCGCGGGCTTCGCCGGTGGTGTCGAGGCGGACAACACCATCGACCTGCGCCAGATCGACGTCGAGTCGAAGGATTACGATGAGTGCCTTGCCTGCCAGTAAGGCCTCTCGGCGTTCAAGCGTGACCCCGGCCCGTGAACCACGGACCGGGGAGCGCCTGACGCAAAAAACCCCGGCCCGCGCGAAGCGGACCGGGGTTCGGACTGGCTATGCGGCGCGTGTCGAACACACCGCGTTCGCGTCAGGCCTCTTCTTCGAACGTCACCGCCACGTCGGCGTTGGCGGAAAGCCGGACCTTGCCGTCCTCGATATCCGCAACCAGCCCGAGCGAGATGAAGTGATGATGCCCTTCATGGCTGCCCGTGCCCTCGACGACCTGCGCGCCCGAGTCCTTCTTGGTCAGCTTGATGCGGTTGCCTTCGACCTTGTCGACGGTGCCGACATGGACGCCGTCCGCGCCGATGACTTCGGCATGTTCCTGGATCTTGGTTGCATCGACCATGGTCGTTCTCCTGTAGTGGGTTCGGCATCTCAACGCACGTCATGCGAGTTCGCCGCATGACATATGGTTCAGCTATCATGTTCGTGGTCGCGGGCGTGCTCGGAATCGTCGGCACCGCGATGCTGCTCCGGTTGCGCTCGCCGAACATCACCGAACCGCAGACCTATGCGTTTCGGATGATCGGGATCATGCTGACGTCCGGCGCGATCGTCCTCGCGATGTCCGCCGCCGCGATGTGGCAATGGAGCACCGAGACATGACGTTGAACACGCCGTGAGCCTGAATACACCATGAGCCTTAACACACTGGTCCTGATCCTCGCGGTGTTCGTCCTCTGCATGGCGAACGTCATGCTCGGCCGTCACTGGAGCCGCCTCGATCACAATCCCTGGTCGAGGTCGTCGTCGGATCGCGTGCTCGACATCGATCCCGAGGTCGACAGCGAGCCCGTCCCCGGCTGGAACCCCGGCACGATGGACGTCGCCAAGATCCGTCAGCGCGGTCGCCAGTTGATGATCGCCGCACCGATCGCCTCGGTCGTCTTCGTGGTCGTCGTGATGGTCAGTTCCAGCCGCTTCTAGTTTCCATTCTACCGTTTCACCCAGTTTCCCAAATTTCTTCCGGAGTATCCCATGTCCCTCCTCCACGCCTCCAAGCAGTACAAGCCGTTCGAATACCCCTGGGCGTTTGAGTTCTGGAAGCGCCAGCAGCAGCTCCACTGGCTCCCCGAGGAAGTGCCCCTGGGCGAGGATTGCCGCGATTGGGCGCAGAAGCTCAGCGATCACGAGCGCAACCTGCTGACCCAGATCTTCCGCTTCTTCACGCAGGCCGATGTCGAGGTGCAGGATTGCTACCACGAGAAATACGGCCGCGTGTTCAAGCCGACCGAGATCAAGATGATGCTGACCTCGTTCAGCAACATGGAGACGGTCCACATCGCCGCCTACAGCCATCTGCTCGACACCATCGGCATGCCCGAGAGCGAGTACGGCGCCTTCCTCGAATATGCCGAGATGAAGGAAAAGCATGACTACATGCAGCAGTTCACCGTCGACAACGACGAGGACATCGCGCGCACGCTCGCCATGTTCGGCGGCTTCACCGAGGGCGTCCAGCTGTTCGCGTCGTTCGCGATGCTGATGAACTTCCCGCGCTTCAACAAGATGAAGGGCATGGGCCAGATCGTCACCTGGTCGATCCGCGACGAGAGCCTCCACTGCGAGGGCATCATCAAGATGTTCCACACCTTCTGTCAGGAGCGCCAGTGCCTGACCAAGGCGGTCAAGGACGACATTGCCGACGTCTGCCAGACGACGATCCGCCTCGAGGACAATTTCATCGACCTCGCCTTCGAGATGGGCCCGGTCAACGGCATGACCCCCAAGGAGATCAAGAAGTACATCCGCTTCATCGCCGACTGGCGCATGACTCAGCTCGGCCTGAAGCCGATCTACATGATCGACGAGCACCCGCTGCCCTGGCTCGCCCCGATGCTCAACGGCGTCGAGCACGCCAACTTCTTCGAACAGCGCGCAACGGAGTATTCGAAGGCCGCGACCAAGGGCCAGTGGAACGACGTCTGGGATAGCTTCGACAAGCGCCAGACCGCGAAGAAGGGGCCGGCTGCGAATGTGGACCTGAGCGAAGTTCGGGATATGTTCAGCGACTCGGTTGCGGCCGAATAGTCTCAGTATATAGGCCCCTTAAGTCCTTGCAGGATGCAATCCCAACCGTCCTGCAAAAAGACTTAAAAGAACTGTTCCCGATTGCGCAGAAGCAACTTTGGCGAGAATATCGAACGATCCTCTCGCCAAATCTTCTAGTACAATAAATAGACCACTATCGCTTTCCAAATCTGAAAGCCCTTGATCTTCGAAAGTATGTCTACTGATTTCAGTTAACCACAAGGTGCGGCTCGCATCTAGCTCAACGGAAAGGTCGTTTTCCATGGCGGATATCATCAAGCTGCACCCATCGGTTCGGGAACACCGTACTCCCCGCATGTCGGCGGCGGCCCTCTCAGAATATCTCATCATGAAGCCTGATCAACAAGAAACAGTGCTTCACAATTCACGCTTCGCAAGCCCGCCGGTCGTCACTCCATATTTCGAAGCGATGAATGCCATACGAGCGTACTGCGGCGACCCACTAAGACCCAACTCTGTCATTAATGCGGCAAAGGAATCACTCACGGGTAAGTCGCACGATGGAGCACTACGCCCTAAGGCACGTGAAGAAGCGCTACGTTGCCTTGAAACATTATCGTTATTCGAGGGAGCCCGAAACGCGCTCGGATTGAACGGCCTGTCGCTTTGCACCACCGACCGCTATCAGCCTCTTATTATCGAGGGCGTCCGAGTATCGATACAACCCGATTTGCTAATACGACCCCAGGACTCTGACGGCGGAAAACTTGGCGTCGTTATGTTTCGACCGCAAAAGGCCCCTGATCCTGAGGCATGTCGCTTGGAAGAAACGCGCCGACAGCGCGGTGAGCATAGACGCGAGATGGGGCGCTATATGCTGGCGATGGCTCATTTGCTCGTGGATGATCAGCCAGGTTGGTCCTTTGACCGCGTTCAGTCGATTGTAGCTGACATAAGACTCCAAGAGCGAATTAGTTTTTCCTCAAGCGACCATTCCGCCCGCGTTCGCGCAATTAAAGCCGCCTGCCGCCAGATTGGCAAATTGTGGAACGACATTGAACCTCGCCAATCAGTATTGGCAAAAGCCTGAGAACTGACCGCCATTAACTGAGAGAATTTACAAGACGATAGTTTGTGCCTTCCCGATCTTGATTTTGGCATCCGTCCACGCCTTATAGACGCACTGAGCCTGCTACTCCGACTCATTCGTTCCAATCATGCGTCGACCCCTCGTCCCGCGCACCATGCCTGACGCGCAAAATGATCACGCAATCGCCTACTACCCGATAGCGAAGAATATACGGCCATACCGTCGTCCGCTCACGCCGTCCGTCGCCTACGTCGCGACCTCGATCCGGAAAGATCGCGAGGCTGTCTGCCACCGCGATAAGCCGCGCGCCCAGTGCATTGGCAGCGACGGGATTGAACGCGGAGACATAGGTAACGATCGCTTCCAGATTGGCGACGGCATCTTCCGTCCAGACGATGCGCAACTAATCGCCGACGCGAGGTCGGGGTAGAGGTTCGGTCGAACCCCATGACGATAGCCAGCGCTTGACCGCGTCGTGGCTGATCAATCGCCCGTTGCGCACATCCGCGTCGGCCCGCGCATCGGCCTCAGCCTCGGCAGCCGGATCGCTCGTATCGAACAAGGCGTTTTCACGCGTCACTGGTCGGAGATACACCTCAAAGGCAACCACGACCAGCAGCAACTCATGCCCACCCACACCAAGGCGATCGCTTCCCCCCACCATAGTGCCGCGCGAGGCCGTGGCGGACCAGGACCGCGCCCAGCGACTTCCCGTCCCGCTCCACCAGACGCAGCTTCCGCCCATAACGGTCGACGTCGCGCTTGATCGGGGTCAGCGTGAAGGGGCCGGCGTTGAGCAGCGCCTGCATCTTAAGCGTCGCCGCCTGTCCCAGTCGCGCTTCGCGGGCGCAGCGGGGCGGGTGGGTCTCCGGCGTGTCGATGTCGGCGATGCGGATCTTGGTGCCCGCCATCCAGAACGTGTCGCCGTCGACCATGCAGTCGATCCGCTTGGCGTGCCCGCAGATCGTGAAGCGCGCGGAGACCAGCTTGCCGCCCGACAGCGCGGACGCGGCCGCCGCGATGGTCGACGCCGCGCTGGCGACGCCCGCTGCGGTGGCAAGCGCGCCCGTGGCGGTGGTGGCGGCACCGGCATTGG
>NZ_JADBIA010000009.1:0-190435 GCF_014892665.1 Sphingomonas sp. CFBP 13603 | reverse complement strand
GGGTGGAGCAGCCCGGTAGCTCGTCAGGCTCATAACCTGAAGGTCACAGGTTCAAATCCTGTCCCCGCAACCATACACCACGAAAGCCCCAGGCCACTCGGCCCGGGGCTTTCGTGCGTTCGGGCTGCACGCCGCTGGGAATTTCAGCTCCCGTGAGGCTTTATCAAATGACCGCATTCCTGCTCAAAGGCATGCGCCGTTCTTAATCGTCGGTGAGATGGTTTTCCGGATAGCGAAGCTACCGTCGAATCCACCGTCGACATATCGTTCTGTAATATCGCGGGCACATAGCGGTAGATTTCGGCGCCCTTCGGATGAGACGAGGAAAGGCGAGCATGCCGAGCCGATTTCCGTAGCTCCCGCCTGGGACGCGCGTGGTGGCAGGGTAAGGATGGCGAACGCGCCTACGCCCGATCATCGACCGGGACCTTAGAAGCTAGTGCAGCCTTGGCTTGTGCGTAGTCTGCCACGAACGGCGCCAACCGTGCGGCGTAAGGCGCCGAACGCCCACTGCGCGTTGATAGAGGGGCTGGCGAACCTGGGCGACGCTTGCCGTCGTCACCGACCGTTTCAAACGGTGAAAGTCGAGCATGGCCGGTTCGAAAGCCAACCCCGCGTGGCGCGCAATACGCGGAACCCATTCATCGATGTCCTGGACGAGCGCCTCATACGGCACCACGAGCAACCGCGAACCTAACGCGCCACTCCAGTGTTCGAACAGCACATCCTCGGCCGCAAAATGCCGGGCTATGGTGTCGAACCCGAACGTCCAACCCAAGCCCTGGCTGAAATAGGTCCGGAAGCACGACCACGCGGTATCCAGAGGATCGCGACGAATCCAGATCAGGCGGGCATCCGGCATCGCAAGGCGGATCAACCCGGCATAGCGGCTCGTATCGAGGCTCTTGTCTACGAACCGCGCGCTATGTGCCCCGCGCTGCTCGACCAGATGCCGGTACAGGGGGCCGATTGGGCTCCAGGCTGTCTCGGCGTCCAACGTGGTCTCGAAATGCCTGCGGACCGTGCTGGCAACACTCCCGCCAGCGTCGCCAGTCGCGACCTCGAGCAAGTTCAATTCCCCACCACTCGAGACTGCGGAATGACTTGCCAGGATTTGATCCAGCAGGGTTGTCCCGGATCTCGGGAGACCGGTGACGAAGATCGGGCCGGTTGGTCCCAGGTCGGGCAGCGCGGCCTCGTCCAGCCATGACCGATCCAACTCCTTCACCAACGCGAGCGCTGCCGCCTCGTCGCCATCGGCATCCCATGGACGTTCGCCCCGCATCAACGTCGCACCCACGTCGAACGCGTCGAACGCGCGATCATATTCGCCGAGATCGTCCCACGCCTTGCCCATTGCATACAGGTACGCCGCACGTGCAGTTAGGGCGGCACGCGCCGTATCCCGGTCTGCGGCCAGCAATGCCGCGAACGCCGTAGATCCGGATGCATAGCGTTGCGCACTGGCGATCGCGAGCCAGGTCATGCCGGAGGCAGGCCAGATCCGAGCCGCCGCGTTGAGGTGATCGAGTCCCGACGCAACGTTACCGACCTGGATATATGCCGTGCCCAGCAGGTGGTGCAATCGCGCATCGCCTGGCGCGCGCTGAGCCAAGGGCGCGATCAACGCGATTGCGTCGTCGAGACGGCCGGCGCTGGCGAAAATGTCTGCAAGTTGAAGCGTGCGATCGAGATCGCCTGACTTGCGCGCGACGAAGCGGCGCATCGCATCGATCGCGAGGGGCCATTCCGCGACGCGAACGGCGAACCGAGCGATCGCCTGCCATTGATCGCCAAGCATGGCATTGCTCGCAACCAGGCGGTTGGCTGCATCGACGGCAGCGGGCCGATCGCGACGATTGAGTGCGGCGATGAAATCAGCGGCGGTGGCCATCGATGTGTAGCTTCCCGAAATGACATCGAACGCAGAAAGGGAGCCGACGATCGTCGACTCCCTTTCCGCGTTGCGCGGGTTTTCGCCTAGAAGTCGAAGCCCAGCTGGAAGCGAATGTAGCGGGGAGCCTGATAGCTGACCGGCGTACCGAAATCGACGCGAGGCGCGCCGTTGGCCTGCGTGCCGAGTTCGCGCACGTCCAGTACCGCCTTCTCGTTGAAGACGTTGAACACGTCGATCCGGAACGTGCCGCTGAACAGGTCGGATGGCACCTTGATCGCCGCCGTGATGTTCGTGGTCGTTTGCCAATCCGACTTTATGACCGAACCGCGTGGCGTCAACTGACGCTCGGGAACGGCCTCGCCCGCTGCGAACGGGGTCGTCCTGATCGAGCCGTCGGTATTGACGTTACAGTAGAAGCCAGCGGCACCGTATACGCCGGCGAACGCGTCGACAGCGTCCGGAACGCGTCCAAGACACCCGAAGCGGCGGGGCGACTGGGCCGAGAAGTTCGCTCCGAGGGTCAGCCAGTTGGTGGGCGCGTACGATCCATACAGCTTGAACTTGTGGCGGTTGTCGGTTGGGGGATACCCGTAAGCGCCGTTCGTCAACCCAGGCTGATCGAATGCCGTGGTCAGGCTGGAGTCGGTCTGACCGTTGTCGGACCGGACACCGCCCTCGGTGTTACCCTTGTTCTTCGAGTAGGTGTACGAACCGTTGAGGCTCCAGACGCCGTCGAAATCGCGGTCGAAGGTGACCGTCACCGCCTTGTAGGTACGCCGTGCCTTGGGATAGCCGAGCTGCTCGCCGGTAAAGTCGATCGTGCGGATGGTGGTCTCGCCTGGAAGTACGTCCGACAACTGGATCTTCCTGCGCGGCGGCCAGAGAGGCCTAGAAAGTAGAGGCAATGATTCAGACGGTCGCGAATTATTGCCGCGGCGCACAATAATCGGGCACGCGAACGCGCAGGACTCAGAATTGCCCGCCGATATTGAAGGTGATCAGCTTGCTGTCGTCACCCGGTGCCTTCAGCAGCGCCTTGGCAAGGTCGATCCGCAGCGGACCGAATGGCGAGGTCCAGTTGACGCCGATGCCGACCGACAGGCGCGGGCTCGCGGTGTTCCCCGAATAGGTCTCCTTATAAGTGCCGAGCGCGTAGGTGTACGGCGTGCCGGTGTTGGTGGTCGTGCTGGCACCCGCGGCATCGAGATACAGCAGATTGCCGGAGCCGTCGGTATATTGGCGCGTGCCGGCGACGCACGCGACCGAGGCTGCGTTGGCGGTAGCGCAGGTGTCGGCGAGCGTGGGCGTCTTGCCACCGAATACCGCACCGACGTCCATGTAGATCGACGGACGCAGGCCGAGTTCGCGTGCGCCGGCACCCATCGGCAGTTCGAGTTCGAGACGCGCCTGATAATACGCGGTGCCGCCGAGCGCGGTCTGCGTTGTCGTGCCGCTGGTGTTCGACAGCGTCGCGGGCACCGTCGTCGTGTCGTAATATGTCCGCGTCACGCGGGGCCCCACGCCGCGGATGTCGAAGCCGCGCATCTGCGGATCGCCCAGATAGAAGCGATCGGTCAGCCGCACGTCCTGACCAAGCCCCTTGATATAGCCACCCTCCGCATGCGCCGAGAGGATGAAGCTCGATCCCAGATCCATGTATTTGGTGTAGTTCGCGGTGCTGCGGATGTATTTGGTGTCGCCGCCGAGCCCCGCGAAATCCTGGCTGACGGAGAACTTGCTGCCCTTGCTCGGTCGGGTACGGCTGTTCGTGCTGTCGAACACCAGCGAATAGCCGATCGACGAGGTCCAGCGATTGCCGACCGCGTCGCACAGATACGTGCCGGCGATCCCGGGATCGCAGACGCCGTTGGTGTAATAGGTATCGGCATCGAGCGTGACCTGGTCGTAGGACAATCCGTAGCGCGCGGTGGCGGACCAATATTCGGTGAGCGGGACCGCGGCGCGGATCTGGAAACCGGTCGAGACCTGTTCGTAGGTCGTGTCGTTGCTGTCGCCGGTCGTGCTGTACGAGCTGTAGTCGCGGCGGAAGAGATCGCCGCCGAGCGCGACGTTGGTGTCGAACAGATACGGTTCGGTGAAACCCAGATTGACCGACTTGGAATACGCCGAATAGCTGACCCCGGCGCGCAGTTCCTGGCCCATGCCGCGGAAATTGCGCTGCGTGATGTTCGCGGTAGCGATGAAGCTTTCGAGGCTGGAATAGCCCGCCGAGAGCTGCAGCTCGCCGCTCGATTTCTCCTCGAGATCGGTCTCCAGCACGACGCGGTCGGGGGCCGAGCCGGGGAGTTGCTTGATGGCCATCTTGTCCTGGAAATAGCCCAGCGAATTGATCCGGTCCTCGGAGCGCTTCACCTGGAAGCTGTTGAACGCGTCGCCCTCGGCCAGACGGATCTCGCGCCGGACGACCTTGTCCTTGGTCTGCGTGTTGCCGTTGATCTCGATCCGCTCGACATAGGTCCGCTTGGCTTCGGCGATATTGAAGTTCACGCCCATCGTCAGCGTGTCGGCGTCCTTCTGGAACTCCGGGTTCACCTCGGTGAACGCGTATCCGAACAGGCCTGCGGTCTGGCTGATATTGTCGACCGAATCCTCGACCAGCTTGGCATTGTACCAGTCGCCTTTCTTGAGCGGCAGCGTGGCCGCGAGCTTCTTGCCGTCGAACTCGCGGATCTGGCTGTCGACGCTCACGTCGCCGAATTTGTAGCGTTTCCCTTCCTCCACCACGTAGGTGATGATGAAGTCCTTCTTGTCCGGCGTCAGCTCGGCAACGGCCGAGGTCACGCGGAAATCCGCATAGCCCTGCGTCAGGTAGAACTGGCGGAGCTTCTGCTGGTCGTACGACAGGCGATCCTGGTCGTAGCTGGTGGCCGACGACAGCAGGCGGCTCAACCGGGCCTGCTTGGTCGCCATCTGCGCGCGGATCTGCGTATCGGAGAATACGGTGTTGCCCAGGATATTGATCTGGCGGACCTTCGACTTGGGCCCTTCGCTGACCACGAAGACGACGTCGACGCGATTCTGGTCCAGCGTCACCATCTTGGGGTCGATCACCGCCGCAAACCGGCCTTGGCGGCGATAGAGTTCGATGATCCGCGCAACATCCTGGCGGACCGCGGTGCGCGTGAAGATCTGGCGCGGCGCGAGCTTGATCTCTTTCGTGATCTTGTCGCTTTTCAGCGCCTTGTTGCCCTCGATGATGACGCGGTTGATGATCGGGTTCTCACGTACGCGCAGGACGATGTTGCCATCCGCGACGCCGGCGATCGAATAGTCCGCGAACAGGTCGCTTGCTTGCAGGTCCTTCAGCGCCTGGTCGAGCGTCTCCGTGGTGTAGGGGACGCCGACCCGCAGCTTGGTGTAGCTCAGCACCGTTTCCGCTTCGATACGCTGTGCACCCTCGACGCGGAGAGTCTTGATCGTCCGGGTCGTGGCGGGGGCAGTGCCCGTGGTCGGTTGGGCGGGTTTGCCGGGCAGGCTGGGGGCCTGCGGCGGCGTGGTGCCGGACGCGGTGGCCAGTGTTCCTGCGATGGCCCAGGCCATGGAACCGGCGCCCAAATCGAAAATCATGCATGCATCTCCGGGGTGAGCCGGGCGCATCGACGGAGGATGTTTCCTCGGGATGTTGAAAGGTGTCCGATCGGCGACAGTGCTGCAACATCCGCCAACCGCTCACTGGCAGTCGCACCGGGATGTGTCGCGGAGATGTCGCGAGGGAAATGCCGCGGACATTCTGGCGGCTTAGGCACGCGGCGGGCGCTCGTTCAGCCCCCCGCCAATTGCAAGGAGCAGCATCATGCGTGTCGCCATCAAGGGCGTTCCGTCGGAACCCCAACCGTCGTCGCCCCAGTCAGCGGCGTTGCCCGCGTTGATCGACAACCCCTTCGCCCCCGAGGTCTTCGCGACCGGGCTATCGGGATTCGCGAACCTGAACGGCGTCATCGTGCTGACGCTGGAGAGCGCACGCTGCGATCACGCGCGCCAGCCGCCATCGGTCGACCGCGTCGTCGTCGGTCGCGTCGCGTTGACCAGTGGCGCCGCGCAGGATCTCGTCGCAGGGCTCAACCAGTTCCTCGAGCAGCAGGGGCTCAGCCCGAGCAAGGCGATGGCGAGCGGAGCGACGTTTCAATGACGCGCGCAACTGTCTCCGCCGCGCCGATCCCCACCGCGCCGATCCCCGCCTGGCCGATCCCCGCCTGGCCGATTACCGGCGCGACATCATCCTATGGTGCCATTCGCGGCACGGGGAGGATCGTGTTTGCCGGAGTGGCGCGCACCGCTCCGACCACGGTGTCGCATGCGCCGTTCGAACTGGCACCGAGAGAGATGACGGGCTGAGCCGGTGTGTCTCCGTCGTCATCGCGCGTCGTGCGAAGCCGTAATCCTGCAATAGAACGTAGCAAACCGTGCCGACCGTACAACACATCCCGTCGATGACGTTTCGATGACCAAATAGGCATTGTCGATCCCCGATTACGGCCGCAGACCAAAGTCGCGGAACCAATCCGTAATTGCACAAAATTGCCGCAATACATGGGATTGCGGTTCAGGGAGTACCGACATGCGTCTGGATTTTCGCAAGCGCCTTCTGGCGTCTACGCTTCTGCTTGGAGTCGCTACTCCGGTCTATGCACAGACCGTGGCACCCGTGGAAACGCCCGCCGATCCGGCAGCGCCTGCAGATGGGGATACGATCGTCGTGACGGGCTCGCGCCTGGGTGGCGACAGCCTGAAGCAGGCGTCGCCGATCTCGGTGGTGAGCGCGAAGGAGATCGCACTTTCCGGCCAGATCAACGTCGAAAGCGTCCTGAAGGACCTGCCGCAGCTCATCCCGAGCACCACCGGCGCATCGAACAATCCCGGCGGCGGCGTCGCTACGGCTGATCTGCGCGGGCTCGGCTCGACGCGTACGCTCGTGCTCGTCAACAACCGCCGCTACGTCGCCTATGACGCGAACCAGATCGTCGATCTGAACACCATCCCGGCCGCACTGATCGAGCGCGTCGACATCGTCACCGGCGGCCGTTCGGCAGTCTATGGTTCGGATGCGATCGCTGGCGTCGTCAACTTCGTGATGAAGAAGGACTTCAGCGGCGTCCAGGCGAACGCGAACTACCGCATCAACGAAGCGGGCGATGGCGGCAACTTCAACGGCAACCTGTTGCTGGGCGGCAATTTCGAAGACGGCCGCGGCAATGCGACGATCTATTTCGATTATACCAAGCGCAACGGCATCCTCCAGTCGGCCCGCGACTATTCGAAGCAGGCGCAGGTCGACGATGGGGAGGGCGGCCTGATCGCCGGCGGCTCGGGTTCGATCGAGGGCACGCGGTTCGCGATCGGCGGCGTCAATCGCAAGTTCGAGACCGACGGCAGCTATACCCCGTATGATTCGACGACCGACGCGTACAATTACGCGCCGTCGAATTACCTCCAGGTCCCGCAGGAGCGGTTCCTGATGAGCGCGCAGACGCATTACGAGGTCAGCCCCGCGCTGACCGTCTATGCCGAAGGCCAGTTCATCAACAACCGCGTCAAGAACAAGCTGGCGCCGACGCCGTACACCGGATCGGTGGAGATCGATGCGGATTCATCGTTCCTGTCGCCCGGATCGCAGGCTTTGCTCAAGGGCCTCGACACCGACGGCGACGGCTATGTCACCTCGACCATCTATCGCCGCCTGACCGAAGTCGGCGATCGCGTATCGAGCCTCGACAACACGGCCTATCGTGCGGTGCTGGGCGCCAATGGCGATATCGGCGGCGGCTGGAACTACGACGCGTATTACAGCTATTCGCGCACGAAATCGATCGAGACGCAGATCGGCAACGTCTCCAACAGCCGCGTGCTGCAGGCACTGCGCACCAGCTATGATGCCAGTGGCAACCTGGTCTGCTCGGATACCAGCAACGGCTGCGTCCCGCTGAACATCTACGGTGCGGGCAACATCAGTGCGGCGGCAGCGGCGTTCATCACCATCCCGGTGCAGAACACCAGCACGATCAGCGAGCAGGTCGCCAGCGCGTCGATCTCGAACCGCAACCTGTTCGATCTCGGCGCGGGCCCGGTCGGCATCGTGTTCGGCACCGAATATCGCCGCGAGCACGGCAGCTACAATCCCGACTTCGCGCTGTCGTCGGGCGACGTCGTCGGCTTCAACGCGGGCGAAGGCCTGAGCGGCGGCTATGACGTGAAGGAAGCCTATACCGAAGTCGCGGTGCCGTTGCTGGCGAACATCCCGTTCATCAAGAAGCTCGAAGTGAATGGCGCCTATCGCTATTCCTATTATTCGACCGCGGCGAAATCGGTGAACACCTATTCGGGTGGCGTGGTCTGGTCGCTGATCGACGACATCTCGCTGCGCGGCCAATATTCGCGGGCGGTTCGCGCACCGACCGTGTCGGATCTCTACAGCGGTTCGGCGCAGGACTTCCCGGCGGCGACCGATCCCTGCACTACCGCGATCGCGCTCACCAACACCAACCTGAACGCGAGCTGCGTCGCGACCGGTGTTCCGGCCGCGTTGATCGGCACCGCCTATGACGGCGGCAGCACGCAGATCCAGACGGTCAATGGCGGCAACCCCGCGCTCCGCGAGGAAACCTCCGACACGTATACGGCGGGCATCGTCCTCCAGCCGCGCTTCCTGCCCGGCTTCTCGTTCACCGCCGATTACTACAAGATCAAGATCGCCAACTATATCTCGACGGTCGGCACGACGAACCTGATCCGCGCCTGCTACGGCGATGCGGACAATGGGTATACGCCGTATGACTCGAGCTATTGCGCATCGCTGCCGCGCGATTCGAACAGCTATGCGATCACCGATGCCGCCAACACGCTGGCGAACACCGGTGGCGTGACGACCCGGGGCGTCGATTTCGAGGCTCGTTACGGCATGCCGCTGAACTTCGGTGCATTCGGCAGCGCGACCAGCAAGGTCGATTTCCGGATCAGCGGCACGCGCCTGATCGCCTTCGACTACAACCCGCTGGCGGCGATCCCCGATCTGACGATCAACTGCGCGGGCAAGTTCGGCCAGACGTGCGGCAATCCCTATGCGAAATGGCGCCTCTCGGCTCGTACGACCTACTCGACCGGCCCCGTGACCGTGTCGGTGCTGTATCGCTACCTGTCGCCGGTCAAGGACGACGACAGCGGCACCGTCTATGCGGTCGAGAAGATCAAGGCCTACAACTACTTCGACCTCACCACGTCGTTCGACGTCAAGCCGGGCTTCACCTGGACGGTCGGCGTCAACAACATCTTCAACAAGCAGCCGCCGATCCTGGGCGACAACCAGGAGCAGGCGAACACCTACCCGTCGACCTACGACCCTTATGGTCGTGCGTTCTTCGTCAGCACGAACATCAAGTTCTAGGACCGGACCATCGCGCCCCTCCCCTCAGCGGGGGAGGAGCGTGGGCAACCGCCCTCGTCGTATGAGTGAGCCGGATACCCCGCCATCGGCCACGATCGCGGGGTATTCGTGCGTCAGCGGAGCATCGGTTGCCCGGTCCGCCCCGGTATCACCCCGGTATCGGGCGTCATGCATGCGCGATGGACCGCAAAGCGTGTCCGGTTCGTCGCAGACGTCGGCACCGTGTCGCAACCCGTAACGATACTGTCTCGAACGCTTCGCAAAATTGACCCGAACCGGACGTAATGGCGCCGGGAGTGGCAGCGTCGCCACGGGGGACTTTCTACAATGCGTATGGTCAAGGGCCTGCTTCGGGCATCGGTTTCACTCATCTTGCTGACGGGGGCGGCGACCGCGCAGGCTCAGGCGCAGGTGCAGGCGGACGCTCCGAAGCGCGCCGACCAGCCGGCTCCCGGCGACGACGGCACCGACGAAAATGGCGAGATCGTCGTCACCGGCAGCTACGCGCGCAGCCTTCGCGCAGCGACCGAGACGAAGCGCCGCGCCGACTACGGCGTCGACTCAATCAGTTCGACCGACATCGGCAAGTTCCCGACGCAGAATGTCGCCGAAGCGCTCCAGATGATCCCGGGCGTCACCATCACCCGCCCGCGCGGCGAGGGGCTGTACGTCAGCGTCCGCGGGCTCGGGCCGCAGTTCCAGAGCACGCTGCTCAACGGCAGCACGGTCGCCTTGAACGACATGATCGAGAATGGCGGCGCCAACGGTCGCCAGTTCCGTTTCGAGATGCTGCCCGCCGAATTCACCTCGAGCATCGACGTCGTGAAGACGCCGACCGCGAACATGACCGAAGGCGCGCTCGGCGGTAACATCGACGTGAAGACGTTCCACCCGCTCGACGTCGGCAACAAGACGACGGTCAACCTGCGCGGCACCTATACGAGCCAGACCGACAAGGTGAAGCCGAACGCGACGGTCATCACGAGCGCGACGAACGCCAGCGGCACGTTCGGTATCCTGGCGGGGGCGCAATATTGGGAAAAGGCGGTCCGCAACGATCGCTTTCTCAATTTCGGGTGGAACCTCAACAGGTTCACGGCGCCCGCAGCAGGTGGTCTCGCGACCGGTCTCTATACGCCGACGCGCACGCGCCCGACGATCGAGACCGAGAACCGCAAGCGTATCTCGGGCATGGTCTCCGCGCAGTGGAAGCCGAATGCCGAATTCGAGACGACGCTCGACATTCTCGCGACCCGGCTCGACGTGGCCTATGACGAGTTCGGCCTCGACATCTATCCCGACGACGCGAGCGTCGCGGGGCATCGCCCGGTGATCGTGCCCGGCAGCGTCAAGCTCGACGGCGATACGGTGGTCGGCGCGACGATCAACGACGTGCGTTTCATGGCGTCGCGCGAATACAGCCTCAACCGGCACGACCTGCTCAATATCGGCCTGCGCCAGACCTGGAACTCGGACCGCTGGCACGCGTCGGGCAACGTCAACTGGTCGAGCGCGCACAGCTATCACCCCGATTACAACGAGGGCACGGTACGCAGCCGCGCGATCTTCTTCGCGCCGCTGACCTATGATGCATCGGCGGGATACAAGGCTATCCCGACCTTCACGACGACGGTCGATCCGACCAATCCCGCCAATTACCAGCTCTACCAGTTCAACATCGCGCCCAAGAACAGCAAGGACTGGGATTTCTACACCCGCGCCGATCTCGCCTATGATTTCGACGGATTCCTGACCAAGCTGGCCGTCGGTGGCGAATATCACTGGCGCAAGCGCGACTATTTCCGCCGCGATTTCAACGTCAATCCAGCAGCCAACACGCCTCTGTCGAGCCTCGGAACGGGGGCGTACGAGCAACTGCCATACGACGATTTTCTGAAGGGCGTCTCGGGCAACACGCTGCGCCAGTTCCTGGTGCCCGTCACGCAGGCCTATCTCGACGCGTTCTTCACCCCCGCGGTGCAGGCGTCGGCGCTGACCGCAGGCGATCTGCGCTCGTCGTTCGTCGTGAAGGAAAAGATCTTGGGCGCGTATGCCCGCGCCGATTACGGCTTCGATGTCGGCGCAGTGCCGGTCACCGGGAATGTCGGCGTGCGCTATGTCCACACCGATCAGGTCGCGAGCGGTACGCTGACCACGGGCAATGTCGCGACGCCGGCAAGTTTCCCCAAGACGTTCAACAACTGGTTGCCGAGCTTCAACCTGCGCGCCGAACTGACGCATGACCTCATCGGCCGTCTCGCCGCGAGCCGCGTGCTGACCCGCCCGAACGTCACCGACAGCGCGCCGCGGATCACCGTGTCGACCGACGCGCCGACCGCGAGCGGCGGTAATCCGCAGCTGGTGCCGTTCCTCGCCACGCAGTTCGACGGATCGCTCGAATGGTATTTCAATCGCGCGGGTTCGCTGACGGGCGCGGTGTTCTACAAGGCGATGGACGACTATATCACGCAGCAGAACGTCAACATCGAGATCCCCGGCCGCGGCACGGTGCTGCTCTCGACGCAGGTCAATGGCGGCGATGCCAAGGTGTACGGTGTCGAGGCGGCGTACAACCAGGTCTTCACCTTCCTGCCCGCGCCGTTCGACGGTCTCGGCGTGCAGGCATCCTATACGCACACCTCGGTCAAGGCGAGCTACACCGCGGGCGCGCGGCCGATCCGCGACGAGCTGATCGGGTTGTCGAAGAACAGCGCCAACATCACCGGCTTCTACGAGAAGGGGCCGATCTCGACGCGGCTCTCCTATGTCTGGCGCGACCGGTATCTGTCGGGCACCGGCAGCACGACGCAGGCACCGGTCTATACCGCGCCGTTCGGATCGCTCGACGGCAACATCTCGCTCAAGGCGACCGACCGGGTGACGTTCAGCCTCGAGGCGATCAACCTGTCGGGCGCGCATCTTTACACGTATAACGACAAGGACGTGCGGTTCGGCGAGATCAACTACTGGGGCCGGACCGTGCTGTTCGGTGTGCGGGCCGAATTCTGACCCGCAGGCCGGCGTGGCAGGGGGTAACGCCCTTACTCCGCGCCGGCCTCCGTCAGGCATCGTGCCGGGTTAGGTGCGGTGCCGGCGGCGGCGGCGAGTTCGGTGCGTGCAGCATCCATGTCGCGTCGGAAGCCGGCGGAGGTGTGCAGCATCGCGACCAAGACCGAGCCTGCCATATAGCCCGCCTCGACCGCACTTTTGCTGTGCGATCCACAGATATACCGGCTTTCGCCATATTGGCGTCCGCGGCGCAGGATCTGCGTCGCACGCGACGGCATCAGTTCGGCCAGGATCAGTGCCGCGGACCAGCCCGACGTCGTATGCCCCGACGGGTAATCGCCGTTACCCGCCAGATGCGCGGTCTTGGGTTCGCAGATCGGCAGGTCGTCGGTGAGATACGGGCGTCGCACCGCAAAGCCGTCCTTGGCGCGCCCGACCATGCCCTGGTCACCCATCCGAGCGAAGATGCGGGTGAGGGCAGGGGATGACGTCGCGTCCAGCTTGCGCCCGATCGCACAGGCGAAGACGGTAAGGCGATCGTCGGTCACGTCGCGCGTCGCCATGTCGCCGCGCGGCGTGCCGAGCAACGCGCGTGTCTGGCGGAATGTCGCGCGATCGTCGACGTTTTGCGGCGAGCCTGGCTTGGGCGGGGCGGGGAGGACTTTCATCAGGTCCGGCATCGGCTGGTCGAGCAGATAGTCGGTCGATGCGGTCGCGCCGGTGGCCAGCGCCAGCACGGCCAGGAGAGCGAGCGTCCGCATCATTTGATACCCTTGTCGAGATCGCCGCAGCCCTTGGGACGGCGCACGGGATTACAGCGCGCGATCAGCCCGCCGGGCAGCGCGACGTGATAGCCACCGGCGAGGCGCGGATCGGGCCAGAGATAGTCGGTGGAGACATATTGCGCGCCGCCCGCCAGCGCGGTGTCGCGCGGGACGGTGTCGTTGGCGCGGGCCTCGCGCGTATTGGCGTCGGCGCGTGTGCGGACGATGAAGCCGGCAGCGACATCGCTGCGGATGCGCGCTGCGTCACGAACCGGATCGTTGAGTGTCAGATAGGCGGCCGCGGGCGAGGCTTCGTCCGTGTTGATGAAGAACACGCGCCCTTCGAGCGAGCGCCGCTTGCCGCGGTACACTGCGACCTTGGCCGGCGGTTCGTCCAGCGCGAACAGGAATTTCCCGCGCGATGCCTCCAGCAACGGCCAGTTGTCCGCCAGCACCGCCTCCCGGAGCGTCGGATAGCGGCCCTGTACGTCGTCAGGCACGATCAGCTTGGCGGGCGTCATCACCGAGCGGATCTCCGCATCAAGCGCATCATATGCCGCCTCGTCGAACGGCAGCGCATCGATCCCGCCACGCGCGGCGTTCTGCTCGTCCTTCGCGTTGAACATCAGCAGGATCGGTACGTGACGTGGATGCTTTGCCGACCAGTCGCGAATGATCGTCAGGCATTCGG
Organism: Sphingomonas sp. CFBP 13603; assembly: GCF_014892665.1. Lineage (NCBI taxonomy): Bacteria > Pseudomonadati > Pseudomonadota > Alphaproteobacteria > Sphingomonadales > Sphingomonadaceae > Sphingomonas > Sphingomonas sp. CFBP 13603. The sequence continues at coordinate 176,675 of NZ_JADBIA010000009.1, read as the reverse complement.
TCAGCAGGACGCAGCTCGATGCGTTGTCGATGCCGGGGATGTGCAGCACCTTGAAGCCCGGCCGCTTGAGCTTCGGATCGTCGGAGCCTCGCGCGTAATGCCCGCCCTGCGGATCGTAGTTCACGTCGATCTCGAGTTGCCGTGCGCCGGCATCGAGCTGTTCGACGAGGCTGAGGTGCGAGTAATCGAGCGCATCGGCCATCGCCGGGTCGATCGCACGGACCTTTGCCATCGTCGCGGCAGGCATCGGCTGCTTGTAGCTGTTGTGCGTGCCGATCACCGCAACGTCGTTGACCCGGAGCGGCATCGGCCTGTCGCGTGCGCCCGCCGACTGGGTAAGGAGTGCGATGGCGAGTCCCGCCACGATCGATCGCGTCATGTCCGTAGTCCCCGATCTCAATTCGAACGACGCCACGCCCCGTACCGCACGATCGAAGATCGGTCGTGCAGGCGGACGTCGTCCGGCGCTATGGGGTCGGGTCGTGACAGTGGCGGGACGGTTTCATGACGTCGCCGTGACCACGCGAGGCAGGACGTGTCACGATGTCCGCCGCGCGGTGGCCTGGCCGCACGGCGGGTCTTCGCGCTATTTGGTCAGATCGGTGAACAGCGAGCGATAATAGGTGACCGCGAGCGGGATGTTGTCGATCGGGGTGCGTTCGTTGAGGCCGTGGCTGAAATCGTCCGACTGCTTGATGAAGATCGGGCTGACGCCGTAGCTCGGTACGCCGACCGAGCGGTACCACATCGAATCGCTCGCACCCGCCGACATGCTCGGGAAGACCGGCACACCGGGCCGGATCTTGCCCATCGCCGCCTTGACCGCGCCGGTCAGGTCGGCGCGCAGCGGCGAGGCGTCGGTCGGGTTCGAGCCTTCGGTGACGTCGCTGAACTTCACGCCGGGGTCGGCCGCGACCTTCGCCAGTTCGGCCATGACGGTCGCGGGCTTCACGCCCGGGAAGATGCGACAGTTGATGTTCGCGGTCGCGCGCTGGGGAAGCGCGTTCAGCGCGTGGCCGCCATTGACCATCGTCGTGACGCAGGTCGTGCCGATCTGCCCGACATACCCGGTGTTGGCAGCGAGCGTCTCGATCGCCTTCTGGTCGGCGGGATTGGCGACGAACGCGCGCATCGCGGCGCCGAGTTCGGGCGTCTGGCGTGGCGCAACGCCCTCGAAATAGCCCTTGGTGATCGGCGACAGCTGCGGCGTGAAGCGATAGGCGCCGATCTTTACCAATGCCGCCGACAACTCGTTGATCGCGTTGATTTTTCGCGGCGCGGACGAGTGACCGCCGGGGTTCGTCACCTCGAGCTGGAAGTCGGCATAGGTCTTTTCGGCGGCGCCGATCGTGAAATACTCGGCCTTGCCGTTTTCCGCATACAGCCCGCCGCCGCCGTCGATGTTGAGCGCCATCTCGCTGGCCTTCAACCGGTCGGCGATCAGCGACGACGTCTTCATCACGGTTTCCTCGTCACCGGACAGCGCGAGGACGATGCCGCGCTTGGGCGTATATCCCGCCTTCTTCATGTCGAGCAGCGTCGCGATCGCGAGCGCGGCGTCGAGCTTCATGTCGGTCGCGCCGCGGCCGTAGAGATAGCCGTTCTCGACCACCGCGGTGAACGGATCACGCTGCCAGTCGGCGGGCTTGGCCTCGACCACGTCGATATGCCCGGAGACGACGATCGGCTTCAGCGCCGGATCGCTGCCCTTCCATGTCGCGATCAGATACGCGGTGTCGTCGACCGGCGTGATCGTCACGTCGCTTGCCGGAAAGCCGCCCGCGACCAGTGTCGCCTTCAGATACGCGGCGAGTTGCGGAGTCTGGTTGCCGGGGCCGCGCACGCTGCGAAACGCGATCATTTTCTTGGCGATTTCGAGACCGTTGGTGGCGGCAGCCTGCGTCTGTGCCGTTGCGGGCAGCGCGGTCATCACGGCCGTGCAGGCCAGAAGAAGCTTGATCTTGGACGTCATCGTCATCGTTCCTCGAAGAAAACTCATCCTCCCCCGCGCAGGGGAGGATCGCAACCGTCGCAGCGCGTCTACCCTAGAATTTCGCGCCTGCACGCAGGCCGATCGTGCGCGGCGTACTGCTCACGATGTAGGTGCGTTGCGAACACGTCCCGCATTGCTGGAACCGCGACAATTGCGCGCGTTCGTCCCACAAATTCTGGACGAACAGCTCGAGCGTGTAGCCGGAAAGCTCCGCGCCGATCGACGCATTCGCCGTCGTATAGGCCTTGAGCCGGCCGAAACTCGCAGCCTGGACCGTCCGGATGTCCGCAGATGCCGAACTCTGATGCGCAACCAGCCCCTGTATATAGGCCTTCGCGGTGCCGACCGGGACGCTGTAGCGCGCCGTCCCACTCGCCTTGAAGCGCGGCGTGATCGGCAGGCGCGTGCCTTTGTCGGCGAGCGGCGTTTCCCCGACGGCACAGACTGGCTTAGCGCACAGATCGTTGCGGGTCTTGGCATCGGTATAGGCCGCCGCCGCGGTCACCGACAGGCCGCCGGTCGAGAAGTTCGCATCGGCTTCCGCGCCGCGGATGCGCGCGTTCGGTCCGTTCTGAATGACCGTGAAGCTGTTCTCCCCGAGGAACGAGAACTGGAACTTGTCCCAGGCCTGTTGATAGATCGACGCGTTGAACCGGAGACGATCGAACAGCGTCGTCTTCAAACCAAGCTCGTAATTGGTCAGGAAATCCGCATCATAGGGCGCGACGTCGCCGCGACGGTTGATCCCGCCCGGCCGGAAGCCGCGCGAGAAGGTGGCATAGGCGAGCACCTTGTCGCTCGGCTTGAACGTCAGGTTGAAGCGATAGGTCGCGCCTTGCCCCTGCGTCCGCTTCGGGATCAGCCCGGTGGTCGTGTACGTCGCGAGGTTGGTACAGGGCGAGCCCGATACCGCTGCGGGCAGCAGGGCGGAGGTGTCGCCGCCGTTCAGATATGCTTGGCGCAGGGTCTGGCCGTTCGCCAGATAACAGCCTGCGACGCCCGTCTGGCTACTGCCCGCGGCATTGAACGGCGTCGCCGTGAAGGGCCGTCCATCGTCCGGATCGACCGCCGGATTGCGCCCGAACCCGTAGAAGCCGATCAGCGAATTGTCGTAGATGTACGCGCGGCCACCCGCGGTCGCGGTCAGGTTCGGCAGGATGTCGAAGCTTGCCTCGCCGAACATCGCGTAATCCTTGTCGACGCGCTCCTGCTTGGTCAGCCACAAGGTGCCCGGCGAGCCGTTGACCGACACCGCGGTGCCGAGATTGGCGATCTGGTAATCCTGGAAGATCGCGTTGGTCTGGCGCTGGTAGAACGCGCCGGCGACGATCCGGAACCGGTCCTCGACGGGCGATGCGACGCGCAGTTCCTGGCTGGTCTTCTTGAAGTGATCGGTGCCGATGATCTTCTGGCGCGGGTCGATCGTCCGGCCGGCATTGTCCTGGTAATAGAAATAGCCGGCAAGCCCGCCGACCGAGGAATACGCCGAGTCATACGCTTCGGCGTAATCGGTATAGTCGCTCGACGTATACGTCTTCCGATCGAGATACGCGCCAGCATAGGTCACGTCCCAGTTGCCGACCTTGCCCTCGATCGTCAGCGCGCCCTGGATGAAGCGATCGCGGCGGAATTCGGGAAAGAAATGCTGGACCTGGAGATCGCCGACCTTCGGGTCGTAGCCATAGGTGCCATGGTTGCGCTGTTCCTGGTACAGGACGGTCGGCGTCACGGTCCAGTTGCTGTCGAGATCGACCTTCAGCGCCGCGCGGCCGCCATAGGTCTCGGTGTCGTTGTAGTTCTTCTTCACGAACGCGGCGTTGTCGACGACGATGCCGCCATTGGCCGATGTGCACGAGGTCGGGGTCGGTTCGGGCAGATAGCTGCGGCAGCCGGCGACGTTGTCGATATAGCCTGCGTCGCGCTGGTAGAACCCGACCACGCGCAGCGCCGCGGATTGCGACAGTGGCATGTTGAGCATGCCCTCGATCTTGCTGCCGATGCCGCCCGACTTGACGCTGTTCACCTCGCCATCGACGCGGCCGTAGAAGCCGCTGGTGTCGGGCTTGTTGGTGATGATGCGGATCGTACCGGCTTCGGACGACGCGCCGTACAGCGTACCCTGTGGCCCGGCGAGGCTCTCGATCCGGGCGATGTCGTAGATGTGGACGTCGAGCGTACCGCCGATCGTCGTCACTGGCTGCTCGTCGAGATACGTGCCGACCGAGGGCAGCGGGCCCGAATGATTGCCGTCGCCACCCGACGCGACGCCGCGCATGTAGACGACGGTCGACCCCGGCTGCGTCGTCTGGAACGACACCGACGGCAGCAACTGCGTATACTGGTTGAAGTTCGAGATGTTCAGATCGTCGAGCCGCTTCGTGCCGATCGCCTGGATGCTGATCGGGACGTTCTGGATGTTCTGGTCGCGCTTCTGCGCGGTGACGACGATGTCGCCCTCATATTCGCCTGCCTGAGGCGCGGCGGCGTCCGGGGTCGGCACAGCGGTGGTCGCGGTCTGCGCAATGGCTGGCGAAACGATGGCAGATGACGCCAGGAGCGACGCGATGACTACGCGACGATCGATTATGTGCATGCCCGTTGCCCCCACGACGATTTGTGTCCGCAACCTGTGTTGCGGCGCAACAAACGTCAAACGAAGCTTCGCGGGGAGAAACGTTTTATGACGCATCCGTGACGTTTTCGCCACTGGTCAGGCCGTAGCAGCGAGTCCCAGTGCCGATCGCAGCGGCCCGAGCCACTGGTCATAGGGACGCCAGGCATCGACGCCATCGCGGTTGATCGGCCGGCGGACCTGTTCGGAACTCGCGGTGCGAACCGCACGCTCGGTCTCGTGGAAGGCGAGGCAGGCGGGTTCGAACGCCAAGCCGCAAGCGGCCAGCAACGCGCGGACTTCGGCCTCGGTGTTCTCCAGCAGCGCTTCGTGATCGACGCGGTGGACGCGGCCGGGCAGCACCGCGTCGACATGCGACATTAGCCGGACATAGTCGCGGTAATAGCGACCGAGATCGTCGAGCGCGTAGCTGAACGTCTGCCCCCGCGCGTAGTGCTGCTTGAAGTTCGAGAAGCAGCAGTCGAGCGGATCGCGGCGTGCGTCGATGATCCGCGCATTGGGCAGCGCGAGGTGGATCAGCGGCACATGCGCCCAGTTGTTGGGCAGCTTGTCGATGAAGAACGGACGATCGGTGCGCCGCTGGATCGCCGCACGACGCAGATAGTCTTCACCGATCTCACGCAACGCATCGGCGGAGAGGGAGGCGAGGCCGTCGGGATAGTCGGCGATGCGGCGGGCGAGCGCGGGCATGTCCGGGAGTTCGGTGGTGCCCTCGACGAGGCTGTGGCTGGCGAGGATCTGTTCGATCAGCGTCGATCCTGCGCGCGGCATGCCCAGGACGAAGATCGGGTCGGGCGCATCGCAACCCTGGCCGCGGCGTGCGTCGAGGAACGCAGGCGTCAGCACCGCAATGCTGCGATCGACGAACGCGCTCGTTTCGTCGGCGTCGTACACGATCCGGGTCCGGCGCAGCGTGTTGCCGGCGTCGTAATGCGCGAACGAGCGCACCGGATCGCGCCGATCCTCGAACGCCTTGCCGAGGGCGAAGTCGAGGTGGAAGCGGTCTTCGACGTCCAGGTCTTCCCGCGCGAGCGCGGCCTCCATCGCTGCGATGTCGGCATCGTCGAACCGCACCGTCTTGAGGTTGGCGAGGCTCCACCACGCGTCGCCGAGCGTCGGCAACAGCGACAACGCGCGGCGATATGCGACAATGCCGTCGTCGCGGCGGCCGACGGTCTTCAGCATATGGCCATAGCTCAACCACACGCGCGGCTGGCCCGGCGCATCGTGCAGCACCTTCTCGTACAGCGCGATCGCGTCCTCGAACCCGCCCAGCCGGCCGAGGGCGGCGGCCTTCAGATTGGCATGTCCGGGATTGTCGGGTTCGTCGGCGATCACGGCGTCGAGCAACGTCAGTGCCTCGGGTGCACGATTCTGGCGGTACAGCACGAGCGCAAGGTTCGCGCGCGCCGCGGTGAAGCCGGGCGCCAGCTCGACCGCACGACGCAACAACGTCTCGGCGTCCTTGTACCGCCCGATCCGACCCGCCAGTTCGGCCAGCATCCGGATCGCACGTGCATCGAACGGATCGCGCTTGAGATACGCTTTCAGCAGCGGCTCGGCGACGTGAAGCTGGTTGTCGTGGAGTGCGAGCGCGGCCTGCATGAGGTCGCTCGGCCAGCGGGGTTTCGGAGCGGGCACCATCGCGCGACACTCGGGCTGAACCACGGGATCGTCAAGCGGTCGACGACCCGCTCGCCCACGCTCGATCCGCTCCGCTGGATCATCGACGGACCGGACATCGATACGGGATTAGCCGCCGCGTCGCGCGCGCTCGGCCATCTCGTTGAACTGCGCCACGGCTTCCGGAAAGCGGTGATCGGCTTCGGCGTTGCGTAAGGGGCGGACGCGTTCGACGAGGATCTCGCTCGGCGTCGGCTGCTGCGTCCATAGCGCCATGACCTCGTCCGCGAACGCCTCCAGCGGCATGTAGCCAGGTCGCGTCTCCTGCCCGGGCGTCAGCCCGGTCTGGACGCCGGGGGGCACGATCTCGATCACCTCGACCTTGCCGTCCAGAGCGCGACGCAAGGAGACGGTGTAGGAATGGATCGCCGCCTTGGTCGCCGAATAGGTCGGCGCTGCGGTCAACGGGACATACGCCAGTCCCGACGTCAGGTTGACGATCGTGCCGCCGGACTGCGCCGCGAGATGGTCGACCAGTGCATTGGTCAACCGGATCGGGCCCAGCAGATTGGTGACGATCGTCGCCTCCGCATCCACCAGATCGCGTTGCGTCGAGATGTCCTCCAGTTTCATGATGCCGGCATTGTTGACCAGCACGTTGAGTGCGGGATGGTCGACGACGAGGCGCCGCGCGAAGTCCTCGATCGCGGCGGGATCGTCGATGTCGAGCGTCATCGCGCGCATGTTCTCACGTCCCGCGATCGTCTCGTCGAGCGCCTCCTGGCGCCGGCCGGCAACGATCACCGCGTTGCCGGCATCGTGGAGACGCTGCGCCAGCGCGGCGCCGATGCCCGACCCACCGCCGGTGATGAGGATGGTGTTGCCGGTCGGGTTCATGACGCATCTCCTGATGATAGCGGCCGTACAACGCAGGCGATGCGCGTTCGGTCCCCGTCCATCGCGGGTCGGCTTCTACATAGCCTCGACCGTATCCGCCGAAGCCGGATGGCGCTGACTACGCGCGATATTCCTGCGAACGCTGACGATGACCGCGATCAGCCCCAGCGCCGACGCGACCGCCCCTGCCACCGCGACGGCCGGATACCCGAACCCTGCTGCGATCACGCCGCCGCCGACCGCTGCGCCGATCGCGTTGCCGAGATTGAACGCACCGATGTTCATCGCCGAAGCAAGGTTGGGCGCGTCCGCCGCGGCGTGCATCACGCGGATCTGGAGTGGTGGGACGAGCGCAAAGCTGGCGATGCCCCAGAGGAATATCAGGATCGCCGTCGGTACCTTGAACGGCATCAGCACCGCGAACGCGAGGAGGATTGCGGTGAGCGAGGCGAGCGTGACGATCAACGTGCGGTCGACCGAGCGATCGGCGAACCGTCCGCCCAGCCAGTTGCCGAGCGTCAGCCCCAGGCCGTACGTCACCAGCATCGCGGTGACGTAGCCGAGCGAGGCGTGCGTGACCTCGCGCAGGATCGGCGTGATGTAGGTGAAGACGGTGAACATCGCGCTCGCACCGACGACGGTCAGGCCGAGCGCGCCCAGCACCGGTCCGCGAGTCAGCACGCGCAGTTCCGCCATCGCGTCGCTGCCCTCGGGGGCGGGCAAAGCCGGCAACGTCAGCCGCAATGCCGCCATCGTCGCCACGCCGAGGGCCGAAACACCCCAGAATGACGCGCGCCAGCCGAGATGATCGCCCGCCCAGGTCGCGAGCGGCACGCCGACGACGTTGGCGATCGTCAGCCCCATGAACATCGCCGCCACCGCGCCCGCGCGTCGCTCCGCCGGCACGAGGCTGGCCGCGACGACCGAACCGACGCCGAAGAACGCGCCGTGGTTGAACGAGGTCAGGATCCGCGCCGCCATCAACATGCCGTAGCCGGTCGACAACGCCGCGAGCAGGTTGCCGACCGTGAAGACGCCGGCGAGTGCGATCAGCAGCGTCCGCCGGGGCACGCGTCCGGTGGTCAAGGTCATCAGCGGCGCACCGATGACGACGCCGAGCGCATAGGCACTGATCAGCAGCCCGGCGGTCGGGATCGAGACGCCGAGGTCCTGCGCGATGACGGGCAGCAGCCCCATCGGTGCGAATTCGGTCACGCCGATGCCGAACGCACCGACGGACAGGGCCAGCAGGCCGGGATTGAACTTCATGATGTCGCTCCTCAAACCAGCGAAGGGTTCAGGCGGGCGAACCCTTCCTGCTGGCGGTACGGGGTGTGTGGATAAGGCGGCAGAACGTCGCTGGCCGCATCGAGCGCGGCGACCTGTTCCACCGACAATTCCCAGCCGACCGCGCCCAGATTGTCGCGCAACTGCGCTTCGTTGCGCGCGCCGATGATCACCGACGCGACCGTCGGGCGGCGCAGCAGCCAGTTGATCGCGACTTGCGGCACGCTCTTGCCCGTCTCCGCCGCGACAGCCTCCAGCGCGTCGATCACGCGGTACAGATGCTCGGTCTCGACCGGCGGCGCGAACTGTTCGGTGTCGTGCAGGCGGCTGCCCGCCGGGATCGGCCGGTCGCGTCCGATCTTGCCGGTCAGGCGGCCCCAGCCCAGCGGACTCCACACCAGCGCACCGACGCCCTGGTCGATACCCATCGGCATGAGGTCCGCCTCATAGGCGCGGCCGATCAGCGAGTAATAGACCTGGTGCGCGACGAGGCGCGGCCAGCCGTGACGGTCGGCGATGCCCTGCGCCTTCGTCACCTGCCAGCCCGGATAGTTCGACACGCCCGCATACCGCACCTTCCCCGCGCCGATCAGCAGGTCGAGCGTACTCATCACTTCCTCTGCCGGGGTCGAGGCATCGAACGCATGAAGCTGGAGCAGGTCGATGTAATCGGTCCCCAGCCGCCGCAAGGAATCCTCGACCGCGCGGATCAGGCGGGCACGCGACGCACCCCAATCCTGCGGGCCATCGCCCATCGGCAGGCCGGTCTTGGTCGAGATCAGCACCTGATCGCGCCGCCCCTCGATCGCCGCGCCGAGGACGGACTCCGAGGCGCCGTTCGAATAGACGTCGGCGGTATCGAACAGCGTTACGCCCGCCTCAAGGCAGACATCGACCAGCCGCCGTGCCTCGACGTCGTCGCTGCGGCCCCACGCGCCGAACAAGGGGCCGGTGCCGCCGAAGGTCGCGGTGCCGAAGCTCAGCGCCGGTACGCGCAGGCCCGAAGATCCCAATTGCCGATAGTCCATGTGCGTATCCCGATCTATGCGTCGAGGCATAGATGGACCGTCGCGCTCCCGCGGATTAGTCCGCATGACAGCGAAGGATTTTTGACATGGACGCAAAGATGCCCATGGGCGCCGATCGTGCCCGCGCGTTGGAGATCTTCGCGGCAGTCATGCGCGCGGGCAGTTTCTCGGGGGCGGGACGCGCGCTCGGACTGACCCCGTCGGCGGTCGCGCGCTCGATCGACCGGATCGAAGCGCGGCTTGGCGTCCGGCTGTTGCTGCGCTCGACGCGCGCGCTGACACCGACCGCGGAGGGCCAGGTCTATCTTCAGACTGCGCGGCGTATCCTTGCCGACCTCGACGATGCCGAACAGCAGCTCGCCGATCAGGGCTCACCCCGCGGACGGCTGCGGATCAGCGCCGCGCTGTCGCACGGGCGGCTCTGCATCGTCCCGCTGCTCGGCGAATTCGTCCGCCTCCACCCGCATATCGTGCTCGATTTCGCGCTGACCGACGCCATCGTCGATATCGCCGCGGGGCAGGCCGACGTCGCGATCCGCTTCGGTCCGCTCGCCGACAGCCTGCTGACGGCCCGCAAGATCGGCGAGAGCGGCCGCGTGATCGTCGCGTCGCCCGACTATCTGGCACGCTGGGGCACGCCGACGCAGCCCGAAGACCTGCACCGTCACAATTGCCTCAACTTCAACTTCCGCCGGGTCGAGCCGGTCTGGCCGTTCCGCCGCGACGGACAGGCGATCGCGCTGTCGGTGCGGGGCAATATCGAAGCGAACAACGGCGAGACGCTCGGGCAACTCGCCGCCGCCGGCGTCGGCCTGGCGCGCGTCGGCGCCTTCAGCGTGGTCGATGATATCGCCGCGGGCCGATTGGTGGCGGTGCTCGAAGCGTATAATCCGGGCGACGTCGAGCAGATCCACGCGGTCTTCGTCGGCGGCACGAACGTCCCCGCTCGCGTCCGCGCCTTCGTCGATTTCCTCGCCGCGCAGCCAGGCCTGAGCGCGTGAATTTTCGGCGCCTGCCGTCGTCATGACGAACGAGGCGGCAACTGGCTGCGCGGACGCTCCCCGGTTCCGCGTCAGTCCTTGAACGGATCGATCTGCTGGATCGTGCCGTCGGCGTTGAACGACAATTCGGTCATCTTGGCGGAGCGGAGGTGGTTCTTATTCGACAGCTGCGTGTCGTGATAGAACAGCCACCAGCGGTTCTTGAACGCGATGATCGAGTGGTGCGTGGTCCAGCCCTGCACCGGCGTCATGATATGACCGGTATAGCGGAACGGACCGTAGGGATTGTCGCCGACCGCATAGGCGATGAAGTGCGTGTCGCCGGTCGAGTAGGTGAAATAGTATTTGCCGCCGCGCTTGAACATCCACGACGCCTCGAAGAAGCGCCGGTCGTGGTCGCCGCCGAGGATCGGCTTGCCGGCTTCGTCGACGATCCGGACGTCGCGTGGCGCTTCGGCGAACTGCTTCATGTCCGCGGACATCCGTGCGACCTTGGGGGCGAGGGCAGGCTTGTCGTCCTGCTTCAGGTCGGTGTCGCCGCCGTTCGGGTCGAACTTGCCGGTTGCCCAACGCTGGAGCTGGCCGCCCCAGATGCCGCCGAAATACATGTAGCTCTCGCCGGTCGTATCGCTGAACACCGCCGGATCGATCGAGAAGCTGCCGCGGATCGGAAGCGCTTCCGACTTGAACGGGCCGGTCGGCGACTTCGAGGTGGCGACGCCGATCCGGAACACGCCCTGTTTGTCGCGCGCGGGCATGTAGAGATAATAAATGCCGTTCTTGTACGCGGCGTCGGGTGCCCAGGTCTGCTTCGAGGCCCAGGGGATCTGCTTCACGTCGATGCCGACCGGATGGATCGTCACCGGACCGCCGGGGCGATCCATGCTCAGCACGCGGTAATCGTGCATCGCATATTGGTTGCCGAGATCGTCGTCGGGGATCCCCGCATCGACGTCGTGGCTGGGATAGACGTAGATCCTGCCGTTGAAGACATGCGCGGACGGGTCCGCCGCGAAGATCTTGGTGACCAGGGGTTGCGCCAGATAGCGCTTGCCGTCGGGACTGCGCGGTTCGGCCTTGGCGGCACGCGCTGTTGCGGCGGGCGTCTTGGCGGGCGCCTTGGCAGTCTGGGCGATCGCGATGCCGGAGGCGATCATCACGGGCAACGCGACGACGAGGGCGGGGATATGGCCGGGTATACGGAGGCGCATGGCCTTTCGATCCTTCCTGATAAACGATCTTCTATGAGATCTGTGGTCCACGGATGTGGAGAGATAGCGCTATCATATCACGGCCGCGGACACCGGCAAGCGCTGATCGGCGCCGCCGGTCCGGGTGGTCAGAGGCAGAGGTCGGCGGGCGGTCCGGCGAGTGCGGGCGCGGATGGCGGTCCGGCCAGCGAGGGTGTCGGTCCCGGTCGCGACAGGTCGGTTGCGCTGGCGTAATAAAAATCGGCTTCGGCATTCTGCAGCGTCACGAACCGGAAGCCCATGTCTCGGTAGAGCGCGAGCAGGCGCGGCAGCATGCGCGCGTCGAACGCGCCGACATGCATCAGCAGGACATAGGGGATGTCGCGTCCGACCTGCGTCTGCGCTCGCGCGCGTGCGGTCAGCGCGGCGGCGCGGGCGTCGGCGAGGAAGCTGGCCTCAAGCGCCTGGATGGCGGCGGTATCGCGCTTGACCGCGCAGGCGGCATAGACCGGGTTCCATTTGAAATCGTTGAAACTCATCGTCACCGCGGCGGCACGGTAGCCGCGTTCGTGCAACGCTGTCCGTGCGGCGTCGCGTAGTGCCGGCGTGCTGCCCTCCGCGAGGAACGGATACCGGAACCAGTGCCAGTCAATGCCCTTGGCTGCCGTGGCAAGGGTGGCTTCGTTGCGCGTCACCTCGGCGGCGAAGGCGGGGGCACCGACCTGGTCGAGATTGACGTGCGAATAGGTGTGGTTGCCGAGCGGCAGTCCGGCGGCGCGCCACGCGGCGATCACGCGTGCGGCATCGTCGGGCGTGTCGAGCCCGAACCCGGCATTGAGGAAACCGAACGCGGGTGCCTTTGCCTTCGCCAATGCAGCGGTGATGTCGCGGATCACGCCGACGCGCGTCTGGCCGGGCGCGAGCGGTCCGTGCGCCGGGATGTCGTCGAAAGTCAGCGCGATCGCAGGACGCCGATCGCCGGCCGGTGCGACTGCCACGCGACCCGCAGCCCCGATCCCCGCGCGCGAAGTCGACGCGGTACTGTCGAACAACGCCAACGGTACCTCCTCCCCCATGATGCGATATCCGGCCTCGGACGGATGGAGATGATCACCGGAATCATAGGCGGGGGCGAGCCGGTCGGGATGTGCGGGATCGCGCATCAGCCGGTCGAAGTCGATCACCGAGTCGAACACGCCGGACGTGCGGATGAAGCGGTTGACCGCCTGACGGTCCGCCTCGTTCGCGGCGCCCGGATGATAATAGTCGTTGCCGCCGAACGGCATCACCGTGCCGCCGATGACCTTGATCCCGTGAGCGTGCGCGCGCGCGACGAGCTGCGCGTAGCCCGCGGTCATCTGCGCGACGATCGCAGCGTGCTGCGCAGGAGTGGCGGGGGCGTCGCGGGTGAGGACGCCAAGATCGTTGACGCCCTCCAGCACGATCGCCCAGCGCACGCCGCTGCGCGCGATCACGTCGCGGTCGAAGCGGGCGAGCAGATTGGGGCCGAGCCCGTCGAGCAGCATGCGATTGCCCCCGATCCCGGCATTGACGACGCCGATCGCCTGCGTTGCCGGTCGCGCGCGCAGTCTCTGCGCCAACACGTCGGGCCAGCGGCTGTTGCGCTCGGGCTTCACGCCGTAGCCGTCGGTGATCGAATCGCCGATCGCGACGACCGTCCCGGCACTCGCGGCGCCCGAGACCTCGATATCGGCCAGCGCATACCAGTGCGTCGTCGTCGTCGCGCCGGCCAGCGTCGCGGCGTCGACATGATCGCCGGCGAGCGTGAAGCTTGTCGCGCGCGCACCGGGATGGCCGGTCTGCGGGCTGGCGGCGTCCGGCAGGTACAGGCTCACGGCGAGGTCTGCGCCGGGCGCAACGGGGAACGCGATCGGATCCGAATAGACCTCCGCCCCCGCCGGGATCATCGCATCGGCGCGTCCCGAAAAGGTCAGCCGTGCGCCTCCCCCGATCTGCGGCGTGCCGGGCGCGACCGACCGCGCGAGGTGCGCGCCGCCGATCGCGAGCGGGCGCGTGCCGAACGCGTTGGACAGGCGAACGCGGATGCGCGCGCCGCCGGCGGACAGCCGCACCACCTGCCGCAAGGTGATCGCGCCCGCACGGTCGGCGGGGAGCGCATTCTCGCCCTCGGCGATCATCTGGGACGAGCCCCAACTCGCGATCCACGGCGTACCGGGATGCGCGGGAACGACGTCGCGTGCGCCTGCGCCGGTGACGATCAGCGCGCCGAAGATCAGCGCCGCCGGCCATCGCTTCGGCCGTAATGGGCTCGATCCGCCGATCATTGCGGATTGCCCGGTGCGTACGGAAAGCTCTGCGCCTTGTACCAGGCCAGATCGTGTTCGGGTGCGCGCGTACCCACCGGAAGCGGTCGGCGGTTGACCGACATCCAATAGGACAGGCTCGCATCGCGCCACCATCGCGCCTCGCGTTCCTGGATCGCCAGATACGTCGCGGTCTTGTCCCAGCGTCCCGCGTCGATCTGCGTCTTCAGGCCATCCCATTGCTTCCGCATGTCGCCGACATAGCCGACGCCGGCATCATAATCATGGACCATTTCCGCCCATAGGATCCGCCCTGACGCCATCCGCCGATCCCACGGCACATGGTGGAACCACAGCAGTTCACGCTCGGGTGTCGTCGCCGGGTCGGCGAGCCGGCGGGCGAGATCGGGTGCGTATTGCGCGACCGCGTCGCTCCCCGTCTTCGTCCGGTCGAAGCCGATTCCGGCCTTGTCGGCGCGGTGGTAATAGACCGGGTTCCATTCGGGGCGCTTGAGGTCCGCGATCCACGGGCCGGGGCCATAGTGATGCCCCGTCGCCATGACGTGCGCGAGACCGAGCGGGGTCATGTAATCGACCACCGCCTCGCGCGATCCCATCATCATGCGCGTGACGGGATCGACGACGGCGGGCGAAGGGGCGAAGGTCATCGCCGCCCATTCGCGCGCAACGGGGGCGGCGCCGAGCGTCGGATCCCATGCCATCCGTCCGAATGCGTACCAGTTCGCCTGGTTGAAGGTGGAGCCCGCCCAATCACGGTCGCGCCCGATGTTCGCGACGCCCGCCATCCCGGTCAGCGTGTGGCCCTCGACAGACCCGTCGACGACCTTCGCGACGGTCTCGCCGGGCGATCGCATCGTCTCGCTCGCCAGCGTCTCCGCGAACAGCGGCCCGAGATAGGCGAGGTGAGTCGCGAAGCCGAGATACTCCTTGGTGATCTGGAATTCGATCATCAGCGGCGTCTTAGGCATCGCGCCGAACAGCGGATGGAACGGCTCGCGCGGCTGGAAATCGATCGCGCCGTTCTTCACCTGGACGATGACGTTGCTGGCGAACTTGCCGTCGAGCGGCTTGAACTCGGTGTACGCCTGTTTCGCGCGGTCGTCGGGGTCGGTCTCGGCATAGACGAACGCGCGCCACATCACGATCCCGCCATGCGGCGCGACCGCAGCGGCGAGCATGTTGGCACCGTCGGCATGGCTGCGACGATAGTCGCGCGGACCCGGCTGGCCCTCGCTGTTCGCCTTCACCAGGAAGCCGCCGAAATCGGGGATGCTGCGATAGATCTCGTCGGTCTTCGCCTTCCACCATGCCGCGACCTGCGGATCGAGCGGGTCGGCGGTCTTGAGGCCACCGAGTTCGATCGGTGCCGAAAACCGCGCCGACAAGTACACCTTGATCCCGTACGGCCGGAACACGTCCGCCAGCGCCGCCGCCTTGGCGATATAGCGCGGCGTCAGGCTTTCGGCCTTCGCGTTGACGTTGTTGAGGACGGTGCCGTTGATTCCGATCGACGCGTTGGCCCGCGCGTAATCGGTGTAGCGCGCGTCATGGAGATCGGGGAGCGTCCACCAGTCCCACAGCGACACGCCGGCATAGCCGCGCTCGACGACGCCATCCAGATTGTCCCAATGGTTCAGCACGCGCAGTCTGACGCGGGGCGCGGACGTCAGGTCGATGCGGTCGAGACTGCCGCCGGTCTGGACGTACCGCAGCAGCGCGAAGCTGCCGTACAGCACGCCGCGATCGGTGTTCGCCGTCACCAGCGTCGCGCGCTTGCCGCCGATCGTCGTCGTGCGAACGATATAGCCTTCGTCGCCCAGCGTCGTGAGCGGCAGGCGGAGTGCGGCGACGTCGCGGTCCGTCGCGGTCGCCAGCACGATCGGATGCGCGCTCGCGCCGTCGCCGATCGCCCGGCCGGACAGCCCGGCGATCCCGCGGCGGACTTCGTCGGCGGCAACGCGGAGCGTCGGCGTGTCGCCCCTGCGTTCGATCGATTGCACGCTTCGGTTCAGCGCGCCGGCCTGCGTCGCCGCGAGCGGGCGATAGCGCATCCAGAGGTCGTACCCGTCCTCCGCCTGCGCCGCGGTGGTCCCCATGACGATCATCGTGATCGCGACGACGAGCTTGCCGAATAGCGTCATTCTTTCCTCTCCCGCCGACCGACCGCGCATTGACAACGGTTCTGTTTGTCGGACATGTTATCGCTATCACGACGACGGCATCGACAGCAATGCCGCGTTTCAAGACAGGAGAACAGGGTGTCCGGCAACACAATCGCCTCGATCGCGACCAACCGCCGCAGCGTGCTCGGCTGGCTGGGAACCGCCTCGGTCGCAGCCCTGACACCCGGTATCGCCTCTGCCGCGGCAGCGCCCGCGATCTACAAGGACGCGCGTGCGCCGGTCGATCTGCGGGTGCGCGACCTGCTGTCCCGGATGACGCTCGACGAGAAGGTCGCGCAGTTGATCACGCTGTCGACCACCAAGCGGCAGGTGATGGACGCGGCGCTGAAATTCGATCCCGCGCGTGCCGATACCGCGTATCCGAACGGCATCGGCCAGATCGCGCGACCGTCCGATCGCGGGGGTGCCGCGACCGCAGCCAACACCGGCACCGACGTCACCGGTCGCTGGCGCGCGCCCGCCGATACGATCGCCTTCGTCAACGCGGCGCAGCGCTGGGCGACGACTCGCAGCCGGCTCGGTATCCCGATCCTGTTCCACGAGGAGGCGCTGCACGGCTTCATGGCGCCCGAAGCGACGAGCTTTCCGCAGGCGATCGCGTTGGCCGGATCGTTCGACCGCGACCTCGTCCGCCGTGTGAACGCGGTGATCGCGCGCGAGGTTCGCGCACACGGCACCGTGCTGGCGCTGTCGCCGGTCGTCGACATCGCGCGCGATCCGCGCTGGGGCCGGATCGAGGAGACGTTCGGCGAAGACCCGTATCTTTGCGGTGAAATGGGTGTCGCCGCGGTGATCGGCCTGCAGGGTGAGGGCAAGACGCTGGCGCCGGGCAAGGTCTTCGCGACGCTGAAGCATATGACCGGACACGGCCAGCCCGAGAGCGGCGAGAACGTCGCGCCCGCGCCGATCGCCGAACGCGAACTGCGCGAGAATTTCTTCCCGCCGTTCCGGGCTGTCGTCGCGCGCACCGGGATCGGCGCGGTGATGCCGTCGTACAACGAGATTGACGGCGTCCCCAGCCATGCCAATCGCTGGTTGCTGCACGACGTGCTGCGCGGCGAATGGGGCTTCGATGGCGCGATCGTCAGCGATTATGCGGCGATCGGCGAGCTTGCCTCGCTGCACCACATCGCGGTCGATCGCGACGCCGCGGCCCGTCTCGCGTTGGCGGCGGGCGTCGATTCCGACCTGCCCGACGGCGAGGCCTATCGCTCGCTCGCGGACCAGGTGCGCGCCGGCAAAGTGTCGGTCGAGGCGGTCGACGAGGCGTGCCGGCGGATGCTGACGATGAAGGTCCGGTCGGGCATGTTCGAACAGCCGATCGTCGATCCGAAGGAGGCCGCGCGGCTGACCGGCAATGCCGAGGCGCGCGCACTGGCGCTAGAGGCGGCGCGGCGCTCCATCGCGCTACTCGTCAACGACGGCACGCTGCCGCTGACGGCGGGCGCGCACAAGACGGTCGCGGTGATCGGCCCCAATGCGGCGATCGCGCGGCTCGGCGGCTATTCGTCGATCCCCAAGGCGACCGTCTCGCTGCTCGACGGCGTGCGCGCGCGGCTGAAGGGCAAGGCGGAGGTGGTCCATGCGCAGGGCGTGTTCATCACCCAGAACGAGGATCGCTCTGCCAACGAGGTGCTGCTCGCCGACCCTGCGAAGAACCGCCAGCTGATCGCCGAGGCGGTCGAGGTGGCGAAGACCGCCGACGTCATCCTGCTCGCGATCGGCGACACCGAACAGACCAGCCGCGAGGGCTATGCCAAGACGCATCTCGGCGATCGCACCAGCCTGGACCTGCTCGGCGAACAGAATGCGCTGTTCGCGGCGATGAAGGCGACCGGCAAGCCCGTCGTGGTCGTCGCGATCAACGGCCGTCCGCCATCCTGGCCGACCGCGGTCGAGAGCGCGAACGCGTTGCTCGAATGCTGGTATGTCGGACAGGAAGGCGGCACCGCGATCGCCGAGGCGCTGTTCGGCGATATCAATCCGGGCGCCAAGCTGCCCGTGACGGTCGCGCGCTCCACGGGGCAATTGCCGGTGTTCTACGACGCGAAGCCGTCCGCGCGCCGCGGCTATCTGTTCGACACCACCGCGCCGCTGTTCCCGTTCGGGTTCGGGCTCAGCTACACTAGGTTCGAGATCGGCACGCCGCGCCTGTCTGCGGCGAAGATCGGGATCGCCGGGACCGTCACGGTCGCGGTCGACGTGACGAATACCGGGCAGCGCGCCGGCGACGAAGTGGTGCAGCTCTACGTGCGCGACCAGGTCTCGTCGGTCGCGCGGCCGATCATCGAACTGAAGGGGTTCGAGCGCGTCACGCTGGCGCCCGGCGAGCGCAAGACCGTGCAGTTCGCGCTCGGCCCCGACGCATTCCGGT
Source organism: Sphingomonas sp. CFBP 13603 (assembly GCF_014892665.1). NCBI lineage: Bacteria > Pseudomonadati > Pseudomonadota > Alphaproteobacteria > Sphingomonadales > Sphingomonadaceae > Sphingomonas > Sphingomonas sp. CFBP 13603. The sequence continues at coordinate 158,161 of NZ_JADBIA010000009.1, read as the reverse complement.
TCTTCGACATAAACATGCGCGAGGTCGTCGAGCCGGGCCTGTTCGATATCTCGGTCGGGCCCGATTCCGCGCATCTCAAGACCGCCATTCTCGAAATCGCCTGAGGGACCGCCCATGCCCAAGATCGTTTCCGCCCGCGTCATCGTCACCTCCCCCGGCCGCAATTTCGTCACGCTGAAGATCGAGTGCGACGACGGTACCACCGGGCTAGGTGACGCGACGCTCAATGGCCGCGAACTGAGCGTCGCCAGCTACCTGACCGATCACGTCGTACCGTGCCTGATCGGCCGCGACGCGCACCGGATCGAGGACGTCTGGCAGTATCTCTACAAGGGCGCGTACTGGCGCCGCGGCCCGGTGACGATGGCGGCGATCGCGGCAGTCGACACGGCATTGTGGGACATCAAGGGCAAGCTCGCGGGGATGCCGGTGTACCAGTTGCTCGGCGGCGCGGCGCGCGACGCGTGCATGGTCTACGCGCACGCCAACGGCACGACGATCGAGGACACGATCGCGGTCGCCAAGGCCGAGCAGGCGAAGGGCTACAAGGCGATCCGGCTGCAGTGCGGCGTACCGGGGCTCGCCTCGACCTACGGCGTTGCCAAGCACGGCGCGCGCTACGAACCCGCCGATGCCGACCTGCCGAGCGAAAGCGTGTGGTCGACCGAGAAATATCTCCGCGTTGTGCCTGAACTGTTCAAGGCCGCGCGCGAGGCGATGGGTTGGGATGTTCATCTGCTCCATGACATCCACCACCGGCTGACGCCGATCGAGGCGGGGCGGCTCGGCAAGGCGCTCGAGCCGTATAATCTGTTCTGGATCGAGGACCCGACGCCGGCCGAGAACCAGGAGGCGTTCAAGCTGATCCGCCAGCACACGACGACGCCGATCGCGGTAGGCGAGGTGTTCAATTCGATCTGGGATGCGAAGGATCTGATCCAGAACCAGCTGATCGACTATATCCGCGCGACCGTCGTCCATGCCGGCGGCATCACGCACCTGCGCCGGATCGCGTCGCTCGCCGATCTGTACCAGGTGCGGACCGGCTGCCACGGCGCGACCGACCTGTCGCCTGTGGCGATGGCGGCGGCGCTGCACTTCGGACTGTCGGTGCCTAATTTCGGCGTGCAGGAGCATATGCCGCACACCGACGAGACCGATGCGGTCTTCCCGCACGCGTACAGCTTCGACGACGGCATGATGCATCCGGGGGAAGCGCCGGGGTTGGGCGTCGACATCGACGAGGATCTCGCGGCGACCTACGATTATAAACGCGCCTATCTTCCGGTCGCGCGACTGGAAGACGGCACGTTGTGCAACTGGTGAGTGGCGACGTGACGGCCGCTCCCGTGATCGACAAGCCGCGCGGTCGGATCCGCTGGATCGTCTGCGCGCTGCTGTTCGCGGCGGTGGTGCTGAGCTATATCGACCGGCTCGTCCTGCCGACGCTCAAGCCCGATCTGCAGGTCCGCTACGGCTGGAGCGAGACGGGTTATGCCGACCTCGCCATCTGGTTCCAGGCCGCCTACGGCCTCAGCTACGTCGTGTTCGGCCGGCTGATCGACCGCGTCGGCGCGCGCGTCGGCTATGCGCTGGCGGTGACGTTGTGGACGCTAGGCCATGTCGCGCACGTGTTCTTCACCTCGACCGGCGGCTTGATCCTGGCGCGGATCCCGCTCGCGCTGGGGGAGGCGGGGACGTTCCCGGCGGCGATCGCGGCGACCAACGAATGGTTTCCCCGGCGCGAGCGCGCGCTGGCGATCGGCATCTTCAACGCAGGCTCGAACGTCGGCGCGATCCTGACGCCGCTGGTGGTGCCGATCATCGCGGTGACGATGGGCTGGCGCTGGGCGTTCATCCTGACCGGGCTGCTGACCGTCGTCTGGCTGGTCGCCTGGCTCGGCTTCTATCGTCGCCCGCGCGAGCATCCCAAGGTCACGCCGGAGGAACTCGCCTATATCGAGAGCGAACCGGTCGAGCCCGGTCGGCCGGTGGCGTGGAAGACGTTGCTGCGCCAGCGCCAGACCTGGGCCTATATGCTCGGCCGGTTCCTGATCGATCCGGTGTGGTGGACCTTCCTGTTCTGGCTGCCCGATTTCTTCAACAAGCAATACGGCATCACGATGCTGGCATTCGGCCCGCCGCTGATCGCGGTGTATTTGCTCGCCGACGTCGGTTCGGTCGCCGGCGGCTGGTTCTCGTCGCGGTTGATCGGGCGTGGGTACAGCGTCAACCGGGCGCGGAAAACCGCGATGTTCGTCTGTGCGCTGTGTGCGGTGCCGATCGCGTTCGCGACTCAGGTGCCGAACATGTGGTGGGCGGTGCTGATGATCGGCCTCGCCTGCGCCGGGCACCAGGGGTTCTCGGCCAATCTCTACGCGTTGCCGGGCGACCTGTTGCCGCGCTGGGCGACGGGCTCCGTCGTCGGTCTCGGCGGGTTGTCGGGCGCGGTCGGCGGGATGCTGATGGCGAAGTTCGCCGGCACCATCCTCGAGACCGTCGGCAGCTACCAGCCGATCTTCATCGTCGCGGCCTGCGCCTATCTCGTCGCGCTCGCCGTCATCCACCTCATCGTGCCGCGCTATGCGCAGGTGCCTCCGGAACGCCTGTTATGACCAAGCCTTTGCGCCTTCATCCCGATCGCCTGTTCCCCGACGAACCGCGCACCCGCGACATCGCGCGCGCGCTCCATGCGGGCGTGAAGGACCTGCCGATCGTCAGCCCGCACGGCCATACCGATCCGGCATGGTTCGCGCGGAACGAGGCGTTCAGCGATCCCGCCTCGCTGCTGATCGTGCCCGATCACTACGTGTTCCGCATGCTCTACAGCCAGGGCGTGCCCCTCGACGCACTCGGCGTCCCGACGGTGGATGGCAGCGCGACGGAAACCGATCCGCGGAAAATCTGGCGCATCTTCGCAGGCCACTACCCCCTGTTCCGCGGCACGCCGTCGCGGATGTGGCTCGACTGGGTGTTCGCCGAGGCGTTCGGCATCGACGTCCGCCTCGAACCCGCGACCGCGGACCTGTATTTCGACACGATCGATGCCGCGCTGAAGACACCCGACTTCCGCCCGCGCGCGCTGTTCGACCGGTTCGGCATCGAACTGATCGCGACCACCGAAAGCCCGCTCGACCCGCTCAATCACCATGCCGCGATCCGCGCGAGCGACTGGAACGGCCGCGTCGTCACCGCCTATCGCCCCGATCCCGTCGTCGATCCCGACACGCCGGGCTTCGCCGCCAACGTCCGCCGCTTCGGCGAAACCGCGGGCGAAGACGTCGGCAGTTACGCCGGCTACCTCGCCGCACATCGTTTCCACCGCGCACGCTTCCGCGCGGCAGGCGCCACCTCGACCGACCACGGCCACCCATCGGCAGCAACCGCAGACCTGACGCCCGCCGAAGCGGAAGCGCTTTACGCCCGGGTCATGGCTCAACCGACGGCCGCCGACGCGGAACTCTTCCGCGCGCAGATGCTGACCGAGATGGCGGCGATGAGCGTCGAGGACGGCATGGTCATGCAGCTTCACCCAGCCGTCTCGCGCAGCCACAACGCCTCGGTGCTGGCACGCTTCGGTCGCGACAAGGGCGGAGACATCCCGCTCCCCGGCGAGTTCGTCCGTGCGCTGAAGCCGCTGCTCGACCGGTTCGGCAACGATCCCCGGCTGACGCTGATCCTGTTCACCCTCAACGAGGATACGTATTCCCGCGAACTCGCACCGCTCGCCGGGCATTATCCGTCGCTGCGGCTCGGCCCGCCCTGGTGGTTCCACGATAGCCCGGAGGGGATGCGCCGCTTTCGCGAACGCGCGACCGAGACCGCCGGCTTCTACAACACGGTCGGCTTCAACGACGACACGCGCGCCTTCCTGTCGATCCCCGCGCGCCACGATGTCGCGCGTCGGATGGACTGCGCGTTCCTCGCCAAACTCGTCGCCGAACACCGGCTCGAAGAGGACGAGGCGCACGAGGTCGCCCGCGCACTTGCCTATGACCTAGTCAAAGATGCCTACAAGCTGTGAGACACATGATGACATTGCGCACTTCGATCCTGGCGCTGACCGCGCTCTCGGTCGCGACGCCCGCGCTCGCCGATGCACCCTCGCTGCGCAAACAGGGTAGCGCGACGCAGTTGATCGTCGGCGGCAAGCCGATGCTGATCATCGGTGGCGAGCTGAGCAATTCGGCGGCGTCCAGCGCGGCGTACATGGCGCCGCACTGGAAGACACTGCGCGCGATGCACCTCAACACCGTGCTCGCGCCGGTCGCGTGGGAACTGATCGAGCCACGCGAAGGCCAGTTCGACTGGACCTCCGTGGATACCATGCTGCGCGATGCGCGCGCCGCCGACCTGAAGCTCGTCATCCTGTGGTTCGGCGCGTGGAAGAATTCGATGTCGACCTATGTGCCGGCCTGGGTGAAGCGCGACCAGACGCGGTTTCCGCGCGCGCACGGACCGAACGGGCAGGGCGTCGACATCCTCTCGGCGTTCGCGCCCGAGACGCTGAAGGCGGACCAGCGCGCCTATGCCGCGCTGATGGCGCATCTGAAGGCGGTCGACGGCACACAGAACACCGTCGTGATGATGCAGGTCGAGAACGAGATCGGGATGCTGCCGGTTGCCCGCGATTACGGTCCGCTCGCCGAAGCCGCGTACCGCCAGCCGGTGCCGACCGAACTCGTCCGGTATCTGACCGCGCACCAGGCGAACCTCGTTCCCGAGATGCACGCGATGTGGGTCGAGCGAGGAGCAAGGACGCAAGGCTCGTGGGAGGAGCTGTTCGGCGCGGGCGATGCGGCCGCCGAAGTGTTCACCGCCTGGCATTATGCGCGCTTCGCCGATCAGCTGACCGCGGCGGGCAAGGCGGCGTATCCGATGCCGATGTACGTCAACGTCGCGCTCAACCGTCCCGGCCGCGCACCCGGCGAATATCCGAGCGGCGGGCCGTTGCCGCATCTGATCGACGTTTGGAAGGCCGGTGCGCCGACGATCGATTTTCTCGCGCCCGACATCTATTTTCCGAACTATGTCGACCTGGTCGGCCGCTACAAACGCCCGGACAACCCGCTGTTCATTCCCGAAGCCAACAACGCGGACAATGCGGCTGTCCCGGCCAACGCATTCTATGCCTATGGCGAGCATGACGCGATCGGCTTCGGCCCGTTCTCGATCGACTCCGCCGACGATGCGCCGGGCGATCTGGCCAAGGCCTATGACGTGATCGCGCAGCTTTCGCCGCAGATCCTCGCCGCGCAGGGCTCGAACCGGATGGCGGGGTTCAAGCCGCGCGTGCTGTATGACGAGACCGTGATCTACGAACCGCAGACGCGCGACATCGGCGGATACCGGTTCACGATCGCCTATGCCGACATCCAGCGGCCGGTCGCGAAACCCGACATGGCGAGCTATGGCGGGATGATCATCCAGACCGGACCGGAAGAGTTTCTGGTCGCGGGGCAGGGCATCACCGTCACCTTCAAGCCGATCGGCGACGGCCCCGGGCTTGCCGGTATCGACAGCGCGTACGAGGGGCGTTTCGACACTACGGGGCGGTGGGTGGCGGGTCGGCTGCTCAACGGCGACCAGACTCATCAGGGCCGTCATATCAGCCTGCCGGCCGGCGCATGGCAGATTCAGCGAGTGAAACTTTACCGCTACCGCTGAAACTATTGACAGCGATCGGTCCGACAATTACTCATAATATGATAGCGCTATCATAAATTGCGCAAGATTTAACGTATCCCGACATCGAAGCGGGGACATCACACGGAGGGGATATCCCATGAACTTCACCGCACGCCGTCACCACGTCCGCGCCACATTGCTGGCCGCTGCTGCCGGTAACATCCTGATCGTCGCGGCGCCTGTCGCCGCGCAGGTTGCGCAGCCCGATGCGGCGACCAGCACGACCGCACCGGCAACGCCCGACCAGCAGGGCATCACCGGCACGACCACGCAGGCGGCGCCGTCGCAGGCCGATGCGACCGGGCAGAGCGCCACCGCTGCCGACAATGGTCTCGGCGCGACCGACGAGATCATCGTCACCGGCATCCGCGGCAGCCTCCAGAGCGCGACCAACGCGAAGCGCAACGCGGTCGCATTCGGCGATTCGATCTTCGCCGAGGACATCGGCAAGCTGCCCGCGACCAACCTCGCCGAGACGCTCAACCGCATTCCCGGCGTGCGCCTGAACCGCGATATCACCGGCGAAGGCGTCCAGGTCGCGATCCGCGGTCTCGGCCCGAGCTTTTCGAAGGTGCTGCTCAACAACACGCAGATCGCGATCGCGTCGGATGGCGGCACCAACGGCACCGGCGGCGGCAACCGCGAGGTCGATCTCGATTTCTTCCCGTCCGAACTGTTCACCCGCCTCGACGTGCTGAAGTCGCCGGTCGCATCGACGCTGGAGGGCGGGATCGCCGGTACGGTCAACCTGCGCAACGCACGCCCGTTCGACAATCCGGGCACGCACCTGACGGTCGTCGGGCAGGGCCAGTATAACGATACCAACAACCGCTTCGGCCCGCGCGGCGCGATCGTCGCGAGCAAGACCTGGGACAAGTTCGGCATCCTGATCGGCTTGCAGGGCGTCGATCAGAAGACCCGCGTCGATGGCTTCGAGACGGTCGGCTACACCGACGGCAACGTCCCGACCGGGCGGCCGGGCGTCGGCGACGTCGGTGGCAACGGCTTCGCCTACGCGCCGGTCGTACCGCGCAACACCGGCTTCGGCCTGACGCCGGGTGCGCCCGTCAATCTCGCGGCGACGTCGGGGCTGACCGATACGCAGATCCGCAGCGCGCTGATCCCCCGTCTCGGCCGCAACAACGTGACGCAGGGGACCCGCTCGCGGTATTCGGCATTGCTCGCGCTCGAGTTCCGCCCGACCGACACGCTCAGTTTCGCGTTCGACGGTATCTACGCCAAGTCGAAGCGCGATTACGTCAAGTCGAACATGAACTGGTACGTCCGCAATTCGGGCCCCGGTACCGATCCTACGTCGACCGGCGGCATGGTGCCGATCGGCCTGACGGTGGACGCGAACAACGTCGTCACCAGCGGTACGTTCGCCAACTCGGTGTTCTTCCTCGAAGAGAGCATCTTCCGCCAGACCACCGAATTCTACAATGTGAACCCGAGCGTCACCTGGGCACCCAGCGACACGTTCAAGGTCGAGGCGCAGGTCAATTACGGCAAGAGCACGTTCTATCGCGAACAGCCGAGCTTCCTGATCCAGACTCCGCGCGAGACCGGGATCAACGCGTTCTACGACAATACCGACAGCAACAATCCGCAGCCGATCATCACCTCGAACGTCGATCTCGGCGATCCGAACCTTGGCTGGAAATGGTACCGCCAGAACGTCCAGAGCGTACGCCGCGAGACCGAGACCAAGGGCGCGCATGTCGATTTCACGCTCGGCGATGCGAACATGAACCTGAAGTTCGGCGGCGCGTACGACAGCGCGCTGCGCAACGTCCGCGCCTATGACAATTCGACCGCGTACCAGACGTCGGTGTGCGGCGCGACGTGCGACGGCACCACCGGCAGCGTCACCAACGCGCAATTGTCGCAGTATCTGCAACGCCTCAACGTCACCGATATCGGCAAGCTGTCGAAGGGCAATGTCGGCTATACGAGCATCATCTCGACCAAGCTGAAAGAGCTGCAGGCGGCGACCAACTACCAGTCGTTCCTCGACAACGCGCCCGAAGCGCGTGGTTCGGTGACCGGCGGCACGACCGGCGACATCCTCGAAAAGACGTTCGGCTTCTACATGGAGGGCAACGGCGTCACCGAGATCTTCGGTCGCGAACTGCGCGCCAATGCCGGCGTCCGCTATGTCCATACCGACCAGCACGTCGCCGGCCCGGTCCAGGTCGCGGCAGGCCTTGTCGACGTGATCCAGGACTCGTCCTACGAGAAGGTCCTGCCGTCGCTCAACCTGACCTACGACGTGGCGACCCGCCTCAAGCTGCGGTTTGCGACCTCGATCAGCATGACGCGCGCCGATGCCGGGTCGCTGCTGCCCGGCCTGACCTTCTCCGATCAAGGTGCTCAGGTCGCGACCGCGGGCAACCCCAACCTGAAGCCCTACACGTCGGAGAATATCGATCTGGGCGGCGAATATTACACCGGCGGGATCGGCTATGTCGGCGTGTCGTACTTCCGCAAGAACATCGACGGATTCACCGCCAACATCCAGTCGACGGTGCCGTTCTCGGCGCTGAACCTCGCGTTCAGCACGCTCACTACGACGCAGCAGCAGGCGATCAATGGTCGCGGTGGTCCCGACGTCGCGCAGATCGTCGTGACGCAGCCGGTCAACCTGAACCAGCTCAAGATCCAGGGCGTCGAGGCGACCTGGGTCCAGCCGCTCGATTTCCTCGTCCGCGGGCTCGGCTTCTCGGCGAACGGCACGCGGATCACGCAGAAGTCGGATACCGGGCTGGTCGCGTCGGGCATCGCGCCGTGGAGCTACAACCTCCAGGGCTTCTACGAAGGCCACGGCGTGTCGCTCAGCCTGAACTATGTCTGGAACGACGAATCGATCGCCGCGAACGGTCCGCAGAACAACATCCCCGTGCCGCTGCGGGCCGATGCGCGTGGCCAGTTCGATATTTCCGCCGGATATCAGCTGCCGTTCTTCGACAACCGCGTGCGCCTGACGCTCGACGTGCTCAACATCACCAACGAGCCGCTGCGGACCACCTTCGGCTACGACAATGCAGCCTACAGCGTCTATTATCCGGGTCGCCAGTTCCTCGCCGGCATCCGCGCCAAGTTCTAAGTCTCCTCTCCCGAGGACCCTGTGGGGCCGGTCCGAAAGGATCGGCCCCTTTTTTTGTATATTCGCCGGCTATTCCTCCAGTCTCGGCACCCTGCGTTGCTTGTCTATCCTGTGATGAGGGCGTGGTGGTGCCAATTTGTCACGGCCACGAGCGATGCTCCCTTAGCTTTCTGCCGACTTATCAACCGATTGCAGATTAAATCCAATTTGGATCAATGTTTATCGCAGTGTGTGTAGCAATAGAGAGATATTCGGTCGCAAAGATGCTTGCCACTGTCTCTGTAAGGTCTATGTTAGCGCTCGCACAGCCGGCGTACGATCGGCGTGGGAGTATCCGCGGTCACAAGGCTGCGACCAAGAGGGGATGATCATGAAGGCTAATAGTCTTTCGTCGGCGCTCGCGCGTTCGGCATCCGTTATAGCGGTGGCGTACTGTCTTACGGTATCAGGCGTTGCTTCTGCACAAGCTCAGACGCAGGCCGGCGCCGACGCCACGAATGCGCAGCCGACGACGGCACCGGGCACGACGGCAGACCCCGCGGCCGCGGCCGGTCAGCTCACGCAACCGCAGACCGCGCCGTCGTCCGAATCTTCTCTTGCTGCCCAGGCGCCTGCGAGCGACGAGATCGTCGTCACCGGCGTTCGTGCCAGCCTCGAACGGTCGATCGCGATCAAGCGCAATTCGACCGGCATCGTCGACGCGATCTCGGCGGAGGATATCGGCAAGTTCCCCGACACCAACCTCGCCGAGTCGCTGCAGCGGATCACGGGCGTCTCGATCAATCGTACCAACGGCGAAGGCGCGCTGGTCACCGTTCGCGGCTTCGGCCCGAGCTACAATCTGGTCACGCTGAACGGCCGCCAGCTTGCGACCGCTAACGTGCAGGTCGTCGGCGGCGATCAGAATTCCGATGGCGCGCAGGGTGCGAGCCGGTCGTTCGACTTCTCGAACCTCGCCTCCGAAGGTGTCCGCACGCTCGAGGTCTACAAGACCGGCCGCGCATCCGTGCCGACCGGCGGCATCGGCGCGACCATCAACGTGGTCACGCGCCGCCCGCTCGACGGCAAGGGCGGCCTGACCGGCAGCATCGGGGCGAAGGGCGTGTACGACACGAGTACCGATGGCTGCCTGGATTGCGGATCGAAGGTCACGCCGGAGCTTTCGGGCGTGCTCAGCTGGGCCGATCCGACCGACCGGTTCGGCGTGTCGCTGTTCGGCAGCTACCAGAAGCGCAACTTCACCTCGATCGCGGCGACGTCCAACGACTGGAATGTCATGCCGTACAGCGAATTTCTGACGGGTGGCTTCACCAAGGGAGACGGCAGCACCAAGATCACGGGCGCGCCGACCAACCCGAACCAGCTCATCGCGTTCCCCAACGACAGTCGTTATCATTACGCCGAGGGTAGCCGCGAGCGCATCAACGGGCAGGCTGTGGTCCAGTTCAAGCCGATCGAGACGCTGACGCTGACCGCCGACGCGCTGTTCGCGCAGAACACGCAGAAGGAAGTTCGCTCGGATCTGTCGAACTGGTTCAGTCGGCCGTTCGACGAAGTGCGGTTCGACGCGAACCCCGTCGTCGCTACCGCTAATTATCTCCACGAGACGATCAATGGCGCCAAGGACGAAGGATTCGAAGCGCAGAATCGCGGCCAGAAGAGCCGGGTTCAGGATTTCGGCTTGAACGGCAAGTGGGAGATCACCGACAACTTCACGTTCAATCTCGACGGCCATTACAGCAAGGCGTCGAGCAGGCCGGACAACCCCAACGGCAATAGCTCGACCTTGGTCGGCATGGCCGCCAACGTCGTAACCTCGCACTCGGTCGACTATACCGGGGCAATTCCGGTCCAGGACGTGACGCTGAACGGCCTGCTGACGGTTGCTCAGGTCGGCTCGCAGGTTGGGCGCACCTTCGCGTCCGCGCAGGATCAGCGCGTCAAGGAACTGCGCGGCGATTTTGGCTGGGATCTCGGCGGGGGCAGCCGTTTCGATTTCGGCGGCAACCTGCGCAACACAAACATGCACCAGACGCGCGTTTCCACTCAGCAGGTTCTCGGCGACTGGGGCATAACCAGCCCTGGCGACGTGGAGCGGCTGGTTCCCGGTGCGCTGCAATCCTTCTGCCTGGTGTGCAAGTTCAAGAGTTACGATCCGGGCAACGATCCTGAGTCGCAGACAGCCTTCCGTGGTGATGCGGCGTCGATCTACTCGGTCCTGTCACCATTCTACAGCAAGGCCGGAAATTTGGTCGGTACCACGGCCAATGAAGACAATCGGGTTCGGGAAAAGATCTGGTCGGTATACGGTCAGGTTACGTGGAAGGGCGAACTGGGCTCATTACCTGCAACGCTCGTGGCCGGCGTGCGCTACGAACAAACGAAGTCGACGTCGAGATCGCTGGTGGCGGTGCCCGCTGCGATCAATTGGGTTTCGGACAACGACTACACCCTCGTTATTTCGAACCAGACCAGCTTCCTGACGGACAGCGGAACCTACAACAACTTCTTGCCGTCGATGGATTTTCAGGTCGAACTTAAGAACAACCTGATCGCTCGCCTTTCGTTCAGCAAGACGATCGCCCGACCGGAATATGGCAACCTGTTTACCTCGACCAGCGTCGGCGGACCCTCCCGGCCGATTGCCAATGGCGGACTAGCCACTGGATCGTCGGGCAACGCTAAATTGATCCCGCTGGAGTCGGACAATCTCGATGCGTCGCTTGAATGGTACTATAAGCCGGACAGCTATCTGTCGTTTGGCGTGTTCGACAAGCGCGTACGTAACTTCATCGGTAACGGCCAAAGCTCTACCACGCTGTTCGGGTTGAGGGATCCAAGCTCGGGCGCGGCGGGCACCCGCTCCGGACAGGCGAAGGCGGCGTTGCAGGCGCTGGGTGCCGACCAGAGCGACGTCAACCTGTTCGCGTTGACGGCGTTGCTCGACCAGACCGGTTCGATCGGCGCGGCGACCACGGTGTTCCAGGCAAACTACAATGCCGCCACGCGCTCGCTGAACGACGATTTTGTCAAGCAGATCAACAACACCCGCGATGTGATCGCCAACGGAACGGACGTGCTCTATCAGTTCCAGTTGACCCAGCCGATCAACAACAAGGACGCCGAAATCTACGGCTTCGAAGCGGCGGGGCAGCATTTCTTCGGATCGACCGGCTTCGGCGTAAGCGCAGCCTACACCCTGGTGCGCGGCGATGTCGGTTTCAACATCGGTGCGCCGACGACGGAGAACCAGTTTGCGCTGCTTGGTCTATCGGATACGTTCAATGCGACCTTGATCTTCGATAAATACGGCCTGTCGGCACGGATCGCCTATAACTGGCGCGACAAGTTCCTGTCGGGAATCAATCGCGGCAATTCGAAAAATCCGGAGTTCACCAAGCCGTTCGGTCAGCTCGATGCGAATATTAGCTATGATATCACGCCGAGCTTCGCGGTATCGATCGAAGGAATCAATCTGACCGAAACGAGGCTTCGCACTTACGGCCGCGACGAGAGCGAACTCTGGTTCGGCCAAGAACTGCGGCGCCGCTTCCTGCTTGGCGGTCGCTTCCGCTTCTGAACGGATGCGGCGTTCGACAGTGACGATGTTCCCCTCGCCTGGCCGGGAGGGGAACATTGGTCATGGATGCCGCAGTGCGACGCCGCCCGATCGATATCGCACCGAACCATGCCAACGATGCGGCGATCTGACTTTCCACCGCACGCAGTGGCGGAACTCGGTACGTCCTGCCCCGTCGTGGCACCGCCAAGCCGCAAATTCTCCAACCCGGCGAAAGCCGAGGCTCAATTGGGGACGGCTCATTACTCTCGCGACCTAACGAACCTGCAAGGCTCATGGACAAGGCCCTGAATGCGCACAGAAACAAACAACCCAAAATGCACCAGGTGCGTAAACGCCCGCGCCGGATTGCGTGCCGCAACCGTGCTCTGCATGATGCCGCGCGTACCCGGCCCGTGGTTTGCGAAAGGCGCATCGTGACGAATATTGTCCTTCTGAATAACGTCGATCACCAGGATCTGACGGTCGCGACCGGCCATGGTCCAGAGTTCGGCGACGCGGTGAACCAGGTGCTGGTCTTCCCGACCGAATGGCAGGATCTGCAACGCGAATACCCGATCCTGTTCCGACGTTCGGAGGAGGGACGGTTCCAGTCGGTCGCACTCGTCGGGCTCGATCGTGACGAAAATCTGTTTCTCGGCGATGGCGTCTGGCACGCGCGCTATGTCCCGGCGCTGCATCAGCGGGGGCCCTTCTCGATCGGCCTGACCCGCGCCGAGGACGGCAGCGAAGCCGAGCCGATGGTCCACGTCGACCTCGATTCACCGCGTATCACCGCACGGGGCGAGGGCGCTCCCGGGCAGGTCGTCTTCCTGCCGCATGGTGGCAACAGTCCGTATCTCGATGCCGTGTCGGACGTGCTCGGGCGCATCCATGACGGGGTGATCGCGAACGACCCGATGTTCGACGCATTCCAGGTCGAAGGCCTGATAGAGCCGGTCGCGCTCGAGATATTCCTCGACGAGACGAACAAATACACACTCGACGACCTCTACACGATCTCGGCCGAACGACTTGCCGCGCTCGATGGCGAAGCGCTGGCGCGCCTCCACGCCCCCGGATTTCTCCAACTCGCCTTCTTCGCGATCGCGTCGCTGGGGACTGTCTCGCGACTGATCGAACTCAAGACCAGCCGGCTCGCAGCGCAGTGACCGACCGCGATACCTTGCCGGCTGTTCGCACGATCGAGGGCGTAAAGCGCGGTGAGATCGACTTCGCCGCGCTGATCGAAGCTGGCGAACCGGTCGTGCTGAAGGCGGTGGCGACCGACCTGCCGCTGGTCGAGGCCGGGCGGGAGGGTGCGGACGCGGCGATGGCGTATCTGTTGCGGTTCGATGCAGGACGTCCGGTGGTCGGCTTCGTCGGCGAACCGAAGATCGGCGGCCGCTTCTTCTACAACGACGACGTCACCGGCATGAACTACGCGGCGAGCCGCGCGCCGCTGGCCGATTATCTCGACCGGATCCGCGCGGGTATCGCCGGAGCCGAGGCGCCATCGGTGTATCTCGGCTCGACCGACGTCGACACGTTCTTCCCCGGTTTGCGCGCCGAGAACCCCGTCGTGGCCGAAGGCGACCTGCCCGGTTCCGGGACGCCGCTCGCCAGCCTCTGGATCGGCAACCGCACGACCGCGGCGGCGCACTGGGACATGTCGAACAACATCGCCTGCCCGCTGGTCGGCCGGCGTCGTTTCACGCTGTTCCCGCCCGATCAGGTCGCGAACCTCTATCCCGGCCCGCTCGAACCGACGCCAGGCGGGCAGGTCGTCAGCATGGTCGATTTCATCGAACCCGATTTCGACCGCCATCCGGGTTTCCGCGACGCTTTGAAGGTGGCGCAGATCGCCGACCTCGATCCGGGCGATATCCTCGTCTACCCGGCCCTGTGGTGGCACCGGGTCGAGGCGCTCGACGACTTCAACGTCATGGTCAATTATTGGTGGAACGACGTGCCGGCGTTCGTCGATACGCCGATGACGACGATGCTGCACGGAATGCTCAGCCTGCGCGATCGTTCCGAGGGCGAGAAGCGGGCGTGGCGCGAACTGTTCGACTATTACGTCTTCGGCGCCGCCGAGCGCGCGGGCGAACACCTGCCGCCGCACGCTCGCGGTCCGCTCGCGACGCTGGACGACACCGCCGCACGGCGATTGCGGGCGCAGGTCCTGCAGCGTCTCAACAGATAGGATGGCCATGACGGACACACAGCGGAGCCGCGTCGTGATCGCGGGCGGTGGCACCACCGGCTGGCTTGCCGCCGCCGCGATCGCGCAACAGCTCGGCGCGCTGGTCGACGTCACGCTCGTCGAATCCGAAGAGATCGGCACGATCGGCGTCGGCGAATCGACCATCCCGACGGCCCGCGCGTTCCACCGGCTGATCGGGATCGACGAGCAGCACTTCATGGCCGAGACCGGCGCCACCTTCAAACTCGGCATATCGTTCGAGAACTGGGCGCGGATCGGCGATCGCTACATTCACGCATTCGGCGAAACCGGCCAATCGACCTGGATGGGTGCGTTCCACCATTTCTGGCTCCAGGCGCGCGAAGACGGTTTCGGCGGCGACCTCGGCGACTATTGCCTCGAACTCCAGGCGGCGCAGGCGGAGCGGTTCGCGATCGGCGGCAACGCACCCGAGCTGAGCTATGCCTATCACCTCGACGCGGGCCGCTATGCGCGACACCTGCGTACGCTCGCCGAAGGGGCAGGCGCTCGCCGCATCGAAGGATTCATCGACCGCGTCGAACAGGATGGCGAGAGCGGTGACATCGCCGCGCTCGTGCTGCGCTCGGGGGAGCGGATCGAGGGCGACCTGTTCATCGACTGCACCGGGTTCCGCGCGATGCTGATCGGCCAGACTTTGGGATCGCCGTTCGAGAATTGGCGGCATTGGTTGCCGACCGACAGCGCGGTCGTCACGCAGACGCGCTCGGTGGGGCCGGCGGTGCCGTACACGCGCGCGATCGCGCACGGTGCGGGGTGGCGCTGGCAGATTCCGCTCCAGCACCGTGTCGGCAACGGGCTCGTCTATGACAGCCGCCACCTCTCCGCGGACGAGGCGCATGCGCAATTGCTCGCCGAAGTCGAAGGCGAAGTCCTGTTCGATCCACGCCTGATCCGCTTCCAGCCCGGCCGTCGCCAGGACGTGTGGCGCGGCAATTGCGTTGCGTTGGGGCTCGCGGGCGGGTTCGTCGAGCCGCTCGAATCCACCGCGATCCACCTCGCGATGATCGGCATCACGCGCTTGCTCCAGGTGTTCCCGTTCGGTGGCCATCATGCGGCGACGGCCAAGCGCTTCAACGAACAGGCCGCCGCCGATATCGAACGGATCCGCGACTTCATCGTGCTCCATTACGTTCTGACCGAGCGCGACGACACGGCGTTCTGGGATGCGTGCCGGACGATGGAAATCCCCGATACGCTGAGCGACCGGATCGCGCTGTTTCGCGAAAGCGGCATGGCGTATCAGGACGGCGAGGAGATTTTCCGCGTCGCCTCCTGGGCGCAGGTCATGACCGGCCAGCGGCTGTCTCCCCGCCAGCATCACCAGATGGGCCGGATCATGGGCGAGCCGCGCCTGCGACAGGTCCTGGGAGACATGAAGACGACTATCGCGAAGCAAGTCGCGGTCCTGCCGACACATCAGCAGTTCCTGCGTACCTATTGCCCCGCCGATGTTTGAGCGGACCGCCAACGATGCGTTCCGGCCGGGACGTCGTGACATCCTGTTCGGTGCGGCGGCTATGGTCGCCGCGCCTGTTTTTGGTGCGGGCCCTGCTGCCGAGCCGCGCATCCAGCGGATGTCGCCGGCGTTCGACCGGATGGTCGCGCCCGGCACGCGGGTCGAGACGATCGCGACCGGCATTCGCTGGGCGGAGGGCCCGGTATGGGTCGAGGCCGGAAAGTATCTGCTGTTCTCCGATCCGCCCGCCAACATCGTTCGTCGCTGGCGCAAGGGTGGCCCCGCCGTGCCGTTCCTCGATCCGTCGGGGGCAGGGGGCACCGACCCCAAGCTCGTCCGCGAGCCGGGGGCGAACGGACTGACGCTCGACCGCGAGGGCCGGCTGTTGATCGCGAACAGCGGCGGTCGGTCGATCGACCGGGTAAACCTGGTCACGCGGCGGCGTGAGACCGTCGTCGATCGCTACCAGGGAAAGCGGTTCAACAGCCCGAACGACATGCATGTCGCACGCGACGGGACGCTCTATTTCACCGATCCGCCGTACGGCCTGACCGAAGGCGATACGTCGCCGCTTAAGGAACTGGCGGTGAACGGCGTCTATCGGCTGCGGCCGGGTGGTACGGTCGAACTGCTGGAGGGCAGCCTGACCCGACCGAACGGCATCGCGCTGTCGCCCGACGAAACGCGACTTTACGTGTCGGTGTCGGACGAAACCGCGCCGCGGATCATGGTCTACGACCTCGATGCGAAAGGCGTGCGCAACGCGCGGGTGCTGCTCGATGCCACGGCGATGAAGGCGCGGGGCGGGGCAGGGTTGCCCGACGGCATGAAGGTCGCGCGCGACGGGACGCTGGTGTGCTCGGTGCCCGGCGGCATGATGGTCATGACGCCCGACGCGGAGCCGCTCGCGCTCGTGACGACCGGCGCACCGATCGCCAACTGCGCGTTCGGTGAGCGGGGGCGGGCGCTGTACATGACCGCCAACGACCGTGTCCTGCGCCTGCCGCTGCGTGGCGGTTGGCAAGGCGAGGGCTGATCGATCTTCGTTCGACACGGACCGTTCAGCCCTTCGCCGTGTGGGGTTTTACGACCGACACGAGTTGAATATTCACGATATTAAATGGTCTTGGAACGGTGCGCTCCCCCGGCAGCGGCCGCTGCCGGGGGAAAGGCCGATCAGAACCGGGCGCGAACGCCTACGCGGTAGATGCGGCCGAGCGTGTCGTACAGCGCAGGGTTCACGTCGAGACCGGTGTTGGTCTGTGGCGCGGGCGCTGGGTCGTGATCGAACAGATTGTCGACCTTGAAGAACATGCTGACCTGCTTGGTGAAGTTCACCGATCCGCCGAGGTCGACGTAGAACGCACCCTTCATCTTGTTATAGTCGATGGTCGGGTGGTTGGCGGTCGAGACTGGGCAGCCGGTGGTGCAGACGACATATTGGTTGCCGAACACGCCGTCCGAGAACCAGCGCTCCTGCAGGTTGATGCTGAAGACGTCGTTGTCGTAGCTCTGCGTCGCCAGCCATTTCCAGTCCGGCGTGTTGCCGTTGTTGGCCCCGGCCTGGTCGACCACGTCGACGCCGGCGATCCCGGCGTCGACGAGGAACTCCTTCACGTGCGTGCCCAGTATGCGGAGCGTGAAGTTGCCGGGAATGCCGAGCGGCTTCTTCCATTGATAGCTCGCCTCGATGTCGAACCCACTGGTCTTCCACGACGCGAGATTGAACGGCTGGACGTTGATGAAATTGCCGCCTTGGGTCGGACTGTTCAGCACGAAGCCGCCGCAGAACGCCTGATTACCCTCGAAGCAGAAGCGGACGATCTGGTCGGGCGACAATGTCGAGACGACGCCGTCGAGCTTGATCTTGTAATAGTCGAACGACAGGCCGAGACCCGGTGCCCATGACGGATGCGACAGGACGATACCGACCTCGGTGTTGCGCGCGATTTCCGGCTTCAGATCGGGGTTGCCGACGGTGTTCTGGAACGCCTGCACGCCGCTGCCGGAAAAGGGATTGGTGAAGTTCGGCAACGTCGTGACGGTCGGTGCAGCGAACAGTTCGGACAGGTTCGGCGCGCGGACGTCGCGCGACGTGACGGCGCGTAGCCGGATGCCGTCGAGCGGCGTATCCCAGGTACCGCCGGCCTTCCAAGCCCACACCGTGCCCGACGTGCTGTAATGCGTCACGCGGCCCGCGCCGTTGAGGTTGGCGCGGCCGATCGCCTCGCTGTTGAACAAAGGCAGGTTGAGCTCGAGAAAGCCCTCGTACACCTCGTACTTGCCGCGACCGTTCTTGTAGTTGCCGGCTGCCCAGTTGCTGCCCAACGCGGAATTCAACAGCGGATCGGCGGGATAGGCTGTGCTGTTCGGGCTGAGTGCGGTGACGCCCGCACCATAGGGGTCGCCGTGGACGCGGTAGAATTCACGACGATACTCGCCACCGAAGGCAACCGACAACGGCCCGGCCCACAGGTTGAGCGGCTCGCCGGAGAAGTTGAGGCTGGCGACGTCCTGCGTCAGCTTGGTGCGCTGGAGCGGCCCGTTGGCAGGCGTGACATAGGCGAGCGCCGCTGCCGACGGCACCGCACCGCCGAAGATGTTGATAGGCTGGCACCCGGCGGCGCGTGCGGCAGGATCGGCGCAGACGATCGCGCCGTTCAGCGTGATCGCATTGGTCGCCGCGACATAGCGGGACTGCAGCACAGTGTTGTCGACGTCGATCGCCGCCTTTGTGATGCCGTGCTCGTAATAGGCATCGTAGGTCCACGGCGTGCCGCCGATGTCGAACTTGCCCTTCAGCCCACCGACGAAGCGGTATTGGCGACGATCCGTCTGGACCAGCGGATCGGGGAAGTTGCCGTTGCTGGTACCGAAATTGAACTGCGTGATGTTGGCGGTCGCGCAGCGATCGCGGACCAGTTGCGGTAGGAAAGGGTTCGCGCACTGCACGGTCAGGTTCGGGCGGCCATACCCTGGGCTCGGCTGGTTGCTGGTCTTCACCTGCGCGATGTTGACGGTGACGTAGGCCTCGTTGTTCTCGGCGAAATCGAAGCCGATCCGCCCAAACCCGTTAAGCCGCTCCAGCGAGGATTTCAGCGATGCGCCCGAACCCGGCGCACCCGATAGGTCGCCGCCGACGCAGAAGCTGTTGGCGGGGAAGCAGTTGGTGACGCCGCCGGTGCCGGTCGGGCGACCGTTCGAGCCATAGTTGAAATTATACGGCGCGCCGTTCTGGTCGAACGCGATGCCCTGCAACGGGCCGTTGTTGATCAGGCCGAAGCGCGCATATTGATAGGGTTGCGCATAGTCGCGGTAGTTGAACTGCGGCAGGCCGTTGTTCGTTTGTCCGGTGTTGACGAGCGTGGTGGCGCGGTACCAGTCGCGACCCTTGGCGAGGTCGGTGCCGAAATCGCCAGGGCCGACGCCGTCTTCGTCGTCATATTCGCCGCTGACGATCAGGTGCAGCTTATCGCCGAACAGCGACGTGCCGAACGCCGCCTGGACCAGGCCCTGCTTGTCGTCGCCGTAATTGGTGATGCCGCCCTGGACGTTCGCCTTGAAGCCCTTGAAGCGCGTGTCGGTGATGAAGTTGACCACGCCGCCGACGGCGTCCGAACCATAGGAAGCGGACGCGCCACCGGTCACGACGTCCACGCGCTTGACCAGCAACTGTGGAAACATGCTGATATCGGGCACGCCGGAGACGTTCGCGCCGACGACGCGCTGCCCGTCGAGCAGGGTCAGCGTACGGATGGGGCCGAGGCCACGCAGCGAGAAGGAACTAAGCCCCTGCGTGCCGCTCGACGTACTGAACGTGCCGGTGGAGGCGCCGGTCGAGCCCTGCAGCGACGGCAGCTGCGCGATCGCATTGAAGATGTTGGGTTGCGCGTTCTTGAGGATCTGGTCCTCGCCGATAACCGTCGTCGGCGTCGGCGCGTTGAAGCCGCTCGACGTGATGCGCGTACCGGTGACGACGATGTCGTTAGAGGTGGTCGCCGCGCGGTCTTCGGCTTCCACGGCCGGTTGCGGCGCGAGAAGCTGGTCGGGCGCGGCCGGGTCTGCGGACTGTGTCGAGGCCGGGAGGCTCGCATCCGGAGACGCGGTCTGGCCAAGGGCGGGCGAGCAGAGCAGCGCGGTCGCGAGCACGGCTAAGCTGGTAGCGGTACCACGAAAATTCCGAACGGAGTACCGATCGCGCATATGCCTGTGCATCATTCCATCCCCATGTTGCACGACGCGCATACCGTGTGTCCGGCTTGGCGACGTGTCGTGTCCCGACGCTCTTTACCGGAAGCCGGTCGCGGTATCATCTACGACCATGGTCGCAGGGGCGGCGGTCGCAGGGGGGGCGGTCGCAGGGGGAGCGCGTGCGGACCGCGCGCCAGTCAGGGCATCAATCGTTTGCGCCCCTGCGACAGATGCCAGCGCATCGCCAGCGCGGCGCCATCCGCATCCTGCGCGCGGATGGCCTCGACGATCGCGTCATGCTCGTCCATCATCGCCTTGATGACCTCGGGCGCCCGCGACCGCGATATGTCGACGCCGGCGCGCAGGATCTGCATCACCTGTTCCTGGAGGTGATCGAAGACCGGCAGAAACGCGGCGTTGGAGGTCGCTTCGGCGATCGCACGGTGCAGCACCCAGTCCTCGTCATGCGCCGGCGCGTTGGACAGTAGCGCGGCGCGCAACGCCTCCAGCGCCTTTTCGATCGCATCGAGCTGATGGTTCGACCGCCGCTGCGCCGCCAGCCTCGCGGCCTCGGCTTCCAGCACGAAGCGGACTTCGTACGTCCCCAGCGTCGTCGCCAGAGCGTCCATCGGCATGTGCGATCCAAGCCGTTCGGAGGGGCGACGCTTGACGAACGATCCAGCGCCGAGCCGCGCCTGCGTGATCCCGTCGGAGGCCAGCCGCGCGAGCGCCTCGCGCACGATCGTCCGCGACATCCCGAACGTTGCAGCCAGCCGCAATTCCGACGGCAGCCGGTCGCCAATCGCGAGCCGTTCGTCGAGGATGATCTGGACGATGCCCGCATAGGCGCGATCGGCCAGCCGACCCTCGTTCGCCGCTGCCTTTTCCGGGGCGTCTCCGATTTGGTCAGATGACATGGCTGAGCGCCATGACCAGCGCGAGGCCGACCACCGAGATCGCCGTTTCGAGCAGCGACCAGGTCCGGAACGTGTCGGCGGTGCTCGTGCCGACATAGCTTTTCACCAGCCAGAAACCGGGATCGTTGACGTGGCTGAAGAATACCGATCCCGCGCCGATCGCCAGCACGACCAGCTCCGGCGACACGCCCGAACTCGCGACCACGCCCGGCATGATCCCAACCGCTGTGATCGTCGCGACCGTGGCGGAGCCCGCGGCGAGGCGGATCGCCACCGCGACCAGCCAGCCGAGCAGCAATGGCGAGATCGCGTACATCAGCACGGTACGCGCGAGCAGGTCGGACAGCCCGGCGGTCACCAGCACCTGCTTCAACGCGCCGCCAGCGCCGATCGCGAGCAGGATCGCGCCCGCCGCCCCCATCGTCTCGTGCCACACCGCATCCTGGATCGCCGCCTCGCGCAGCCGTCGCCCGAACAGCAACGGCAATGCGAGGAGGTTGGTGATCAGCAACGCGATCACCGGATTGCTCGCCGCGACCAGCCACGCGGTGCCCTTCATCCCCGGCACGATCTGGCCGAGTTCGCCGGTCGCGATCATCAGCACGGGGAGCAGCACGATCAGCAGCGACAGCATCCGCCGCGGCGGCGCGATCGAGAGTCCCTTGTCGGTCACGATCGGCGATGCGAGCCGCACGCCGCGCGTCGTCACCATTGCCAGCAACGGCCCGGCGATGATCGCGGTCGGGATCGCGATCAGGATGCCGTAGAACATCGTCAGCCCGAGGTTCGCGCCAAGCGCCTCGACCGCGAGCAGCGGCCCCGGATGCGGCGGGACGAGCGCGTGCACCACGCCGAGCCCGGCGAGCGCGGGCATGATGAGCCGCAACTTGGCCGCATCGCGATCGGCGCCGTCCTTGCCCGTCATCTCCTCCGCCGCCGCGACGACGATCGGCAGCAGCAGGACGAGCCCGGTTTCGAAGAACAGCGGCAGTCCGACGACGATGGCGATTCCCAATGTCGCCCAGGGCGCGGCGCGCACGCCGGTAAGCTGCAACGCGCCCTTCGCCAGCGACGCGGCGGCACCCGACAGATGCAGCATCGCGCCCAGCGACAGGCCGAGCGCGACGACGAGGCCGGTGCCGCCGATGATATCGCCGACGCCCTTCTGCACCGCCTTGGCGACGTCGGGCAGCGGTAGCCCGGCGAGCAGCCCGACGGTGAACGCGCCGCACAACAGGCCTATAAAGGGGTGAAGCCGCCCGCGGACGATCATCAGCACGGCAAGGAGGATCCCGGCCAGCGCGGCGATCACCAGCCGCATGTCGCTGCCGATCATCGGCGTGCGGCTCGCGGTCGTCCGGAACGATCCAGTGCTCGTGGCATAAACGCCCCTCCTATCGGTCCCGCGGCGCCTTCGCCTGCTGGTACAATCGCATATCTGTACGACAGGTCTTTTCGAACTGCCAACAGAAAAGGCTTGATTGCGCCCAAAGCTGCGGCCCATACATCGGACCTGTCCAACCGAATCCGCACAACCGGATCAGTGGACCAACAGCTCGAACCATGCCGTCGCGGTCCCGATCCGCTGCACACATGGCCGAAGCAGAGGAGGATGACCATGGAAGGGCCTGGACACGAAACGCGCCAACCCACGGCCGCCGCAACGGTGACCGAGACCCGTGCCGCGCTGACGCCGACCCAGTTGAGGGTGCTTCGCGGCGTCCATTCGGGGTTGCTCAACAAGCAGATCGCCTTCGACCTCGGCATCGCCGAAGCCACGGTGAAGGTCCACATGACCGCCCTGATGCGCAAGCTGAACGTCCGCAACCGCACCCAGGCGGCGATCCTCGCGCAATCCCTGGCGATCTGATGCCCCTTTTATCCTCCCCTTGCAGGGGGAGGGTTCGACAGCGCCCCAGCTACGACCATCGTCGCAGGTGAAGCGTCCGCTCCCGAACGGTAGGACTGCTGTCCTGATAATTGGAGACGGATGATGGTTGCGCACTGGCTGCTCTGCGGAACGGCGCTGCTCGTCGCCGCGCCTGCGATCGCGAAGACCGTACCGCCTGCGAAGTCCGTCTCGGTCTATCTCACCCAGCCCGACGATCCGCGTGCGATCACCGTCAAGGGCATCGGCGACGGTCGCGCGGACGACA
The DNA here is from genome assembly GCF_014892665.1 of Sphingomonas sp. CFBP 13603. NCBI lineage: Bacteria > Pseudomonadati > Pseudomonadota > Alphaproteobacteria > Sphingomonadales > Sphingomonadaceae > Sphingomonas > Sphingomonas sp. CFBP 13603. The sequence goes on along the minus strand of NZ_JADBIA010000009.1, from coordinate 134,840 downwards.
GCGCCGCGCTCCAGCAGGCGATCGACGCGGCGGCAGCCGGCGGTCATGGCGGCGTCGTGTTCCTGCCCTCGGGGCGCTACCGGATCAGCCGGACGATCTTCGTCCGCTCCGCCGTCCGCATCTTCGGCATCGGCCCGACCCGCCCTGAGATCGTGCTCGGCGACAACAGCGCGGGCTACGCCTCGGGCGTCGCGGCGATGGTCAGCTTCACCGGCGAGGACCAGTACCGCGTCGGCAAGGCGCCGGTCCCGCCGCGCACCAGCGTACCGTTCGACCCCGCGATCTTCGACGCGACCTCGAGCACCTTCTATTCGGCGCTGTCCAACGTCGATTTCCGGATCGGCGAGGGCAATGCCGGCGCGGTCGCGGTGCGCTTCCGCGTCGCGCAGCACGGCTATCTGCGGCACGTCGACTTCCACATCGGCTCGGGGCTCGCCGGCGTCTATCAGGCGGGCAACGAGTTCGAAAACCTGCGCTTCTTCGGCGGCCGCTACGGCATCATGTCCGAAAAAACTTCGCCCGCATGGCAGTTCACGCTGATCGATTCCGAGTTCCAGGGGCAGCGCGACGCGGCGATCCGCGAACACGAGGTCGACCTGACTCTCGTCAACGTCGCGATCCGCGATACGCCGGTCGGGATCGAGATCGACCGCGGCTATTCCGACTCGCTCTGGGGCAAGGACGTCCGGTTCGAAAACGTGTCGCAGGCAGGCGTGATCGTCTCCGCCGAGAACAGTGTCTTCACGCAGATCGGCTTCGACAATGCGGTCGCGTCGAACACGCCGACCTTCGTCCGCTTCCGGGACAGCGGCAAGACCGTGGCAGGGGCGGGGCCACGCTACCGCGTCAGCGATTTCTCCTACGGGCTGAAGCTCGCCGGGTTGGGCGCGATCGGCGAGTATGCGACCGACCTCCAGATGGCGCCGCTCGCGCGCCTGCCAGCACGCCGTGCGCCGGCGATCCGCGCGATGCCGCCGGTCCGCGAATGGGCGAACGTCCACGACCTCGGCGTGAAGGGCGACGACACGACCGACGACACCGCGGCATTGCAACGCGCGATCGACACGCACCGCGTGCTGTACCTCCCGGTCGGTCGCTACCGCGTCACCGACACGATCAAGCTACGCCCCGACAGTGTCCTGATCTCGCTGCACCCCAGCCTCACGCATCTCTACCTCCCCGACGAGACACCAGCGTACATGGGTGTCGGCGGACCAAAGGCGCTGTTGCAGAGTGCGAAGGGCGGCAACGCGGTCGTCTCGGGCCTCGGCCTGTGGACTGGCGGCGTGAACCCGCGCGCGACCGCGCTGCTGTGGAAGGCGGGCGAAGCGTCGATGGTCAACGACGTCAAGATCCAAGGCGGCGGCGGCACCGTCCTCACCAAGGGCAGTCCGATCGGCTTCGGCGATCCGCGCGCGCGCTTCGACGGCCAATACCCCAGCATCTGGGTCACCGACGGCGGCGGCGGCACGTTCGCGGCGATCTGGTCGCCGAACACGCTGGCGTCGGCCGGTTTCCACGTCTCGAACACCAAGACCCCCGGTCACGTCTACGAACTGTCGGCCGAGCACCATTATCGCGCCGAGATCGTCCTCGATACCGCCGAGAACTGGGAATTCCTGGCGCCGCAGACCGAGCAGGAGGTGCGCGACGGCGTCGACGCGATCTCCACCGAGATCCGCAATTCGCGCAACATCCTGTTCGCCAACTACCACGGCTACCGCGTGACGCGCTCGATCAAGCCGATGGACGCCGCGGTGAAGCTCTACAACTCGGGCGACATCCGTTTTCGCAACGTCCACGTGAACGCCGAAAGCGGGTTTGCGAGCTGCGATACCAAGGGCTGCGGCACGTATCTGCGCGCGAGCAAATTCCCGTTCGAAAACGCCATCAAGGATATGACGGGAGGCCAGGAGGTCCGCGAGCTCGAGTTCGCAAGGCTCGACGTGCCGCCCGCACCCGCGACGGCAGTCCGAACCCCGATACCGGTATCGCCCGGTGTTGAGAAACTGGCCGACGGCTTCTACTCGATCGCCGGCGGCGCGGTCGATGCGCAGGGCAAGCTGTACTTCATCGATCGCCGTTTTCAGCGGATCCACGGCTGGTCGAAGACCGAGGGTCTGTCGATCGTCTCTGAGGCACCGCTCGATGCGTTCAACCTCGCCGTCGACCGGTCGGGCGACCTGCTCGTGCTGTCGTCGGCGGGACGTGACGGCACCGTCTACAGCATCGATCCGGCCAGGCCGACCGACGTCAAGGTGATCGCGCCGACCCCCGCCAAGCCGCGGCCCGGATCGGCAACCGTGCTCCCGGTCAACGTCTGGGCGAACGGCGAGTTCGCCGACCGGATCGATCCCGCGACGTACCAATATCCCCCGCTCGCGGATTTCTTCACGAGCAAGATGGGCGAGGCCAAGCCGCAGGAATACGTCTCGCCCGACGGGTCGCTGGTGCTCCCGGCGTTTCGCGTCTGGAACCAGGGTTCGGACGATCATCAGGGCTGGCGCTGGTCCGATACGCTCGATGCCAACGGCTTCGTTTCCGCCGCACCGGGCGAACGCATCGTCCTGACCAACGGATCGGAGAACCGCACGTATAGCGGGCTGGTCGGTGACAACGGCAAGGTGACCGACCTCAAGATCGTCGCCGATCGCGGCGGCGAGAGCGTCGCGCGCGATGCCGCGGGCAACCTCTACGTCGCGAACGGCCAGGTGTTCGTCTACGCGGCCGACGGCACGCTCGCCCGCCGCATCGACGTACCCGAGCGCCCGCTGCAACTCGTGATCGGCGGCGCCGACCACCGAACGCTCTACATCCTCACACACCACGCCCTGTACGCGACGGGGATCTGAAGCGCAGCGGAATCAGACGTTGCCGTCGCCGTGTTCGAGCACCTCGACGCTGTCGCCCACGGCGATCGTGCCGAGGCGTTCGGGCACCGCGTTCTGCCCGAACATGATGCCGCTCGCATTGGCGTGACCCATCGCGCGCAGCGTCCCGAGCGGTTCGTTGCCGTCGAGCCGCTCGCCGGTCAGCGGTTGCTGCGTGACGATGATGCACCGCGAACAAGGCCGCGCGATCCGCAACACGGTCGTCCCGATGCGTATCCGCCGCCAGCGATCCTCCGCCCAGGCCTCCGCCCCCGCGATGACGATATTGGGGCGAAACCGCGCCATCGTCACGCCGTTCGCGAGCCGATCGTTCAGCGCGACGAGCGACGCTTCGGTGGTGACGAGCAACGGAAAGCCATCCGCGAGGCTCACCTGTTCGCCCGGCAAGGACCAGTCCGGATGGATCGCCCGAACGCTCTCGTCATAGTGATACGCCAGCCGCACCGGACGGCCGAGCGCCTTGCTCAGGAACGCATCCGCCTCGGGGTTGCCGAAGCGGACCATGACGGTATCGCGCCACACCGTCGCAGCGACGCCTGCCACGCTGTCGTCGGGGACGGCGGCTTCGCACGTTCCCAGTTCGGCATGGTGGAACAGGATATGGCTGCCCTCGGCCGTCACGCCGATGCGCGCCATATCCGGGACCTGGCGGCGCGTGATGAACCGGTCGGCGTCGTCGACCAGCATCCATCGCCGGTCGCCCGCAATACCGCGGGCTTCGAGGTCGGCATGCTCCAGCGCATGCCCACCCAGGCTCTTCACGGGATAGCGGAACAGGCTCGACACGATCATCATCGGGCGTGTCTAGCAAGGTTTCCGGCTCAGGATAGCGCAGGCTCGTGCAACATGCCGTGTCGACCGACGTCGACAAATGCAGCCGAGCATGGTCGCGACATCAATGCGTTGCTCGATCCCGGATCGATAGGCTCACGGCGATCGACATCGTCGAGTGGCCGCCTGTTCGTTAGTCCAGCGAGGCGCGGATCGCTGCTGCCGCCAGGAACGGCGCGCCCGCGACCAGCACGAGGCTGACCGCGGCGAGCAGCTTGATCGCACCCGCGCCGCCGGCCGGATCGAGCGATCCCGCGCCGAAGATCAGCAACGGCACCGCGAGCGGCAGCATCACGAGGCCCGTCACCGCCCCGCCGCCGCGAACGCCTGCGACCAGCGCGCTCGTCGCGACCGCGAGCGCGGCGAGGCCTGGCGTGCCGATCAGCAGGCCGATCTCGACGCGCAGCAGCGTGTCGGCCGACAGGTTGAGCAGGCCGGCGGCGATCACCGCGGCGAGCATCAGCGGGGGGCCGAAGCTCAGCCAGTGCGCGATCGTCTTCGCCAACGCGACCAGTGCGAGCGACATCCCGCGTACGACGAACTGGTCGAACACGCCCGCCTCCAGATCCGGACCGACGAGGCGCTCGACCGGCAACAGGGCTGCGAGCAGGGCCGCGGTCCAGATCACCCCGCCGCCGATCCGCGCGAGCAGCGCCGCGTCGGGGCCGATCGCGAACGGGAACAGCGTCGCCACCAGCAGGAAGAACGCGACCACCAATGTCGCGCCGCCGCTCGACACGCTGCGCCGCAGATCGCGGCGAATGAGCGCGATCACAACGCGATCTCCTGCGCGTGGGGAATCGCCAGCGCCAGATGCGTTGCGACCAGCGCGATCCCGCTGTTGGCGCGGTGCTCGGCGATCAGCGTTTCCAGTCGGGCGATCGACACCGTGTCGAGCCCGTTGGCGGGTTCGTCGAGCAGCCAGATCGGTGCTCCGCTGGCGGCAACGCGCGCGATCGACGCGCGACGGCGTTGCCCGGTCGACAGCAGGCGGATCGGAATGTCCGCGAGCGCATCCAGATCGAGGGCGGACAGCGCGTGCGCGATCTGGGTATCGGGGGCGGGCGCATTGTCCAACGCGGCCCAGAAACGGAGCGCGGCGATCAGCGTGCGGTCTGAGTCGAGCGCACTCGCCTCGGTCAGCAACGCCTTCGCCGCATCGCACGCCACATTGCCCTCGAACGGCGCGAGCAGGCCGGCGGCGATGCGGATCAGGCTCGATTTGCCGATGCCATTGGGGCCGGTGACGATCGCCGCATCGCCCGGCCCGAGGTCGAACGACACGCCCGAGAACAGCAATCTTCCGCCCCGCACGCACGCCACGTCGCGAAACGCGAGGCTCACGTGGTCCGATCTTCGGCGGAGTCTTCCAGCGCGTGCATGTCGTCGTCGCTCAGGCCGAAATGATGGCCGATCTCGTGGATCGTCACGTGCGCGATGAGATCGTCGAGGCGTACCCCGGTCTCGATCCATTCCTCCAGGATCGCGCGGCGGTACAGGACGATGCGGTCGGGCATCGGCGCGACGTCCATCGACGATTTCTCGCCGAGCGGACGGCCGTGATACAGTCCCGACAGGTCGAGCGGGTGTTCGAGGCCCAGCGCCGCCAGCGTCTCGTCGTCGGCAAACTCTTCGACCGCGAAGACGATGTCGCCGAGATGCTCGGCGAACTGCGCGGGCAGCCTGGCGATCGTCGCGCGGCAGATAGCCTCGATCGCATCGGCGTCGGGGGCCTCCCCGGATATTGTCGCTTGCCCGCTCATGCCGCCAGCCATACGCGTCGGCGAACTGTTGCGGCAAGGGAGAGCCCGATGATCGAAGCGCTGAACGATACCGAGCGGGCCGAGGCGCTCGATGGGCTCGACGAGTGGGATTACGACGATGCGCGCGACGCGATCACGCGGACGATCGTGTTCGCCGATTTCGTCGAGGCGTTCGGCTTCATGACGCAGGTCGCGCTGATCGCCGAGCGCGCGAACCACCATCCGGAGTGGAAGAACGTCTGGAACCGCGTGGAAATCCTGCTGACGACGCATGACGCAGGCGGGCTGTCACCGCGCGATATCGAGATGGCCGAAGCGATCGACGCGATCGTCGGCGACGCCTGAGCTGAAGGCATTTTGAGCACCACCCCGGCCTTCGCCGGGGTGGTGCTCAAATAAATTCCGCAACTTCTACTTGCGCATATCCCGCCGCATCCGCTTGCGCAGCGCACCCGGCATCCACCGCGCGGCGAACGCCATGCGGTGCGCGGTCTTCCCCACGAAAGTGTGGACCTTGTCGCCGTGCACCGCCGCCCAGGCTGCCTCCGCGACCTTGTCCACTCCGGTCAGCTCCAGCCCCGCGCCCGTCACCGTCTCGCGGATCGAGTGGTTCGTGTTCCCCGCCGCGGAATCGAGCAGCGGCGTGTCGATGAAGCTCGGTATGATCGAGCGCACCTTGATCCCGTCCGCCGCCCATTCGCCGTCGAGCGCCTCGGTGATCGCGCGCACCCCGAACTTGGTCGCGGAATAGGGCGCGAGCCCCGCCGAGCCATAGATCGCCGACGCCGACGCCGTGTTGAGCAGGCACGATCCCGGCGTCCGCTTCAGATACGCATGGCCGATCCGCGCGCCGTTCAGCGCACCGACCAGGTTGATCGCGATCACCCGGTCGATCTCGGCGAAGTCGGTCTCCGCGAGCGGTCCGCCCGATCCGATCCCGGCATTGTTGAACAGCACGTCGAGCCGTCCGCCGGTGGTCGCGACGAACGTATCGAGCGACGCCACCCACGCATCGCGGTCGCGCACGTCCATCTGATAGGTGCTGGCCATCCCCGCGGGCAGTAGCGCGGCGGTCTCGGCAAGCCCTGCGACGTTGACGTCGGCGAGCCCGACCCGCCAGCCTTTCCGCGCGAACAGTATCGCGGTGGCGCGGCCGATCCCCGATCCGCCGCCGGTGATGAAAATGCCCTGCTGGCTCATACCCTCTCCATTTGATTTTCCGGTATGTTTCCCGCATCCTGCGCGCAGATGCCAGACAATTCCCCAGCGCTCGCTTTCGAACGCGTCACCAAACGATACGGTTCGACGATCGCCGTCGACGGCGTTTCGCTGGAGATCGCACGCGGCAGTTTCGTCGCGCTCGTCGGCACGTCCGGTTCGGGCAAGTCGACGCTGCTGAAGACGCTCAACCGCCTGGTCGAGCCGAGCGAAGGCCGGGTGACGATCGACGGTGACGACGTTGCCGACGAGCCCGCGCCCGAACTGCGCCGCCGGATCGGATACGTGTTCCAGAATATCGGCCTGTTCCCGCACATGACGATCGCCGAGAACATCGCGATCGGCCTGCGCATCGCCGGCCGCACGGATGACGCGAAGGTCGGCGAACTGCTCGACCTCGTCGACCTGCCCCGCGACATCGCGAGCCGCATGCCCGACGCGCTCTCGGGTGGTCAGCGCCAGCGTGTCGGCATCGCCCGCGCGCTCGCACCCGGCGCGAAACTGCTGTTGCTCGACGAGGCGTTCGGCGCGCTCGACCCGGTCACGCGCGATGCGCTCGGCACGCGAATCCGCGAACTCCACGACCGGCTCGGGTTGACCACGATCCTCGTCACGCACGACATGGCCGAGGCGCTGCTGCTCGCCGACCGCGTGCTGGTGATGAAGGCCGGGCGGATCGTCGCCGACGCCACGCCCGCCGACCTCGTCGCCGGCAAGGGTGGCGACGACGCGCAGGCGCTGGTGCAGGTGCCGCGCGCGCAGGCCGAACGCTTGCAGGCACTGGTCGCATGAGCGCGTTCCTCGACGCGCTCGGCCGCGTGCCGCCGCTGCTCGCCAACCACGTCCTGCTGTCCGCGGCGGCGCTGCTGCTCGGCATCGCGATCAGCCTGCCGCTCGGCATCTGGTCCGCGCGCAACGCGACCGTGGCGCGCGTGTCACTCGGCTTTGCAAGCCTCGTCCAGACGATCCCGAGCCTCGCGCTGCTCGCCTTGTTTTATCCGCTGCTGCTCAGCCTCTCCGCACTGGTCGGCGGCGGCATCCCCGCGCTCGGCTTCCTCCCGTCGCTGATCGCGCTGACGTTGTACGCGCTGCTCCCGATCCTGCGGAATGCGGTGGCGGGGCTGCACGGCATCGATCCCGCGGTAATCCAGGCGGCGGATGCGGTCGGCATGACCCCCGCGCAAAAACTGCGGTTGGTCGAGGCACCTTTGGTCGCGCCCGTGCTGATCGCCGGCATCCGCACCGCCGCGGTCTGGACGATCGGTGCCGCGACGCTGTCGACGACGGTCGGCCAGCCGAGCCTCGGCGACATGATCTTCGCGGGATTGCAGACGCAGAACTGGGCGCTGGTGCTCGCCGGTTGCGTGTCGGCGGCCGCGCTCGCACTGGCGGTGGACGCGCTGATCGGGGCGATCGAATACGGCATCCGCTCGCGCCGCCGCTGGCTGTGGATCGCGAGCGCGGTGGTGCTGGTGTTGGGAACCGCGGCTGCGACTGCCCCGCTCTGGCCCAAGGGTGGCGCAAATCGCACCGTGGTCGTCGGCGCGAAGAACTTCGCCGAGCAATATATCCTCGCGCGGCTGATCGGCGACCGGCTCGAACATGCCGGCTACACCGTGGAATATCGCGACGGCCTCGGATCGGCGGTCGTCTTCGGGGCGCTCTCCGGAGGCGATATCGACGTCTATGTCGATTATGCCGGGACGATCTGGGCGAACGAGATGAAGCGCAACGACGTCCCCGAACGCCCGGCGATGGTCGCCGCGATCGCCGACTGGGCGAGGCGCGAGCATCATGTCGGCCTGGTCGGGTCGCTCGGGTTCGAGAACGCCTATGCCTTCGCGATGAAGGGCGACGCGGCGAAGGCCAAGCGCATCGCCAGCCTCGACGATCTGGTGAAGGCCGCGCCCGGCATGACGCTCGGCAGCGATCTCGAGTTCCTCGAACGTCCCGAATGGGCCGCGGTGAAGCGCGCCTATCCGCTCCGCTTCGCCAAGACGACGCCGTACAGCCCGACCTTCATGTACCGCGCGCTGGAGAGCGGCAACGTCGACGTCATCTCCGCCTTCTCGTCGGATGGCCGGATCGCGGCGGACGGTCTCACCGTGCTGACCGACCCGCGGCGTGCGATCCCCGGCTACGACGCGATCCTGATGGTCGCGCCGAAGCGGGCAGGGGACGCCAAGTTCCTCGCCGCGCTGAAGCCGATGGTCGGCCGCATCCCGGTCGAGGCGATGCGCGCCGCGAACTACCGGGTCGACCGCGATACCGACAAGGCAACGCCCGAGGCTGCGGCGAAATGGCTCGCCGCGAAGACCGGGCTTCAGGAATAGGCGCGGTAGAAGAACACGATCGTCGTCGTCGCGGTCACGAACAGCGTCCAGGCGCGGATCACGCCGTCGGGCAGCTTCCGTCCGAATCGCGCGCCGAAATACCCGCCGACCACGCCGCCCGCCATCATCGGCAGGCACAGCGCCCACGCGACCATGCCGGTCGCCGCGAACACGATCGTCGCGGCGGCGTTTGCGGTCGCCAGCATCAGCGTGCGCGGCGCGGCGAGCTTGGCGGGCGAGGCGCCGGCCAACAATCCCCATGCGGCGGTCAGCATCATCCCGACGCCGCCACCGAAATAGCCGCCATAGATCCCCAGCAACGTCTGCGCGGCGATCAGCGAGCGCGACCCGATCGCAACGCGTGCGTGCAGCCAGGTCGATGCGGGCTTGCCGAACGCGATCGCGAGCGTCGCCATCAGCAGCAGCCACGGCACGATCACGTCGAATGCGGTCGCCGGGGTGAAGAACAACAGCAGGCTGCCGACGAGACCACCGACGAACGTGATCCCCGCCAGCGTGCGGATACCGACGCCGCCGACCGGCCCCAGATCGCTGCGATACGCCCATGCGCTCGCCATTGCCGCCGGCTGTACCGCGACGTTGCTGGTCGCATTGGCGATCGGCGAGGGCAGGCCGAGCGCGATCAGCGACGGCATCGTCGCGAAGCTGCCGCCGCCCGCCAGCGCGTTCATCGCGCCGCCCAGCATTCCCGCCCCCGCCGCCAATCCCAGCGAACCCAGATCAGACAAGAGCATCCGCTTCGGCTGCAGCTTCGCGATCTACCTGCGCGCGGCTCTTCTTCTCCGACGCGGTCTTCAACTGCCCGCACGCCGCATCGATATCGCGCCCGCGCGGCGTCCGCACCGGCGCCGAAATCCCCGCGCCGAATACGATGCTGGAGAACGACTTGATCCGCTCGGGCGTCGAACACTCGTACTGCGCCCCCGGCCACGGGTTGAACGGAATGAGGTTCACCTTCGCCGGCAGCTCGTACTTCCGCAGCAACCGCACGAGCTCGCGCGCATCGTCGTCGGAGTCGTTCTTGTCCTTCAGCATCACATATTCGAACGTGATACGCCGCGCGTTGTTGGTGCCCGGATAGTCCGCGCACGCCTGCAACAGCTCCTCGATGCCGTATTTCCGGTTGAGCGGCACGATCTCGTCGCGCACTTCCTTGGTCACCGCGTGCAGCGATACGGCGAGGTTCACGCCGATCTCGGCCCCCGCCCGCGCCATCATCGGCACCACGCCCGACGTCGACAACGTGATCCGCCGGCGGCTGAGCGCGAGGCCCGCGCCGTCCATCACCAGCTTCAACGCATCGCGGACATTCTCGAAATTATAGAGCGGCTCGCCCATCCCCATCATCACGATGTTGGTGAGCATGCGGCCCTCCGGCTGGCTCGGCCATTCGCCCAGCGAATCGCGTGCGAGCATCACCTGACCGACGATCTCGGCGGGCGTCAGATTGCGCACCAGCCGCATCGTGCCGGTGTGGCAAAACGTGCAGTTCAGCGTGCAGCCGACCTGGCTCGACACGCACAACGTGCCGCGATCCGCGTCGGGGATGAACACCATCTCGTAATCCTGCGCGTCATCGGACCGCAGCAGCCACTTCCGCGTGCCGTCGGTCGACACCTGCGCCTCGACCACGTTCGGCCGGCTGATCACGAAGCGCTGCTCCAGCCACGGGTGCATCGTCTTCGAGATATCGGTCATCGCCGAGAATTCGGTCGCGCCACGATTATAGATCCAGTGCCACAGCTGTTTCGCGCGCAGTTTGGCCTGCTTCTCCTCGAGCTGCGACGTCTCCAGCGCCATCCGCAGATCGGCGAGCGACAGCCCGAGCAGGTCGATCCGCCCATCGCTGCGCGGCACGAAGCTGCGGGGAACGGGCACGGGATCGATGTGCCCAGGGATGGGCATGAGGTTCGCGGCGGTCTGCATGCGCGAGCCCGTAGCGGAATTTTCGTGATTTTTCTACTGGCTGCGGGAAGGGGGTGGAGTCAGCGCAGTCCGGCGGGAGATAACTCAAAACAACCACCACCCCGGCGAAGGCCGGGGCCCAATTGGAAAGGTCGTTGTAACGGAGAACTGAGTGTCGTCACACCCGTCCCCCAATTGGGCCCCGGCCTTCGCCGGGGTGGTACCGGTGGGCGGGGCTCGCCCGAAATTTCACCCCCCGCTGCACGCCAACACGGCCGCATCGATCGCAGTCGCCGCCCCCGACAGCGCATACACATCGACGAACGGCCGCCCCCCGACGCCGACCGCCTCGACACTCATGCTCCGCCCCGACCGCATCGCCGCCACGATCGCGCGATCGCTAGGCGCATCACCAGCCCACGCATCCAGCCCGTTCGCCACCAGCGCGAATCGCCGCTCGCCGACCGTCAGCGTCACCCCCGCCGACCGATCCCGCTCGCGACTGAGCCGCACATACAAGGATGCACGCAGACCCCGCTTCGGCCACGTCGCAACGCTGGCAAACCCCGAAGCACGCCCCCCTGCCATCACCGGCCGCGCGATCGCGTAACACCGCGCCGGGCTGGCATCGCGAAACGCACCCCAACCCTTGTAGATGCCGATCGTGTCACGCGCCGCCGCCGGAGCAGCGATCGCCAGTGCCAGCACGATTGCGAATTTCACGCCGGAGCGAACCCCGTACCCAGATGCGGGACCGTCGCGCGTCCGTTCTCCACCAGCGTGACCGACCCCTGCGGCAACCCCTTCGCAACCGGCGCGCCGAGCACAGGATCGATCGCCGCACCGGTCATCGCGCCGAGCATCACCCGACTCGAGATCCCGTGCATGATTACCAGCCGGTCGCCTGGATCCTCCGCCGTATCCGCCAGCCACCCGCCGACTCGTGCTGCGATCTCCGCATAGGTCTCGCCGTCCGGCGCAGGCTTCAGCGTGCCTCCGGGCAGCATTACGGGTCCGACCTCGTCGACGACGTCCGCATAATAGCGCCCGCCCCACGACCCCATGTCGATCTCGACCAACCGCGGATCGGTCCGGGCATCATGCCAATCGAGTTCCAGATGCTCACAGATCACCGCGAGCGTCTGCAACGCCCGCCCGGTCGGCGATGCCCACAAGGTCAGCGCCGGCTTCACCCCCAGCTCCTCGCGCAACGCCCGCCCAAGCTCGTCCGCCTGCGCAAACCCAGCCCGCGTCAACGGCGTGTGCGCCGCATCCCCCTGCAACCGATGCGCCGCATTGAACACGGTTTCGCCGTGCCGCGCGACGAAATCTCGACCCTGGCGCAGGGGCGGCGTATCGATTGATCGGGCGTCTGCTTCACCCTGCCGTCGGCTTGGAATCATGGCCCGCGTTTCAACCCCCTGTGGCGCAAAAGCAACGGATTTCCCTGTTTATCTGGGGTTCATGCAACGCCCGCCCGACTGGTCCATTGGAGCCATCCATCCCGCGTTTGCCCGTCGCGGCAGGGGTGTGACGAAGACATTATGGAGTATCCCAATGCGTAAGCTTATCGCCGTCTCGCTGCTCGCCACCACCGCGTTTGCAGCACCCGCCTTCGCGCAGACCGATCCGACCTTCACCGGCCCCCGCATCGAGGGCACGCTCGGCTACGACCACACCGGCGCCGGCAGCAGCGTGTCCAACAACAATGGACGCGACGACCAGAAGATCGACGGCCTGCTGTTCGGTGGCGGCATCGGCTATGACATCGCGACCGGTGGCGGCCTGGTGCTCGGCGCCGAAGCCGAACTGACCGGCTCGACCGCGAAGAGCGATCGCTACGACTACACCAGCGATTTCGGCTTCGGTCGCGTCAAGCAGGGCCGTGACATCTATGTCGGCGGTCGCGTCGGTTACGTCGTCGCGCCGACGACGATGCTGTACGTCAAGGGCGGCTACACCAATTCGAAGCTGAAGGTGCTCGCCGGCGACACCAACCAGACGACCGACAACAAGTTCAACCTCGACGGCTGGCGCATCGGTGCGGGTGCAGAGCACGCGATGGGTCCGAACACCTATGCCAAGCTCGAATATCGCTATTCGAACTACGAGCGCAGCAACATCGACTATGCGACCGGCGGCACCAGCGGCCGATTCGACGTCGACACGGATCGCCACCAGGTGGTCGCCAGCTACGGCTTCCGCTTCTGATCGAAACGGCCCGCGCGTTTTAACGCGACGTTTACCGTGATCAAAGAAGGGTCGGGGCGCTTGCTCCGACCCTTTGTTGTTGGGTAAGCCATCTGCGGATTGCCCCCAGCCCCGATTCTGGCTGTGGTGGCGGGGGGAATTACGATGAAGGCGACGATCGAACGCGCAACGCTCCTCAAGGGGCTGAGCCATGTCCAGTCCGTGGTGGAGCGGCGCAACACCATCCCCATCCTGTCGAACGTGCTGATCGAGGCGACTGCCGAGGGCACGCTCAAGCTGATGGCGACCGACCTTGATCTCCAGATCAACGAATCGATTGCAGCCGCAGTCGACCAGCCCGGCGCGACCACCGTCTCCGCGCACACGCTGTTCGACATCGCGCGCAAGCTGCCGGAAGGCTCGCAGGTCCAGCTCGCCGCGTCGGAAGGCCGGATGAGCATCGTCGCAGGCCGCGCGCGCTTCTCGCTCGGAACGCTGCCGCGCGACGATTTCCCGGTGATCGCCGAGGGCGAACTGCCGACCCAGTTCGAGCTGCCCGCCGAGACGCTCAAGCAGATCATCGACAAGACGCGCTTCGCGATCTCGACCGAAGAGACGCGTTATTATCTCAACGGCATCTTCCTGCACGTGGCGGACGGCGACAGCTCGAACCCGGTGCTGAAGGCCGCCGCGACCGACGGCCACCGCCTCGCGCGCGTCACGCTGCCGCGTCCCGAGGGTGCCGAATCGATGCCCGACGTGATCGTGCCGCGCAAATGCATCGGTGAGCTCCGGAAACTGCTCGACGAGGTCGACGGTTCGGTCGGTGTGTCGCTGTCGCCGACCAAAATCCGCTTCGACCTCGGCCAGGCGATCCTGACCTCGAAGCTGATCGACGGCACCTTCCCGGATTACAGCCGCGTGATCCCGACCGGCAACGACAAGATCCTCAAGATCGACCCGAAGAGCTTCATGGAAGGCGTCGACCGTGTCTCCACGATCGCGACGGAGAAAACGCGTGCCGTGAAGATGGCGTTGGACCGCGACAAGATCACGCTGTCGGTGACCTCGCCCGAAAACGGCACCGCCGCGGAGGAAGTCCCCGGCGATTACGTCGCGCTCCCGTTCGAGATCGGCTTCAACAGCCGCTATCTGATGGACATCCTAGCGCAGATCGACGGCGACATGGTCGAGGTCCACCTCGCCGATGCCGCGGCCCCGACGCTGATCCGCGAGAACGACAAGTCGCCCGCGCTGTACGTGCTGATGCCAATGCGCGTGTGATTCGGTCTGCCTGTCGCGCCATGGTATAGCGGCGCGACAGGCAGGAGCCGGACCATGGACTCGATAAATATCGCCGACCTCAAGGACGAACTGGGCACGCTGATCGACCGGCTTGAAGCGGGCGAGGCCGTGCAGATCACGCGCAACGGCCAACCCTTTGCCCGCGTCACTCCCGAGGCACCGCCGCTCCCGCGCCGCAAGCCCATCGACGTCAGCGCGCTAGAAGCACTCGCGAAGTCGCTGCCTTTCCAGGAACAAGGCGCAGGCGAATTCGTGCGGATGATGCGAGACGGCGATCGGTATTGACCGTCTATTGCGACACGTCGCTGATCATCGCCTCGCTGACGTACGAGGCGCATAGTCCGGCGGTGTGGCGATGGCTTCGGACGCAATCTGACCGACGTTTGTATGTCAGCGACTGGACCGATACCGAAGTTTCCAGCGCGCTCTCACTGAAAGTTCGTACTGGGCAGATTTCTGCCGTGGACCGAATCGATCTGCTGGAAACATGGCGCGCATCGATCGGCACGAACTATGAGCGCGTCGGCGTATCGGCAGAGAATTTCGCGACGGCCGCAGGCTTCGTCGAGCGCTATGAACTCGGATTACGCGCTGCCGATTCGCTTCATCTTGCGATCGCGCAAGCGTACGGATTGGCGATGGCGATGCTCGATACGCGCCTCCGACATGCAGCAATCGAATACGGAATCGTCGTAGAGGGCGTTTGATTATCCGCACTTGAACGCCTCGTCGAACCTGATACTAACAGCAATGTCAGTAAGGAGTCGACTCGATGGCGAAGCTTCCTCCGTTTCCCGGTACGACCGGCCGTCGCGATTGGCGTACGGCGTTCGATGCGATCAAGAAATTGCTCGCGAACGGCGACGACACGACGCAGGTGTTCCGAATCATGCGCGCGCTCAACGTCGGCAATGCGCCGATGAATTACGCACGGTTGATCGCCACCGAGCAGGGCGGGCGGATCGCCTATGACCGCGTCGAACTGGCGCAGCGTTTTTCCGACCCTGCGTTCGTCGCGAGCTTTGCGCCCGACACGGTCGGGGCGGCGTATCGCACTTTCCTCGAGACGACGGGCTATTCCGCCGACGGGCTGGTCGAGGTCTCGCGGCTCGTGCCATCCGAGGACGACCTGGCGCACCCTTACGCGTGGTTCGGCCGGCGGGTACGCGACACGCACGACATCTGGCACGTGCTGACCGGCTACAAGGCGGACGAAAGCATGGGCGAAGCGGCACTCGTCGCGTTCAGCTACGCGCAGGTCGGCGGGCTCGGCTGGGCGCTGATCGGCTCGGCCGCGGCGCTGAAGAGCATGCGCGTCACCGGCAGTAAGCTGTTCGCGAAGGCGGTCTGGGAAGGCTATCGCAACGGGCGGAAAGCGAAGTGGGTGTCGGGTGAAGATTATCTCGAACTGCTCCATGAACCGCTGGAAGCCGCGCGCGAGCGGCTTGGGATCGTCACGCCCGTCGCGTATTTGCGGGCGCAGCGCGAGCTCGGGCCGGCGCTCGCATCGTATCTCAGCACGCAGAAGGCCGCGACCGCAGCAGCCGCGCCCGCGATCGCGCCGGACCGGATCGCCGCCTGACGCGATGCTCGATAGCGTATTGGGCTCGATAGCGGACTGCGCGTGTCGCTGGCGCAGATTGGTCAGATCGGTGCCTTACCCCGTTCGTGCTGAGCGAAGTCGAAGCACCGGCCTTTGAACCGCGCCTTCGACTTCGCCCGCGGCGAACGGAAAAGGGCGATGCAATCGGTTTCGAAACTGCTCTAAGGCCGAGGCAATGCTTTCTCGCCTCGTCCTCACCGATTTCCGCAACCACGCCGACCTGACGCTGATGCCGGGACCAGGGTTCGTCGTGCTGACCGGCGAGAATGGCGCGGGCAAGACGAATATCCTGGAGGCGGTGTCGCTGCTAGCGCCCGGCCGCGGGTTGCGACGCGCGGCGCTGGGCGAGATGGCGCGGCAAGGCGGGGCAGGCAGCTTCGGCGTAGCAGCCACATTGTTTCCCGAGCGCTCGCAGAAGAACGCAGCAGAATTCCCCTCCCGCTTGCGGGAGGGGTTAGGGGAGGGCGCGACGTACGTACTGGCGTCCGCCTTCGAGGAAAGCGCGCCCCTCCCCCGACCCCTCCCGCAAGCGGAAGGGGAGTTAGAAGAGGGCGAGATGCAGCCGAGCGACGCGCCCGCAGTCGGCGAAGTAGACGTCGCCACCGGTACACTCGCTTCCGCCCCGGAACGCCGCATCGTCCGCATCCAAGGCGCCACCACCACCGCCAACGCACTCGCCGAATGGCTCACGATCCTGTGGCTCACCCCCGCGATGGACCGCCTCTTCGTCGCCCCCGCGGGCGAACGCCGAGGCTTCCTCGACCGCCTCACGCTCGCGCTCGCCCAGAGCCACGCCCACCATGCCGCCCGCTACGACGCCGCGATGCGCGCGCGAAATCGCCTGCTCGCCGACGAAGGCCGCCCCGACGGCGACTGGCTCTCCGCACTCGAAGCGCAGATGGCCGAGCACGGCGCCGCGGTCGACGCGGCCCGACGCGAGACCGTTACCCTGCTCGGGACGAGGCTTGCGCATCAGGACGACAGCCCATTCCCCCGCGCCGGCCTCACGCTCGAAGGCTGGGCTGGCGACACCACGCGCCTACAAGCCGACCTCGCCCAAGGCCGCGCGCGCGACGCCGCTGCCGGGCGCACGCTCAGCGGACCCCACCGCGTCGACCTGATCGTCACCCATCTCGACAAGGAACGCGCGGCCTCGCTCGCCTCGACCGGCGAGCAGAAGGCGCTCCTGCTCGGCATTGTCCTTGCGCATGCCGATCTCGTCGCCGAGCGAACCGGCCAGCCCCCCGTCCTTCTCCTCGACGAAGTCGCCGCGCACCTCGATCCCGCTC
Organism: Sphingomonas sp. CFBP 13603; assembly: GCF_014892665.1. Lineage (NCBI taxonomy): Bacteria > Pseudomonadati > Pseudomonadota > Alphaproteobacteria > Sphingomonadales > Sphingomonadaceae > Sphingomonas > Sphingomonas sp. CFBP 13603. The sequence goes on along the minus strand of NZ_JADBIA010000009.1, from coordinate 117,491 downwards.
GCCGCGCGGCGCTGTTCGCCCGGCTCGCAGGCCGCGGCCAGGTGTGGATGACCGGTACCGAAGACGCGCTGTTCGACGCGATCGGCCCCCAGGCAACGCGCATCGCGGTCGGGCGTTAGGCTGAACGCGCGCTGTCGAGCAGGCTCACCGCGCGTTCAAGCGGGCGCGGGCAAAGCTCCGTCCATCGAAGACACGGAGAGATCATGATGACCCGGAATTTCACGCGCGCAGCCCTCGGCGTCCTGATGGTCGCAGCGACCACCGCCCCCGTTTTCGCGCAGGCCCGTGACGGCGGACGGCCCGAGGGGCGTTACGACATGAGCCGCGCCCCCTGGTCGCGTCCCGGCTATCGTCTGGAAGGCGCAGGCGTGCCGGTGCTCTTCCCCGAACTGCGCAATACGCGGCGCGGCATCGCGTTCGTGATGCCGAACTTCGACGCGAACGGCGATGGTCGGATCAGCCCGCGGGAGGCCGACGACGCCAACCGCGAATTCGCGCGCATCGCCGGCCCCCGCCGCGACCGGTTCGACTGGGATGCGTATGGCCGTGACCCGCGCGGCTATCGCGGTGACCGCGGCGGCACGACGATCGTCGAGACCACCACGACGTGGGACCGAGGCGCGATGCGCAACTATGGCTTCCGCCAGACCCCGCGCGGCGCGACGCTGACGCTGCAGGAGGACGTGCTGTTCCGCACCGACAGCGACGTGCTGCGTCCCGGCGCGATCGAGAAGCTGCGTCCGCTCGCCCGCTATTTGCGCGGCAACCCCGGCGTCCGCGTGGCCATCGACGGCTTCACGGACTCGCGCGGGACGGACGCGCACAACCAGGACCTGTCCGAACGTCGCGCGGCGAGCGTCCGCCAGGCGTTCTACGACATGGACGTCGTCCGCGCGCGCTTCAGCGTCGTCGGCCACGGCGAGAACCAGCCCGTCGCAACCAACGCGACTCCGGCCGGCATGCGCCTGAACCGCCGCGTCGAAGTTACCCTGCTAGGCCAACGCGCCGACCGCTTCTGAAGACCGTCTCCCTCGCCCCTCCGGGGAGAGGGAAGGGGCCCGCCGCGCTTGCGGTGGGAAGGGTGAGGGGGAGTGAGGCTCGGGCGCGCACCCCAACTCCCCCTCACCCTTCCGTCGCTTCCTGCTCCTCCCTCCCTCTCCCCAAGGGGAGAGGGACACGCCTGCACCACCCCGGCGAAGGCCGGGGTCTAATTGGGGGACATTGCTGACCGGGCGCAGTTCGTCGTTACTACGACCTTGCCAATTGGACCCCGGCCTTCGCCGGGGCGGTGCTAGGGCAAGCCGCTGTCCTACACAGCCAGACCCTGTCACCATCCCCGCATGGCGCTCCGAACCTCCTCGAAACCAACCCGCCCGGCACCCGAAGTGCACACTCGCCGCAAAACGCTCCCAGCGTCTGCACTTCCTATACTTCACTCGCCGGCGCCCCAGCCCCTACAGGCCATTTCGCTTCCGTTTCGGCCCCCGAATGCCTATATACTCGGCATGGCATCCAACCCCGAAACCAACAATCCCAACCTCCCGAACATGGGCGACTATGGCGCGGACTCGATCAAGGTCCTGAAGGGCCTCGACGCGGTCCGCAAACGCCCCGGCATGTACATCGGCGACACCGACGACGGGTCCGGCCTCCACCACATGGTGTTCGAGGTCAGCGACAACGCGATCGACGAGGCGCTGGCGGGGCATTGCGACCGGATCGACATAGTCCTCAACGCCGACGGATCGGTCTCCGTCACCGACAACGGCCGTGGCATCCCGACCGGCATCCACACCGAGGAAGGCGTGTCCGCAGCCGAGGTCATCATGACCCAGCTCCACGCCGGCGGTAAGTTCGAGAACACCTCGGACGAGAACGCCTACAAGGTCTCGGGTGGCCTCCACGGCGTCGGCGTCTCGGTCGTCAACGCGCTCAGCGAATGGCTCGACCTGACGATCTGGCGCAACGGCGAGGAGCATTACATGCGCTTCGCGTTCGGTGACGCGGTCGCGCCGTTGAAGGTCGTCGGCCCCGCCACCGAAGGCCAGAAGGGAACGCGCGTCACCTTCTTCCCGTCGCCCGCCACCTTCAAGATCACCGATTTCGACTTCGACAAGCTCGAGCATCGCTATCGCGAGCTCGCCTTCCTCAACTCGGGCGTCCGCCTGTTCCTGAGCGACGCGCGCAGCGAAGAGCGCAAGACCGTCGAGCTCTATTACGAGGGCGGGATCGCCGCGTTCGTGAAGTATCTCGACCGCGCCAAGCTCCCGCTGATGCCCGAGCCCGTCGCGATCAGCGGCACGCGCGACGACGTCACGATGGACGTCGCGCTCCAGTGGAACGACTCGTATTACGAGAACGTCCTCGCCTTCACGAACAACATTCCGCAGCGAGACGGCGGTACGCACATGGCCGCGTTCCGCGCCGCGCTGACCCGCACGCTCAACAACTATGCTGAGAAATCGGGCATGTTGAAGAAGGAAAAGGTCCAGCTCACCGGCGAGGACATGCGCGAAGGCCTGACCGCGATCGTCTCGGTCAAGCTGCCCGATCCGAAGTTCAGCAGCCAGACCAAGGACAAGCTCGTCTCGTCCGAAGTCCGCCAGCCTCTGGAAAGCCTGATGGCCGACAAGATGGCCGAGTGGCTCGAGGAAAACCCCGCACACGGCAAGGCGATCGTCGCCAAGATCATCGACGCCGCCGCCGCCCGCGAAGCCGCCAAGCGCGCGCGCGAACTGACGCGCCGCAAGGGCGTGATGGACATCGCCTCGCTGCCCGGCAAGCTCGCCGACTGCCAGGAGCGCGATCCCGCCAAGTCCGAACTGTTCCTGGTCGAGGGTGACTCGGCAGGCGGCTCGGCAAAGCAGGGCCGTGATCGCCATTTCCAGGCGATCCTTCCGTTGCGCGGCAAAATCCTCAACACCGAGCGCGCGCGCGAGGACCGGATGCTGTCGAGCCGCGAGATCGGCACGCTCATCACCGCGATGGGCACCGGCATCCGCGACGACTTCAACGCAGACAAGCTGCGTTACCACAAGATCGTCATTATGACCGACGCAGACGTCGACGGCGCGCACATCCGGACGTTGTTGCTGACGCTGTTCTACCGTCACATGCCCAAGATCATCGAGGGCGGGTACCTCTACATCGCCCAGCCGCCGCTGTATAAAGCGACCAAGGGCCGGTCCGAGGTGTACCTGAAGGACGACGCGGCGCTCGACGAATATCTGGTCGATGCTGGCGTCAATACGATGGTACTCGACGGCCCCGGCGGCGGTCGTTCGGGGCGCGACCTGAAGGATCTGGTCGATCACGCGCGCCGGATGCGGACGCTGATGCGCTACGTTCCCAAGCGCTATGATGCCGGGATGATCGAGGCACTCGCGCTCGGCGGCGTGTTCGATCCGGAAGCGTCGGTCGAGGACCGCACCTCGCGTCTGGAGATCGTCACGCGTCGTCTCGAACTCGACGACGGCGATGCCCGCTGGACCGCGGTGCTGACCGAAGACGGTGGCATCCATTTTCAGCGTGCATGGCGTGGCGTCACCGATCACCACATCATCGAGGCCAGCTTCCTGGTCTCGGCCGAGGCGCGCAAGCTTCACGCGCTGTCGGGCGAGCACGCCGAGAGCTACGCCCACACCTCGAACCTCGTCCCCGCGAGCAAGGCCTCGCAGGCCGAAGAGCCTGAGGCCGAGGAGGGCGCGGAAACCGGTGCCGGCGTGATCGGCTCCGCCACCGTCGTCGCGACACGCGGCTCGACGCAGGTCTCGCGTCCGAGCCACCTGCTCGACGCGATCCTGACCGCGGGGCGCAAGGGTCTCGCGATCCAGCGCTACAAGGGCTTGGGCGAGATGAACGCGGAACAGCTCTGGGAAACCACGCTCGACCCGTCGGTCCGCTCGATGCTCCGCGTCACCGCGGTCAACGCCGAGAGCGCGAACGAGATCTTCACCCAGCTGATGGGCGAAGTCGTCGAACCCCGCCGCGAGTTCATCCAGGACAACGCGCTCAACGTCGCCAACCTAGACGTCTGAGACGATACAGCGCGGACCGTCGCAAGGCGGTCCGCGCGCAGGGTGGGACTTGCGTTGGTTGTGGATCGTTCCAACCCCGTCATCCTGACGAAAGCCAGGATCCAGGGCCAGGAACGTAGCCGCCCGCTACTCGAAATTCCGACTTTCGTCAGAATGACGGGGTTGGATGGAAGATCTATTCCACGACAAGCAACCGCCGAACGCTAACGGCGGTGCCCGGCGAAACGCTCTTAGTTGAGCGTCGTCATTTCCACGGGCTTGCCCTTGGTGGTCGGGTTCGACGCATTCGCCTTGGGGGCTTTTTCGGCCTTGGGTTTGCGAACTTCCTTGCTCGATTTCTTCTGGCTCTTGGCCATGACCACACCTCATGGGGCGGAAGGCCCCACGGCGATGCTACACCTTTCGCCGGCGATACACCCGTCTTATCGCGGGCCCGACGCAAGCAGGTCGAGCGTCGCCCGGTCGTCTTCGCCCCCGAAGAACCGGTCGAGCGCAGCGCGAAACGGCGAAGGATCGTCGGCAACGGCAGCGAACAGCGTCATCGACGACCGCAACTTCACCGCGTCGATACCGCCCAGGATCGCGTCGGCGGATCCCGCCGCAGCCGCCACCGCCTGCGCAACCTCGATCAGTCGCGGCCCGAGCACGGGATGCGCGAGATACGCCCGAGCCTCGTCCGCGCCGGCAATCGCATAGGTCCGGGCCATCTCGCTCTGCCCCAGCCCAGCGATCTGCGGGAAGATAAACCACATCCAGTGACTCCGTTTGCGGCCCGCGCGCAATTCGGCCAGCGCCTGCGGATACACGCCGTCCTGCGCGGCGACGAAGCGGTCGAGATCATGCGTCATCATCGCCACATGGTCGGGCCATTCGGTCCCCGCAACCCTAATGCCTGCCGGTACGTTGCACCCGTAACGATCGAGGAAATGCCATGAAGACGATGATCACCGTTGCGCTTCTTGCCGCACCCTTGTTGCTCGGTGCGTGCGGGAAGAAAGACGATCCTACGAACACCGCCGCTCCAAGCGGGTTCACGCCCCCCGAAACGCGCGCGCCGACGCCGATCGCCGGACAGGCGCAGACCACGCCGATCACCGCCTATGTCGGCAAATATCCGCATGATGCCGTCGGTGGGGTCGATTTCTTCGACCGCACCGATGTCGCTACCGGCCTGGTCCATGCGGTCGGCGATGCGAAGCTGCGCGAGATGATCCGTGGGCGTACGGGGCCGGAGACGCCGATCTTCACGCTGGGCAACCGCGTCGCCGCATGGGGCTGCGAACAGCATAATTGCGGCGATCACAACTGGGCCGTGCTCGTCGATCCGAAGGGCGGCAAGACCGAAGTCTGCTACCACGACGCGACGACGATGGGCACGCGTAGCGACTGGTACGACGGTGCCGCGCCCGCCCGCCGCGACGCCGCCTGCCCCTCGCAAGGATAAGCCATGCTCGAACACATTCCCGCCTGGCTCGGCGCCGCGATGAGCGGTCTGCGTGCCGGAGCCGACAAGCTCGCCATCGTTCAGTTGGGCAGCGATTTCGCAACGCTCGACCTGACCAGTCCCGCCTTCGCGCATGAAAGCCGCCTGCCGCCACGCTTCACCGCGGATGCGGAAGCCGGCGAGGGCGTATCGCCGCCATTGGTCTGGAGCACGCCACCGACTGGAACCCAGCGCATGGTGCTCGTCGTGGAGGATCCCGATGCCCCGGCACCGCAACCTCTTGTCCATGCGATCGTCTGGGGTCTCGAAGCCGATGCGGTACGGCTGGCGGAGGGTGCGATCGTCGCGGACGGCGCTGGCGACGATACCGGCGGCCGTGATGTCGGACGCAACTCTTATCTGCGCGAAGGCTGGCTGCCGCCAGATCCTCCGCGTGGGCATGGCGAGCACCGCTATGCATTCCAGCTTTTCGCGATCGGCGCGGGGGCAGGGGATCCCGGTTCGACGCCGGGTCGCTCTGCGGTGATCGACGCCATTACCGGTCACGTCCTGGCGGCGGGGCTGTTGATCGGGACCTATTCGCGGGAAGAAGATGCACCGGTCGGACCGGTGGGGATAGGCGCGCCTGCCTGATCTAGCAGTGAAGCCTGGTCCGTCATTGGGCAACGGCCCGGATCGTCAGGCCAGCACGCTGCCGGTATGTGACACGATCAACAGGATCGTGGTCGAGAAGGCGGCGAGGGCGATGATGATGCTGCGGTTCATGGCGATGCTCCTTGGCGCAGCGGTTAGGCGATCGGGATGATTGGCGTGGCGGCGCTGACGGCGATCGCGGCAAAGAAGAGCGCGCCGACGAACGAGAGAGCGATACGCTGGGCGGTTTCGAAACGGAGCGACATGGGAAATTCCTTCGACTGGTGGGTGCCGGACCATCCAGCCTCCCATGTCGAATGAGTTGCATGCGCCGTGCCAGTTTTTTAACGCGTTGATCTAGCTAGAATCTTTAGATCGCCCACCAAGGAGTTGGGAAAACGCGCCATGTCAGCGCGGTAAATCGCACCAACTTCCAGGATCAGGCCGCGCAAACCTGATCGCGACCGCGTTCCTTGGCGGTATACAGCAGCCGATCGGCGCGCTCGAACGCGGTTTCGGCGGGTTCATCGGCGTGGATCGCGGTGATGCCCGCCGAAAACGTGATCGTCCCCAGCGCCGTATCCGTCTCGCGATTGCGATACCGTTTTTGCGCGACCGTCTGGCGAACCGTATCGAGCAGCTCGGCAGCGTGGGACAGGCTCACGCCGCTCAGCAGCACCGCGAACTCCTCGCCGCCATGACGGACGACGAGATGTGGCGCGCATTCGGTCGCCATCGCCTGGCCGATCGCGATCAGCACGCGGTCGCCGACGCCGTGGCCATGCAAATCGTTGACGTGCTTGAAGCGATCGATGTCGCATACCGCCAGGCAGTAAGGCCCCGCGCTCGGATCGCGCCCGGCGAAGGCTTCCTCGAACGCACGGCGGTTGGGCAGGCCGGTCAGGACGTCGCGCCGTGCCGTATCGCGCGCTTCGGCGAGTTTGGCGCGTAAGGCATCGGTCTCCGCGGTTGCCTCGGCCAGTCGGACTTCGCTGTCATGGATGCGCGCGATCATCGAGCTGGTGATCCGGGTGATCTCGTCGATCTCCGCCATCTGCGTGATCGAGGCCGCGCTTCTGGCCAGATCGCGCCCGAATCCGGATGTTTCGGCCTGCATCGTCCGCATCATCTGCGCGAAGTCGTCGACCTGTTGCTGTGTCTCGATGACCAGTGCATCGGCCGTATCGGTATTGGCGTCGGACGTCGCCGCGCGGCGTTTTCGGACGGTTGGCGGGCCGTCCGCGACACGCCCCGCGAGTCGTTCGATGTCATGTGCCCTCAACCGAACACCGTGCGCCGTCAGCCGCGACACGGTCTTGGCCAACGGTCCGGTGGGGGCGGACAGCACTGCAAACGCGAACGCGTAATGCGCGGGATCGGGGCTAAGCCCATGTTCGGCCAGGAAACTACCGATGCGCTCGAACAGCGTGCTGTCCGGCGATGATTCGATCACTGGCCTGGCCGCCCGCGCATTCCGCATGTCACTCTCCGCCTCTCGATCTAAATCAATAGACCCAAAAGCGTTAGGATAGCGTCACTGACCGGCAATTATTTGCCGGCCGTTGTAATTATCTACCGATTTACCGCCCCGTGAGCTTCTGAACGGCGGCGAGAGTGGTCGCGACGTGCTCGGCGGGGTTCATGTCGTCGTGCACGAATGCGACTCGGCCGTCCTTCGCGATGACGTAGCTGGTGCGCTTGGTGATATCGCGGCCCGCGATCTGCTTGCCGAGCGCTACGTCGTAGCCCTTGACCACGTTCGGTCCGGCGCTGGCGACCGCGAACTTGCCCGCGCACTTCTCGGCCGAGAACTTGCTGAGCGTCTCGACGTTGTCGGCCGACATGCCGATCACCGTGCCGCCTGCCTTGGTGAACGCCGGGATCGCTTCGGCAAACGCGTGCGCCTCGGCGTTGCAGCCGCCGGTGTACGCCGCCGGGAAGAAGTAGAGCACGACCGGGCCCTTCTTCAGCTGCTCGGCGAGGTGGACGGTGAACACCTTGCCGGCGATCGCGCCGCGCGTGGTGAAATCCGGAGCTTTGGCGCCAGGAGCCAGTGCCGCCAGCGCAGGCGCCGCGACGAGGAGGGCGGCGGCGGTAGCAAGTGTCGAGACGAGGCGCATGGATGATACTCCGTTTAGATCGCAATGACCTACGCTGGCGTGATCGATCCGTCCATTGCCCGTGACGCTCGCGCTCGATAGGCTGGAAATATGCCAGTAACCCAAGCCGATATCGATCTCGCGCACCGCCTCGCGGATGCTGCGGGCCACGTCATCCGACCCTATTTCCGCCATGAGCACGGCGTTGAGATCAAGGATGACCAATCCCCCGTCACCCGTGCCGACCGCGAGGCCGAGACCGCAATGCGGCGCCTGCTCGACGCCGAACGCTCGGGCGACGGCATCGTCGGCGAGGAGTTTGGCGAGAAGTCGGGCGTCACCAACCGCAAATGGGTGCTCGATCCAATCGACGGCACGCGCAGCTTCACCGTCGGGCGCGCGATCTTCGGCACGCTGATCGCGCTTGTCGAGGATGGCTGGCCGGTGCTTGGCATTATCGACCAGCCGATCCAGCGCGAACGCTGGGTCGGTGTCGCGGGGCGTCCGACGACGCTGAACGGCGTACCGGTCCGCACGCGGACCTGCCGCGAACTGGCAGGCTCGACGATCGCCACCACCAGCCCGCACCTCTTCGACGAGGTCGACGTCCCGCACTACTTGGCGCTGGTCGCGGCAATCTCGGGCGGCAACCCGCGGCAGGGGCCGGTGTATGGCGGCGACTGCTACAATTACGGTCTGCTCGCGAGCGGGCATCTCGACGTGGTTTGCGAGTCTGGCCTCAAGCTCTACGACTTCGCGGCGCTGGTACCGGTGGTCGAAGGGGCGGGCGGCCGCATGTGCGACTGGAACGGTGACCCGCTGACCGCGGACAGCGAAGGCCACGTGCTGGCGATCGGCGATCCGGCGAGAATGGACGACGTGCTCGAGGCGATGCACCTGTTGCAAGATGACGGGCACGCCCATGACGGCCATAACCACTGAGAAAGATGCCCCTGCCGCCTGCGGGAGGGGCTAGGGGAGGGCGCGACGTACGTACCGGCGACCGGCATGCGTTCAGCCCTACTCAACTCCGCGGGCGGGAGGGGGAACCAAAGGGCTGCATCGCAAACCGCAACCGACCCATCTCACCACCCACATCCGTCATCCCGGCGGACGCCGGGACCCACGGACACGCAACGCTGGCCGTCTACGCGCGCCCAACCGCTGGCGCCGGCGCCGCCTGACCCCAGAACGGGCGAGGTAGGGAAGGGAGCGTATTTACTCGCCCTCGCCGCGTTAGAAGATTCCCAGGAACTTCTTCTTCTGCCCCTTCTTCTCCGCGTCAGACGTCTTCCCGTCCTCGGCCTTGGCGGTCGTCCCATGCCCCACGTCATCGCGCGGCTGGCCCTTGGTAGTCCGCTGCGCCGCCGCCGTAGCCCCGGAGAGGACCGGCCCACACGCAGTGGACTTCGCATCCCCGACATCGACGAACGCCAGGATCCCCGCAACCGGCGTTGCGACCAGCGCCAGCCCAAGCCCGCTGCCGACCCGCGCAAGCAGATCCTTCGAAATTACGTTGAGCTTAGGCGCGGCGAACATTCCGCCGACCCCAACCGGCGATTGCCCCGCAAATAGGCTGAACTTCTTTGAATCTGCTCGGAACGCTAGGTCCACCGCCTCATTCCGGAAGCTGAACCCACCGCGGCCGACGATCACGTTCTTGCGCGTATCGATCAGGATCGGGTCCGCAGCGGCGACCCCGCCGCGCACGGTGAATCCGATCAGCCCGCAATTGATCTGTACCGGCTCGTCGAGCTTTCCTTGGAACATCCGCTGCGCAAACGTGCCGATGTCGAGTTCTGCGAGTTGCACGTTGCGCACCGAAAGCGCCCCCGACGGCAAAACGAACGCAATCCGCCCGCGCGACGACGCCAGCGAATCATGGATCGAGTCGCCACGCCCGTCGAGCTTGATGCGACCCTTGACGGTTCCGGTCGTCCCGGCCTCGGTCAGCCCATAGCCCTTGAGCAGCCGACCCAGCGGCGTCGGCGCAAGACGAATGTCGTAGGATACCGCGCTCGGCCGTGCGCGCGTGTCGAAGATGACGTCCGAGGCCACGTTGCCGCGTGCCATCGAGAAGGTCAGCGGGGACAGCGCCAGCCGCCCACGCTCCAGGTCGAGCGTTAGATCGATATCGGAGATCGGCAGGTTGCGCGACTTCACGACGCCGATCGTCCATTTCAGGTCGGCATCGAAGATCTGCATCGTCGCGACCGGCAGGTTACCGTCGGGCAACAGACGCTGGGGTGCGGCGCCCGTCGCGGCTGCCGCCGCGACAGCCCCCTTCGACTCGACGATGTCGGGATTGAAGCCGATGAACGGGGCCGCATCGATGATGTCCAGGCTCTTGGTCGTCAGCACCGAGTCGAGATGTATGCGCGCGCCGTTGACGATCGTCAGCTTGCCCGCGAGATCGGTCCGACCCGCAAAACCGCGCAAGTGCGTGAAGGCGTATTCGTCGCCCTGCTTGATCAGCTGGGCGCGCAGTTTGTAGGTCCGCGTGTTCGGGATCGCGACGTCGATCACGCCGAGCAGCGTCGACAGATTGGCGCCGCGCGCGGTCACGGCGAGCGGCACGTTCTCGACATCTGCGATGCTCGGCAGCGTCCCCGCGACGTCGATGATGTTCCCCGCCGCCCGAGCCCGCGCGACCAGCTTGTTCTGTCCGCGATTGGCGGTCGCGTCCGGCGACAGCAACTGCGCGGTCAGTGTGAACGGCGTCTCGCGCAGCCGCCCCTTGCCGGTCAGCCCCACAGCACGCCCGATCGTCGCGTCGACCGAGCGGATGTCAGCGACCTTGAGGTCTGCCAGCACGCGCATCCGCGGATCGAGATAGCGCACCGTGGTGCCGGTCACCGTCGCCACGTCGATCCGCGGGAACTCAAGCGGCTTGCCACCCTTCTTGTTCGAGAACGTCCAGGTGTTCGCCGAATGCGCCGCGTTCCACTCCAGATCGACGGCGCCGTTGACGAGATCGAGCCAGTAAAGCCGCCGCTTGCCGAAAATGAGCGACAGCGGCGCGATCCGCGTGTCGAGCTTGTCCGCCTGGAACAGGTTTGGCCTGCTCGCCCAGTCGGGGTTCGAGAGCGTGAAGTTCTCCGCGTACAGTTTGATGCGGAACGGCGCGAAATAGAGCTGGAAGTCGCCGCGCACGGTCAGCGTCCGGTGCGTCAGCGAGCCGACGACGCGCTCGAACGGATGCTTCAGGAAGCGCCCCTTGGTGATGTACAGCACCAGCCAGATCGCGACGATGACCGCGACGATTCCCAGCAGGATGTTGCGCAGTATCCGCCGCTTGCGACGTTTTTGCACGTCGACGGGTTCGGGTGCCGGGGAGGGGGCGTCGATCGGCTGCGTCGGGCTGGCGTCCATGCAAGCCCTATCGCATGGCTGCGGCGGCAGTTCCACAGCGGTTGATATTCCTAATTAATGCGGGTATCGGCCCCGCTTCCTCGAAGGGAACGCGTTCGACGAATCGCCCGGCCAGTGTGGGCTGCCGCGGCGATTTCAGCGTCCTCCTTCGTAACCGAAAGGATAAAAATGCCCAAGCTGAAGACCAAGAGCGGCGTCAAGAAACGCTTCAAGCTCACCGCCACCGGCCTGCTCAAGCACGGCGTCGCCGGCAAGCGTCACCGTCTGGCGCATCACAACGGCAAGTACATCCGTCAGAACCGCGGCACCAAGCTGCTGTCGAAGGCTGATACCGCAGCAGTGAAGGCCTGGGCGCCTTACGGCCTGCGTTGAGCTGAGAAGGAATTAGACAATGGCACGCGTAAAACGGGGTGTTACCACCCGCGCCAAGCACAAGCGTATTTTGGTTCAGGCGAAGGGCTATTATGGCCGTCGCAAGAACACCATCCGCATCGCCCGTCAGGCCGTCGAGAAGGCCGGACAGTACGCATATCGCGACCGCAAGGTTAAGAAGCGCACGTTCCGTGGCCTCTGGATCCAGCGCATCAACGCCGGCGTCCGCGCCGAGGGTCTGACGTATTCGCAGTTCATGCACGGCGTGAAGCTTGCAGGGATCGAACTGGACCGCAAGGTCCTGGCCGACATCGCCATGCACGAGGGCGCAGCATTCAGCGCCATCGTCGCCCAGGTGAAGGCGGCGCTTCCCCAGGCCGCGTAATTCGCGACTGAGGTGAGGTTTGGGAGGGCGTCGGTGGAAGACCACCGGCGCCCTTTCTGCGTGTGGGGTGCTGACCAATTTTGCCCCCCATCCTCAAACTCCGTTCCGCCCGCCCCCTATCCGTCATCCCGGCGAACGCCGGGACCCATGGTTACGGCGGACCCGGCGATAACGTGCTACCACCACCTGGCCCGCTACCGTGGGTCCCGGCGTCCGCCGGGATGACGGGGTTATAATCACGGATTTAAAAGATCCGGGACGCGGCGATCAGGGGAGCACGAAATGCGCGAAACCTTCCAGCCCTGCGTCTACATCCTCCACTCCCGCCGCCACGGCACGCTCTACATCGGCGTCACCTCAAACTTGCTCGCAAGGCTGGTTCAGCACCGAGAGGGGTTGATCCCCGGCTTCACTCGCCGGTACGGCATCAAGCGTCTCGCTTACTACGAGATGTTCGACACGATGGAGGCCGCGATCGTTCGCGAGAAGCGGCTGAAGGACTGGCGAAGAGCGTGGAAGATCGACCTGATCGAAGCGCGCAACGAGAATTGGGACGATCTGGGTATCGGCCTCGGGCTGCCCCGCCTGCCCGAACTACCCACCGAACCCGCCCTGGGAGTATGACGTGACGCAAGACCTGAACCAGATGCGCGACCACATGCTGACGGCGATCGCCGCCGCATCCGGGCTCGACGCGCTCGATGCGTGCCGGGTCGAGGCGCTCGGCAAGCAGGGCACGATCACGCTGCTGCTGAAGACGCTCGGCAAGATGACGCCGGACGAGCGCCTCGTGCAGGGCCCGCTGATCCAGGGCCTGCGCGAAGCCGTCGCCAACGGCATCGCCGAGCGCAAGGCCACGCTCGAACGCGCCGCGCTCGACGCGCGCCTCGCCAGCGAAACGCTCGACATGACGCTCCCCGCCGACGCGACGCCCGCCGGCACGATCCACCCGGTCAGCCAGGTCATGGACGAACTCGCCGAAATCTTCGCCGACCTCGGCTTCGCGGTCGCGACCGGTCCCGAGATCGAGACCGACTGGCATAATTTCACCGCGCTCAACATCCCCGAGACGCACCCGGCGCGCGCGATGCACGATACTTTTTATCTCCAGCAGGGGATCGACGCGAAGGTCGCCGGCATCGCCGACGAGAAGACGACCTTCTCGCTCCTCCGCACACACACGTCGCCGGTCCAGATCCGCACGATGTTGTCGCAGAAACCCCCGATCCGCATCATCGCCCCCGGCCGCACCTACCGGTCGGACTCGGACGCGACGCACACGCCCATGTTCCACCAGGTCGAGGGCCTGGTGATCGACAAGGGCATCACGCTTGGCCACCTGAAGTGGACGCTCGAAACCTTCGTGAAGGCGTTCTTCGAGCGCGACGACATCGTGCTCCGCCTGCGCCCCAGCTACTTCCCCTTCACCGAGCCGTCGGTCGAGATCGACGTCGGCTACACGCTGGTGAAGGGCAAGCGCGTCGTCGGCGGCGCCGAGCCCGATGGCTGGCTCGAGATCCTCGGCTCGGGGATGGTCCACCGCAAGGTCATCGAAGCCTGCGGGCTCGACCCCGACGAATGGCAGGGCTTCGCGTTCGGCTGCGGCATCGACCGCCTGGCCATGCTCAAATACGGCATGGACGACCTCCGCCCGTTCTTCGACGGCGATATCCGCTGGCTCAAGCATTACGGCTTTTCGAGCCTCGACGTCCCCACCTTGTCCGGCGGAGTCGGCGCATGAAGTTCACCCTCAGCTGGCTCAAGCAGCACCTCGACACCAGCGCTACGCTCGACCAGATCGTCGAAGCGCTGACCCGCATCGGCCTCGAAGTCGAAGGCGTCGAGAATCCCGGCGAGAAGCTCGCCGCGTTCAAGATCGCCAAGGTACTCAGCGCAGAACGCCATCCGCAAGCCGACAAGCTCCAGATCCTGTCGGTCGACGCCGGTAACGGTCCGTTGCAAGTCGTCTGTGGCGCCCCCAACGCCCGCGCCGGCCTGGTCGGCGTGTTCGGCGCACCCGGTGCGTACGTCCCCGGCCTCGACGTCACGCTCAAGCTCGCCAGCATCCGTGGCGTCGAATCCAACGGCATGATGTGTTCGACGCGTGAGCTGGAACTCGGCGAGGATCACGACGGCATCATCGAACTGCCCGCGGACGCCCCAATCGGCACCGCGTACCCCGACTATGCCGGCCTCACCGACCCGGTCATCGACGTGGCGATCACGCCCAACCGCCAGGACTGCATGGGCGTCCGCGGCATCGCCCGAGACCTCGCCGCCGCCGGCCTCGGCACGTTGACGCCACTGACGTTCGACGCGTTCACGAGCGAGGGCGCAGGCCCGGACGTACGCACCGACGACACCGCCGGCTGCCCCGCCTTCTTTGCGCAAACCGTCACCGGCGTGACCAACGGCGACTCCCCCGAGTGGATGCGCCGCAGCCTGCTCGCGATCGGCCAGAAGCCCATCTCCGCGCTCGTCGACATCACCAACTATCTGATGATCGACCTCGGCCGTCCGCTCCACGTCTACGACCGCGCGAAGCTCTCCAGCGGCCTCGTCGCGCGCAAGGCCAAGGACGGCGAGCAGGTCGTGGCGCTCAACGGCAAGACCTACACGCTCGACGCGACCATGACCGTCATCGCCGACGACACCGCCGTGCACGACATCGGCGGCATCATGGGCGGCGAGCATTCGGGCGTCTCGGCCGACACCACCGACGTGCTGATCGAATGCGCGTATTTCGATCCCGACCACATCGCGCGCACCGGTCAGAAGCTGACGCTCACCTCCGACGCGCGCAGCCGCTTCGAACGCGGCGTCGACCCGGCGTTCCTCGAAGACGGCCTCGCGATCGCCACCGCGCTCGTGCTCCACATCTGCGGCGGCACGGCCAGCGACGTCACGCGGTCCGGCGAACCCCCGCTCGAACCGCGCGTAATCCACTACGATCCGCGCCTTAGCGCAGACCTCGGTGGCCTCCACGTCGCCCCCGAACGTCAGGCGCGGACCTTGTTGTCGCTTGGCTTCACGATCGGTGCGATCAAGTCCGCCGACGCGTTCAGCGACGCGCTGTTCTCGACGATCGAGGGCAAATGGCCGGTCACGGTCCCGACCTGGCGCCGCGACGTCGATGGCCCCGCCGATCTCGTCGAGGAAGTCGTCCGGATCGAGGGCATCGACACTATCCCTTCGACGCCGCTCCCCCGCATGCCCGGCGTCGCCAAGCCGACCGCCACACCCGAGCAGAAGCTCGAACGTAGGGCGCGTCGCGCGGCGGCCGCCCGCGGGCTCGACGAGGCGGTAACGTGGAGCTTCCTCTCCGAAGCCGAAGCAGCCCCCTTCGGCGGCGGCGCGTGGACGCTCGCCAACCCGATCAGCGAAGACCTGAAAGTCATGCGTCCGTCGCTGCTCCCCGGCCTGCTTGCAGCGACGGGCCGGAACCTCAAGCGTGGTCAGCAGAGCGTCCGCCTGTTCGAGATCGGCCGTCGCTACCTCGCGGATGCCGAACGCGCGACGCTCGGCGTAGTCCTCGCCGGCGACCGCCGCCCCCGCGGCTGGCGCGATGGGAAAGCGGCGACCTTCGACGCGTATGACGCGAAGGCCGAAGCGCTGGCGCTTCTCGCGGCCGCGGGCGCGCCGGTCGACAACCTGCAAGTCATGCCTGTCCTGAGCGCAGCCGAAGGGGGTGAAGCCGGTGACGCATGGCATCCCGGTCAGTCGGGCACGCTTCGCCTCGGGCCAAAGACGGTGCTAGCAAGCTTCGGTATGCTCCATCCGTCGGTGCTGAAGGCGTTCGACCTCGACGGCGCGGTTGCCGCGGTAGAAATCTACCTCGACGCGATCCCGCCCAAGCGCGCGTCTGGCTTCACCCGCCCTGCCTACACGCCGCCAGCGCTGCAAGCCGTCCGCCGCGACTTCGCCTTCCTCGTGCCGGCGGCGCTCGCCACCGACACGCTGGTCCGCGCGGTCAAGGGCGCCGACAAGGTCGCGATCGTCTCGGCCCGCGTGTTCGACGTGTTCACCGGGGCAGGGGTGGAAGAGGGGCACAAGTCGGTCGCGGTCGAGATCATCCTGCAACCGACCGCCAAGAGCTTCACCGACGAAGAGATCAGGGCCATCGCCGACAAGGTGGTCGCTGCGGCCGCAAAGCAGGGCGCGAGCCTGCGCGTCTAAGCGTGCCCTCACCCTTCCCACGGCCAAGCGGCCGCGGGCCCCTTCCCTCTCCCCCGAGGGGAGAGGGAGAGACGCCGAAGGCGGCGAGGGTGAGGGCACGCGCTGGCGTCCTCTCCACCCGAACCACCCTTCTTTCGTCATCCCCGCGGAGGCGGGGATCCAGACGGGCTAACCAAGCGATTCCATCGACAGCGTCGCCACTCTGGATCCCCGCC
The DNA here is from genome assembly GCF_014892665.1 of Sphingomonas sp. CFBP 13603. Lineage (NCBI taxonomy): Bacteria > Pseudomonadati > Pseudomonadota > Alphaproteobacteria > Sphingomonadales > Sphingomonadaceae > Sphingomonas > Sphingomonas sp. CFBP 13603. Next base: position 100,758 of record NZ_JADBIA010000009.1, on the reverse strand, counting down.
TCCGCGGGGATGACACGAAGCGCATAGACCGTTCGACCGTCACGGAGACAGAGATGACCGACCTGATCACGATCGCCAACGACCACCTCACCGCGCAGATCAACCCGCACGGGGCCGAGCTCACCCACCTCCACGACGCCGACGGCCGCGAGCTGATGACTAACGCCGACCCGGCCTTCTGGACCGGCCACGCCCCGATCCTCTTCCCCGTCGTCGGCGTCGTCAACGAAGGCGTCATCCGCCTCGACGGCCAAGCCTACCCGATGCAGAAGCACGGCTTCGCGCGTCATTCAACGTTCGACATCGTCGCGCAGTCGGAAAGCTCCGCCACCTTCCGCCTCACCGACAGCGAGGAAACCCGGAAGGCCTACCCGTTCGCGTTCGCCCTCGACATCGTCTTCACGTTGGACGGCGCGACGCTGACGCTCCAGGCGCACATCCACAACCGCACCGACGTTGCGATGCCGGCAAGCTTCGGCTTCCACCCCGCCTTCGCCTGGCCGCTCCCCTACGGCAAGCCCCGCGCAGACCACCGCATCACGTTCGACGCCGACGAGCCCGGCAGGCTGAAGGCGATCAGCCCCGATGGCCAGATCGCGGTCGACGAGCGCCCCTCGCCGGTCGAGGACCGCGTCATCGCTCTGCGCGACGAGCTGTTCGCCAAGGACGCGCTGGTGTGGGACCCGGTCCATTCGGACTCGGTGACCTATGGCGGCGAGACCGGGCCACAGTTGCGGATCGCCTTTCCCGACACACCGAAGCTCGGCATCTGGACCAAGCCCGGCGCGGCCTATGTCTGCGTCGAGCCTTGGCACGGGATCGCCGACCCCGAAGGCTATACCGGCGATTATCGTGACAAACCCGGTGTGTTCGAGGTGGCCGCGGGGGGCACGAAGCGCATCACGATGAGCGTGACGCTGGTGCCTGCCACCGTTTGAACCAAACGCATCGGACCCTCTGCGATCCTCCCTCGCCAGGGGGAGGTGTCTGGCGCTTACCGGACGGAGGGGGAGGAAGGGGGCACATCTGTTCCGTGTCCTCCCCCTCCGTCACCTTCGGTGCCACCTCCCCCTGGCGGGGGAGGATTTTACTTTGAGACTTGATCCCGAATTAGTGCCTTGAGGGACGCCCCTCTGTCCTCCACGCCCTACATCTGCCAAGAGCGCGCATCCTCTTTTCCCGAGCCGGCCACCCGCGCTCACCGGACCCACGCCATGACCCAATTTCCCCGCCGCACCTTCGCGATCATCTCGCATCCCGACGCCGGCAAGACCACGCTGACCGAGAAGCTCCTCTATTTCGGCGGCGCGATCCATCTCGCCGGCGAAGTGAAGGCGCGCGGCCAGACCCGCCGCGCCCGCTCCGACTGGATGAAGATCGAGCAACAGCGCGGCATCTCGGTCACCTCCTCGGTGATGACGTTCGAGCGGCAGGGGATCACCTTCAACCTGCTCGACACGCCGGGCCACGAAGACTTCTCCGAGGACACCTATCGCACGCTTACGGCGGTCGACTCGGCGGTCATGGTGATCGACGCCGCGAAGGGCATCGAGCCGCAGACGCGGAAACTGTTCGAGGTCTGCCGCCTGCGCAACGTGCCGATCATCACCTTCGTCAACAAGGTCGACCGCGAGGGCCGCGATCCGTTCTCGCTGCTCGACGAGGTGGCCGAGATGCTCCAGCTCGACGTCTGCCCGATGAGCTGGCCGGTCGGCATGGGCGGCGAGTTCGAGGGCGTCTACGATCTCTACGCCAACACGCTGAGCCGCCCCGAGGGCGACAGCCGCGAGTTCATGGGCAAGGCGATCCCGTTCACCGGCATCGACGATCCCGAACTCGCCAAGATCCTCAGTCCCGAAGCGATGATCCGCCTGAACGACGAGGCCGAACTCGCACAGGGAGGCTATTCGAGTTTCGACCCCGAGGCCTATCGCGCGGGCAATTTGACGCCGGTGTATTTCGGGTCCGCGCTGAAGGACTTCGGTGTTGCCGAACTGATCGCCGCGCTCGCCGACTACGCCCCGCCACCGCGCGCGCAGCCCGCCGAACCTGCCCCCGTCTCGCCGGACGAGCCCGAAGTCACCGGCTTCGTGTTCAAGGTGCAGGCCAACATGGACCCCAACCACCGTGACCGCATCGCGTTCATGCGGCTCTGCTCGGGCGTGTTCAAGCGCGGCATGAAGCTGACGCCAACCGGCCACGGCAAGCCGATCGCAGTCCATTCGCCGATCCTGTTCTTTGCGCAGAACCGCGAGCTGGCGGACGAGGCGTTCCCCGGCGACATCATCGGCATCCCCAACCACGGCACGCTGCGGGTCGGCGACACGCTCAGCGAGAAGGCCACGATCCGCTTCACCGGCCTGCCGAACTTCGCGCCCGAAATCCTGCGCCGCGTCGTGCTGAAGGACTTCACCAAGACCAAGCAGTTGCGCAAAGCCCTGGACGACATGGCCGAGGAGGGGGTCACGCAGGTGTTCTACCCCGACATCGGCTCGAACTGGATCATCGGGGTGGTGGGACAGCTTCAGCTCGAAGTGCTGCTCTCGCGCCTCGACGCGGAGTACAAGGTCGCGGCCGGGCTCGAACCCGCCCCCTACGAGACCGCGCGCTGGATCACGGCGGAAGACCCGCTGGAACTGAAGACCTTCGCCGAGATCAACCGCGGCGCAATGGCCAAGGACCGCGACGGCAACCCCGTCTTCCTCGCCAAGAGCGCCTGGGAAGTGAACTACATCGCCGAGCGCTACGCCAAGATCCGCTTCGCTGCCACGCGCGAGCGGTAAGCCGGATCGACAAGATGTCGGGGCGGCCAACGCCGCCCCGATGCTTCGTGATTACCGCTTTGGCGCGGCGGCAAAGGCCGCCTTCAGGCGCGCGATCGCCAGCGTGTTCGCGTCCTGCGCGCCGCGTACGACCATGCCCATGCCGAAGAACTCGTGCGTCACGCCTGGAAACGTGCGCTGCTCGACCTTGTCGCCGGCCGCACGCATCGCCGCCGCGAGCGTCTCGCCGTCGGAGCGCAGCGGATCGATCTGCGCATTGATGATCGTCGTCGGTGGCAGGCCGCGCAGGTTCGCCTTGACGAGGTTCAGGCGCGGGTCCTGCGCATCGGCTGGCGTGGCCTGGTAATAGTGCCCGAACCACTTCAGCATCGCGCCGTTGAGCGGCTTCGCGTTGGCCGAGTCCATCCGCGAGGGCAGCGTCATGCTGCTGTTGGCGATCGGATAGACCGATAGGATGTGCAACGGCGGGGTCAGGCGATTGTCGCGTGCATAGATCGCGGTCGCGACGGCCAGATTGCCGCCTGCGCTCTCACCGGCGACCGCGATCTTGCGCGGATCGCCGCCCCAGGATGCGGCGTTCTGCAGCGTCCAGCGATAGGCGGCGGCAGCGTCGTCATGCTGCGCCGGGAACTTGAATTCCGGTGCGTGGCGGTATTCGACCGATACGACGATCGCGCCAAGCTGCTTGGCGAGCAGGCGCGGGGCGGCATCATAAGTGTCGACAGTTGCGATCACCCAGCCCCCACCGTGATAGTACACGATCACCGGGACGTTTCTTGCGTTCGCCAGCGACGCAGGCTTGTAGATCCGCGCGAACTGGTTGGCATCGCTGCCATAAGGAACGTCCCGCGTCATCACTGTGGAGTCGGGCGTCGCCGACAGGCCGTGCTTGACCATCACCGCCTTGACGGCGTCGGCTGCGGACGGCTGGGTACGCGCGACGGCGGGCGTCAGCGTCTCGATCGGCTTGCCACCAAGCGCCGCCAGCTGGTCGAGCACGACCTGCATGTCCGGCGCGGCCTTGGCCGGCTTCGTCGCGGCCACGGGCGGTGGGGGCGGGGGAGCGGCATCGACCGATCGTGCCGACTGCGCGACCGCGTGGCTCGTCAGCGCAAGCCCGGAAGTCGTGATCAGCGCTGCAGCGGCAAGCGCCGTCATGGCGCGCGACGAACGATTGGTCATATGATGGAATATCCTGTTCGAGTGCCCCCACTCGCCGGCTTAAACCTCAATCATACCGACTTCGTTCCGGTGATCTGACCGTAACCCATGCATATCAAACGTATTTCAGAAGGCGGCCGGCCGTCCAGCTACCCAGGTCTCGACGACCTTGTCGGCATCGTCGATCGATCGCGCCGGATTGCCGTCGAGCACGAGCAGGTCCGCGCGCAGTCCCGGCGCGATGATGCCGCGGTCGCGCAACGCCAGCAGGCCCGCAGCGTTCGCGGTGGCCACCTGCAACGCATGTACCGGGGTCAGTCCGGCCTGCACCATAAGCGCGAGTTCGCGGTGTTCGGCGATGCCGGGAACGCGAACCGCACTTGCGCCACTGTCGGTGCCGAAACCGATCTTCACGCCGGCATCGTAGAGCGTCTTCAGGTTGCGCAGGTTCATCGCCAGCGACATGCGTGCGTCGGCGGTCTTTGGATCTGCCAGGATCTTGGCGCGCCATGCCGGATCGTCGATCTGCCGGGCAAGCGCCGGTGACAGCGCCGCGCGTGCGAACGGGGTCAGCGTCCACGGCGCGCGATCGGCCCAGGCGAACGTCGCTTCGTCGAGCTGAAGCGTGGCGATGTACCAGACCGCCTTCGCCTTCAGCGTCGCAACGAAGCTTGGCGGCACAGGCTTGTCGCGAACGCCGTGCGCGATGATGTCCGCACCTGCCGCGACGATCGCCTCGGCATCCGCCAGATCGTGGATATGCGCGGCGACGCGAAGCCCGCGCGCATGTGCCTCGGCGATCACGGCGTCGTAGATCGCCGGGCTCATCTTCGCCGGTACGCTGCCGCCGAAATCGTCGAGCCACAGCTTTACCAGGTCGGTCTTCTCGGCGGCCATCATCGCCACCGCCTTGCGTGCCTCGTCCGCCGTCGACGGACGGAAGAGCTGGTCGGGGCCGACCTTGAGCATCGCCTGGGGCGGTGCGCCGTTGGGAACACCGATGCCCTGCATCACCCCGAACAGGTCTGCGCCCGCGATCCGCCCGGCATGGGCGTCGGCACGGATGGCGGCGAACGACGGCGCGTTGTTGCCCAGTGCGGTCACCGTGGTGACGCCGTAGCGGCGGAACTGCGCGAGCTGCGCGACGATGTTGGCGCGTGTGTAGTTCTTCGCGCCGGTTTCGGTGCCGCTCACCTGCCCGACATGGCTATGGTCGGAGATCAGCCCCGGCATCACGCTGCGCCCGTGATAGTCGCGTCGCTCGGCCCCGGCCGGAACCGCGACCTTGCCCGCCGCGACGATCCGCCCTTCGGTAATCACGATCGTCGCATCCTCGACCGGTGCACCGCCGCGCCCGTCGATCAGCCGGACCCCGGTGATCGCCACGGTCTGCGCGAGTGCGGGCGTCGCGAGGGCGCTGGCGGCCAGCAAGCCCGAAACCAGATAGCGCATCATCGTTCATCCTCGATCGGTGCCGTCATCACGACGCGCAGCCCGGGCATGTTGTCGTCCTGCTCGATCGTCCCGGACAGTCCGGCGACCACCGCGTTCATCATCCGGCTGCCGAATCCGACCCGTCCATCCGTCGCTGTCGCAGCCTTGCCGACGCCCTTGTCCGCGACGATCAGCCGCAACCGGCTACGATGCTGTTCGAGCGCGATCAGGATCGGCCCTGGCTTGCCGGCATAGGCATATTTGCTGGCGTTGATGATCAGTTCGGTGAGCACCAGCCCGATGTTCACCGCGCGGTCGGTAGGTACCAGCACCGGCGCCAGATCCAGGCTGATGTGTGCCGACCAGTCCTCGCCGAGCGACGTCTTCATGTCGTCCGCGAGTTCCTCCAGATACCGCGACAGGTCGACCGACTCGACCTGATCGTCGCGGTAGAGCCGGCGGTGAACCAGCGCGACCGCTGCGAGCCGCGCCTGCGCCTCGGCCAGATGCGCCTTCACCTTCGCATCGTCGGACGATTTCGCCTGCAGCGACAGGAACGCCGCAACCAGTTGCAGGCTGTTCTGCACGCGGTGATTGACCTCCTTCATCAGGACGTCCTTCTGCGCGATCAGCGCATCCTTGTCGGCGAGCGTCCGCTGGAGGTCGGCGTTCAGCAACCGCAGTCGCTGGTTGACGTACGCATCGTGGAACGCCCGGCGCAGCCGGTGCGCGGCCTCGATCTCCTCGCGCGTCCAGCGTCGCGAGCGACCGCTGACCGCCTGCGTCCAGGATTCGAACGAGGTACGCGGCGTCAGCATCGCGTTCGGATCGAGCGAAACCGCCTTGTGAGGATTGCCCGCCCACTCGACCTCTTCGATCTGCTCGGCACGAAACCACAGCAGCACCGCCCCCTCGTCGACCAGCGACAGAGCGAGCAGACCGCTTGCCTGCGCACGGTAGACCTCGGCGCGGGGCAACAGTGCCGACAGTTCATGCGTCGTGAACGGCTCGATCACGCCCCTCGCGCGTGCCCATGCTGCGAGATCGAGAATGTCGTCCTTGCTCGGACACGGCCCGTCGGTGTCGACGATCGTCCCCTCGACATAGGCGAAGCCATCGCCGCCGAGCATCCGCCGGAGATCGTCGCGCAACGCGGCGACGATGCTGCGCGGGGCCGGTTCGGTCGCGAGCTTGGGGATGACCGCATCCTCCGCCGCGCGCAGCCGCAGCCGCTCGCGGTACGTCTCCGCCTCTTCCTTCGCGCGGATCTGGCGCGCGAGCCCGCTGGCCAGCGTCGCCGACGCCGCACGAATGTCAGGCGTCAGGCCCCGCGGCGAGCCGTGATGGCAGGCGATCAGGCCCCAGAGCAGCCCGTCCTTGACGATCGAGATAGACGCCGACGCCGCCACGCCCATGTTGGCCAGATAGCGCAGATGGATTGGCGACACGCTGCGCAGCGCGACGTCGCTGAGGTCGAGCGTCTCGAAGCCGGCCGGGCGGAGCACCGCGGGCGCGTAGGCGATCGTCGGGATCGTCCGCGTCCGGTTGCGCACGTACAGCGCGCGCGCCTGTTTCGGGATGTCCGACGCGGGGAAATGGTGATTGAGGAAGGTGCCGAGCCCCGTCGCCTTGTCCTCGGCCATCACGCGGCCCGCCTCGTCGTCGAGGAAGCGATAGACCATGACGCGGTCGAAACCGGTCAGCTGACGGAACGCGGTCGCGGCGCGCTCGCACAGCGCCTGGAGGTTGCTCGCGCGCTCGAACGTCATCGCCATCGCGTTGAGCCGGCCGAGCATGCCGGCCGCCGTGACCGGCTCCGCTTCGACGGGTTCGAGTTCGACCAGCACGTGTTCAGCGGTGCGGTGGAGGGTGATATCGAACCGTTCGGTCAGGCCCGCTACCGGCAGTCCGGCAAGCGCGACGCCGGCGACCGTGTCATTGGCCGTGAGTGTCGCACCGATGTCCTGCGCCAACAGCGCCGACAGGTCGCTGCCGAGCCAGTCGAGGGTCAGACGGGTCTCGAGATCGCCCGCGCCCGCCACGACCGTCAAGCTGGTCGCATCGGCGACGAGAAGCAGGCCATGCGGCTGGATCGCACCGGGAATGTGGATCGGCTCGCGGTCGCACGCATTGAGGTCCAGCCCCACGCCATCGGCGGAACCGGCAGTATCGCTCGACGCGCTCATGTAACCGAAACTCTCCTATCGAGCCTCGATCATGCAGCCCCCGGCGGAACAAAGCAAATACTCGCAGCGGGTTACGATATTAATCTGAAGCAATATCGCGCGGTGCGGACTCGGCATAGCGCCGCGCGATCACGGCGCAGGCGATCAGCTGCAACTGGTGGAACAGCATGACGGGCAGCAGGATCACGCCGACCTGCGCGGGCGGGAACAGCACGCCCGCCATCGGCACGCCCGACGCGAGGCTCTTCTTCGAACCGCAGAACTGCAGCACGATCGCATCCTCGCGGGGGAGTTTCATCAGCCGCGCAACGGCAAACGTCAGCCCAAGCACGAAGGCGAGCAGCGCGGCGCACAACAGTCCGATCAGGATCAGGTCGCCGATCGACAATTTGGTCCAGAGGCCTTCGACCACTGCGGCACCGAACGCGCTGTAGACGACCAGCAGGATCGAACCGCGATCGACCACCGTCAGCAGGCCCTTGTTGCGCGTCACCCACGCACCGATCCACGGCCGCAACAGATGTCCTGCGACGAACGGCACCAGCAGTTGCAGCACGATCGCCTCGATACTCTCGATCGAGATGCCACCACTGCCCGAAGTGTTCATCAGCAGCGCGACCAGCGCCGGCGTGACGAGGATACCGAGCAGATTCGAGAACGACGCGCTGCACACCGCCGCCGCGACATTGCCGCGCGCGATCGCGGTGAAGGCGATCGACGACTGCACGGTCGAGGGGAGCAGCGTCAGGAACAGCAACCCAGCAGCGAGCGGTCCCGTCACGAACGGCAACGCGGTCAGCCCCAGCCCGAACAACGGGAACGCGACGAAGGTGATGGCCAGTACCGCCAGATGCAGCTTCCAGTTGCGCAGGCCCGCCCAGATCGCATCGCGCGACAGCTTGGCGCCGTGGAGGAAGAACAGCAGGACGATGCCGATATCCGCGGCATAGCCGACGATCGTCGCCATCTCGCCGCGTGCCGGGAGGATGCTCGCCAGCACGACGGTGCCGAGCAGCATCAGGATGAACGGCTCGAAGACCGCCAGGAACCGCCCGATCACGGATGCGCCTTCACATAGGCGTCGAGCGTCGCGAGATAGCCGCTGAGCGCGTCGTCATCCAGGAAACTGCCGAGGAAGCTGTTGCGCGCGAGCGTCACGACCTGCTCGCGAGACAAGTTCTTGGCCCACGCTGTCTGGCGGAAATTCTCGCCGATATAGCCACCGAAATACGCCGGATCGTCCGAATGGATCGTCGCGCGCAGGCCGAGATCGAGCATCCGGTCGATCGGATGGTTCTCTAGCCGGTCGACGTTGCGCAGCGCGACGTTCGACAACGGGCACACGGTGAGCGTCATCGCATCGCGTGCGAGGCGCGCGACCAAGGCCGAATCCTCCAGCGCGCGATTGCCGTGGTCGATCCGGTCCACCTGGAGGATATCGAGCGCCTCGTGGATATAGGCGGGCGGGCCCTCCTCGCCAGCATGCGCGCAGAGCATCAGCCCGGCATCCGCCGACGCCGCGAACACGCGCGCGAACTTCGAGGGCGGATGGCCGACCTCGGACGAATCGAGCCCGACGCCGATGAACTGGTCGAGCCACGGCTCCGCCTGCGCGAACGTCTTGAACGCGTCCTCCTCGTCGAGATGGCGCAGGAAGCTCATGATCAGCCCCACCGACATGCCGTGCTTGGCCTGCGCCTCGTCGATCCCCGCGAACAGCCCGCGCGCGACGACATCGAACGGGATGCCGCGGTGCGTGTGCGTCTGCGGATCGAAGAAGATCTCGGCATGGACCACGCCGTCCTGCGCGACCCGGTCGAAATAGGCGACCGCCAGATCGCGGAAATCCTCCTCGGTCTGGAGCACCGCAGCGCCGGCGTAATAGATGTCGAGGAAGGTCTGGAGATTGGTGAAGCTGTACGCCGCGCGGACGTCCTCGACGCTCTTGAACGGGATCGCGACCTTGTTGCGCTCGGCCAGCGCGAACATGAGCTCGGGCTCGAGACTACCTTCGATGTGGAGGTGGAGTTCCGCCTTTGGCAGGTTCGTGATGAAGTCGTCGTTCGGGAAGGGGGTCATGATCCGTCCTGTCGCTTGGGTCGCGTCGGCTGCAACCATTCCGCCCGCCACGCACTACCGCAAGTGCGAAAGCCGTTGCATGACAATCCTGTCACGTTACCGAGCGGCGATACTTACGCGAAGGACACCATCGATGCCGACAGGATTGGTCGCACTACTCGACGACATTGCCGGGATCACCAAGCTCGCCGCCGCCAGCCTCGACGATATCGCCGCGACCACCGGCAAGGCGGGCAGCAAGGCGATCGGCGTGGTGGTCGACGATGCCGCCGTCACGCCGCGCTACATGGTCGGGTTTGAGCCGAAGCGCGAACTGCCGATGATCGGCAAGATCGCGCTGGGATCGTTCCGCAACAAGCTGGTCTTCATCCTGCCCGCAGCGCTCGCGTTGAGCGCGTTCGCGCCGTGGCTGCTGACGCCGCTGCTGATGATCGGCGGCACCTATCTGTGCTTCGAGGGCGCGGAGAAGATCCTCGAGGCGTTCGGCGGCGGCCATGCCGAGGAGGTCGTCGCCGAGCCGGTCGACGCAGCGACGCTTGAGGCACAGAAGGTCTCGGGCGCGATCCGTACCGACTTCATCCTGTCCGCCGAGATCATGGTGATCGCGCTGTCGGATGTCGCGACCAAGCCGATCTGGGAGCAGGCGATCGTGCTCGCACTGGTCGGGATCGTCATCACCATCGGCGTCTACGGCGTGGTCGCGCTGATCGTGAAGATGGACGATATCGGGCTGCATCTGGCGCAGCGCAGCAGCGCGGTCGTGCAGGCGGTCGGGCGCGGTCTGGTGAAGGGCATGCCGATCGTGATGTCGGCACTGTCGGTGATCGGCACCGCGGCGATGGTCTGGGTCGGGGGGCAGATCATCGTTCACGGGATCGAGGAGTTCGGGTTCACAACGCTGCCGCACTGGATCCACGATACGGCGGAGGCAGCTTCGCATGCGGTGCCGTTCGCCAGGGGCGCGGTGAACTGGGTGATGAACGCGTTCTTCTCGGGGATCGTCGGGTTGATCCTGGGCGGGGCGATCGCGCTGGGGCTCCATGCGGTGAAGAAGCCGAAAGCGCACTGACCGGGAGGGCGTTGTCCGCTCTAACCTTGTTCTCCCGCGAAGGCGGGAGCCCAGTCTGGGTCCCCGCCTTCGCGGGAAACACGTCGCGGTCAGTCTTGGGGCGCTACCACCATCAAACACCACCCCGGCGAAGGCCGGGGCCCAATTGGGGAACGGAGGTAACGATGGATAGCCCGTCGTTACTGCGACCTTTCCAATTGGGCCCCGGCCTTCGCCGGGGTGGTGCTCATTTAGCCGGGGTGGCGGCATCGGGAGGGAAAGAGGCAGCCCCTACTTAGCCGTCCACTTCCCCATCCACCCCAGCACTTCCCCATACCATTGCCGCGAGTTCTTCGGCTTCAGTACCCAATGGTTCTCGCCCGGGTTCACCAGCAACCGCGACGGGATCCCACGCCGCTGCAACGCGGTGAACGTCGCCAGCCCCTGCGTGTACGGAATCCGGAAGTCCTTCTCGCCGGTAATCACCAGCATCGGCGTCTTCCACTTCGCCACATAATTGACCGGGTTCCATTTCTCGAACGCCTGCGGGTCCTCGTAATAGGCCTTCCCGCCATGCTCCCATTCGTCGAACCAAAGCTCCTCGGTCTCGTACGCCATCGCGCGCGCGTCGAACACGCCGTCATGCTGGACGATGCACTTGAAGCGATCGGGCCACTGCCCCTCGATCCAGTTCATCATGTAGCCGCCGTACGACGCACCAAGCGCGCACGCATTGTCCGCATCGAGCCACGCGAACTTGTCAGTCGCGGCAGCCAGCCCCTTCTTCAGATCCTCAAGCGGCCAGCCGCCCCAATTGTTGCTGATTGCGTCGGTGAAGCCCTGTCCGTACCCGGTCGACCCATGGAAATCGACCGCGACTAGCCCGTAGCCTGCGCCCGCGAACACCGCGGGGTTCCAGCGATACGACCAGCTGTTGTTGCTCGATCCCTGCGGGCCCCCGTGGACCATGTAGGCAACCGGGACCTTCCCCGTGGAGCCGTACGGCTTCACCGCATAGCCCCAGACGGTGTCCGCGTTCGCGCCCTTGAAGTTGAACCGCGTGACCGTCGGCATGTCGATCCCGGCAAGCTTCGTCGCGTTGACCTGCGTCAGGCGCTGCGGTGTGCCGGTGCCCGCGACACGGTAGAAATCGGCGGGTGCGGTGAGGCTGTCGATCGCCACCACAGGCCCCCGCGGCGTGATCGCGACCGCGCTGACGTGACCCTCCTGTGTCAGCCGCGTGACCGCACCGCTCGTCGCATCGACCCGGAACAGCGGCGTCTCCTGCGTGTCGTCCGCCGTCACGTAGAGCGACTTCGAGTCCGGCGCCCACGCGATCGAGCCGACCGACCGGTCCCAGCGCTCGGTCAGCGACACCGTCTTGCCGCTGGCGATATCGCGCAGCGTCAGCACCTGACGATCCGCCTCGAACCCCGGCCGACGCATCGCGAAATATGCGAGCGTGCGGCCATCGGGCGATACGGTCGGGAGGTTGTCCGTCGCCTTGTTCGTCGCGGTCAGGTTGATCGGTGCCGCCGAGCCGTCCGCGGGCACCGAGAAGATGTCGAGATTGGTCGACAGCGACTCGATCCGGCCGGCTTCGCGCAGCGCGAAATAGACGGTGCGGCCGTCCGGACTCCACGAGATTTCCTCACCGCCGCCATTGGGCTTCGATGGTGTGTCGCCAACCAACGCGCCGACCAATGGAACGCCGTTCCCGGTCGCACCTGCGGCGGTCAGCGGCAGGACGAACAGCTGAGAGCGCGTGCCGTCCGCCCACGTATCCCAATGCCGCACGAACAGCTGGTCGTAGGTGCGGCCGGCGCCCGCGTTAGGATCCTTCTTCACCATCGCTAGCTCGAGGCTCGGCGCGCCCGGCTTGCGATCCGCCCAGACGAGCAGCTTATCGCCTGTCGGCGCGACCTTGAACCCGCTGAACCCACCCTTGAAGCTGGTGATGCGCCGCGACGTGCCGCCAGTGACGGGCACCGACCAGACCGCATCTTCGCCGCCCTTGTCGGACGTGAAATACACGGTGTTGCCGACGATCTGCGGGTCGTTCTCGTTGACCTGCGGATCGGCGAGCAGCTTCACCGGCGTCGCGCCCGGCTTGCTCAAGTCGAGCCGCCAGAGATCGTAGCGCCCCTTGTCCGCCGCGAGATCGGTCTCGCGCTGTGCCCAGACGAGCCAATGCCCGTCCTGCGACGCGGTCGGCGCACCGACGCGGCTGAGCATCGTCACGTCGTCGATGGTGAGTTGCCGGGCGGCGGCAGGGGCACTCGCGAAGGCGAGCACGGCGAGGCTGGCGGAGAGCATGATCTTCATGGGCCGCTTGATAGGACGCATGCGGGAGCGCGCGCAATCACCAGGGTTTGCTTGCCTTGGACGTTTCAGGTCGCTTGCAAGACAGCGCCCGTTCAGATCATGGCGGTATCAGGCCACAATCGCCCAACGCCTCCAGGATCGCCGTGTATGTTGATGACCTTGATCCGCGCGACGGCGAGCGCGCTGCTGGTGATTGCCATGGCGACCGCGTCCGTGGCGCAGGTCGTTCCTCCGTCCGCAGGCGGAGCGGCGCGTGTCCAATTGCCGGTCGATGCGCTGATGCAGGATGCCGCCGAATACGCGCAGCGGTTTGGCGTGCCGTTCGACGAGGCGCTGCGGCGCATGCGTGCGCAGGGCGACAGCGTACCGGCAACCGACGCGCTGCGTGAAACCTTCAAGGATCGCTGGGCCGGGATCGCAATCGAACATCTGCCGAATTACCGCATCGTCGTGCTGTTGACCGGCACCGATCCGGTCGTGGAGCAGTCGGTGATGGCGGGCGGCATGACCGTGCCGATCATCTTCCGCACCGGCGCTGCCGCGACGCGCGAGGCCGTGCTCGAAGCGATCACCCGCTATCAGGCGAAGATCCGCGATTCCCTCCCGCACCCGCCAGGACTGGGCGTGGACCAGAGGGCCGGCGAGCTCGTCGTGATGACCGCCAGTGCGGACGCCGATCTCGACCGGAACGGCGAATTGCGCGCGCGGATCGCAGCGATGACGGGCGTGCCGGTGCGGATCGATATCGTCGATCGGCCGCCAGTCGACATGGCGCAGGACCAGGTCGTTCCGGTCCCCACGCTCATACCCGCCCCGGTCGACGGCAGCGCGATCGAGGGCGGCGGGCGCGTCGTCGGGACGGTCGATGGCAAGCGCTATGCCTGCACGACCGGCTTCGTCGTGTCCGACGGCGTGCGCAACGGCGTGGTCACCGCAGCGCATTGCCCGGACACGCTCTCCTATGTCGGCAAGCGCCCTTCGGACGGCGGCCGCGAGGAATGGCCGCTGGCGTTCGTCGGGCAATGGGGCTGGGGGTATCAGGACGTACAGGTCAACGTCGCGACCGCGCCTGACGTCGGCTACGCACCGCTGTTCTACGCCGACACTGCCAAGACGCTCGCGCGGCCCGTCGCCACGTGGCGCTACCGGACGAGCACGCGGGCGGGCGACTTCGTGTGTCATCGCGGCGAGCGTACCGGCTATAGCTGTGCGGTGATCGCGATGGTCGATTTCGCGCCGGCGGGCGATCTGTGCGGCGGTGCGTGCCTGCCGACCTGGGTCGCGGTCGAGGGGCCGACGTGCAAGGCCGGCGACAGCGGCGCGCCGGTGTTCGAGGGCAGCACCGCGCTGGGCCTCGTCAAGGGCGGCACCTATCGCCGCGACGGGACGTGCCTGTTCTATTATTACATGTCGACCGACTATCTGCCGCAGGGCTGGACGCTGCTGCATCGATAGGTGGCGAGGCGGGTCGATTGTGTCTCCCCGCCAAGCGCTGTACGTCCCGCCGGGAACACGGTGCCGCCGAGCGCCGATCGGCGGCCTATCGACACGGGCATGACATGGACTCCTCGGGCCTTGAGGCCGTTTTCCTGGCTAATCGCGATACGCTGCTGCGGTTTATCCGCTCGCTCGGCGCGAGCGATGCGGAGGATCTTGTGCAAGAACTATGGGTGAGGATCCAGACCGCCCCCACCGGCCCGATCGCGTCGCCGCTGTCGTACCTCTACCGGATGGCGAACAACCAGATGCTCGATCGACACCGCGCGGTGCGGCAGGCGGAGAAGCGCGATCGCGAATGGACCGAGGCAACGGGGGGACCATCACTCGACCGTTCCGAGGAGCCCTCCGCCGAACGCGTCGTGATCGCACGCGAGCAGGCGGCCCTGGCGGAGTCGTCGTTGCAGTCGGTCGGCGACCGGGCGGCGCGAATCTTCCGACGGCACCGGATCGACGGCGTCGAGCAGCGCGTGGTCGCTGCCGAGTTCGGGGTAAGTCTCAGCACGGTCGAGGGCGATCTGCGGAAGGCGTATCGCGCGATGATCGATGCAAAGCGACGTTATGATGAGGCCTGATACGATCGTCTCCGTCTTCGGCTATAGGAGGCCATGATGGCGGAGCATGATGACATCGAAGCACGCGCGCTGAACGATACGGCGCTGGACTGGGTGGTCCGGACCGGCAGCGATGCGTTCGACGACTGGCCGGCGTTTCACGCCTGGCTGGAGGCGGACCCGCGCCATGCTGCGGCGTATCATGCGACGGCGATGGATATCGAGGAAATGGCGGCGACGGTGCCGCCTGTGCAGGCTGCGCCGATCGCGATGCAGCCTCCGCGGAGGCGCTGGCCAGTCTGGACCGGTGGAGCGATCGCCGCGTCGCTCGCGCTGTTCGTCGGGTATGAGTCGATCGAAACGCGCGCGCATCCTTATGCGGTCGAGACGGCGGCGGGGGCGATGCGGACGGTTCAGCTCGCCGACGGTAGCAGCATTGCGATGGGTGGTGCGACGCGCCTGATGCTCGACCACAACGACCCGCGGGTCGCGACGCTCGATCACGGCGAGGCGATGTTCGTCGTTCGGCACGACGACAACGATCCGTTCGAGGTGAGCGTCGGGGGCGCGCAGCTGATCGATGTCGGCACCGCGTTCGACGTGAAGCGCGCGCGCGGCGAAACGCGTGTCGCAGTGTCGGAAGGCGCAGTCGACTATAACCCAGGACGCGACGGCATCCGGCTCGTGAAGGGGCAGGGGCTGGTGGTGCGCGACGGCAAGGCGACCGTGACCGCGGTCGATGTCGCCAGCGTCGGATCGTGGCGCCACAGCGTGCTGGCGTATGAGGGCGCGACGCTGGCGGAGGTCGCGGACGACCTGTCGCGCGCACTCGGCGTCGACCTGCGCGCCGATCCGGGCGTCGCCAAGCGCGCGTTCAGCGGCAGCATCGCGACGGCCAAGCTGTCGGGCGATCCCCGGCTCGCCGCGCCGTTGCTGGGTGTCGCGATCCGCAAGCGTGGCGGTCACTGGGTGATGTCCTCCCGCTCGTGAGGATGCGCGGATGTCTGGTCGTTGCGGCACTCGCCGTCGCCGCTCCTGCGCAGGCGGGGCAGGGGGCGGTCGACTTGCCGGCGGGGCGTCTTGGGGACGCGGTGCTGGCGCTCGGGCGGCAATCGGGGACGAGTATCGTCGTCGGCGATCCAGGGCTTTGGGCGCGGCGCGTGCCGGCAGTGCGTGGGCGGATGAGTGCGCGCGAGGCACTCGACCGGCTGGCGACTGCGGCGAATGCGGACGTCGTCGCAGCGGGCGCGGTCGGGTGGCGGCTGACCGCTCGCGCACCGCGCGTCATTCCAGTGAAGCGTCCGAAGGTCGTTCCGATCGCCGTACCACCCGCAGTACAGGGCGCGGACATTGTCGTCACCGGCAGCAAGCGCGACGTGCGGCTGCGCGATTTCGCAGGGCAGGTTGCGTTGCTCGATGGTTTCGACCTTGCGCTCGGCGGTGCGGGCGGGACCGAGGCGATCCTCGCGCGGCTGGCCAGCGTATCGTCGACGCATCTCGGCGCAGGCCGCAACAAGCTGTTCATCCGCGGCATCGCCGATTCCAGCTTCACCGGACCGACCCAGACCACCGTCGGCCAGTATTTCGGCGACTTGCGGCTGAGCTACAATGCGCCCGATCCCGACCTGCGGCTCTACGATATCGCCTCGGTCGAGGTGCTCGAAGGGCCGCAGGGCACATTGTACGGGGCAGGGTCGCTCGGCGGGATCATCCGCACCGTGCCGAACGCGCCGGAACTGGGCGCGGTGTCGGCGTCGATCGCGGGCGGTCTCTCCGCGACGTGGCATGGCGATCCGGGGGCTGATCTCGGCGCGACGCTGAACGTGCCGCTCGGCGAGCGGGTCGCGCTGCGCGTCGTCGGCTACGGCGTGAGCGAGGGCGGGTATATCGACAATCCGGTGCTCGACCGCCGCGACGTCAACCGGACGCGGATCGGTGGCGGGCGGGGTGCACTGCGGCTCGATGCGGGGAATGGCTGGACGGTCGATCTCGGCGGGATCGGGCAATGGACCAAGGGCGACGACAGCCAGTACGCGGACCGCGACGCGCCGCCGCTGACGCGGTCGAGCGCCATCGTGCAGGGCTTCTCGGCGGACTACACGATGGGGCAGGTCGTCGTGTCGGGCACGATCGGCGGGCTGAAGGTCAAGTCCTCGACAGCGATCGTCAGCCAGACGCTGACCGAACGGTACGACGCGACCTTGCCAGCCGCCGATCCGGCGCTACCAAGCAGCAACTGGCCCGCATTCAGCAGCCCCCTGATCGCAGCCGCGGGCAGCCCGCGCGTGTTCGCGCAGCGCAATGCGACCGACATGATCGCGAACGAGACACGGGTGTGGCGGCCCATGCTAAACGGGTTCGGCTGGGTAGTCGGCGGCAGTTACACGCATAATCGCACGCGGTTGTCGCGCTCGCTCGGCCCGGTCGAGGCACCCGCGCCGGTGACGGGCGTGACCAACAGCATCGACGAGGCAACGCTGTACGGCGAGGGCAGCGTGCAGTTGGTGCGCGGATTGACCGCCACCGCCGGCGCGCGGGTCACGCGGGCGTCGCTCGCGGGGACCGGCGAGGATATCGCACCGGCGCGACTGGAGACGGTTGCGCTCGCCCGTGCGCGCGTGACGGCGGACCGGATCGAGACGAGCGTGCTGCCGTCCGCCTCGCTGATCGCGGCGGTGTTGCCGAAGGTGTCGCTTTACGGCCGCTACCAGCAGGGGTTTCGGCCCGGCGGGCTGGCGATCGAGAGCGATTTCGTCCGGCGGTTCGAGAATGATCGCGTGCGGACGCTGGAGACCGGCATGCGCTTCGGGCTCGCCGGTGTCGATCGCGCGTACCTGACGGCGAGCGTCTCGCACACGATCTGGCAGGATATCCAGGCGGACTTCATCGACGCCACCGGCCTGCCGAGTACCGCCAACATCGGCGACGGACGGATCTGGACGTTCAGCGCGGCGGGCGGATGGAAGCCGGTCGCCGGGCTGACCCTCGACGCGGGCTTCACCTATAATGACAGCCGCGTGACCGAACCGAGCGCGGCGCTGTTGGTGGCGCTTGCGCGGATGAGCCAGGTGCCCAACATCGCACGCTATGCCGGGCGGCTGGGCGCGGATTACCGGCGTGATATCGGGCGGGATCTGGAACTGCGGGTGTATGGCTGGGCACGCTATGTCGGGCGGTCCCGGTTGGGTGTCGGCCCGGTGCTGGGCGAAGAGCAGGGCGATTATCTCGATACGGCGCTTACTGCACGGATCGGGCGGCCGTCGTTGGGCGTGACGATCGGCATGACGAACTTGACCGACAGCGTCGGAAACCGGTTCGCGCTGGGGACGCCGTTCCAGGTTGGGAGCGGGCAGATTACGCCGCAACGTCCGCGGACGATCCGCATCGGCCTGGACGCCGCCTTCTAACTTTCCCCTCCATTTCAAGGAGGGGAGCCAGAAAGGCGCTGGTTCACCCCTTCGCGTTCACCAGTGCTCGCTGATCGGCCGGCAGCAACGCGAGGGCGGTTTTGTAGCAGTCGTCCACGTGTGAATTACCGACAAGTTTCATGGCACCGAAGCTGATCGTTGCCGCCACGGCCGAGCCGGCGAACGGGATGAACTTTGCCATCGATCCTACCGCTACCCGGGCGCCGACGCGGCGGAGGAGGGCGGCGACGATGCGTTTGGTCACCATCCGGCCGATCATCGTGTTGCCCAGACTCGACGCCATCACGAGCGCCTGCTGCGCGAGTTGCGGCTCCATCGTCTTCACCTGCTCGTGATCGAGCCCGAAGCGCTTGCTGATCTCGGGCAGCAGCTTGGTGAGCAGGCCGATATCCGCGACGATGTCCGCGCCGGGGATCGGCACGACCGCCGCGCCCGCCGACATCACCGAGCGCGTCGTGACGAGGCGCTTGCTGTCGTCGCGGATGCGGTCGAGTTCGGCGATGGTGGTGATCATGCTGGCATTTCCCTGAAGATATCCGCCGCACAACGCGCCGCCTCGGCCATTGTGCCGCACGATAATGGAGCGCGCTTCAAGGTTCGCGAGCCGCGTCTCCGTCCTCTTCTCGAAAACACATCGAAAAGGGTTCCGTATGCGTCGTCTCCTGCTGACCACCACCTGCCTGTTCGCGGTAACGACGGGCGCCCAGGCGCAGACCGTGATCGACACCAAGCGGACCGACGCGGTGCGGACCTCGACGATCAAGGCCGGTACGCCCGACAATATCCGCATCGCCGCCGCCGGTTCGGTGACGCCGACCACCGGCACCGCAGTCACCGTCGACAGCGTCAATTCGGTCGCCAACGAAGGCACGATCCAGATCACCAACGCCGACGGATCGACCGGCATCCTCGCCAACGCAGGCACCGGCGGCGGAATCACCAACGCGGCGACCGGCAAGATCATCATCGACGAAAGCTATGTCGCGACCGACACCGACAAGGACGGCGACCTCGACGGTCCGTTCGCGGCCGGCACCGGACGCACCGGCATCCGCACCGCGGGCGCGTACACGGGCGCGATCGTCAACAGCGGCGCGATCACCGTGAAGGGCAACAACTCCGTCGGCATCTGGCTCGGCGGGCCGCTGACCGGTGCCTTCACGCATAACGGCCAGACCACGGTCACCGGCAACGGATCGACCGGCGTGCGGATCGCCGACGTCACCGGCAACGTCCGGCTCGCAGGCACGATCGCGGCGATCGGGCAGGGCGCGGTCGCCGCACGCGTCGATGGCGACATCGCGGGTGCGCTGGTGGTGCAGGGCGCGCTCGGCTCGACCGGCTATCGCTATGCGACGGCGCCGGCCGATACGACCAAGCTCGACGCCGACGACCTGTTGCAGGGCGGATCCGCGCTGGTCGTCGCGGGCAACGTGTCGGGTGGAATCATCTTCGCGATCCCGCCGAAGGACGCGAGCACGACCGATGCCGACGAGGACAAGGACGGTCTTCCCGACGCCACCGAAGGCTCGGCCGCGATCACCTCCTACGGCGCGGCGCCCGCCGTACAGATCGGCTCGGCCACGCGGACGGTCGCGATCGGTGCGGTGGCGGGGACGGGGACCGGCTACGGCCTGATCGTCGATGGCGGCATCGCGGGCAACGGTGTCTATGGCGGGGTCGAGGGCAACGGCCTGGCGATCGGTGGCCTTGGCGGCGCGGTGACGATCGCCGGCGGGATCGGCATCAACGGCACCGTGGCGGCAACCGCGAACGGCGCGAGTGCGACCGCGTTGAAGCTTGGCGTGGGTGCATCCACGCCCGAGATCCGTAATGCCGGCACAATCTCCGCGGCAGGCGGCGGCACGACCGCATCGCGTTCGACGGCGGTCCTGATCGACACCGGCGCATCCGTCGCCACGATCCGCAACAGCGGCACGATCAAGGCGACCGCGCAGGCCGCCGACGGCACCGCGATCGCCATCCTCGATCGGTCGGGCACCGTGACGCTGGTCGAGAACAGCGGCGGCATCGGCGCAACGGGCGCGCTGGCCACCTCCGAGCGCAACGTCGCGATCGATCTCTCGGCCAACACCACCGGCACGATCGTTCGCCAGACCGCGGTCGCGACCGGCATCGCGGCGCCAGCGATCGTCGGCGACGTGCGCTTCGGCAGCGGCAACGACGTGTTCGATGTCGCGGACGGCACGGTCGCCGGTACCGCGCGCTTCGGCACCGGCAACGACCGCCTGGCGCTTTCGGGCGACGCCAATTTCACCGGCGGCGCAGTGTTCGGTGCAGGCAACGACGCGCTCACGCTCGCCGGAACTTCGGTGTTCAGCGGCGCGGCGGACTTTGGCGGCGGTACCGACACGCTGACGCTCGGCGGCACGTCGCGCTTCTCCGGCACGCTCGCCAATGCCGGCGGCCTTGCGGTCGCGGTCAACGGCGGAACGCTCGACATCACCAAGACGGCATCGATCGCCTCGCTTTCGGTGACCGGTGGCGGCGTGTTGGCGGTAACGCTCGACAAGACCGGCGGCACCGGCACGATGATCCAGGTCGCGGGCACGGCTGCGTTCGACAAGGATTCGAAGCTCGCCCTGAAGCTCACCAGCGTCGTCGATGCGGAAGGGCGCTACACCGTCCTTCGCGCCGGCACGCTGACGGGCGCTGCAAACCTTACCGCGACCACGACGTTGCTCCCGTTCCTCTACAAGGGCAGCATCGCGACCGGCACGGGCAACGACCTCGCGGTCGACGTGGCGCGCAAATCGTCGACCGAACTCGGGCTCAACCGTTCCCAGGCATCGGCCTATGATGCGATCTACAAGGCGCTCGGCAACGACGCCAAGATCGGCGGCGCGTTTCTCAACATTACCGAGGCCGACGCGTTCCGCGGCTCGGTCCGCCAGATGCTGCCCGACCATGCCGGCGGCACGTTCGAGGCGGTCACGATGGGCTCGCGCGCGACTGCCCGCGTGCTCGCCGACCCGCACGGCCCGTTCAAGGACGAGGGCAAATGGGGCTATTGGGTGACGCAGGTCGCGTGGGGAACGTCGAAGAGCGTCGCTGATACCGCAGGCTATGACATCAGCGGCTGGGGCGTCTCGGCAGGCGCGGAGTACAAGACCGGCGTCGGCAACTTCGGCACCTCGATCGCCTATCTCCACGGACAGGACGCGGACGACGGCACGGACAATGAAGTGAATTCGGACCAGTATGAGCTGGCCGGATACTGGCGCGGGCGTTGGGGCAGGCTGCAGGCCAACGCGCGGGCGTCGGGGGCGAAGGTGAAGTTCGACGGTATCCGGCAGTTCACCGGTGCTATCGGCAGCGAGGCGGTTGCCCGGACCGCGAAGGGCAAGTGGGACGGTACGCTCTACGCCGCATCCGGCGGGCTGTCGTATGAAGCAGGCAAGGGCATGCTGATCTTCCGCCCGGTGCTCGCGATCGATTACTACAAGTTGAAGGAAGACGGCTATGGCGAGACCGGCGGCGGCAAGGCGATCGACCTCGTCGTCAGGTCACGCACGAGCGACGAGCTGGCGGTTACGGGTAGCGGCGCGCTCGGGCTGAACTTCGGTGGTCCCGAGTATCAGGACGGCTGGTTCCGCGTCGAAGCCGAGGGCGGACGCCGGCAGCTCGTTGGTGGCGGGCTCGGCGCGACCACCGCATCGTTCGAGGGCGGCCAGTCGTTCACGCTGACTCCTGACAAGCGCACCAGCGGCTGGGTCGGCAAGCTGCGCGGCGTCGGTGGCAACGGCATCTTCCGCATGGGCGGCGAGTTCAACGCCGAGCAGCAGCAGGGCCGCGTCGCGCTGTCGCTGCGCGCGAGCCTGCAGATCGGGCTCTGAGGCGACAGCTTTTCGGGATCGGGGATGGCTCGATTCCGCCTCCGGACTGTTGTCCGCGCATAAGCGAGGAGTGAACATATGGCCGACGACCGTCTGAACATCGATACCAAGACTCTCGAGGATAACAGCGACCTGCGCCAGGTCGAGTTCGAGGCCGAGGTGAGCGAAGAGCGCTATCAGTTCGCGGTGCAATATGATGTGCTCGAAGCGCTCAGCACGGTATCGCCCGAGGGCGATGCGGTGGCGATCTTCCGACAGCATGCCGACGAGATCGCCGACCTCGGTGTCGTTGCCCTCGCGCGTGATCCGGATCAGGAGATCGTCGTGATCAGCGAGAACGATCTGGACTAGCGCGGTCTTCGGGACGATCCTCCCCACCGAATCCGGCACTATCGTCCGGACCGGTGGGAGACGGATGATGAAATCGATCTGGATGGGCGCCACGATGGCAGTGGCAATTGCCGGTGGTGCAGTGCCCGCAGGTGCGCAGAAGGCCAGCCCGGCCATCGCCAAGGCGCTGGCCGACCCTGCACGGACGGACCAACAGGGCGACGACGCGCGGCGCAAGGCGGCCGAGGTGCTGGCCTTCTCGGGAGTCAGGTCCGGCAACGTCGTCGTCGATTACCTTCCGGGTGCCGGGTATTGGACGCGGATCTTCTCGGGTGTGGTCGGTCCCAAGGGTCGCGTTTATGCGGTATGGCCCGCATCCGGGGCCAAGTACGCGGAGAAGTCGCTACCGGCGTTGCAGGCGCGTGGCCTCGCCAACGTCACCGCAGAGGTACAGACGACCAACCTGCCGACCTCGCCGGTGCCAGTCGACCTGGTCTGGACCGCGCAGAACTACCACGACATCCCCAACAAGGGCGCGGGCGAACCGGCGTTGCGCGCGTTCGACGGCGCGGTGTTCCGGATGCTCAAGCGCGGCGGCACGTATATCGTCATCGATCACGCGGATGCCGCTGGGACGGGCATGAGCGGCACCGAGACGCGTCACCGGATCGATCCGGCGGCGGTGAAGGCGCAGGTCCAGGCGGCGGGCTTCAAGTTCGTCGGCGAGTCGACCGTGCTGCGCAATCCGGCGGACGACCACAGCAAGGCGGTGTTCGACCCTGAGATCCGCGGCAAGACCGACCAGTTCGTCTACAAGTTCAGGAAGCCGTAAGCGGCGCTGTTTGGGTGGTCCGCGCTGGTCGACGTCGCTTCGGATCGTCGACCAGCCGGGGAATACTGGTGCTGCCGGTGAGGATTGAACTCACGACCTCAGCCTTACCAAGGATGCGCTCTACCACTGAGCTACGGCAGCACTCGCTGGCATCGCTGCCGGCGGAGTGGGGCTAAGAGACGAGGGCGGCGCGGTTGTCAAGGCATCGCGGCCCGATATAGGGCGTATTTATGGACGATCGGGATCGGAAGGCGGCGGAGAAGGCCGAGCGCATGGCGGCTGCGCTGCGCGAGAATCTGCGGCGGCGGAAGGCGCAGGCGCGGGCCGTCGGGGCTGCGCCTCTGATCAAGGACGAGCCGTCTAGCTGAGCGGCGCGCATTTGGCGGTGAGCCAGGTGCGATCCTCCGCATCGGTCATTTCGGGGGTCAGGACCGCCAGCACCTGTGCGTGATAATCGTCGACCCATTGGCGCTCGCCTGCCGTCAGCAGCGTCGGCTCGATCAGCGTGCGTTCGATCGGGCAGAAGGTGAGCGTCTCGAAGCCGAGCATTGCGCGGTCGGCGCCGGGGATATCACGCGGTTCTATCAGGATCAGGTTCTCGATGCGGATGCCGTATTCGCCGGCCTTGTAATAGCCGGGCTCGTTGGAGAGCATCATGCCGGCGCGCAGCGGCTCCATCGCCGCGCCGCCGGGGTAATTGGGCGCGGCGATCCGCTGCGGGCCTTCGTGCACCGCGAGATACGCACCGACGCCGTGGCCGGTGCCGTGGCCGAAATCGAGGCCGGCTTCCCAGAGCGGCCGGCGCGCGAACGCGTCGATCTGGCCGCCCATCGTGCCGTCGGGAAAGACCGCCGTGGCGATGCCGATATGGCCCTTCAGGACGCGGGTGAAGCGGTCGCGCATCTCGTCGGTCGGTTCGCCGATCGGCATCACGCGGGTGACGTCGGTGGTGCCGTCCGCATACTGGCCGCCGGAGTCGATCAGGTAGAGCTGGCCGGGTTCGATCGGCGCGCTCGACTCCTCGGTGACGTGGTAGTGCGGGATCGCGCCGTGCGCGCCGGTGGCGGAAATCGTGTCGAACGACGTGTCCTTGAGGACGCCGGTCTGTTCGCGGAAGGCGAGCAACTTGGCGGCGGCGCTGAGTTCGGTCTGACCGCCTTTAACGCATTCGCTCTCGACCCAGCGGAGGAAGCGCGCGAGTGCGGCGCCGTCGCGGGCGGAAGCGGCGCGGTGGCCGGCGATCTCGACGGGGTTCTTGATGGCCTTGGCGAGGACGACGGGGTCGCGGAGGGGGAGGATCTTCGCGCCGCCGGCCTGGAGCGCCTGCGTGATCGCGGCGACCGCGCGTTCGGGATCGGCGGCGACGCGCTTGCCGGTGTAGGTGCTGAGGGCCGCTGAGAACGCGCTGCGATCATGGAGGCGGACCGCGTTACCGAGATGCTGGCGGACGGCGTCGTCGAGCTTGTCGGGGGCGACGAACAGGTCGGTCGTGCCGTCCGCGCTCACGATCGCGTAGGACAGTGCGACGGGGGTGTGATCGACGTCGCCGCCGCGGATGTTGAGCGCCCAGGCGATCGAATCGAGTGCGGTGAGGACGACCGCGTCGGCGTTCTGCTCGGAGAGCCAGTCGGCGATCTTCGCGCGCTTTTCGGCGGAGGAGGCGCCGGTGAACTGGTCGGGCTGGACGGTAAGCTTGGCGGGGGAGGGGGCGGGGCGGTCGGTCCAGATTGCGTCGATGGGGTTGGTGTCGACCGCTACCAGCGTCGCGTCGCGGTCGGCGAGGGCTGTGGTGGCGTCGGCGACCCAAATTCCGGTGTGGAGCCACGGGTCGTAGCCGATCCGGCCGCCTTCTGGGGCGTGCTTGGCGAGCCAGGCGGCGGGGCTGGTCTGGGGGACGTCGGCATAGTCCCACTGCGCGCCGTCGACCTGTTCGCGGACCTGGATCGTGTAGCGACCGTCGGTGAAGATCGCGGCGCGGTCGGCGAGGACGACCGCGGTGCCGGCCGAGCCGCCGAAGCCGGTGAGCCAGCCGAGGCGCTGCGCGTAGCCGCCGACATATTCGCTCATGTGTTCATCGGTGAGCGGGATGACGAAACCGTCGAGTTTATCGGCAGTTAGCTGGGCGCGGAGGGCCGCGAGGCGGTCGGCTAAGCGGGCGGTCGGGGTCATCGGTTCGGTCTCTCGTCAAAAGTGAAGTATAGAAAGTGCAGACGCTGGCGAGGTTTCAATACATGCCCCTGGTGGGCGTCGGGTGCGGGTACGACGGCATGGATATGGATGCGGATCGGGCGGTCACGGTCGATGCCGGGCGTTGTGACAGAAAGCAGATGTGTAGGACAGCGGGTGCGGGCGGGGCTCAAAACCGTTGCTGTGTCTACGGCCAACTTTCGTCACCTCCCCGGCGGAGGCCGGGGCCCAGTTGGGGGATGTCGCTAACTAAGCGCAGCGCGTCGTTACTTCGACCTTTCCAACTGGGCCCCGGCCTCCGCCGGGGTGGTATTCTTCGCTGCTATCGTACGTTTCCGCTTCTTGTTCTCCCGCGAAGGCGGGACCCCAGACTGGGTCCCCGCCTTCGCGGGGAAACAGGGTTGGTTTACGGTAGCTCGCACGAGCCGCCACCACCCCGGCGGAGGCCGGGGCCCAATTGGGGGACGACGGTAACGAGGGATTGCGCGCAGTTACCGCGATCTTTCCAATTGTGCCCCGGCCTTCGCCGGGGTGGTGGTTGTGCGGGGATCGGTTCTCCCCAACGCCGCAGCGTTTGGCTTCCACCCTCCGCCCGGCTAACACACCGGGATGACCACGCCCCCCATCGCCGAACAGCGGCCGCACAGCTTCACCACGCATGGCGTGACGATCGAGGATCCGTATGCGTGGCTGAAGGATCCGAACTATCCGGAGGTCGATGACGCCGACGTGCTCGCGTATCTCGCTGCCGAGAATGTGTATTTCGAAGCGCAGATGGCGCCGCACGAAGCGCTTACCGACACGATCTACGAAGAGATGAAGGCACGGATAAAGGAGGATGAATCCTCGGTGCCGCAGAAGGATGGCGATTGGCTCTACTGGACCGCGTACGAGACCGGCGGGCAGTACAAGAAATGGTGGCGCAAGCCCGTTGCGGGTGGTGACGACGAGCTGTTGCTCGACGAGCCGGCGCTGGCGGAGGGGCACGAGTATTTCCGGCTCGGGGCGTTCTCGATCAGCAATGACGGGCGCTATCTCGCCTATGCGATCGACGACAATGGGAGCGAGCGGTTCGAGGTTCGGGTCAAGGACCTGGATACCGGCGAGCACCTGCCCGACGTGATCCCGGGGATGCTCAGCGAGATCGTCTGGACCGCGGACGATGCAGGCTTTTTGTACGGGCTGGCGAACGAGCAGTGGCGGACCGACAATGCGCGGTTCCACCGGTTGGGGACGCCGATCTCCGAGGACGTCGTACTGTTCCACGAGGAGGACGAGGGCTTTCGCGTCGGCGTCGGCGAGACGAGTTCGCGGAAATGGATCGTGATCGCGACCAGCGACCATGTGACGAGCGAGCTGTACCTGCTGCCTGCGCATGAGCCTCTGGCGGTGCCGATCCTCGTTTCGGCGCGGAAGGTGGGCCGCGAATATGATGTGGACGAGCATGACGGGACGCTGTTCATCCACACCAACGACGTTGATCCGAATTTTCGGCTTTGCACCGCGCTGGTCGAGGAGCCGGATGCGTGGAGCGAGCTGATTCCGGCGTCGCCGCATTTCTACATGACGGGCGTGGAGTGTTATCAGGACTTCTTCGTGGTCGACGGGCGCGAGGATGGCCTCGATCAGATCGCGATCCACCGGTACGAGACGCCGACCGAGGGCAAGCGGATCGACTTCCCCGAGGCGAGCTATGTCGCAGGGCTGGGGGATAATCCCGAGTATGACATGACGGTGCTGCGGCTTGGGTATGAGTCGATGGTCACGCCGGGGACGGTGTACGACTATGACGTCGATACCGGCGAGCGGACGATGCTCAAGGTGCAGGAGATCCCGAGCGGGTATGACGCGGCGAAATATGCGACCGAGCGGCTCAAGATCGTCGCGCGGGACGGGACGGAGATCCCGGTCTCGATCGTGTATCCGGCCGGGTTCGTTCGCGATGGGTCGGCGCCTTTGTTCCTCTATGCGTATGGCGCGTACGGCTATGCGATCCCGCCGGGCTTCTCGACCGGGCGGATGAGCCTGCTCGATCGCGGGTTCGCCTATGCGATCGCGCATATCCGGGGTGGCGACGATCTGGGTCAGCAATGGTATCTGGATGGCAAGCTGGAGAAGCGCGCGAATACGTTCAACGATTTCGTCGATGTGGCGAAGGCGCTGGTCGACGCGAAGTGGACGTCGGCGGGGAAGATCGCGATCGCGGGGCGGTCGGCTGGCGGCGAGCTGATGGGGGCGGTGGTCAATTCCGATCCCGAGCTGTGGGGCGCGGTGATCGCGGACGTGCCGTTCGTCGACGTGCTGAACACGATGCTCGACGAGAGCCTGCCGCTGACGCCGGGCGAGTGGCCCGAATGGGGGAACCCGATCGAGGACGAGGCGGCGTTCGCGCTGATCCGGTCCTATTCGCCGTACGACAACGTGAAGGCGCAGGTCTATCCGCCGATGTTCATTTCTGGCGGGCTCAACGATCCGCGTGTGACCTATTGGGAGCCGGCGAAGTGGGCGGCGAAGCTGCGGCTGATGAAGACCGACGACAATGTGCTGCTGCTCAAGACCAACATGGGCGCGGGGCATGGCGGCAAGTCGGGGCGGTTCGAGTCGTTGCGCGAGGGCGCGGAGGAACACGCGTTCGTGCTGTGGCAGCTGGGCGTCGCGGGGTGAGCCGGTTCACGCTCTCGATCACGGCGCAGGACGCGGATATCGACGAGCTTGGGCATGTGAACAATGCGGTCTGGGTGCAGTGGATCCAGGTCATCGCGACCGCGCATTGGGAGGCTGTGGCGCCGGCCGAGCACAAGCTGGCGTATGTGTGGGTCGTGACGCGGCATGAGATCGATTACCGCGGTAGTGTCGTCGCGGGGGAGACGGTCGTTGGTGAGACTTGGGTCGAGGGGGCGCCTAAGGGGGCTCGGTTCGATCGGCATGTGCGGTTTGTCGGGGATGACGGCCGGGTGAAGCTGGAGGCGGTGACGACCTGGGCTTTGCTGGATCGGGCGACCGGGCGGTTGATGCGGGTGCGTGAGGATGTCGCTGCGCCGTTTTATTCCTAGTCCCTCTACCCTTCGGGGAGAGGGAGGGAGCGACGTAGTCGCGGAAGGGTGAGGGGCGTTGGGAATTGGCGTCTTGAGCCTCACGCCCCTCTCCCTTCCCACCGCAAGCGCGGCGGGCCCCTTCCCTCTCCCCGGAGGGGCGAGGGAGTTTAGCCGCTGTTTCGCAGGGCGGTGGCGATTGCGTTGATGGAGAGGAGGATGCCTTCGCCTATCCGCGGGTCGTCCTCGCCTGCTCTGCGGCGTTTGATCAGTTCGATCTGGAGGAGGTTGAGCGGCTCGATATACGGCAGGCGGAGGCGGATCGAGGCGTCCAGGGCGGGGTGCTTTTCGAGGAGGCGGGACTGGCCTGTTACCGTGAGGAGCCCGTCATGGGTCTGGTGCCAGCCGTCGCGGATCGTGGTGAAGATCTCGCGGAGTTTGTCGTCTTCGACCAGCCCGGCATAGCGTTCGGCGATGCCGATGTCGGACTTGGCCAGCACCATCTCCAGGTTGGCCAGCGCGGAGGCGAAGAGCGGCCAGCCTTGCGCCATGTCCTTCAGCAGCGCCTTGTCCTCGAAATCGGCGATCGCGCGGCCGACCCCGTACCAGCCGGGGAGCATGACGCGCGCCTGCGCCCAGCTGAATACCCAGGGGATCGCGCGGAGGTCTTCGATGCGGTCGGATTTGGTGCGGCTGGCGGGGCGGCTGCCGATCTTGAGGCCGGCGATCTCGGCGATCGGCGTCATCTGGCGGAAGAAGGTGCGGAAGCCCTCCGTACCGTAGACGAGGTCGCGGTAGCTGTGGAAAGCGGTGTCGCTGAGCGTGTCCATTGCCGCAGAGAAGCTTGCGTTGTCGGCATTGGAGAGGCGTTCGGGCTCGAGGCTTGCGAGCAACGTGGCCGACGCGATCGCCTCGAGATTGGTCATCGCGGCGTCGCGCGTGCCGTATTTGGCGGCGATGACTTCGCCCTGTTCGGTGATGCGGATGCGGCCCTGGACGGTGCCCGAGGGCTGCGCGCGGATCGCGCGGAACGCCGAGCCGCCGCCGCGCCCGACCGCGCCGCCGCGTCCGTGGAAGAGCTGCATGCCGACGCCGGCGGCGGCGAAGACGGGTTTTAGTGCGGTCGAGGCTTTCGAGAGCTGCCAGGTGGAGGTGAGATATCCCCCGTCCTTGTTGCTGTCCGAATAGCCGATCATCACTTCCTGATGGCCGCGCGCCTTGGAGATGGTGGCGATCTCGGGGAGCGCGAACCAGGCGGTCATGACGGCGGGGGCGGCTTCGAGATCGCCGATCGTCTCGAACAAGGGCACGGCCATGATCGCTGCGGTCGGGGTTTCACCGGGGCGGTAGAGGCCGACTTCCTTGAGCAGGAGGTTTACTTCGAGCAGGTCGCTGACCGACTGCGCCATCGAGACGATGTAGTTGGTGATGCACGCCGGGCCGTAGGCGGCGTGCGCGTCGGCGGCGGCCTGGACAATCGCGAGTTCGCCGGCGGTTTCTTCGGAATATTCGGCGAAGCGTGAGGTGAGCGGGCGGGCGTTGGCGAGCTCGCGGCGGAGCAGCGCGACGCGCGCGTCTTCGTCGAGCGCGAGGTAATCATCCTCTACGCCTGCGACTTTCAGCAGTTCGGCGACGACGCGTTCGTGGACGGCGCTGTTCTGGCGAAGGTCCAAGGTGGCGAGGTGGAAGCCGAACGTCTCGACCGCGCGGATCAGCCGGCCGAGCGCGCCGCCGGTCTTGAGCGCGATGCCGAGGCCGTGCGCGAGCGTGACGAGGTCCGCGCGGAAGTCGGCGGGGTTGGCATAGGGCTCGCCAACGAGACGGCCGGGGCGGGGG
Source organism: Sphingomonas sp. CFBP 13603 (assembly GCF_014892665.1). Taxonomy (NCBI): domain Bacteria; kingdom Pseudomonadati; phylum Pseudomonadota; class Alphaproteobacteria; order Sphingomonadales; family Sphingomonadaceae; genus Sphingomonas; species Sphingomonas sp. CFBP 13603. Next base: position 70,189 of record NZ_JADBIA010000009.1, on the reverse strand, counting down.
GCGTGCTTGCCGGTGAGTGTGTCGTGCGTTGCGGACAGGCGGGCGTAGATGCCGGAGAGTGCGCGGCGATAGGGCTCGTCGCTGCGGCTGGCGGCATCGTCGCCGCTGGCGTCGGCGAGCGCCTGCACCGCGGCATCGGCGGGGGCGTGCTCGGTCGAGATCGAGAGTTCGGCGCCTAGTGCGTGCACCGCGTCGCAGTAGTAGCCGAGCACGGCTTCACTCGCCTTAGACAGCGCGGTCTTGAGCGAGTCTGCGGTGACATAGGGGTTGCCGTCGCGGTCGCCGCCGATCCAGCTGCCGGGGCGCAAGAAGCTCGGCGTGCGTTCGCCGAGCGCGCGGTCCCAGCGCTGGTAGAGCGCGGGGAGCGCGGGGAGGAACACGTCGCGCAGGTAGCTGAGCGCGGTGTCGACCTCGTCGGTGACGTAGAGGCGGTCGCGGCGCAGGACGCGGGTTTGCCAGAGCAAAGCGATCTGGCGGAGGATCGCGTCGTCGACGCTGTCGCCGTCGGGCGTGGTGTCGCGGCCGAGATCGCGCAGGCCCATCAGCTCGGCGATGCGGTTGCGGTGGTCGATCATGCTCTTGCGCCGCACTTCGGTCGGGTGCGCGGTGAGCACTGGGGCGATCAGCGCGTGGTCGAGCAGCGTGCGGATCTGGGCGCGGTCGATGCCTTCGGATTCGAGTTGTGCGATCGCGGAGGCGAGGTCGGCGCCGTCTTCCGCGGCGATGCCCTGGCGGTCTTCGGCGAGATTGGCGAGCATCGAGAAGAGCATGAAGCCGCGGACGAAATCGAGCGTCTCGTCGAGGCTGAGCTTTTCGAGGCTGAGATCGACCGCGCGATCGTCGCCGGGCTTGCCTTCGGAGGCGTCGCGGTGGCGCTCGACCGACGCTTTTCGGATCGTCTCGGTGGCCGCGAACAGACGCTCGCCGCCATAGGCGCGGATGACGTCGCCGAGCAGTTTGCCGAGGAAGCGGATGTCGGAATTGTTCGCGATTGCGGGGAGACTTGCCATGATTCCCTGCTGCGCTGCGGCAGGGATCAGGTCAACAACGAACACCGCGCGACACGCCTAAATAGTCGCTTGTTTAGTGGTTTAGGCGACAGATTATTGCACAGATCAGCGCTTACGCGACTCCGCACGCTCTTCCGACGTCACCGTGCCGTCGTGGTTCAGGTCCATCCGGTCGAACCAGGCGAGCGTGCCTTCGCTCCACTCGATCGCGGTGATGACGCCGTCCTTGTTGCGGTCGAACGCCTTGATGCGCGTGTTGGGCGAGGGGAGCTCGTCCTTGGTGACGCGATCGTCGCCGTTGCGGTCGAGCGTGCGGAAGCGGCGTTCCATGCTGGCGCCGAAATCGAGCCGCGAGGTTACCGAGGGCGGCACGAAGCCGACCGCGTTGGCGTCGGCCTGTGCGCGCTGCGCGTCCTTGTCGCCGCACGCGGACACCAGAATTCCCGTCGCGGCGAGCGCCGCTACCAGTTTCACCTGCATAGAATCTCCCGTCGTATCGATGCCGTCAGGCTTCGAGTTCGATGTCCCAGTACAGCCAGTCGTGCCATGTGTCGTGCAGGTAGTTGGGCGGGAAGCTGCGGCCGTGTTCCTGGAGATGCCAGTTGGTCGGGCGGATCGCCTCGATATGCAGCGGCATCGCCGCCTGTTTCGGGGTGCGGCCGCCTTTCTTGAGGTTGCAGGGCGAGCAGGCGGTGACGACGTTCTCCCACGTGGTACGACCGCCTTGCGCGCGGGGGACGACATGGTCGAAGGTGAGATCGCGCAGCTTGCCGCAATATTGGCAGGTGAACTTGTCGCGCAGGAACAGGTTGAAGCGGGTGAAGGCGGGAAATTGGGACGGTCGGACGAACTGCTTGAGCGCGATCACCGAGGGCAGCTTCAGCGCGAAATTGGCGCTGCGCACTTCGCGTTCATAGGTGGCGACGATGTCGACACGGTCGAGGAAGACAGCCTTGACCGCGGTTTGCCACGGCCAGACGCTGAGCGGATAGTAGGAAAGCGGCGTGTAATCGGCATTGAGCACGAGCGCCGGACAACCATCCGGATGACGCATCAGATCGGGGTGAAACACGGCTCCTCCCACTCAGGCTTCGCAGAGCGCCCTATGGACGACAGCGATGACACCGCCATGACAGCACGCCGCGTGGCGGTCGGTCAAGCATGCTGAGCGACGGACCGGTCGTAACGCGGTTCGCGCCGAGCCCGACGGGGCGGTTGCACCTGGGCCATGCGGTGTCGGCGATCCGCGCGCACGATTACGCGCGGGAGCGGGGCGGGCGGTTCCTGCTGCGGATCGAGGATATCGATGGGACGCGGAGTCGGCCCGAGTTCGTCGCGGGGATTTTGGAGGATCTGGCGTGGCTTGGGTTGCGGTGGGACTCGCTGGTGTCTCAGTCGGAGCGGCTGGCGACGTATGATGTTGCGCTAGAGGCATTGAAGGCGCGCGGGCTGGTTTACCCCTGTTTCTGTACGCGGGCGGAGATCGCGGCGAGCGCGTCGGCGCCGCAGGGGGATGTCGGGCCGGTGTATCCGGGGATTTGTCGCGGTTTGAGCGCGGAGGAGGTCGCTGCGCGGGGGGATGTGGCGCATTGCTGGCGGCTCGACATGGCGAAGGCTGTGGTGATTGCCGGCGTGCTCTCGTGGCACGATGCGATTGCGGGGACGGTTGTCGCCGATCCGCTGGCGCAGGGGGATGTCGTGCTGGCGCGGAAGGATGCGCCGGCGAGCTATCATCTGGCGGTGACTCTGGATGATGCGGCGCAGGGGGTGACGGATGTGGTGCGCGGGGTGGACCTGTTTTCGGCGACGGACGTGCACCGGGTGTTGCAGGCTTTGCTGGGGTTGGCGATGCCGCGCTATCATCATCATCCGTTGGTGGTGGATGCCGCGGGGCGGCGGTTGGCTAAGCGGGATGGGGCTTTGTCGCTGGCGGAGATGCGGGATGGTGGTGAGGATGGGGTGGTGCTGGCGGCTTGGGTACGGAGTGGGGGGTGACCGGTTTCCAGCGGTCAGCGCGGGGATCAATCGGTGCTTGTAACTTTCGGCGGCGGTGCCGTCGTAAAAGTTCGCAGTCTGCACTTCCTTGTTCTCCCGCGAAGGCGGGAGCCCAGCCTGGATCCCCGCCTTCGCGGGGAAACAAGGAGGGGGGTACGACGCCTGTAACGTGCCACCACCCCGGCGAAGGCCGGGGCCCAGTTGGGGGACGTTGCCAACGGGGCGCTGCGCTTCGTTACTGCGACCTTTCCAACTGGGCCCCGGCCTTCGCCGGGGTGGCGCTCTGAGTTGGGATGGAGGCTAAAGCTCGATCCCCAACCTCGGCGCGGCCCACGTCATCGCCGCATACAGCGCTATCGTCAGCACGCACCCCGCTACCAGCGACACCCAGAACGGCGCACCATGTCGCAGCAGCGCCGGGATCAGGAGGAACATCGGCAGCGACGGCAGCACGTACCAGAAGGTCGCGCCGGCGTGCGCGGCCATCGTCCGAGGGTCGGGCTTGTCGCGCCAGAGCCAGATCATGCCGAGCACCGACACCAACGGCAGCGACGCCACGAGCGCGCCGAAGCCGGGATAGCGCTTGGCGATCTCCGAGGCGGCGGCGATAAGAATGCCGGAAATCAAGGCTTTCAGCGTCAAGTATAACATGCAGCATTTGCACGCATCACGAAGGGTTCCGCAACACTGCTACGGCCATTGCTAGCAGCATCCGGTGCGCTTACATTCCTGTCATGAACACATTCCTCGTCATCCTCCTGATCGCGGCGATGATCGCGACTGTCGTGGCCCTGGTGCGGGGCGTCGTGTCGTTCCTGCAGGAGGGGACGGCGCAGGTTCGCGACGGCAACGGCCCGAGCGCGGCGTCGCTCAAATCGAATCGGATGATGCAGCAGCGGATCTTTTTCCAGGCGCTGGCGATCCTGATCGTGGTCGTGATCCTGTTCGCGGCGGGGCGGAACTAGGGTCTAACGCGCTTTGCTAACCACCGTCATTCCAGCGCAAGCTGGGATCTCGACGTTAGGCGGATGTCGCGAGCCACGAGGGATACCCCAGCTTTCGCTGGGGTGACGGACTTGTGGCACAGCATGGTCGGACAGAAGGAATCGACCGATGGTCAAGCTCAACAAGATCTACACGCGAACGGGTGACGACGGCACGACCGGGCTGGTCGACGGCTCGCGGGTGTCGAAGGCCAGTGCGCTGATGCAGGCGATCGGCGATGTCGACGAAGCGAACTCCGCGATCGGCGTGGCGGTGGTGGCGCTTGGCGACGATCCGCTCGCCGCCGCGCTGGAGCGGATCCAGAACGACCTGTTCGATGTTGGTGCCGACCTCGCGACCCCCGCCGGTGACGATGGATTCGCGCCTTCCGAGATGGTGCTGCGGATCGTGCCGGCGCAGGTCGAGCGACTCGAGCGCGAGATCGATGCGATGAACGCGCACCTTGCGCCGTTGCGGAGCTTCATCCTGCCGGGCGGGTCGCCGCAGGCCGCCGCGCTACATCTGGCGCGGGCGATTTCGCGACGCGCGGAGCGATCCGCGGTCGCGGCGACGCACGATATGCTGCTGAATCCGGCGGCATTAGCGTATGTTAACCGGCTATCCGATTTCCTGTTCGTGGCGTCGCGGGCGGTGAACCAAAACGGGGCCGGCGACGTTCTATGGCGACCGGGGGCTACGCGCGCGCAGGCGTGATCGGCGTTCGAGCGTTGCGGTACTGGGCGACGCATTGAAGGATAATCGATGCCGCAGCCTGTTCGTCCAGATCCAAACGCCGCTCCATCATCGGAACTGAGCGAGCGCTTTTCCGCCGTACGCGCGCTGACGCTGGCGCTGGCCGCGCCGCTGTCGGATGCGGATGCGACGGTGCAGTCGATGGACGACGCGTCGCCGACCAAGTGGCATCTGGCGCATACGACGTGGTTCTTCGAGACCTTCGTGTTGCGCGATCACGTCGCCGGTTATGCGCTCCACGACGAGCGGTTCCCGTTCCTGTTCAACAGCTATTACGAAGCCGAGGGCCGGCGCCATGCGCGCGATCGGCGGGGGATGGTGACGCGGCCATCGCTCGACGAAGTGCGGGCGTACCGCGCGCATGTCGATGCGGCGCTACTCGATGCGCTGCCCGGCTTGTCGGAGGATGCTCAGGATTTGGTGGCGCTTGGGTGTCATCACGAGGAGCAGCACCAGGAATTGCTGGTGACCGACATCCTTCACATGTTTTCCGAAAACCCGTTGGAGCCCGCGATGTGGCCGGCGCCGCGGAAAGTACCGGTCGAGATGCCGGGGCCGATCGGCTGGATCGCGCGCGAGAGCGGGATCGTCGAGGTCGGGCATGACGGCGACGGGTTCGCGTTCGATTGCGAGGGACCGCGGCACGCCGCCCTGCTGGTGCCGCATGCGATCGCCGACCGGACCGTGACGAACGGCGAATGGGCGGCGTTCATTGCCGATGGCGGCTATACCGAAGCGCGGCATTGGCTGGCGGATGGCTGGGCGTGGGTGAAGGCCGAGGGCATCGTTGCGCCGCTCTATTGGGAGCAGGGCGAGGCGGGCTGGACGCGGTTCGGGCTCGACGGGCGGCGCGCGATCGATCCGGCGGCACCGGTGACGCATGTGAGTTTCTTCGAGGCGGATGCGTATGCGAGCTGGGCCGGCGCACGGTTGCCGACCGAGTTCGAATGGGAGGCGGCGGCGGCCTCGCATGATGCGAACGGCGGCAACCAGATGGACGTGGCGGGTCCGGTCGAGCCTCGGCCGGCGGCGAATGGCCCGGCGTTTTTCGGCGATGTCTGGGAGTGGACCGGCAGCGCGTACCGCCCGTATCCCGGTTTCGTGACCGCGGCCGGCGCCGTCGGCGAATACAACGGCAAGTTCATGAGTTCGCAGTTCATCCTGCGCGGTGGCAGTTGTGCCACGCCGCGTGGCCATGCCCGGCCGAGCTACCGCAATTTCTTCTATCCGCACCAACGGTGGCAGTTCACCGGCGTGCGTCTCGCGAAAGATATCTGATGTTGAAGCCTGAGATCGAGGACGGCCAGCAGACGCTCGCCGACCCGCAATTCCGTGCGGACGTGCTGGACGGCCTGGCCCGCCGCCCGCGGGCGATCCCGGCGCGCTGGTTCTACGACCGGCGCGGGTCGGAGCTCTTCGAGAAGATCACCGATCTGCCCGAATATTATCCGACGCGGACCGAGCGGTCGATCCTGGAAACGGCATGTCCCGAGGTGGCGACGCTTGCGGGCGAAGGGCGTGCGGTCGTCGAGTTCGGCTCGGGATCGTCGACCAAGACGCCGATCCTGCTCGATGCCGTTGCACCGTCGGTATACGTGCCGATCGATATCTCGGGGGATTTCCTGCGGGAGTCGTCGAAAGTGCTGGGCGAGCAGTTTCCGGATCTGCTGGTGCTGCCGTTCGAGGCGGACTTCATGCGGCCGTTGAGCTTGCCGAAGACGATCGCGGATACGCCGAAGCTCGGCTTCTTTCCGGGGTCGACGATCGGCAACATGATTCCGCTGATGGCTGTCGATCTGCTGCGCGCGATGCGGTCGTCGCTCGGCGTCGGCGCGATGCTGTTGATCGGGATGGACCGGATCAAGGGCGAGGACGTGCTCGTCCCGGCATATGACGATGCGCAGGGCGTGACGGCGGCGTTCAACCTGAACCTGCTCGAGCGTATCAACCGCGAACTGGACGGCGATATCCCGGTTGACGCGTTCCGGCACAAGGCGGTCTGGAACGACGATCGCGCACGGATCGAGATGCATCTGGAGGCGGTGCGCGATGTCGCGTTTACCGTCGATGGGCGATCGTTCGAAATGACTGCGGGCGAGACGATACACACCGAAAATTCGCATAAGTATGGCGCGCGGGATGCGCGGATCCTGCTGCGGTCGGGCGGGTGGACGCCGGTGGCGGCGTGGACCGATCCCGAAGGGCTGTTCGGGGTGTATCTGGCCGAGGCCCAGGTGGAGCGGCCGGCGCCCTGATTAGGGGGCGACGGCTTGATGCAGTATCGCCCATTTCCGGTCGTTGGGGATGGCGATCCGGGCTCCCAAGACTGGCCATTCGTTAAGCGCGATCTTTCCCGTTTCTCCGTCTCCGAAAGGCCATCTCGGGAAAGAGCAATCGGGAACAGATTTTGGGAAACGGGGTGCCTTGGACGGCTCTGGCCGTGATCGCTCCGGCGACTGTCTCGCTATGCGTTCCTAATCGGGAAACCCGCTCGGATCAGCGGATATCGTCCACCTCCAGCAGAACACGATGAGCGCTGTCTTCGCTTTGCATTGCTCGAGCCGCTTGCTCAGCCGTTATCGAACGCTGAAGAAGTCGGCTACCGGCCGGCTCTCCGCTGTCGTATTCAGCTATATAAAGGTCGTCTTCGCAGGTGATCCGCAGGCCCCATCCCTCGAATACGATCGTCTGCAACGTTACCCCCTATCAAAAGGTTGATGTGATACGCCCTGATAACGGATCTGCGTGAACTTTGAAAAAATCCTGATGTACCATCCTTTTTGAGAATGGCCGCAGCATCAGCCAACGTCCGCTAACGCTTTCTGCCTTCCCAATAACGGCCATTCCGCTTTCCTCGCCTAACCAGCTATCTAGCTACTGTTGGATGTGCCCCACCCCGACCCTCCCCTGAGGGGAGGGGGCACATCAGGGGTGCACGACCTTCGCGCGCCACGTCGTGATGTAGTCGATGTTGCCGCGGCATTCGCTCATGTCGGCTTGTTCGGAGAGGCGGAAGCGGGTGGCGTCCCAGACGAAGCTCTGGTGCGAGCCGCAGTCGCCGAGACCTCGGCCCTTGGCGTAGCTGGTCAGGACGCCGTTCTTGAAGTCGCCGTTGATGATGCTCTTTACGGGGGTGCCGGTGTCCGCGCCGGTTGCTTCGAAGCCTGCGGGGGCGTCGAGTTGGGCTGGGGTGATGCTGGCGCCGTCGACGATGAAGAGCGCGCTGATCAGATTATAGGCGCCGGTCGAGCAGGGGAAGATCACCAGCGACTTGCCGCCGCCGAGCGCGTGCGTTTCGGGGGTGAAGCCTTCGAGATCGCAGGTGGCGCGTTTGCGGAGTGCTGCGACCTGAGTGGCGGTGAGCTTTGCGGCGGTGCCCGATGGCGCGATCGCGGCGATGACCGGGAGCGGTGGTGCGGGGGCGGTCGACGCTGCTGGACCCTTGGCGACGATCGCGTCGGTGCTGCCCGCGCGGCCTTGTTGCGCGTCAATGTAGCGGAGCGCGGCGGCGGCGCCTTTCAGCGAGAGCGTGGCGAGCGTAGCGCCGTCTGCGTCGAGGATTTTGAGCGACTGGGCGTTGGCGATGGCTGCGGCGAGCGCGGTGGCGTCGCGCAGGGCTATGGGTTTGCCGTCGACCGCGAAGCTGGCGGGCGGGCGCTTGGTGGCGGCCTGGTCGTTGCGGGTTTCCAGCGCCAGCGAGATCTTGCCGCCGCCGTGCGATGCCGCGCCGGGCTCGCGCGTAAGGTTGAGCGTGATCATGTCGCCGCCGCTCGTCTCGGGGAGCAGCGAGGCTAGCGTGCAGCGGAGCGTGTTGTCGCAGCCGACGGTCCAGTCGGTGAAGGTCTTCAGTTCGCCGGGTTTCGGTAGCGTGTGCGAGTCGGTGGCGGGGGTTGGCTGGGGGGGCGTCGGCGCGGCGGGGGCTGGCTCGGTTGTTGGCGTCGTCTCTGCTTTGGGCTGGGGCGCGGGCTGGCTCGGCGAACAGGCTGCGAGCGGCAGCGCGACGAGGGGGCCGAGGGCGGAAAAGATCGGTTTGCACAGCATTGTTGCAGTCTAGCGCTCTGGCTGCGCGGGGAAAAGCGGCTAGGGAGGGGGCAACAAATCAGGAGAGTGATGTGCAGACGATCGGCGTGATTGGTGCAGGGCAGATGGGCGCGGGGATCGCGCAGGTTTCGGCGCAGGCGGGGTACCGCGTGCTGCTGGCGGACGTGTCGCTTGAGGCTGCGACCAAGGGCAAGGCGGGGATCGCCAAGGCGCTTGGCCGGCTGGTCGAGAAGGAAAAGATCGCGGGCGAGGCGCGTGATGCGGCGCTCGCGCTGATCGAGCCGGTCGCGAGCGTGGCGGACATGGGCGATTGTGGACTCGTCGTCGAGGCGGCGACCGAGCGTGAGGCCGTGAAGCGCGCGATCTTCGCCGAGGTCGGCAAGGTGCTGGGGCCGGATGCGATCCTGGCATCGAATACGTCGTCGATCCCGATCACGCGGCTCGCACAGGCGGCGCCCGATGCGGCGCGGTTCATGGGGGTGCATTTCTTCAACCCGGTGCCGGTGATGCGGCCGATCGAACTGATCCGGGGCCTCGCGACGTCGGACGCGACGGTGGCGGCGGTCGAGGCGTTTGCGGAAAAGCTCGGCAAGCAGGTGGTGCATGCGAACGACGCGCCGGGCTTCATCGTCAACCGCGTGCTGATGCCGATGATCAACGAGGCGTGCTTCGCGCTGGGTGAAGGCGTGGCGAGCGTGCGCGATATCGACCTGGCGTGCCAGTTGGGGCTGAACCATCCGATGGGGCCGCTGACGCTGGCGGACTTCATCGGGCTGGATACGTGCCTGGAAATCACGCGCGTGCTGTTCGAGGGGACGGGCGATCCGAAGTTCCGGCCGGCGCCGGTGCTGGTGAAGTATGTCGAGGCTGGGTGGTTCGGGCGGAAGACTGGCCGCGGGTTTTACGATTATTCCGGCGCGGAGCCTGTGCCTACTCGGTGAGGGGGGGCTTACTTCTCCAAGCAAGCTTGTCGAATGTCTAAGCGACACAGCTCGTCTGCCTTCCGTATACGACAGGCTTTGCTTCTGTACGGCGCAATCGATTTTCGCTCGTCCTAGGCTGGTAAGCAGACGTTCGCCCTCTGGGCGCACGCGGATGTAAAGCTACTTTCGCTCAGCGCTTCCGGATGCTCTGGAGACGACGTTTGGACCGTCGTCTCCAGATACATTACGCAGTAACGAACTGACGCGCTGCCTCTGCTAAAAACGCAGATCGAGTCAGCCGCCTATCGGCAGCCGCGCTATCGATAATGCTAAGCGTGTTCTCATCAAATGTGAGATTTACCCGCTTTGTTCTTCCAGCAGGTAAAATTGCTGGAATCATCACGGTGATCAACGCTTCATTGAAATCCTCGGTAAATTTTTCATCGCTTTTAATATCTACGAGGCTTCTTGATTTGGGGAGGCTACCCCCAGCGTCTATCAAAGCGGCAAGATGTCCTGCCAATACGCGACGAGCTATTGCTACTGCCGCCTCGAAATTATCGGTTTCAGCGTAAGCGGTAAAACCGTTAACATCGGGAATAATAAATCCGAAGCCATCTATCTCCTTTGTTACAATGCTGAGATAATACATCTCAATCTCCTCATGTGCTCCGTTTCTGAATTACGGTCTATCGGGCACCCGGGTGGGGGGTAGCGCTTTAGCGCCACCCCGCCTCCCTTTGGATCGCCCGCTTCAGACCCTTGCCAATTTCTTTGCGTGGATGTGGAACGGTGATCAGCTTGATCATATCCGAATGCTTGAAGGTCCGATGGCTTCCTGTCTGAGAAACCTCAACCCAACCTTCTTTTTGCAATCGGCGGATGATCTCGTCGCTGTCACCCATCAGCCAACTCCTTTCTGTGCGCATATAAATGCGCATGATAAATCAGGATGTCAATTCGTGCGCATTATAATGTGCGCTTAGCTGAGTTCTGTGCTAAAAATTTGGTGTTCGGGATATCGTTCATGCAGGTGAGTTGCGACGAGTGTACTTAGCCTGGCTAAGATCCAAATTTGCATGATGTAATAGCTTGACCGCATCGCAAATCGAAAAGGCAGGACATGGCGACCGTTCGCAAGACCATTACGCTTACCGAGCAGCAGGATGCGTGGATCGCGGCGGTTCGCGAGGCGCTGAGCGAGGGTGAGGACAGCGGTGCAGCGGAGGCGTTCGACTTTGCCGCCTTCAAGCAGCGTAAAGCGGCGGAGCGTGGGTGAGTATCGGCTGACGCCAGAAGGCGCAGTGCGATCTCGATAGGGCGTTCGAGTATAGTGTGACGCAATGGGGCTTGGCGCAGGCGTTGCGGTATGTCGATCTGATCGAGGCGGCATGTGATGCGATGGCGGATGCGCCTCTACGCGGGCAGGACTGCGCGCCTATCCGGGCGGGGTATCGGCGGCGGGGTGTTGGGGAGCACGTGCTCTACTTTCGGCCTACGGGGTATGGCACTGCCGTCGTTCGGATCCTGCATCGGCGGATGGAGGCGGGGCTTCTTATCTGATTGCGGCTGCGGTTTAGGAGCTGCGCGATATGCTGGCGTCCTTGGTATCTGCTCGATGGGGAGCATGGGGTCATTAAAACAAGCGTTGGGCTTCACCTCCTTGTTCTCCCGCGAAGGCGGGAGCCCAGACTGGGTCCCCGCCTTCGCGGGGAAACATGCTCGCTGCTTGGAGTAGGCCGCGCCATAGCGAACCAGATTGGTTAAAGTGCTTGACATCGTCACGCTCTTTTGGTACATAACGGGAACGCTGAAGAATTGCGGGTCGGGCTGGTGGCTCGGGCGGAGAGAGGCCGGGACGGCCGGGACGGTCGGGGTGGGAGCCTCGGGTGTCGCCGGCCTCTTCGCGTTCTGGCGGACCTTGTTGTCGGGAGAGCGGGGATGGTGCGGTTGGTGGCGGCGGATAATCGGATCGTGCAGTGCGCCGCGGTGCGCAAGGATGGGTGGACCAAGGCGCGGCGCGAGGGGTTTTTCGCGATGCTGAGCGCGACATGCAACGTGCGGGCTTCGGCGGCGGCGATGGGGATGACCGATTGCGGCGCTTATCATGTGCGGCGGCGTGATCCGGTGTTTGCAGGCCAGTGGCGGGAGGCGCTGGCGGAGGGCTATGGTCGGCTCGAACAGGCGTTGATGGCGCTGGCGCTGGAGGGGATCGAGCCGGCGCCGGCGATCGAGGCAGGGATCGAGCAGGCGCGGGCGGCGACGTGCGGCGAGGCGAAGACCGAGGGCTTCGGGGCCGAGCGGCGGCGCGCGGACGCGGCGGCTCGGGCGGCGGACGGTGGCGGGGATGCGGTGGTTCCGGGGGTCGGGCGCGAGGCTGGGGCTGGTGCGGGAGGTGGCAATGGCGTGATCGTGGGGTCGCCGGGTGTTGCGCCGACCATAACGAGTGTCGACCTGGCGCTGCGGTTGCTGGCGCGGAATACGGACCGGGTTGCGGGTACGGCAGGGGGTCGCGGGCGCAAGGCGCGGGCTTCGGCGGAGGAGACCGATGCGGCGTTGATCAAGCAGCTCGATGCGCTGGCGCGGCGGATCGCGGCGAAGGAGGTCAAGCGGGTCGAAGGCAGGGTGGTCGAAGGCAGGATGGTCGAAGGCAGGATGGTCGAAGGCAGGATGGTCGAAGGCAGGATGGTCGAAGGCAGGATGGTCGAGCATGGCGCCATCGGACATGAGGGCGCTGAGCTGGCCGGCGTGCCCGGAACTGCTTCGGAATGAGTGCGGACCAGGGGGCTCCGGTGCGCGATCCGGTGGCGGAGCTGGCGATGTTGCCGCGGACGCGGGCGGATTGGGTGCTGGGTGCGCTGACCACGGCGCAGCGGCGGGAGCTGCATGATCGGTGGGAGGTGTGGGCGCATCCGGGGCAGCATCTCGGCGCGCGCACGCGGGCTGGTACGGCGGCGGACGACTGGCGGATCTGGGTGATTTTGGCGGGGCGCGGGTTTGGGAAGACGCGCGCCGGGGCCGAGTGGGTCAGTCAGGTAGCGCGGGACAATCCGGGGGCGCGGATCGCGCTGGTCGGGGCGACCGTCGACGATGTTCGGCGGGTGATGATCGAGGGGGAGAGCGGGTTGCTTGCGGTGGCGCGCGATGACGAGGATCCGGTGTGGCGGGCTGGCTTGGGGGAGCTGCGGTTTGCGAACGGGGCTTTGGCTTCGGCGTATTCTGCTGAGGCGCCGGAGGGGTTGCGCGGGCCGGAGCATCATGTGGCGTGGTGCGATGAGGTCGCCAAGTGGCGCAACGGGAATGCGACGTGGGACAATCTGATGATGGGGCTGAGGCTGGGGACGCTGCCGCGGATCGTGGTGACGACGACGCCTAAGCCGGTGGCGTTGTTGCGGCGGATATTGGCGCTGCCGGGAGTGGTGCGGTCTCAGGGGCGGACGCGGGATAATGTGCATCTGCCGGTGAGCTTCGTGGAGTCAATGACCGCGTCCTATGCGGGGACTCGGTTGGGGCGGCAGGAGCTGGACGGCGAGCTGATCGAGGATGTTGTCGGCGCCTTGTGGACGCGGGAGCTGGTAGAGTCTCGGCGGGTGGCTTTTGCGCCTGCCGTCGTGCGGGTTGTCGTTGGAGTGGATCCGCCGGCCGGAAGTGTGTCCGGGGGGCCTGGGGATGCTTGCGGGATTGTGGTGGTGGCGTTGGGGGATAACGGGTTTGCGTATGTGCTGGAGGACGCCAGCGTTTCCGGGGCCAGTCCTGAGGGGTGGGCTCGGGCGGTGGCGGAGTGCGCGGCGCGGCATGGCGCGGATCGGGTGATCGCGGAGGCCAATCAGGGGGGGACTATGGTGGGGAGCGTTCTCTCTGGCGCTGATCGGGCGATGCCGGTGAAGCTGGTGCATGCGTCGCTTGGGAAAGTGGCGCGGGCTGAGCCAGTGGCGGCTTTGTATGAGTGCGGGCGAGCCTGGCATGTGGGGGCGTTTCCGGACCTGGAGGATGAGCTTTGCGGGCTGATCGCCGGCGGGGGGTATGAGGGGCCGGGGCGGTCGCCGGATCGGGCTGATGCTCTGGTTTGGGCGATGACCGAGGTGATGCTGGGGCCTCGGGCGCGGGTTTCTGTGCGGGTGCTTTAGTCCCACTCCCCTGCGGGGAGAGGGAAGGAGGAGTTCTTGCGACGGGAGGGTGAGGGGCTTTGGGGCGGGTGTTCCTAGCCTCACTCCCCTCTCCCTCCCACGCGCAAGGGCGCGCGGGCCCCTCCCTCTCCCCGTGGGGGCGAGGGAATTTCAGGAGATCGGCATGAAATTGTTCGGGTGGAAATCCGGGCGCGATGAGTCGCGGCCGGTGTTGTCTCGGTCTTCGGCGGGGGCGATCGGGGGGGCGGCGTTTGGCGAGTGGCCGCGGAGTTACGAGGCGCAGGTGCGCGAGGCGTATCTGGATAATCCGATAGCGCAGCGGGCGATGAAGCTGGTCGTCGAGGGGCTGGGGAGCGCGCCGATCGTCGCGTCGGATCCGGCGTTGCTGGCGCTGGCGACGGTGCGGTCGGGTGGGCAGACGCTGATCGAGACGGTGGCGGCGCATCTGATGCTGCACGGCAATGCGTATGTGCAGGTGCTGCGCGACGTCGAGGGCGTGGCGGCCGAGCTTTATGCGTTGCGGCCCGAGCGGGTGACGGTCGAGCCGGATGCTAGCGGGTGGCCGGCGGCTTATCGGTATCGGGTCGGGGAGCGGGTTTCGCGGTTGCATGCGGATCCGGTTCGGCCGGAGGTTATTCACCTGAAGAGCTTCAATCCGGTGGATGATCATTATGGGCTGGGGTGCCTGGGGGCGGCGTCGGGGGCGGTGGCGATCCACAATGCGGCGGCGCGGTGGAACAAGGCTTTGCTGGATAACGCGGCGCGGCCTTCGGGGGCGCTGATGTACGATCCGAAGGACGGCGCGACGCTGTCGACCGAGCAGTTCGACCGGTTGCGGGGTGAGCTGGAGGCGTCGTTCTCGGGGGCGGGCAATGCGGGGCGGCCGATGCTGCTGGAGGGGGGCCTCAGGTGGCAGGCGTTGAGCTTGTCGCCGGCGGATATGGATTTCGTGGGGACGAAGGCGGCGGCGGCGCGGGAGATCGCGCTGGCGTTCGGGGTGCCGCCGATGCTGCTCGGGCTGCCGGGGGACAATTCCTATGCGAATTACCGTGAGGCGAACCGGGCGCTTTGGCGGCTGGCGATTTTGCCGCTGGCGACCGCGGTGCTGGGCGGGATCGCGCAGGGGCTGGCCGGGTGGTTCGAGGGGGCGGCGATTTCGGTCGATCTCGACCGGGTGCCGGCGCTGGCGGAGGATCGCGAGCGGCTTTGGGGGATGGTTTCTGCGGCTTCGTTTCTCAGTGATGTGGAGAAGCGGGCGTTGCTCGAGATTCAGGAGGTGGTCTGATGGATGGGGCGGTTTTGGCGCAGTTGATGCGGCAGGGGGCGGAGCGGGGCGTGGACCTGGTGACGTTGCGGGCGATCGTGGAGGAGGCGGGGGAGTTGGGGGCGGCTCGGGCCTTGGCGCGGGTGGCGTTGAGTGATGAGCGGGCTCGGGAGGATGTGGCGGAGTTGCGCGAGCTGTTGGCGGCGTGGCGTGATGCGAAGCGGTCGGTGTGGAAGGCGGTGGTGGGGTGGATCGCTCGGTTGGCGATGGCGCTGATGTTGGCGGGGCTGGCGGTGAAACTGGGGTTTGCCGCGTGGTTGAAGTGAGTGTGGCTTTCGCAGGGTATGCGGCGGTGTTCGATGTTGTGGATCGGGCTGGGGATGTGATGCGGCGGGGGGCTTTTGCTGGGACTGGGGTGGTGCCTTTGTTGTGGCAGCATCGGGGTGTGGCGGTTGGGTCTTTGTCCGTCGTTGCGGAGGATGCGCGGGGGTTGCGGGTCGAGGGGGTGGTTGCGGATCTGGCGCTGGCTCGGCTGGTGCGGGCTGGTGCGGTGGCTGGGTTGTCTGTTGGGTATCGGGCGACGTCCGTGCGGCAGGGGGGGCGGCGGGAGTTGCTGTCGGTTGAGCTGGTGGAGGTTAGTCTGGTGGCGGTGCCTATGCAGGTTTTGGCTCGGGTTGAGGTGGTGAACGTCGTGCCGTGATCGTTTTCCTGCGGACGCAGGAATCCAGGGTCGAGGGGTGAGACGCGTGTGACCCTGGGCTCCTGCGTCCGCAGGAGAACGGTGATTGGCGCGGGCGTTCCTAGCCTCACGCCCCTCTCCCTCCCACGCGCAAGGGCGCGCGGGCCCCTCCCTCTCCCCGGAGGGGCGAGGGAATTTTGAGTTTCGTGAGGCGTCCTGCGGGGCGCCTTTTTTCGTTTCATGCGAGGAGATGGACATGAGTGTTGTTGACCGGCCGGTTTTGGAGGGGGCTTCCCCCTTGGCGCAGAATGCGGCGTTTGCGGGGTTCGTTCGGACTGGTGCTACGCTGGAGATGAAGGCATTTACCGGGGTTACGGGGGATGCCGGCGGGTTTGCGGTGCCGCGGGAGATCGATGCTCAGATCGATACGCTGTTGAAGGGGATCTCGCCGATCCGGGCGATCGCCAATGTCGTGAAGGTGGGGTCGGCTGGGTACCGCAAACTCGTTACGACCGGGGGTACGCCTTCGGGGTGGGCGGCGGAGAATGCGGCTCGGCCGGAGACGGCTTCGCCGGTTTTCGTGGAGATCGCGCCGCCTACGGGGGAGCTGTATGCGAACCCTTCGGCGAGCCAGGCTATGCTCGATGACGCCGCTTTCGATGTCGAGGAGTGGCTGGCGGGCGAGATCGCGATGGAGTTTGCGAAGGCCGAGGGGGCGGCTTTCGTGTCGGGTTCCGGTGTGTCGCGGCCGAAGGGGTTTCTGACGTCGGCTACTGCGGCGACCGCTGATGGCGTGCGGGCTTTCGGGACTTTGCAGTATCTGGCTAGCGGGACGGCTGGGGACTTTTCGGCGAATCCGCAGGAGCGGTTGATCGATCTGGTTCAGTCTTTGCGCGGGCCTTATCGGCAGGGCGCTAGCTTTGTCATGAATGCGGCTACGTTGGCGCGGATACGGAAGTTCAAGACTACCGATGGGGCCTTCGTTTGGGCACCGAGTCTGGCGGCTGGGGTGCCGGCTACGCTGCTGGGGTATCCGGTGGTGGAGGCCGAGGACATGCCGGATATCGCGGCGAATGCGCTGGCGATCGCGTTCGGGAATTTCCGGGCGGGGTATATTATCGCCGAGCGGACCGAGACGGGGATCCTGCGTGATCCGTATTCGAACAAGCCTTTCGTGAACTTCTACGCGACCAAGCGGGTCGGTGGGTGTGTCACGAACTCCGAGGCTATCAAGCTGATGAAGTTCTCGGTGGCTTGAGCTGTCCCTCTCCCCGTCGGGGAGAGGGAAGGAGGAGCACTTGCGACGGGAGGGTGAGGGGTGGTTGGGATTCACGTCCCGAGCCTCACTCCCCTCTCCCTCCCACGCGCAAGGGCGCGCGGGCCCCTCCCTCTCCCCGGAGGGGCGAGGGAAGTTTTGGAGACATCGTTATGACGGGGTCGGCGATTTCTGCCGGGGTGATCGCTGAGGTGGTCGTCGCGGCGAGGGCTTTGTTGCGGGTGGAGAGCGGGGAGGATGTGGTGCTGGCGCGGTTGGCGTCGACGGCTTTGCTGCTGGGGGAGGCTTTCCTGGGGGCGGCGGTGATCGTGCGGCCGTTCGAGGATGTGGTGACCAGTGCGGCGGGGTGGCGGCGGTTGCTGGTCGCGCCGGTTACCGTGATTTCCGGGTTGACCGGGTTGCCTGGCGAGGGGGCGCCGTTCGTGTTGGCGGTCGGGGCGTATGCGGTCGATATCGATGCGGATGGCGTTGGCTGGGTTCGGGTTCTTGCCGCGGGATCGGCCGGGCGGGTGGCTGTCGCGTATTCCGCCGGGCTGGCCTTGAGCTTCGAGGCGGTGCCGGCGCCGATCGCGCAGGGGGTGGCGATGCTGGTCGCGCATCTGTTCGATCACCGGGAGAGCGATGTGGCGCCGCCGGCGGCGGTGGCGGCTTTGTGGCGGCCTTATCGGCGGATGCGGCTGTCCGCTGGGGTGCATTCGTGAGTGGGCGGGTGGTCTTGCAGGCGGCGATCGTGGCTCGGCTGAATGCGGTGCTGGACGTGAGCGTGTTCGATGCGCCGCCGGTTCGTGGGGGGCTGCCGTATGCGGTGGTCGACGAGCCGGTGTTGTCGGACTGGAGCACGAAGACCTGGGTCGGGCGTGAGGGGCGCATTCTGCTGACACTGTTCGATGGGGGGAGCGGCCGGTTCGGGTGCGCGCTTTGCTGGCGACGGCGGAGGAGGGGCTGGAGGCGCTGCCGCCCGATCTTGGTGAGGGGTGGCGGGTGGTGAGGGTGGCGCTGGTGCGGTCTCGGGTGCTGCGGGTCGGGGATCGGTGGCGGGGGACGTCGGAGTTTCTGGTGCGGATGTACCGCGAGAGCTGAGGGAGATCGACATGGCGGTGGAGAAGGGGAGTGCGTTCCTGCTGAAGGTGGGGAACGGGGCGGTGCCGGTGGTTTATGCGACCGTGGCGGGGCTGCGGACGACGCAGATGTCGGTGAATGGGGAGGCTATCGTCGTCACGACGAAGGACTCCGGGGGGTGGCGGCAGTTGCTGTCGGGGGCTGGGGTTCGGAGTGTTTCTGTCTCGGGAGCTGGGGTTTTTACCGGGTCGGTGGCGGAGTTGCGGGTGAAGGCTAGCGCGCTCACCGGCGTGCTCGATGATTATCGGCTGGCGTTCGAGGGGGGCGATACGATGACGGGGAAGTTCCTGGTGTCTCGGCTGGACTATGCCGGGGATTTCAATGGGGAGCGGTCTTATACGCTGAGCCTGGAGAGTTCCGGGGCTGTTGTTGTGGGTTAGCGGCTTTCCCTCTCCCCGACGGGGAGAGGGAAGGAGGAGCCGCTTGGCGACGGGAGGGTGAGGGGTTTTGGGGTGGGGGTTCCGTGCCTCACTCCCCTCTCCCTCCCACGCGCGAGGGCGCGCGGGCCCCTCCCTCTCCCCGGAGGGGCGAGGGAAATTTGGAGAATTCTCATGGGTGATTTGGCGAATTCGGTTCGGGGGGAGGGTGCTCTTCGGGTCGGGGGGGAGATGCTTGTGCTTCGGCCTAGCTTTGCGGCTTTGGTGGCCGCTGAGAGCGAGTTGGGGCCTTTGTTTGCGCTCGTCGAGCGCGCGGCGGAGGGGAAGCATGGGATCGGGGAGATGGTGGGGCTGTTCTGGCATTGCCTGCGCGAGTGTCCCGAGGGGGTTACGCGGGAGCGGTTGGGGGAGGCTGTCGTCGAGGCTGGGCTTGCCGCGGTGACGCCGGTGTTGCGGGGGCTGTTGCGGCAGATCCTGGCGGGGAAGTGACGTTCTCCGAGAATGCGGCGCGGCTGGCTGGCTTTGCTGGCGCGGTGCTGGGGTGGGCGCCGGACGTGTTCTGGCGGGCTACGCCGGCGGAATTGGCGGGGGTTGTCGGGGCTTTGGTGGGGGACGTGCAAACGCCGCCCGATGCTTCGACGATCGCGCGGTTGAGGGGGGCTTTTCCTGATGGATGACGATCTGGAGCCGGCGCTGCTGAGCGTGCGGGTGGGGACGACCGGGTTTGCGCGCGATGTCGCGGCGATGCGGGACGAGCTGGAAAGCGTGCTGGGGAGCGGGGCCGAGCGGGCTTCGCTGCGGGTCGAGGCTGGGCTTTTGCGCGCGGTGCGGTCGGGGAAATTGGGGTTCGAGGAGCTGAAGGGGGTCGCTCTGTCGGCGCTGGATGCGATTGCTTCGGCGGCTTTGAAGGCTGGGGTGCAGTCTGTGTTGAGTGGTGGGGGTTTGAGCGGGGCGCTGGCGGGGCTGGTTGGTGGGTTGCCGGGGCGGGCGACTGGCGGGCCGGTGTCTCCGGGGCGGGCTTATGTCGTGGGGGAGCGGGGGGCGGAGGTTTTCGTGCCTACTTCCAGCGGGCGGGTCGAGGCTGGCGTGCCGGGGGGCGGGGTTCGGGAGGTGAGGGTGGCGATTACCGTCAATGCGGCTGGTGGGAGCGCGCCTGGGGTGTTGGCTCAGTCGAGCCGGCAGGTGGCGAGAGCGGTGAAGGCGGCTTTGGCTAGCGAATAATCCCTCTCCCTTTCGGGGAGAGGGAGGGAGGAGCCGTAGGCGACGGGAGGGTGAGGGGTTTTGGGGCGGGGGTTCCGTGCCTCACTCCCCTCTCCCTCCCACGCGCAAGGGCGCGCGGGCCCCTCCCTCTCCCCGTAGGGGCGAGGGAAAGTTGGAGGATCTTATGGCGCATTGGCTTTGCTCGGGGCGGACTGTGCAGGTCGAGGGGCTTGTGTCTCGGTTCGATCCTCGGTTCTGGACGGTGGATTTTCCGCGGCCGATGATGGCTTCGGTTGTGACTACCGGCCCCGCGTCCCTGCGAGTGGATGCGGTGTTCTATAAGGCGGACGATCTCGCGGGATTGATCTGGGAGGCGGTGGACCGCTTCGATCATCCTTTGCTGAAGTATGAGACTTCGCGGGATTTTCGGGACTGTCGGCTGCGGTTTCGGTGGCGGTCTTCGGGGGTGATGGCGTTGGATGCCATTAATGGCCCCACTCTCACGATCGAGGGGCGGGATGCGGTCGGGGTCGCTCGGTCCTGGTATGTGCGACTGTGGAATTATGCGGTGGGGGCGCCGGAGGATGCGGTCGTTTCGCTCGATTTCGGGGCGATGGTGGGCGGGTATGCGCTGCCCGAGGATAGCGATCCGGTGTGGGCGGGGGATATCGATCGGATGTTCGTGTCGCTGGTGCCGCCGGACTATACGAAGGTCGATGTGCCGCTGGCCGTGCCGCGCGAGGGGTGGGTCGAGTGGACCGATATGGTCTGCGAGGGGGCGGGGTCGGTGCTGGCGATCGGCGATGCGGTGGTGCCGGAGCACGGGGTTCGGATCGCGGGCGGATATGACGACAGTTATAACCTGACGCCGGCGCGGTTGCTGCGGAATGCGCTGCATCTCGGGTATCGGGGGAGCATCACGCATTACGTCGGGATGAGCCATTATTTCCGGCTCGAGGCGCTTGGTGGCGGGTTCTACGTTTCGGCGGCGGGGGGCGTTTTGAACGCGCCTTGTGCAGCGTGGCATCGGGATTTTGCGGCGCGCGCGGGGGCGCTCGGGTTCGATGTCATCTGGTCGC
The DNA here is from genome assembly GCF_014892665.1 of Sphingomonas sp. CFBP 13603. Lineage (NCBI taxonomy): Bacteria > Pseudomonadati > Pseudomonadota > Alphaproteobacteria > Sphingomonadales > Sphingomonadaceae > Sphingomonas > Sphingomonas sp. CFBP 13603. The sequence goes on along the minus strand of NZ_JADBIA010000009.1, from coordinate 49,362 downwards.
TTAGCTACGAGCTGTTCGATGCGCATTGCTGGAACGATTGGAAGCAGCGGGCGGCGGATGGGTCGCCGGCGCTGACCGGGTGGGAGCCGCCTTCGACGCTGCTGTCGCCGGCGCATGGCGGGGCGATGGGGTATCTCCAGGCGGTCGCGCGGGCTTTTCTGGGTATCGCGGTTGCGGCGGGGTTGGCGCCGAAGTTCCAGGTTGGCGAGCCGTGGTGGTGGGTGATGCCGGATGGGCGGCCTTGCCTGTACGACGCGAGCGCGGTGGCGGCGTTTGCGCCCGTCGCGATGGGGAGCATCCTCGGGCCCAAGACGCCGGCGCGGATCGCGACGCTGGATGCGGCCGGGGTGTGTCTGGCGGCGTCTACCGCTGCGCTTGTCGCGGCGGTGCGGGCGGAGGCGCCGGGGTGCGTGACGCATCTGCTGACGTATCTGCCGACCGTGCTGGATGCGGCGGCGCCCGAGGCGAAGCGCGCGAACATGCCGGTGGGGTGGGCGAGCCCGGCGTTCGATGTGTTGCAGCTCGAGGATTACGACTGGGTGACGGCGGGGGACAGCGCGTCGTCTGCGGAGGGCGTCGCGGTGGCGTTCGCGCGGCTGGGGTATCCGGTCGACAGGCAGCATTATCTTTCGGGGTTCGTGTTGCGGCCTGATCAGGCCGTGCAGTGGGGGCTGATCGAAGCCGCTGCCGAGGTGGCGCGGGCGCGGGGCGTGGCGGAGACGTTCCTGTGGGCGCTGCCGCAGGTAATGCGGGATGGGTTCGTGCATTTCGATACTGCTGGGGAGGACGAGCCTGTGGATGCGTTCGATGACGTGCTGTTCCCGCTGGAGCTGGGACGCGAGGCGGAGGTCGCGCCGGGATTCTCGACCGCGATCCTGACCAGTGCGGGCGGGCGGGAGGCGCGCAATGCCGGCTGGGCGGAGGCGCGGACCGCGTACGATGTCGGGCCGGGATTGCGGAGCGAGGCGGATATCGGTGTGCTGCTCGCGTTCTTTCGCGCGCGGATGGGGGCGGCGCGCGCGTTCCGGTTGCGCGATCCGTTCGACTTCGCGGCGGGCGGCCAGGCGATCGGGACCGGGGACGGTGTCGCGCGGCGGTTCGCGCTGGTGAAATGGTATGAGCGCGCGGCGCGGCGGATCACTCGGCCGGTGCTTGGCAGTGTTTCGGTGAGTGTCGACGGGGTCGGCACGAACGCGTTCGCGGTAGAGGCTGGCGGGTGGGTGGTGCTGGATGTGGCGCCTGCGCCTTGTGCGGCGGTGACCGCCGGGTTCGCGTTCGATGTGCCGGTGCGGTTTGCCGAGGATCGGTTGAGCGTGGCGCGGGCGACTTTCCTGGCGGGAGTCGCGGCAAGCGTGCCGTTGGTCGAGGTGCGCGAGGGGTGATTTGTCCCTCTCCCCCGTGGGGAGAGGGAGGGAGGAGCGCTTGCGACGGGAGGGTGAGGGGAGTTGGGGCGGATGTCTCGAGCCTCACTCCCCTCACCCTCCCACATGCAAGAGCATGCGGGCCCCTCCCTCTCCCCGGAGGGGCGAGGGTTCTCTTTGGAAGGAGGCATTGATGTTTCTGGATGCGGAGCTGGCGACGATCGCGGTGTGCTGGCGGATCGAGCGGCGGGATGGGGTGGCGGTCGGCTTGACCGCGCATGACCGGGACCTGGTGGTGGATGGGCTGGTGCACCGGGCTGCGCCGGGGATGACGCCTTCGGCGATCCAGCGGGCGGATGGGCTGGAGGCGGATACGATGGATGTCGCGGGGGCTTTGACGAGCGCTGCGATCGGCGAGCGGGATTTGTTGAGCGGGCGCTGGGATGGGGCTCGGGTGGTGCTGTTTGCGGTGGACTGGACCGATCCGACTTCTCGGGTGGAGTTGGGGGAAGGGATCATCGGGGCGGTGGAGCTGGGGGATGCTGGGTTCACGGCTGAACTGCGTGGGGCGAGTGCTGCGCTGGATCGGGCGGTGGTGGAGGAGACTTCGCCGGAATGTCGCGCGGAGCTGGGCGATCGGCGGTGTCGGGTGGCGATGGCGGGGCGGCGGCGGTTTGCTCGGGTCGTCGGCTGCGAGGGGGCGGTGGTGACGCTGGACTCCAGTGCGGAGGGGCTTGGGGGTGGGCTGTTGCGCTGGTTCGGGGGAGCGAATTGTGGGTTGGAGAGCGCTGTCGCGCTGGGTGTTGGGGCCGCGGTTACGTTGCGCGCGGTGCCTTCGTTCGTCGTGGAGGCGGGGGTGTTGGTCGAGGTCGTCGAGGGCTGTGACAAGAGTCTGGCCACCTGTGCGGGGCGGTTCGGGAATGCGGTGAACTTTCGGGGGGAGCCGTTTTTGCCGGGGATCGACCTGCTCACCCGGTATCCTGGGGCTTGAGCCGGATCGCGGAGGCTGCCGTTGCGGCGGTGGGGACGCGGTTTCGGTTGCATGGGCGGGGGGCGGATGGGCTCGATTGTGTCGGGCTGGTCGCGTTGGCGCTTCGGGCTGGCGGTTATCTCGGCGAAGTTCCGAGTGGGTATGCGCTGCGGGGTGGCGACTGGGGTTTGCTCGATCGGGTTCTGGTGCGGGTTGTCGAGCCGGCGCCGGGCGACGTGCTGTTGATGGCGGCGGGGCCGGGGCAGGTTCATCTGGGGATCAGGACCGCGGGTGGGTTCGTGCATGCGGACGCGGGGTTGCGGCGCGTGGTGGAGCGGCCGGGGATGCCGCCTTGGCCGGTGCTCGGTGTGTGGCGGATGGGGGTGTGACATGGCGACCTTGGTATTGACGGCCGTGGGGAGCGCGGTGGGCGGGCCGATCGGGGGCGCGATCGGCGCGCTGATCGGGCAGTCGGTGGATCATGCGCTGTTCGGGCCGAAGCGGCGGGAGGGGCCGCGGCTGGTCGAGCTGGCGGTGCAGACGTCGTCTTACGGGGCGCAGATCCCGAAGCTGTTCGGGACGATGCGGGTGGCGGGGACGGTGATCTGGGCGACCGACCTGATCGAGACCCGTGCTTCGTCCAGGAGCGGCAAGGGGCAGCCTAGCGTCTCGACCTATTCCTATGCGGCGTCGTTTGCGGTGCTGCTATCGGCTCGGGCTATTCTGGGCGTTGGGCGGATATGGGCCGAGGGGAAGCTGCTGCGGGGGGCTGCTGGGGACCTCAAGACGGCGACCGGATTTCGGTTGCATCTTGGGGGTGAGGACCAGGCGGTGGATCCTTTGATCGCATCTGCGGAAGGGCTGGCGACGCCGGCGCATCGCGGGTGCGCATATGCCGTGTTCGAGATGTTGCAGCTGGCGGATTTTGGAAATCGGATCCCTTCGCTGACGTTCGAGGTGATTGCGGACGAGGGTCCGGTGCTGGTGTCGACGATCGCGAAGGTGCTGGCGGGGGAGGTTTCGGGGACGGCGGCGCTTGCGGTCGGCGGGTTTGCGGCGTCGGGCGGGAGCGTTCGCGCGGTGCTGGAGATGTTGGGGCAGGCTGGTGGGGCCTGGTTTGCGCCTTCCGGAGCCGGGTTGGTGATGCGCGATGTCCCGGGAGCGATCGTCGTCGTGGCGGACGAGGGGTTTGCGGTTGAGGGGAAGGGTGCGCGGCGGGCTCGGGCGGTGGCGGCGATCGAGACCGTGCCGCGGACCGTGACCGTTGGGTATTATGACGCGGCGCGGGATTATCAGGCGGGTGTGCAGCGGGCGCGGCGGCCGGGGGCTGGGGTGCGTGACGACCGCGTCGAGGTGCCGGCGGTGTTGGAGGCGGGCGCGGCGAAGACGGTGGCGGAGGCGATGCTCGCTCGGGCCGAGGCTGGGCGAGTGCGGCGGACGATCGCGGCCGGGTTCGGGGCGATGGCGATTGCGCCGGGGGCTTGCGTGACGATCCCGGGGGAGGGCGGCGTCTGGCGAGTGGCCGACGTCAGTATCGAGGGCATGGTGACGACGCTCGGGCTGGTGCCGCTGGTGGCGGCTTCGCTCCCGGCGACTGCGACGAGCGGGCGGGTCTCGGGGGCGGTGGATGCGATCGTCGGGGCGACGATCGTGCGCGCGTTCGAGGTTCCCGGGTTGGAGGATGCTCCGTTGAGTGCGCCGCGAATGACGGTGGTTGCGAGCGGCATGGGCGCGGCGTGGCGGCAGGCGGCTCTGCTCTACAGTGTGGATGACGGGGTGAGTTGGGTGGCGGCCGGGGCGACGGCTGCCCCTGCGGTGCTTGGAACGATCGCAGTGGTGGCACCGGGCGCTCCGGCGACGTTGGTCGATCTGCGCGGGACGTTCGAGGTGGTCCTCGCCCATTCGGACATGGAACTGGGCGATGCGGATGCGGCGGGGCTCGACCGGGGTGGCAATCTGGCTTTGCTGGGCGACGAGCTGGTGCAGTTCGGGCGCGCGGAACCGCTGGGCGGCGCGCGCTGGCGGTTGAGTGGATTGCTGCGCGGGCGGCGGGGCACCGAGGCGGCCGGCCTGCAAGCCGTCGGAGATCGGTTCGTGCTGTTGGCGGCGGAGGCCGCGCGGGCGTTCGACTTGCCACTCTCCGTGCTGGGACGCGAGGTGCGCGTGATGGCGTCGGGTGTCGGCGACGAGACGCCGGTCGAGACGCGGTGCGTGATGCGCGGAGCGTCCGTCGTTCCGCCGTCGCCGGTGCATCTTGGCTATCGCGATGAGGCTGATGGAAGTGCGACGGTGCGCTGGACGCGGCGGAGCAGGGCGGGGTGGCGATGGATCGACGGCGTCGATGCACCGCTTGCCGAGGAGCGCGAGGCGTACCGCGTGACCATCGCAACTGCTCTGGGCGTGCGTGACGTCGATGTTGTGCTGCCGTCGGTTTCGATCGCCGCGGCCGAGCGCACGGGGGCGGTCAGCGTCGTGGTGCGGCAACGCGGGGTGTTCGGCGAATCTTCGGCGGCGGAATTGAACGTACCGGCATGATTTCGGAACGGGGGAACGAATTATGAGCGACGACATCACACCGCGACTGGCATTGCCGTTGTTGCAGCCGGGACAGGCGCAGAAGGAAACGACTCACAACGAGGCGCTCGTGCTGCTCGACCTAACGGTGCAGGCGAGCGTGCTGGCCGTGGGAACGAACGTGCCGCCGGCCGCTCCGGCGGCGGGACAGGCCTGGATCGTCGGTGCCGCGCCGACGGGGGGCTGGCTGGGGCAGCCTGGCACGATCGCGGGGTGGACGAGCGGCGGCTGGCGATTCCTCGTGCCACGCGAGGGTATGGCGGTCTGGAGCGTCGCGGACGGGCAGGTCGCGCGGTTCGGTGACGGCGTGTGGACGCTGGGTGTCATCGCCGGGAGCCGCGTCGCGATCGGTGGCAACGACGTCGTCGGCGCACGCCGCGCGGCAGTTCCGGAACCGATCGGCGGAAGCATCGTCGATATCGAGGCCAGGGCGGCGATCGCGGCGATATTGGGTGGTTTGCGGGGTCACGGACTGATTGCTGGCTAAAACCCCCAAAAACTGTGTCGTTCCGGCAACACCCCCAACTTTTGTTAGCTTGCGTGGAAACAAGGCCGAGGATAGGGAGTTTGCGATGTCCGTGTGACACTCATGAAAGGGGATTTATATGCGGAAGCTTGCCGTCGTTCTGGCACTCGCCTCCACCGCTCTTGCTACTCCCGCCCTCGCCCGCGACAAGTCGTGGTACGTTGGCGTCGAAGGCGGTGCGATGATCGTTGAAGACATCGACTATGATATCGGCGCGTTGAACAATGCCGGTTCGGTCGATCATGACTATGGGTACGATGTCGACGCCGTAATGGGCTACGACTTTGGCGGTTTCCGCCTCGAAACCGAAGTCGGCTACCGCAAGGCAACCGTGGACGGCTATTCGTCGACCACGACCACGCCAGCGTTCTCGGCCGCAGGCGTCCGTCGTAACGTCGGCGCTGGCAGCTATGACTACGCCGGTGGTTCGTCGTCGGCGCTCAGCTTCATGCTGAACGGCCTTCTGGACTTCGGTCCGGACGATGGCATCCAGGGTTTCGTCGGCGGCGGTGTCGGTGTTGCTCGCGTCAAGGCGCAGTATGCACTCACCAACGGTGGCGACTTCCTGAACGACTCGGACACCGTGTTCGCGTATCAGGGTCTTGCCGGTATCCGTGCACCGCTGACCGACCACATCGACGCGACGCTGAAGTATCGTTTCTTCAACGCCGAGAACGTCAAGCTGGTCGACGTTTCGAACCGCGTGTTCGACGGTCGCTATCGTTCGCACAGCATCCTTGGTGGTGTGACGTACAACTTCGGCGAGCCAGCAGCTCCGCCGCCGCCGCCGCCGGCACCTGCGCCTGAGCCAGTTCCGGCCCCGCCGGCACCCGTTCCGGAAGCAGTGGTCTGCTCGCCTGGTCCGTTCATCGTGTTCTTCGAATGGGACAAGTCGGACATCACGCCTGAGGCAGCGTCGATCCTCGACAACGCCGTCACGCAGTACCAGTCGTGCGGCAACGCACAGGTCATGCTGGCAGGTCACGCCGATAAGTCGGGTTCGGCATCGTACAACGTCGGTCTGTCGCAGCGCCGCGCAGATGGCGTGAAGGCATACCTGTCTTCGCATGCCATCCCGGACAGCGTCATCTCGACGGAAGCATTCGGCGAGAGCCGTCCGCGCGTCGAGACCGCCGATGGCGTTCGCGAAGTGCAGAACCGTCGCGTGGAAGTCACCTACGGTCCGGGTTCGGGCCAGTAAGACTTTCGCCAACCGACTCTCGGGTCGGTTACGGAATGAAGATAGGGGAGGTCGGCGAAAGCCGGCCTCCCTTTTCTTTTGTCGAGCGTGCGGACCGTGGCTTGGTGGTGAGTCTGCTGAAGAGGGTTGGAGACTGGGCTGCCGGTCGCATCTGTCATGGGCGCAGCGACGTTCCGGATCCCACACGTCTGTGCGAACGCCATCACCTGTTACCAAGCCGACGGGTGATTATGCAGTCGATCGGGCGCGATCAGCGCCGCGCCCAGATCCTTCGCACGACGATCCAAAGCACGACCGCCAATACGACTGCGAGGATCAGTGCGCCTGCAACGGCGCCGGCGACCCGGAAGATCCCCCAGAACAACGCCTCGACGAAGCGGCCGACCGCGACCGAAAGGCCGATCATGCGAGAGGGTCCGAACGCGCCACTGCCTCGACCCTAGCCGGTGAAGGCTTGCGCGCCAAACCCCGTCTTCCTACGCCTCCGCCATGCAGACCAAGCCGAGCCACGCGGAAATCGTCCCAGACAGCGAACACCGAGGGTTGGTCGGCCGCCTCCCGCCTACACTCCGCGGCTTGGCCCTCCTCGCTCGTTTCGACAGGCCGATCGGCTGGTGGCTGCTGTTCTGGCCCGGCGCCTGGGGCGTCGCGCTCGCCGGTGGCGCGGTGCAGCGCTGGGACCTGATCCTCTGGCTCCTCCTTGGCAGCATCGCGATGCGCGGCGCCGGGTGCGTCTTTAACGACATCGTCGACCGCGACCTCGACGCGCAGGTCTCCCGCACCCGCGCCCGACCGATTCCGAGCGGCCTCGTCTCGACCAAGCTCGCCTGGGTCTGGCTCGTCGCGCTGTGCCTGATCGGGTTCGTCGTCCTGCTGCAGCTCACCTTCTTCGCCGCGATCGTCGCGCTTGCCAGCCTGGCGCCGGTCGCCGCCTATCCGTTCATGAAGCGCATCACCTGGTGGCCGCAGGCGTGGCTCGGCATCGTCTTTTCCTGGGCGTTGCTGGTCGGCTGGAGCGACATCGCCGGCGCGCTCGAAACGCCGATGTGGCTGCTCTACGCCGGCTCGATCGCCTGGGTGATCGGCTACGACACGATCTATGCGCTGCAGGACCGCGAAGACGACGCGATGATCGGCATCCGCTCCTCCGCGCTCCGGATGGGCAGCCACGTCAAGGCCGGCGTCGGCATCTTCTACGTCGCCGCCGTCGCGTTATGGGCCGCAGCCTTCTGGCAAGTCCGCCCGGATCCGCTCGCGATCGCCGCGCTCATCCCCATTGCGCTCCACCTCGCATGGCAGGTCGTCACGCTCAAACCCGACACGCACGAAGGCGTCGGCACCGCAGCACTGGCCCGCTTTCGCGCGAACCGTTTTGCCGGCTTGCTCATGTTCCTCGCCTGCGTGGTTGTCGGCACGAGCCTGCATCCTTAAGTCGCTGATATGCTGACCCCAGACCAAGCCCGCGACCGCGCCCACGACATCGTCCAGCGCGCGAGGGCGGCGGGCGCCGACGCCGCCGACGCGGTCTTTGCCGCCGACGCCGCGCTCGACGTGTCGATCCGCCTCGGCAAGCTCGAGGATATCGGCCGCTCCGAAAGCGAGGACCTCGGCCTGCGCGTGTTCGTCGGCCAGCGTTCCGCCAGCGTCTCCACCTCCGACCTGTCGACCGCCGCGATGGACGCGCTGGTCGAACGCGCGGTCGCGATGGCGCGCGAGGCCCCTGAAGACCCCTGGGCAGGTCTGGCCCCCGCCGAACGCCTGCTCCACGGCATCACCCCGATGCTCGGCCTCGACGACGGCGGCGAGGTCAGCCCCGAGCAACTCCGCGACGCCGCGCTAGAAGCCGAAGACGCCGCCCGCGCAGTCCCCGGCGTCTCGAACAGCGAAGGCGGCGGCGCCAGCGCCTCGCGCAGCGTCTGGGCTTTGGCGACCAGCCACGGTTTCGCGGGCGCCTATGCCGCGACCGGCTACGGCGTGTCGGCCAGCGTGCTGGCCGGTGAAGGCGGCGGCATGCAGCGCGACTACGCGCACAGCAGCGCCCGCCTCCGCGCACATCTCGAAGCGCCAGAAGCGATCGGCCGCCGCGCTGGCGAACAAGCCGTCGCGCGGCTCAATCCGGGCCGCCTCGTCAGCGGGCCCACCACGATCGTTTACGACCGCCGCGTCGGCGGATCGCTGGTCGGTCACATGCTCGGCGCGATCTCCGGCCAGGCGATCACGCGGAAAACCAGCTTCCTGCTCGACTCGCTCGGCAGCCAGGTTTTCGCGCACGGCATCACCATCCGCGACGATCCGCACCGCCCGCACGGCCTGCGCTCGCGCCCGTTCGATGGCGAAGGCTTGCCCGTCTCGCCGAGCGACATCATCGAGGACGGCATGCTCGAACGCTGGCTGCTCGACTCCGCCTCGGCGCGGCAACTCGGCCTCGAACCGACCGGCCATGCTGCGCGCGGTGTCGGCGGCGGGCCCGGCGTTTCCACCAGCAACGTGTTCATGGAGCCGGGCCACGTACCCCTTGAAACGCTGATCGCCGACATCGAGTCGGGCGTCTACGTCACCGAACTGATGGGCGGCGGGGCGAACGGCGTGACCGGCGATTACAGCCGTGGCGCGGCGGGCTTCCGGATCGAGAACGGCCAGATCACCACGCCGGTCGCGGAGTTCACGATCGCGGGCAACGTCAAGGATATGTTCCTCGCGATTACCCCCGCCAACGACCTCGAATTCCGCTACGGCGTCAACGTGCCGACGCTGCGCGTGGAGGGCATGACGGTGGCGAGTGGCTGAGCGGCGGCCCAGTTCTGGGCGATCCCCGGAGCGGTCGCCGGCATGGCTGCGCGCGATGGCGGATGCGGTAGCCAAGATCGCGGCGGAGGCGGGCGCGATGGCGCTCGACCGCTTCGACACCGATTTCCAACGCTGGGAAAAAACCCCCGGCAGCCCGGTCTGCGAACTCGATATCGCGATCGACCGTATGCTCAAGGCGCGATTGTCGACGCTGCTCCCCGAGGCCGGCTGGCTGTCCGAAGAAACCGCCGACAACGCCGACCGCCTGGCCCACGACCTGCTCTGGGTGGTCGATCCGATCGACGGAACGCGAGACTATATCCGCGCCAGACCCGGCTGGTGCGTCTCGGTCGCGCTGGTCGACCGTGGCAAGCCGGTGATCGGCATCCTCGAAGCCCCCTCCCGCGACGAACGCTGGCATGCAGTCGCAGGACAAGGCGCCACCCGCAACGGTGTGCTGCTAAAGGCCGGCAACCGCACCGATTTCCTCGGCAGCCGCACCCCCGTCGACGCCCTCCCCAAGGCCGACCGCGACCTCGTCATGGTCCACAAACCCAACTCGATCGCGCTCCGCATAGCAATGGTAGCTGCCGACGAAGCCGACCTCGTCGCCACGCTCCGTTGGGGCAACGAATGGGACATCGCCGCCGCTATCCTCGTCGCAAGCGAAGCGGGTGCGACAGTGAGCGACGCGCTCGGCGCGCCGCTGGTCTTCAACAAGCCGCGTCCGCAGGCGTTCGGTGTTGTAACCAGCGTCCCCGGTATCCACACAGCCGCCGTTACTCGCCTCGCGGATCGGGCAAGGGCAATGAACGCCTAGCGCCTAGCGCCGAGCGCCCCCCCGTCACGCCGGGCTCGTTCCGGCATCCACGGTGCCGCACAATCGAGCTATGTTGGTTCGCGGAACCGTGGCCCCCGGAGAGGGGCTCTTCCGAGCGAAGTCGAAGGGCCTGGGGTGACGGGGCGATTGTCGGGCTGTCGAGACCCCAATACGCGCCAGGAAGCTGAATGTCCGATCCGGCTTCGCGCGAAAACCAACCGATCCTCACCTGCCAAGGGGGAGGTGGCAGGCGCAGCTTGGCGGAGGGGTGGCAAGCGGTCGCGCCCATTCTGCGTCCTCCGCGCCACCGACTCCGGAAAAGAATGCAAACGAACGATCAGGACGTCGGAAGCCCTTGCAGAACCGCCTTCGCTTCATCCGCCGCTAGGTAATTGCACGCATATTGTGAGGGATTGCCACCACGAGTAATCCAGCGGATCCGCGGCGAACCGGAAGTCGCCATCTTGTCCAGGATTTCGCGGTTGATCGCCACCCTGACGAAGCTGGGGTTGGTGCAGGTCATCATGATAACTCCCTTCGGCACATTGCAGGCGGTCTGGACGACCTGCCATGTCGAGGGCAGTTTGTAGGTGTCGTTGCCGATCAGGATGTAATTTTCCGAGATCGGCAGGCCGGCGCGCTCCATGACCAGATTGATGACCGGCGGTTTGCCCGCCGGTGCCAGTCCTTCATAGAACACGTTTGTATAGTAACTCGAATCCGACCTGACGGTGATATCGCGCGCGCCCGGGATTTCCTTGTTCTTCTCACGCTTGATCTTGACACGCTTGTCGACGGGCATCGCGTCGTACTTCGCGCGGTTCCTGATCTGCGTTTCGTTCAGCTCGCAGTGCGCGGCGGTCATCTCCGCGGTCGCCGCCACGCGCGCTATCGCCGTGGGCGAGGCAATCACGGGTGGCGGCTTCTTGAGAAGGCCGAACAGTTGCGCACCGGAAAGCATCGCCGCCGAATTCAATATCGTCAAAGCAACATTCATCATGCCAGCGTCCCTTCCGTCGTTGCCACACCGAAAGGATGCAGAACCGCGATCCGATAAACAATCGAAATAACGGGCTTAGCAATCGGAGGTACTTATCCCGTTCGACAAGGGCGGGCCATAAACCGACGCATCACGTTCCTTCCTGTTCTCCCGCGAAGGTGGAAGCCCAGTCTGGACCCCCGCCTCCGCGGGGAAACATGTCCTACTGGTTCGAACGGTATAGCTGCCCGACTGCGCCTGATCGCGCGCGGCGATCCGCGTCGCCATGTCGCCGGTAACTTGAACGCGCGGCGTCTCGTACGCGACCGGCCGATATCCGAGCTTCAGCGCCTCGTTTCCTCAATACTTTGATCTTTGGAAACCGTTCGTGTGTAGCGGAATTACAGGGCTCACCTCACCCTGTCCGGTCAACGACCCCAGCGCGGTGGACGAGTTTGCCCTTCGTTCTGCTGGTCAGGTGGAAGTGCAGGCATCGATCGCAGCGATAGGCCCCCAGCGGTACGCGTCCGGTCTGCGCCACGACGAGCGCGTCGGCTTCGGAGACGAAGCGCGCTTTGCGGCGGCAGACGCTGAGTCGGGTGCGCTTCACCGCCTCAATCCTTGTACTTCATCTCCAGGAAGCGACCGCGGGTCGACAAATTGTCGAGGTCGCTCTGTGCCAGCCGTGCGGTCATCTCGCCAATTTCCTGCTCGATCAGCTTCAGGCCGTCGACCAGCTCGGCGTCAGGCGAGCGGCCATTGCGCGGCGTGGTGCGCAGCGACGCCGGGACTTTCTCGTAATCCTTGACGAACGCCGGCAATTGCTCGCCGATCAGTTTCCGGACGTCGACCGCTTCCTGCGTGTTCGCGTCGAGCGTCGCGAGCTGCGGGGTCAGCGTTTCGAGGCGCAGGCCGATCTTGTCGACCAAGTTCATCGCCGGCGCGGGGAGGGCGGGGCGTTGCGCCTCCAGCCAGCGTTCGGTCTGCGCGGGGAGGGCACGGATGTCGACCGCGGCGAGGCGCTCGGGTGTCGGCGCGCGTTCCGCCGGCCAGACCGCGAACAGCACCGTCGCGGCGACCAGCAGCGCCATCACCAGCATCGCGCCGCCGATCCCGAGCGGCACGATCCAGCCGATCACCATCGCCGCGATCAAGATCGCGACGTCGGCGACCGCGATCCGGGTCAGCCGCTTGCCGATCGCCTGCGTCTGCCTCGCTCGCCCCCGCGTCGGCACGCGCCCGATCACCGTGCCGGTGCGGTCGTCGGAAATGCGCGACCAGGAGGCGCGGGCGCTGGCGATGGCGTCGTCGACTTCGCTCACGAGGGTTACATCGCCTCCAGCTTGAACGGGCTAGGCGACGGTCCGCCCAACTGCCCCTGCGTCGCGCCCTCAGCCCGCGCGATATAACCGCGCGACTTGTCGACCTCGTTCGACAGTGCGCCGACGGTGACCTTCATCGAATCGAGCGCCTTCAGCTTGAACACGTCGATCGCGTCCATCGTGTCGTAGATATTCTGAAACGCGCGCTGCAGCGTCTCCAGCGGGATCGTCGCCGACGCCGCCTGCTCGTGGATCTGCGCGGTCTGCGACTTGAGCAGCTTGCCGGTCGAATCGATGATGTTCGCGGTCGTCGTGTTGAGCGCGGTGATCTGCTCGAGCACCAGCTTCTGGTTGGTCAGCGCCTGCGCCACCGTCACCGCGGTCCGCAGTGCCGAGACGGTCGTGGTCGAGGCGCGATCGACGCCCTTCACCAGCTCGACATTGTTCTTCTTGACCAGATCGAGCGCGAGATAGCCCTGTACGGTCACCGCCATCTGCGTCAGCAGGTCCTGCGTCCGCTGGCGCGTATAGAACAAGGCCGTCTCGCGGATCGCCTTCGCCTTGGCGGGATCGGTGTGGTCGAGGTCGTTGGCGACGTCCTCCAGCTTGGCGTCCATCGTCTTCGACAAATGGATCATCTGCTCGAGCCGGCCCATCGCGGCCCACAAATTGGCGCGCTCGGTATCGATCGCGGCATTGTCCATCAGCAGCTCGTCCTTGCCCGAGCCGAGGCTCTTCAGGATCTGCGCGATGTGCGTCTGCGAGGATTTATAGCCGTCGAAATAATTGCGCATCTTGCCACCGAACGGGATGATCCCGAACAGCTTCTGCGGCGCGGTCAGGTTACCCTTCTTGCCGGGATCGAGATCCTCGACGACGCGGCGCAGCTCGGCGAGGTCCTTGCCGACGCCGGTCTCCTGATCCATCGCCTTGACCGGGCGATCGAGGAAGCGGTTCGACTGGCCGGCGGCCTCGCGGATTTCCTTCGCGCCCATCGCGGTGATCGCGTCGACGCGCTTGCCGAATTCGGGCGAGTTGACGTCCTGCGCGACGAGATCGGTGACGAAGCCCGACACGCGCTCCTCGAGCTGCGACTTCACGCCGGCATCGACGGGCACGAGGCCGGACGCCTTGGCGGCGGCGACGGTCGGCACCGGATCGGGCGGGGTCAGCACCAGGCCCGGCTCTTCCGTCAGCGTGTTCGGGGTCGTCGCCATACTCGTGTCTCCGTTCGGTGGGGCATGGTGGCTGCAACCCGCCCCGCGTTCAAGTGGCGTATATAGATAATACACTCAGGCTTGCCAACAGCTCTCCTTGAAACCGGTGGGTGGCGTGGACAGCTTGGTCGCGGACATCACAGGAGTTCCAGCATGCGCGCCATCGGCTATACCAAGTCGCTCCCGATCGACGATCCGCAGTCGCTCGTCGATCTCGATCTCCCCAAGCCCGACGCGACCGGTCGCGACCTGCTGGTCGAGGTGAAGGCGGTGTCGGTCAACCCGGTCGACACCAAGATCCGCCAACGTCGCGAAGATCCCGACGGCAAGCCGCAGGTGCTGGGCTGGGACGCATCGGGCGTCGTCGTCGCGGTCGGCCCGGACGTGACCGGGTTCAAGGTCGGCGATGACGTGTTCTATGCGGGTGCGATCGACCGGCCGGGGACCAATTCGGAGTATCACCTCGTCGACGAGCGCATCGTCGGCCACAAGCCGGCGTCGCTCGACTGGGCGCAGGCGGCGGCGTTGCCGCTGACCTCGGTCACCGCGTGGGAGACGCTGTTCGACCGGCTCGACGTGCGCAAACCCGTCCCCGGCGCGGCCAACGCCATCCTGATCATCGGCGGGGCAGGCGGGGTCGGCTCGATCACGATCCAGCTCGCGCGGCAGCTCACCGACCTGACCGTGATCGCCACCGCCTCGCGCGACGAGACGCGCGGCTGGGTCGAGGATCTCGGCGCGCATCACGTGATCGACCACCGCAAGCCGCTCGCCGCGCAGGTCGAGGCGCTCGGACTCGGCGCGCCGGGGTTCGTGTTCTCGACGACGCATACCGACGAGCACATCGCCGAGATCGGTGAACTGCTGGCGCCGCAGGGCCGGCTGGCGCTGATCGACGATCCGAAGACGCTCGACATTGTGCCGCTCAAGCAGAAGTCGATCTCGGTGCACTGGGAGCTGATGTACACGCGCTCGCTGTTCCAGACCGCGGACATGGGCGAGCAAGGGGTGTTGCTCGACGAGGTCGCGCGGCTGGTGGATGCGGGGACGGTGCGGACGACGCTGGCGGAGAATTTCGGGAGGATCGATGCTGGGAATTTGCGGCGGGCGCACGAGCGGATCGAGAGTCACACGGCCAAGGGGAAGATCGTGCTGGAGGGGTTCTAATACCGCCCTCGTCATCCCCGCGCAGGCGGGGATCCATACAGGCTGGCCTCGATATAAAGTCGCTAGCCTCCTGAGAATATGGGTCCCCGCCTCCGCGGGGATGACTTGCAAGGGTGTGCACCACCCCGGCGAAGGCCGGGGCCCAGTTGGGGGACGTTGCTAACGGATGGCGGCACGTCGTTATTTCCACCTTCCCAACTGGGCCCCGGCCTTCGCCGGGGTGGATCGAATGGAAGGTGGCGCGTTGCAGGTCGCCGCCACCTAACGATCCTCCCCCGCAAGGGGGAGGTGGCAGGCGTAGCCTGACGGAGGGGGCGGCAAGCGACCACGCTGGTTTCGTGTCCTCCCCCTCCGTCCCCTTCGGCGGCACCTCCCCCTGGCGGTGGAGGATTGTGATATCCGCTCTGGCGTGCCGGCAAACACGCGATACGCTGCGCACCATGCTCCGCCCGCTGATCCTCGCGCTCGCCCTCCTACCCGCGGCAGCCACGAATCGTCCCCCGCCAGCCGACCCGCTCACCGCCACGATCCACACCGAAGACGCCGACCGCTTCGCCGCGCTCTTCGTCAAGACCAAGGGCAAACCCACCGCCGCGCAACTCAAGCGCGACTATCTCGACAAGGGCAGTTTCGGGATCGGCGTCTTCACCCCCGGCCGGATCGTCGACGCAGACACGCTCGCGCGCGCCATCGCCGCCAACCCGACCCGCTACGCGCAGGCGATCAAGACCTGCCTCCCCGCCGCCAAGGCCGCCACCGCCGATCTCCGCGCGATCTATCTCGGCCTGCACGGCGCGCTCCCCGACGTGAAGCTCCCGCAAGTCTATATGGTCTTCGGCGCGAACACCTCGGGCGGCACCGCCAAGCCGGGCGCGCAGGTACTCGGGCTCGAAGTGCTGTGCCGCATGTCGCCGACGCCCGAGAAACTCCGCCAGACGCTCCGCCATTTCTTCGCACACGAGACGGTGCATTCGTTCCAGCAGGACGCCGGCATGACGCTCGCCCGCGACCCGCTGCTCACCGCGATCCTCGTCGAGGGCGCCGCCGACTTCATCGCTGGGCTCGTCACCGGCCAGGAGCCCGACGCCGCCCGCGCCGCCTGGGCCACGCCTCGCGAGGCGGAACTCTGGCGCCAGATGCAGGCCGACATCGCGCTCACCCGCAAGCTCACCGACAAGGACGACCCGGAGGAAGGCTCGCCCGAAGCCAAGGCCTATACCCGCTGGATCGGCAACTACTCCACGCCGCCCGCCGGCTGGCCGCCCGAACTCGGCTATTGGATGGGGCTGCGGATCTGGCAGCGTTACTACGCCGCCGCACCCGACAAACGCGCCGCGCTGAGGGCAATGCTGGCGGTCCGCGATCCCCGTGCTATTCTCGCCGCCGGAACATACAAGCGCCGCGGAGGTTCCCTCTAAAGGCGACGAAATGCCGCTGCGTCTTCCCGCGGCGCAACAATTACGCTATGGCGCGCGCCAACCCCGTTCCTCGATCAAGAGAATACATTCATGAGCCTCCGCAACGTGGCGATCATTGCGCACGTCGATCACGGCAAGACGACGCTGGTCGACCAGCTCTTCCGCCAGTCCGGCACCTTCCGCGACAACCAGCGCGTCGAAGAGCGCGCAATGGATTCGAACGACCTCGAAAAAGAGCGTGGCATCACCATTCTCGCCAAGCCGACCTCGGTCGACTGGACGCCTCCCGGCGAGTCCGAGAGCATCCGCATCAACATCGTCGACACGCCCGGCCACGCCGATTTCGGCGGCGAAGTCGAGCGCATCCTGTCGATGGTCGACGGCGTCGTCCTGCTGGTCGATTCGTCTGAAGGCGCGATGCCGCAGACCAAGTTCGTCACCGGCAAGGCGCTGGCGCTCGGCCTGAAGCCGATCGTCGTCGTCAACAAGGTCGATCGCAACGACGCGCGCATCCAGGAAGTGCTCGACGAAGTGTTCGACCTGTTCGTGTCGCTCGACGCGAACGACGACCAGCTCGATTTCCCCGTGCTCTACGCATCGGGTCGCAACGGCTATGCATCGACCGACATGGACGCGCGCGAAGGCACGCTGATCCCGATGTTCGAGACGATCGTGAAGCACGTGCCGCCGCCCGCCGTGGAAGTCGCCGGCGTGCCGTTCACCTTCCTCGTCACGTTGCTCGACCGCGATCCGTTCCTCGGCCGCGTTCTCACCGGTCGCGTCAATTCGGGTACCGTGAAGACCAACCAGGCGATCCACGCACTCGATAACGACGGCAAGATCATCGAGACCGGTCGTGCGTCCAAGATCATGTCGTTCCGTGGTCTCGAGCGGGTTCCCGTCGACGAAGCCAAGGCCGGCGACATCATCTCGCTCGCAGGTCTCTCGGTCGCCACGGTTGCCGACACGATCGCCGACATCACGGTGACCGAGCCGCTGCACGCGCAGCCGATCGATCCCCCCACGCTGTCGATGCGTTTTGCCGTGAACGATTCGCCGATGGCGGGCCGCGAAGGCAGCAAGGTGACGTCGCGCATGATCCGCGAGCGCCTGTTCCGCGAAGCCGAGTCGAACGTCGCCGTGAAGGTGACCGAGGCGGCCGACAAGGACAGCTTCGAAGTCGCCGGCCGCGGCGAGCTTCAGCTGGGCGTGCTGATCGAGACGATGCGCCGCGAAGGCTTCGAGCTGGGCATCTCGCGTCCGCGCGTGCTGTTCGGCGAGGACGAGAACGGCAAGAAGACCGAGCCGTACGAGACCGTCATCATCGACGTCGACGAAGAGCATTCGGGCACCGTCGTCGAGAAGATGAACACGCGTAAGGCCGAACTGACCGACATGCGTCCGTCGACCGGTGGCAAGACCCGCATCACCTTCTCGGCGCCTTCGCGCGGGATGATCGGCTATCATGGCGAGTTCCTGTCCGACACGCGCGGCACGGGGATCATGAACCGGCTGTTCGAGAAGTACGGTCCGCACAAGGGCGCGATCGAGGGCCGCAAGAACGGCGTGCTGATCTCGAACGGTTCGGGCGAGGCGAACAACTACGCACTGGGCCCGCTCGAAGAGCGCGGCATCCTGTTCGTGGGCCACGGCGAGGCTCTCTATGAGGGCATGATCGTCGGCGAGAACGCCAAGCCGGACGACCTCGAGGTCAACCCGATGAAGACCAAGGCGCTGACCAACTTCCGCGCCTCGGGCGGCAAGGACGACCAGGTCCGCCTGTCCCCGCCGAAGCGTGCGACGCTGGAGCAGGCGATCGCGTACATCGACGACGACGAGATGGTCGAAGTCACGCCGAAGTCGATCCGCCTGCGCAAGCGCTTCCTGGATGCGAACGAGCGCAAGCGCGCTAGCCGGGCTAAGCAGAGCGCCTGAGGCCAGCGAAGGCGAAGCCGGCTGAGCCTAAGGCGCTCGGCCGGCCTCGCTCAAGCGAGGTCCGACGACGTGGCTTTGCCGCGGCGCGCCGGTTCGGAACTGAAGAAGGGCCGGAGGGAAACCTCCGGCCCTTTTCGTTTGCTTGGCCCGATTCGATCACCCAGCCACACGCCGTCATTCCCGCGAATGCGGGAACCCATATTGGCTAGCCTAACGGGTAAGTTGCGGACGTCAGAGGATATGGATCCCCGCCTACGCGGGGATGACGGACGTTGGTGGTCGAGGGGGGAAGGGCGGCACGAAGCAGCAGTCGACGCGGTAGCGATCATGCGAGCTGCCGTCATCCTGACGAAAGTCAGGATCCAGAGCCACGAAGGTCGCCAGCCGCTACTCTGGATCCTGACTTTCGTCAGGATGACGGAGGGGACGATCCGCGGCAATCGCCTCCCCCGCTCGCCCCCTCAGGCAGCAGTAATCCGCCCACCCCGTTCCAACATCTCCCCACTCGTAACGATCACCCGATCCCCAAGCTTAACCTGCTCGAAAATCAGCTTCGCAAACGCGGTCGGCACCCCAACACACCCATGCGTAGCGTACTTCCCATCCATCAACGCGCTGCCATGGATCGAAACCCCATCATTGGTCAGCCGCATCATGTACGGCATCGGCGCCCCGTACAGGTTCGACACATGATGCGCGTCCTTCTGCGTGATCTTGAACACCCCCAGCGGAGTCGGCTTCTCGTCCGCGCCATAGATCACGGCCGCCGTCCCGATCTCGTACCCGCTGCGAAAGATCGACAAGGTCTGCGCCACCAGGTCGACGGTGATCACGATCGGCCCCTCCGGCACGCCCTCCGTATCCCAGTAATACGCCCCATGCCGCAAAGGCTCCGGCACGTTCAGCACCCGCTTCACGACATACGCATCGGCCGGGTCCTCCGCAGCGACGGCAACCGGCTTCGGCGCCACCTTGGCAACCGGCGTAGCAACGGAAGCCTTGGCCACCCGAGCAGGCGCCTCGACCGCCCGCACCTTCACCGGCGACCCGGACAGCGCCAGCCCACCGATCAGCACCGCACTCCCGCCGAGCACGGCAAAGGCGATCGCTCGCGTCGTCATCATCCTGTGCATCGCCGCACCCTATCCGATATTCGTGAACAATACCCAGCCGGGCCGAGACTCCTGTGTCCTCGACCGGGACTCCAGCTATACCGTGGGTTAACAAGCCGTTCCGAACCAGTTCAGACCGAATCGCCTAAATGCTGAAACACGGTCGGACACTTATGCGTTTGTCCCAAGCGGACCGGGCGTAACCAGTAACGGAGTTCGGAAGAGATGAACGGATTTTTGAAGAAGGCAGGCTTGGGCGTAGCACTCGCTGCCACCGCGTTGACCGCGGCGGCACCGGCCGACGCGCAGCGCTGGGGTCGTGGCGGCTATGGGCGTGGCTATGGCGGCGGCTGGCACGGCCATCGTGGCGGCGGCAACGCGGCGGGCGCAGCAGTGCTCGGCGGCATCCTGGGTCTCGGCGTGGGCGCGGTGATCGCCAGCAACAACAACCGCAACCGCGGCTATTACGACGACGGCTATTACCGCGGTCCGCCGCCGCGCGCGTATTACGCCGAGCCGGTGCGGACCTACTACCGCGAGGATTACCGCCCGCGGTGCTGGAACGAATGGCGGGTCGACCCCTATTACGGCGACCGGGTCGCGGTGCAGGTCTGCAGCTGACCCGATCAGACGATCGCATGGAGGCGTCGGGAGCAATCCCGGCGCCTCTTTTGCGTCCGGTGCCTTTTTTCTGGCGCGCCCCCGGTGCTTGCCGCTAGACGCGCGACCATGACCGACACGCCAAACACCCCCGAGACCGAAGCCGCCGCCACCCCGGCCGCAACCGGCGACACGCCCCCCGATCGTCTGTCGATCAACCAGCGCAGCCCGTTCTTCCAGCAGGACCTGCTCGAACGCGGCATCGGCATCCGCTTCAAGGACAAGGTGCGCCACGACGTCGAGGAATATTGCATCTCGGAAGGCTGGATCCGAGTCGCGCTCGGCAAGAAGGTCGACCGCAACGGCAACGCTCTGACACTGAAGCTGGTCGGGCCTGTGGAGGCTTGGTTCGAGCGTCCGGCAGCGGGCGCGGACACCGACGAGGGCTGATCTCGACGAGGTCGAAGCCTGCCTCCGAACCAAGGCAAGCATGTTTCCCCGCGAAGGCGGGGACCCAGACTGGGCTCCCGCCTTCGCGGGAGAACATGAAAGCGCGGACCGTCGCGGTAATACAGCCGCAACCCAACGTCCGTCACCCAGCGAAAGCTGGGGTATCCCGCTTGGCGGACGCTACGACCCGAACGGGGAGATCCCAGCTTTCGCTGGGATGACGATGGTGGCAGGGCGGTGGCGGTGCAGTGAGATGCGAAGCCGGAAGCGGGGGGCCCTTAAGCCTCCACGCCTTCCAACGCCTCGCTAGCCTCGAGCCACTTGGCCTCGCTGGCCTCGAGCTTCGCATTCACCTCGGCGCGACGCTTGCTCAGATCCCCCATCGACATCCGCGAGAACCGCGGCTCCGCATTCGCCGGATCGACCATCGCGCGGTCCAGAGCGTTGCGCTCCTTGGTGAACTTAGCGGTCTGCTCCTCGATCTCGCGCAGAGCCTTCCGAAGCGCCGCATCGTTGCTCTTCGCCTCGGCCGCAGCCTTCTTGCCGGCCTTCTTGTCCGCCTTCGACGCAGCATCGCCCTTGCCGCCGTCGCCCTTCAGGACGAACGCGATGTAATCGTCGAGGCTGCCGTCGAATTCCTTCGCCGTCCCGTCGTCGACCAGCACCAGCCGGTCCGCGGTCAGCTCCAGCATGTGCCGATCATGGCTGACCAGCACCACCGCGCCGGTATAGGCGTTGAGCGCCTGCACCAGAGCCTCACGCGCATCGACGTCCAGATGGTTGGTCGGCTCATCGAGAATCAGCAGATGCGGCGCATCGCGCGTGATCAGCGCCAGCGCCAGACGCGCCCGCTCGCCACCCGACAGCTTGCCGACCCGAGTCGTCGCCTTGTCGCCCGAGAAGCCGAAGCGCCCCAATTGCGCGCGGACGGCGGCCGGCGTCGCGCCCTTCATCAGATGCGACATATGCTCGATCGGCGAATCGGTCGGATCGAGTTCCTCGACCTGGTACTGCGTGAAATACCCGACCTTCATCTTGCCCGACGACGACATCTCGCCGTCCATCGGCGTCAACTGCGCCGCCAGCAGCCGCGCGAGCGTGGTCTTGCCGTTACCGTTGCGCCCGAGCAGCGCGACCCGGTCGTCGGGATCGAGCCGCATGTTGAGCCGCTTCAGGATCGGTACGTCGGCATAGCCCACGGTCGCCATGTCGAGCGTGATCAAAGGCGGCCGAAGCTCGGTCGGATTGGGGAAGCCGAACGACAGCGTCGGATCGTTGTAGCTTTCGGCGATCGGCTGCATCTTCGACAGCATCTTCTGTCGCGACTGCGCCTGCTTCGCGGTCGACGCCCGCGCGGAGTTCTTGGCGATATATTCCTGTAGCTTCTCGCGCTGCACCGCCTGGTTGGCGCGTGCCGCCTCGATCTGCGCGAGCCGCTCGGCGCGCTGCCGCTCGAATGCGTCGTAGCCGCCGGGATACAGCGTGATCTTGCCGCCCTGCAGATGCAGGATGTGATCGACCACGTTGTTGAGGAAATCGCGCTCGTGGCTGACCACCACGATCGTCGCCTTGTAGCCCTTGAGGAAGTCCTCGAGCCACATCACCGCTTCGAGATCGAGATGGTTCGAAGGCTCGTCGAGCAGCAGCAGGTCCGGCTGCGAGAACAGCAGCGCGGCGAGCGCGACGCGCATCTTCCAGCCACCCGAGAAGCTGTCGAGCGTCCGTGCCTGCATGTCCTCGTCGAAGCCGAGCCCGAGCAGGATCTGCGCGGCGCGCGCGGGCGCGGTATAGGCGTCGATCGCGATCAGCCGCTCGTACACGTCGCCGAGCCGGTCGGGATCCTCGCTCGTCTCGCTCTCGATCATCAGCGCGGCGCGCTCCAGATCGGCTTCGAGCACGGTCTCGAACGGCGTCTTCACGCCGTGCGGCGCTTCCTGCGCGAGGTAGCCGATGCGGGCGCCCTTCGGCATGTCGGCCGACCCGTCGTCGGGCTCCAGCTGCCCTGCGATCACGCGCACCATGGTCGACTTGCCCGCGCCGTTGCGCCCGATCAGCCCGACGCGCGAGCCCGGCGGCAACGCGGCGGTGGCGCCATCGAGGATAACGCGTCCGCCCAGGCGCACCGTGATATTGTTCAGGTTCAGCATGCGCGTCCCGTTAGCAGATGCAGCATGGTTTTGCGAGGGGAGGGGTGTCGCTCGCGATGGAGCGGCGAGAGCTCCTTTGGAAGAAGCTGTTCCCCCGCGAAGGCGGGGGCCCAGGATCACAAACGCCACCGCCCGAGATCCTGGACCTCCGCCTCCGCGGGGGAACAAGAGAGCCTTTTTGCAACCACGATCACCCCGCCTTACGACCACCCCGGCGAAGGCCGGGGCCCAGTTGGAAAGGTAGTCGGAACGAAGCGCGGTCCGCAGTTGGGAACGTTCACCAACTGGGCCCCGGCCTTCGCCGGGGTGGTGCAGGTATTGGAATAGGGAGCCTCAAAACTCCCTCCCCTTCAGGGGAGGGCTGGGGTGGGGCTCGTCCGCGAACGTGTCGCTCGGGGCCGTGCCCCACCCCGACCCTCCCCTGAAGGGGAGGGAGCTATCAGGTTTCGTCCGACACTACCGCGTCGGCGGCGTTACCGCTGCCGATCATCGCAGACCCCCGCCCACCAACATGAATCCGCACCCCGGAAACCAACCGCGTAGGCAAAATCGCCGCACCCGCCATCGCCGAACCAGAACGCAACACCCCCCGGTGCACGGTCACCCCATGCAGCGCATCGGCCGGCTCCGCACCCGAGTCCGCAACGTCGTCCCGATTACCATAATGCACCGAAACCCCAGCAACCTGCGCCGCAACCGCCGCCACGCCACCACCGCTCGCCAAACCACCAGCCCGAACCCCAGGCTCGACCCCGGCATAAGCCTGCCGAAACGTCAGAGCCCGCTCCAACGCCCCCTGCCAGCGATAGAACACATGCGCCCCGACCGTCGTGATCCGCGCAAGACTAGACGCCCACCAAGGCAGGATGCTGGTCGTATGAAACGACGTCGCCGCCCCGACCGGCGCATACACGCTCCCCCCAAGCGCCGCCGCCGCAACCGCCCGCGCGCGATCCCAAGCCCCAGGCTCGCGCGCACGGTTCATCGAGCCATCGCAGGTAAAGCTGAACTGGCACCCGGTCCGCCGCTCGGCCCCCTGATACACGACCCCGCAAACGCTGTTCGGAAAGGCCCGATCGCGCACCCGGTTCAACACCACCTGCGCCACCGCCCGCTGCCCATCCTCCGACTGCGACCGCGCTTCATAGTACACCGCCGCCGTCAGGCACTCGGCCGCGCGGCTCGCGTCATCGACCGAGTTCGATGTCAGAAAGGGAGGCGCAACGAACGGTACCGCAGCGGCAAACGGCGCATCGGGGGCGGCCGTGGCGATCTTCGCCGAGATGTCGTCGGGCACATGCAACGCCATCCGGCTCAGCAAGGCTCGCGAGTTCCGCTCCGGCTGGACCCGAGCGATCGCCGCCGGCCGATCCGCCGGCACGCACGACGTCGCCATCACCAAAGCGGGCAGGCTGATCAGCGCGTGGCGGTAAAGGCCGTAACCCGACGTCTTCATCCCCCCGCTCTAGGCCGCGGGGTTTAGGGACTGGTTAATGTCCACAGGAAACGGGGGAAGCGCCCGCTAAGGGAGCGCACCCCCCGTCATCCCGACGAAAGTCGGGACCTCGATCGGCAAGGACGGAGCCGGTTACCGGGAGATCCCAGCTTTCGCTGGGATGACGGGGACTATCTCAGTGAACGAACCGCGCCACCACATCACGATACGACCGCGAAACCTTCACGCTCGCCCCCGAATTCAGCACCAGGAAACACTCGCCATTAGTATGCGGCTTGACCTGCTTCACCAGATCCAGGTTCACGATCGTCGACCGATGCACCCGCTGGAACCGCCGCGGATCCAGCCGCTTCTCCAGATCCTTCATAGTCTCACGCAAGATCAGCGTATTATCGCCGGTATAAATGCACATGTAATCGCCAGCCGCATCGATCCGCTCGATCGTATCCACATCGACGCGGAAGATCTGCCCGCGATCCTTGATGTTGATGAGCTTCTCGAACCGGTTCGCCGACACGGCATCCCCGTCCGGCAAATCCGCCGCTGCATCCGGCGCGACATCGGCGAGCACTTCGCGCAACCGATCGACCTCCTCGACGCCGCGCTTCTCGCTCAAACGCTGCCGAACCCGCTCGATCGTATCGGCCAGCCGCGATTCCTCGACCGGCTTCATCAGATAATCGACCGCCTGCGCCTCGAACGCGCGCAACGCATGGTCCGAATACGCGGTGACGAACACGAACAACGGCGGCTCGACCTCCATCAGGCCCTGCACGACGGAGAACCCGTCGAACCCCGGCATCTGGATATCGAGGAAGACCAAGTCGGGCTTGTGCGTCTTGATCGCGCGAATCGCCTCGCGGCCGTTCGAGCATTTTTCGATGATCTCGACGTCTTCATGGGCCTGGAGTCGGAGTTCCAGCCCCTGGATCGCCAGCGGCTCGTCGTCGACGAGAATGGTACGGATGGTCATGAGGCCTCTCTGTTCACGTCTTCAAGCTGATACGGAATCTCGATTTCCACCGAGAAGCCGCCAGCGGGCGTGGAGCGGGTTTCGAAACGGTGGTCGGGCCCATATGCCTGACCCAACCTGTCTCTAATATTAGCGAGCCCCACGCCTGTGGATTGGCTTGAACCGATCCGGCCCTCGATCAAGCCCGGACCGGTATCGGATACGGCGATCTGCACGCGTTCCCCGGCGAGCCGCACTTCGACGCAGATTTCGGCGCCTTCCTCCTGCGGTGTGACCGCGTATTTGATCGCGTTTTCGACCAGCGGTTGCAGCAGCAGCGACGGCAGCCGCGCGCGTTCAGCGCGCGGATCGATGTCGAACTTCGGCCGCATCCGATCCTCGAAGCGCATCTTCTCGATCTCCAGATACAGCTTCAGCTGGTCCACCTCCTGCGCGACGGTGACATGCGCGGTCGGCTCGTTCGCCAGCGTATAGCGCAGGAACGACGACAACCGGCTCAGCATCGCATTCGCCCGCTCGGTCTGCTTGAGCAGCACCAACGTCGAGATCGAGTTCAGCGTGTTGAACAGGAAATGCGGATTGAGCTGATAGCGCAGCATCGCCAGCTGCGCCGACGACGCCTGGTTCTCGAGATGCTCCATCTGGTCGATCTGCTGCTCGACGATCAGGTAGAAGTTGATCCCGAAATACAGTGCCGACCACCCGAACAGCACGGTAAACGTGACGTACACCGACCCCAGCAGCCGCGTGAGCGTCACCCCCGGCGTCGCGGTCGCGATGAACGAGAAGGTGAACGCGTCGAGCACCGCGTACAGGAACGTCGCGGCGGCAAGCGTCGCGATCGTCAGGAACATCCCGACCAGCCGGTTCATCCGCCGATACTGGCCGTACATCGTCGAGAGCAGCAGTGTGATGCAATATCCGACGATCGCCTCGACGATCACCGGGATCACCCCGTCGAGTGACAGCCCGTTCGAGATCGACACCACCCCGCGCAGCAGCAGATACCCGCTCCACCCGACCGCCTGGAGGATCCAGAACGCCCGCGCCTTGTTCTCGAAGAACGGTCGCGCGGTGAAGGGCAGGCGCCGGGCGGAGTTCAAGGCGGACGAGCCGGGAGGCGGGGCGGGAGAGGTAGCCATTATGGCCTGCGCTCTTACACGGCGAAACTAGACCGCGCAAAACCTGGAGCGCGTAGACCTACGCTTGCTCGATACCAAAGGACAAAGTTCGTAGCGGCCTGTCAGCCTGCCAAGGCATAACGCCTGCGGCATATCCGTCGCTACGAAGCGCGCCTTGCCCGTGTGGCGCCGACATAAAAATCGCCGCCCCGAACCCGGGACGGCGATTCTTCTCGTCACGATGTCGAAGGCTCAGAAGCCGACGATGAGCGATCCGCTGATCGCACGCGGCGAACCGAAGTTCACGAATGCGCCGGTGCCGAGCTGCGACAGGCTGCCGCTGAAGGAGCCAACATAGAACTCGTCGAACAGGTTGCTGACGTTGAGCTGCAAATACGTCTTCGCGAGCCCTGCACTCGCCAGCGAGTAACGGATGTCGAGGTCGACGACCGTGTAGCCGCCAAACTTTACCGTGTTGATATCGTTCAGGAAGCGACGACCCGTGTACTTGACCTGTGCGCCAAGATCGAGATCGCCGATGGTGCCCTGAAGACGTCCGCCGGCGAGCCAGTTCGGTGCGGCACGCTCGTAGTTACCCGCGGTGGCGGCGAACGTCGTTGCCCCGGTGGCGACGTTGTCCTGGATTTCCGACTTGATGTACGAACCGAAGACATAGGCGAGAACCTGCGGAACCGGACGAACCGATACGCTGGCATCAAAGCCGTACTTCTTCACTTCGCCCAGATTGGTGTCGACCGAGCAATCGCAGTCGAGGTCATAAGCCGATACGATGCGGTTCTTGTAGGTCGAGTACCAACCGGTCAGCGCTGCCTGGACGATGCTGCGCTGGTAACGCAGGCTCAGATCATAGCTGTTCGACGTTTCGGGCCGAGGCCGGGCTGCAGAGTTGGTCGCAGGCACGTACAGCGAGTTGTACAGCGTGTCCGTGCCGGGAACCGAGAGGTTCTGGGCAAAGCTCGCCGCGACGCTGACCGCCGGGGTCAGGCGGAACGTCGCGCCGACGTTCGGCAGGATCTTGTCGTACTTGTACGTCCGCGACTGCGGCGGCGCTGCACCCCGTGGTGCACCGGTTGCCGTCGTCGTGTACGGATTGGCGGCCTGGAAGGCAGCGGCGTTGCCGCCGGCAACGCAGTTAACGTTGCCGCTGAGCGACGTCGTGTAGCAATACTGGTTGAGGTCGCGCTTGTAGAACGGTGCGCTCACGCCGAGCAGCAACGTCAGCTTCTCGTCAATGAACTGCCCGCGATATTCGGCGGCGACCTTGTTCAGCGTCGCGAACGACTTGCGGTCGCGCTTTTGCACTACGTTGCCGGCGCCATCGGTCAGCGGATTGTTGACCGGGAACACGTCGGACGGCTCGCCACCGATATCCAGCGCACCGGTTTCACCGGTCTGGCGATGGCGGGCGCGGTCATACGTATACGACAGGCGGACACGGTTGTTCGGGTCCAGATCGTACGCAAGGTTGGCAACGCCGGTATAGCGGTTGGTCTGCGTCTGGCTTGGCTGGAGGACGGTTACCCGACCGGTGGGGCTGATGATGCCGTCGCCGTTAAGATCCGCGTTATAGTACGGGATCGGTGCGCCGGTGTTGCCGATCGCCGACGGGAAATAGCCAGTGAAGCTCTGGCCGTTCTGCGTGAAGGCGCTCTCGCGGGCCGACACGGTGCCGCCGCCGTTTGCCTTCACATACTGATACGCGCCGTCGAGCGACAGGATCAGGCCTTCTGCCAGCGTGTAGCGCGAGTTGATGCGCGCATTGCCGTTATTCGACGGGTTGTAGCGACGCTCGAACGAGGTGCCGCACGTGTTCGGCGTGCCGTTCAAGCTGACGTTGCAGGGAATGCCGCCGGGAATGTCGTAGAACCGCACCGACTTGTCGTTGCCGAACGACGCAGCGTTCAGCGGCGAGCCACCGAAGTTGTTGCGGTTAACGTTATAGTTGCCTGCCAGCGAGATGAAGTCGCCGTTGCTGCCGATGTCCTGGCGGATCTTGGCGTTGTACTGCGACTTCTGGACGACGCCGTAGTTCGCGAACGCTGCCTCGTTGTGCGCATTCGATGCCGCGAACCAGGCCTTGGTGCCGTGGCCGGTAATGTCGCCGGTCTGGATCAGGCCGAAAACGCGCGTGTAGGGGCGGTCGCCTGCGCCGTCGGCGACGATGTTACCATAGCTGGCGACAGCCATGCCGCTCAGTACTTCGCTCGGGTTCAGCGTATTGATGTTGACGGTGCCACCGACTGCCGAGGCGGTCGGGCTGTCGACGTCGGTCGCGCCCAGGTTGACGTTGACGTTGGAAATCAGTTCGGGGTCGACTTGCTGATTCGTATAGATGGCATAGTTGCCCGAGTCATTCAGCGGGATGCCGTCGAACGTCTGCGAGATGCGCGACGAATCGAAACCGCGGATCGTGAACGAACCGCCCGACGAACCCCATGGATCGTTGTTCGTGAAGCTGACACCGGGGACGAGGTTGATGATCTCGTTGACCGACTGGCCAGGGCGCTGACGCTGGATCAACTCGCTGGTGATGACGACCTTGGGCTTCGGCGAGTCGGGAATCTCGACACCGCCGACCGCCTTGTCCTTCTTGCCGCTGACGACGATTTCGCCCGTTTCGTCGAACGACTGTGATCCGGTCGACTGAGCGAAGGCCGCGGCCGGAAGCATGAGCGCGGCGAATGCAACGCCGCAAGCTAGCATGGTACGCATCTGAATAATGTCCCCTTAGAGCCCGTAGCTCTGGATGTCGGCTTTCCACCGCACATCCGTGCCCCTGCACTCGGGATATTTCGGTTATGTTACATTGGCGAGTCGGGAATTGTCATAGAGTCACTCGGTGATGTTGCGTTGCAAAAAAGCCACGCAATCGAACCGATTCCGGGGGACTGGAACCAACCCTGCCGGGGCATGATAGCAGCCTAGCTGGCGGCGACGATCTCCGCCCATTCGGCTTCGGTAATCACCCGTATCCCCAGGTCGGTGGCTTTCTTGAGCTTCGATCCTGCGCCTGGCCCGGCGATGACGAGGCCGGTTTTGCTCGACACCGATGCCGCGACGCGGGCGCCGAGCGCTTCGGCCTGCGCCTTGGCTTCGTCGCGGCTGAGTGTTTCCAGGCTGCCGGTAAATACCAGAATTTGCCCGGTTACCGGCGACTCGCGGGTCTCGTGGACGACGTCCGCGGGCTTCACTTCGCGCAACAGGTCGAACACGACGCGGCGATTGTGCGGCTCGGCGCAGAAGCCGACCAGTGCGCTGGCGACCTCGGGGCCGATCCCCGCGGTTTCGATCGCGCCGACCAGCAGCTTGTCGCGGCGGAGGACGAATTTCCGCTCGGGTTCGCCGATGACGGGCTCGATCTGGCCGCGCAGGAACACCGCGTGGCGGAGCACCGTGCCGAGCGCGCGCGCGGACACATAGCGTCGCGCAAGGTCGCGCGCGGTAATCTCGCCGACGTGGCGGATACCGAGCGAGAACAGAAACCGGTCGAGCGGGATCGTCCGCTTGGTCTCGATCGCCGCGATGACCTTGGCCGCCCACACGCGCCCGTCCTTCTTGCGCGCGGCGAGTTGCTCCTCGGTCAGGCGGAAGATGTCGGCGGGCGATTCGATCAGGCCGTCGCGGAAGAACGCCTCGATCAGCGTCTGACCGAGCCCGCCGATGTCGAAGGCGTGGCGCGAGGCGAAGTGGATCAGTCGCTCGACTCGCTGCGCCGGGCAGATCAGCCCGCCGGTGCAGCGATAGACGACCTCGCCTTCCTCGCGCTCGGCCGCGGACCCGCATTCGGGGCAGACATGCGGGAAGACATACGCCTCGCGCTCCGCGTCCGGGGTCAGGTTCTCGACGATCTGCGGGATCACGTCGCCGGCGCGCTGGACGAGCACGCGGTCGCCTGGCCGCACGCCGAGCCGCTCGATCTCGTCGGCATTGTGCAGCGTCGCGTTGGTCACGACGACGCCACCGACGGTCACTGGCGACAACCGCGCGACCGGAGTCATCGCGCCGGTTCGGCCGACCTGGATGTCGATCTTCTCGAGCAGCGTTTGCGCACGCTCGGCAGGGAATTTGTGTGCGATCGCCCAGCGTGGCGCCTTCGCGACCTGGCCCAGTCGTGCCTGCCAATCGAGCCGGTCGACCTTGTAGACCACGCCGTCGATGTCGAACGGCAGGTCGGCGCGCTCAGCCTCGATCTTCCGATAGATGTCGAGCGCGGCGGCCGTTCCTTCGACCCGCGCGAACCCTTCGGCGATCGGGAAGCCCCAGCCGCGCAAGGTGTCGACGACCTCGGCCTGCGTCTCGCCCGGCACCACGCTCGCCTCGCCCCAGCCATGCGCGAGGAACCGGAGCGTGCGGCTCGCGGTGACGCTCGCGTCCTTCTGGCGGAGTGAGCCCGCGGCGGCGTTGCGCGGATTGGCGAACTGCCGCGCGTCCTTGCCGGTCTCCTCGGCCTCGGCGAGCAGGCGCCCGTTCAAGGCGGCGAAGTCGTCCTTCGCCATGTAAACCTCGCCGCGAACCTCGAAAATCGCGGGGGCCTCACCC
Source organism: Sphingomonas sp. CFBP 13603 (assembly GCF_014892665.1). Classification (NCBI taxonomy): domain Bacteria; kingdom Pseudomonadati; phylum Pseudomonadota; class Alphaproteobacteria; order Sphingomonadales; family Sphingomonadaceae; genus Sphingomonas; species Sphingomonas sp. CFBP 13603. Next base: position 18,666 of record NZ_JADBIA010000009.1, on the reverse strand, counting down.
TGCAAGGTCTGGGGGATATCACTAATGGTGCGGACGTTCGCGGTCACGTCCTCGCCAACCTGCCCGTCGCCGCGCGTGAGGGCCTGGACCAGCCGCCCATCCTCATACCGCAGCGAACACGACAGCCCGTCGATCTTCGGTTCGGCGGTCAGCGCCACCGGCGCGTCGTCCGCCAGTTTCAGGAATCGGCGCACGCGCGCGACGAACTCTTCGACCTCCTCGTCCGCGAATGCATTGTCGAGGCTCATCATCGCCTTGGCATGCGCGACCTTCGCGAGGTGCCCCGCGGGTGCAGCACCGACGGTGCGGCTCGGCGAATCGGTCCGCACCGCCGCCGGAAATGCCGCTTCGATCGCCGCATTGCGCCGCACCAGCGCGTCATAGTCTGCGTCGCTGATCTCGGGCGCGTCGTCGGTGTGATAGCGCGCGTTATGATACGCGATCTGCGCGGCGAGCGTCTCCAGTTCGGCGGCGGCTTCGGTCTCGGTCGCGGGAAGGTCGGTCATCGCGTCGGGTTAGGGGAGGGGGGCGTCTTTCGACAAGACCTCGATCAACATCGCGTGAACATTCGTCCGACTTGCGCGCTGACATCCCAAGAGAATTTTTCCCAAGGACACGCCATCATGACCGACACCAGCCGCCGAGACCTGTTCAAGGGCGCCGCCGTCACTGGCCTCGCCGCCGCCGCCGCGCCTGCCTTCGCGCAAGGCGCCGCGCCGCTCGCCGATCCGCAGACGCGCTTCGTCTCGACGCCGTTCCCCGAACAGCGCCAGAAATGGCCAGCGCTCCAGCGCGACATGCGCCCCGTCCCCGATTGCGGCGAGGCGAGCTATCGCGGATCGGGGCGTCTCGCCGGTCGGAAGGCGCTGGTAACGGGCGGCGATTCGGGGATCGGCCGCGCGGCGGTGATCGCGTTCTCGCGCGAAGGCGCCGACGTGGCGATCAATTATTATCCGACCGAGGAACCCGACGCGCAGGACGTCGCCAAGCTGCTCCGCGCCGAGGGGCGGAAGGTCGTGCTGATCCCCGGCGACCTGACCGATGCGAAATTCTGCAACGACCTGATCGCGCGCGCCAACCGCGAACTCGGTGGGCTCGACATCCTCGTCAACAACGCCGCGTACCAGCAGTCGAAGGCGTCGATCGCGGAGATCAGCTTCGAGCAGTTCGACCGGACGATGAAGACCAACGTCTATGCGATGTTCCACCTCTGCAAGGCGGCGATCCCGTTGATGAAGCCGGGCGCGTCGATCATCAACACGGGGTCGGTGAACTCGGTCGACCCGGGCGAGGAACTGCTCGACTATGCCACCACCAAGGGCGCGATCCTGATCTTCACCAAGGGGCTCGCGAAGCAGCTCGGCAAGAAGGGCATCCGCGTCAACATGATCGCGCCGGGGCCGGTATGGACGCCGCTCCAGGTCGCGGGCGGTCAACTGCCCGGCAAGATGGGCGAGTTCGGCCAGGACACGCCGCTCGGCCGCGCGGGTCAGCCGGCGGAACTGGCGTCGCTGTTCGTGACGCTCGCGGAGACGGGGACGAGCTTCACCAGCGGCAGCGCGTTCGCGGCGACCGGCGGCAGCGGGGTTCTGTAACCCTCCCCCAACACCACCCCGGCGAAGGCCGGGGCCCAGTTGGCAAGGTCGTTGTATCGAGGCGCTGCGTTCACCAACTATCGTTTCCCAACTGGGCTCCGGCCTTCGCCGGGGTGGACGTGGGGAGGGTGCGATGAAAACAGCAGCTCTAATGTCAGTCCTACTCTGCACGGCGCCAGCCGCAGCACAGCAGACGCACGTCACGCCTGAGTCCGCCCCGGCGATCGGCTATGACTGGAACGACGACTCCTCCGCTGACGACCGGGTCCAGCAGCCGCTATGGCCGCGGTCGGACGCCAGCGCGGCGGGCCTCGACGACATGATTCACGCCGAACAGGCGCCGGTCCGCGCCGCGATCCATGAAGACGGCGCGTTCGGCAGTCGCGCGCTCCACGGCCTGCGGAAAGTCGGCGGCGATTACATCGTCGTGCCGGTGCTGAAGATTCACTTGGGTCACCCGCGGCAGGCGATGCCCTGAAGTCAGCCCTTCGCCGCACGGTTCTCCCGCGAACGCGGGAGTCCAGGGTTACAGTCGCTGCGGGTGGTATACTGGCCCCCCGCCTTCGCGGGGGAACGGTATTGGCTTCGCGAAGTCGAGCCTGGAGCCGTAAACCTCAGGCCCGCTCCAGCAACCGCTCCGCCTGAGCCCGCGCCTCATCCGTAATCTGCGCGCCCGACAGCATCCGAGCGATCTCCTCCCGTCGCTCGTCCTCGCTCAAGGCCCGCACGCCGGTGCGCGTAACGGTGCCGTCGCTGCTCTTGGCGATCAGCAGATGCTTCGCCCCCCGTGCAGCAACCTGCGGGCTGTGCGTCACGACGAGCAGCTGCGTGCTCAGCGCCAGCCGCGCGAGTCGCTCGCCGATCGCGCTCGCTACTGCGCCGCCAACGCCGCGGTCGATCTCGTCGAATACCATCGTCGACGCGCCGCCTTCTTCCGCCAGCGCCACCTTCAGCGCGAGGATGAAGCGCGACAATTCGCCACCCGACGCGATCTTGGTCAGTGCAGCAAACGGCGCGCCGGGATTGGTCGAGATCTCGAACTCGACGCGGTCCTTGCCCGCCGCCGACCAGCCCTCTTCACCCAGCGGCGCGACAACGGTCTGAAACCGCGCCGCATCGAGCTTCAACGGCGCGAGTTCCCCAGCAACTGCCACGTCGAGGCGTTTCGCCGCCGCCAGCCGCCGCTTCGTCAACGCATCGGACGCCGCATCGAAGGCCTTCCGAGCCGACGCCACGCGTGCCTCGATCTTCGCGATCCCGCCTTCGCCCGCATCGAGCCGCTCCAGCCGCGCGCGCATCTCGTCCGCCAGCGCGGCAAGGTCGTCCGGCTGCACGCGATGTTTGCGCGCCATCGCGCGAAGCTCGAACAACCGCGCCTCGTCATCCTCCAGCGCGCGCGGATCATACGCCATCTCCGCCCGCGCATCGCGCAGGCTCTCCTCCGCGACCGACGCCTCGATCACCGCGCGATCGACCGCCGCCAGCGCATTGCCCAGCGCGACATGATCCTCCGCGATCCGCTCCAGCACGCGCGCGGCCTGGCGCAGCTTGGCCATCCCGCCATCCTTGCCCTCGAGGAAATCGTCGATCGCCGCCAGATCGTCCGCGATCTTCTCCGCGCGCTGCATCGACCGCCGCGTATCCGCCAGCGTCTCCTCCTCGCCCGCGACAGGCGCCAGCGCGGTCAGTTCGGCAACCGTATGCTCGAGCCACTCGCGATCCCGCGCCGCCGTCTCGATGTCCGCGCGCGCCGCCGCCAGTTCGGCCTCGGCAGCACGAAACGCCGCGTAAGCCTTGCCCGTCGCACCCGGCTCGGTCCGCCCGAAGATGTCGAGCAACGCCCGATGCCCCCGCGCATTCAGCAGTCCGCGCTCGTCATGCTGCCCGTGGATCTCGACCAGATGCGGCGCCATCTCCCGCAACAGCCCCGCCGATGCCGGCTGGTCGTTGACGAACCCGCGACTGCCGCCATCCGCCTTGACGATCCGCTTCACGATCAGCGGTTCGCCGCGCTCGATCTCCACCCCGTTCTCGTCGAACAGCAGCGCGAGCGGCGACTCGGGGGCAGGGGCATCGAACGTCGCGGTCACCACGGCCTGCGCAGCACCATGCCGCACCAGCCCGCTATCGCCGCGCCCACCCAGCGCGAGGCCCAGCGCATCGAGCAGGATCGACTTGCCCGCGCCGGTCTCGCCGGTCAGCACGCCGAGCCCTTCGCCGAATCCCAGATCCAGCGCTTCGATCAGCACCACGTCGCGAATGGAAAGTTCGGTCAGCATAGGATGTCCGGCATAGACGAACGGGCGCGCAATGCGATCCCCCTATGTTCCAACCGAACGATCTGGACTCGCGTCAGCTGCCGGTGTTGGACGGCTGGCCTGCCGAGCGCGGCTTCTCGGGCGTACGGATCGAGGGACCGGTCGGTGTCGAACCCGGCTCGTCCAGCTCGACCATCACCGACGGCGTACCCTTGGTTCCGACCGGAACGACCTGCTCGCCCGCGGGCAGCGGTGGCACGGCGGGGACCTGGTTCTTCTTCAGCAGGTCGTACGCATGCTGATACCAGTCGGTGCCGGGATAGTTGCGACCCAGCACCGCACCGGCCTTCTCGGCCTCGACGGGTACGCCGAGCGCCAGATACGTCTCGGTCAGCCGCATCAGCGCTTCCGGCGTGTGCGTGGTCTGCTGGAACTTGTCGATCACGGTGCGGAACCGGCCGTTCGCCGCGAGCCACTGGCCGCGCGTCTCGTAGAACCGCCCGATCTCCATCTCCTTGCCGGCGAGATGGTCGTTGACCAGATCGATCTTCAGCCGCGCGTCCGACGCGTATCGCGTGTTCGGATAGCGGCGCATCAGTTCGCCCAGCGAATCGAGCGCCTGTCGCGTGATCTTCTGGTCGCGCGTGACGTCGGTGATCTGCTCGTAATAGCCGAGCGCGATCAAATAATAGGCGTAAGGCGCATCGCGGTTGCCCGGATGGACCGCGAGGAAGCGCTGCGCCGAGCTGATCGAGGCGGTGTAATCGCGTGCGAGGTAATAGCTGAATGCCGACATGATCTGCGCGCGGCGGGCCCAGATCGAATAGGGATGCTGGCGCTCGACCTCGTCGAACAGCTGCGCTGCTTCCTTGTAGCGGCCCTGGTCGAGCCGCTGCTTGGCGGTCGAATACAGCGTACCCACGTCGCGCGCGACATAGGGGAGGTCGCCCTTCGCGGCACGACCGCTCGCACAACCGGCAATGGGGAGCGCAAGCGCGGCGATGAGCGTGACCGCGAGGGCACGAGACTGGGTGATACGCATCGGCGTGATCCTTAGCGTAAGCGGATAGCCGCGAACAATCCTTTTCGCCGGACCGCGCTTGCCCCTTCACGTGCGCCGGATCGCACGGCAATAGTCGTGCGTTCGCGTTACGCCATTCAGTCGAGGATCATGTCATGCCGGCCACATTGTTGCACACCCACCGCGTCGAAAAGCCATGGGGTCGCGACACGCTCTGGCCCGGTTTCGAGGACCCTGCCGCCGGCACGCCGCCGATCGGCGAAGTCTGGTTCCAGGAGCCCGGCGACACCACGCCCGACCTGCTGATCAAGTATCTGTTCACGAGCCAGAAGCTGTCGGTACAGGTTCATCCGAACGACGAGCAGGCGCACGCGCGCGGCCTGCCGCGCGGCAAGGACGAATGCTGGACGATCCTGGCGGCCGAACCCGATTCGACGATCGCGGTCGGCACCAAGGCGCCGATCTCTAAGGAAGAACTTCGCCAGTCGGCGATCGACGGCACGATCGAGGACAAGCTCGACTGGAAGCCGGTCAAGCCCGGCGACTTCATGTACTGCGCGTCGGACACGATCCACGCGATCGGCGGCGGCGTGACGGTGATCGAGGTTCAGCAGAACTCCGAGACCACCTATCGCCTGTACGATTACGGCAGCGATCGTGAGCTGCATCTGAAGGACGGGATCGAGGTCGCCGATCCCACGCCGTATGTGCCGGTCGCACCGCCGATCGAGATCGAGACGGGCCGGACGATCATGGTCGAGGGGCCGAAGTTCGTGCTCGAGCGCTGGAAGGGCGGCGACCATGTGGTCAACCTGCCCGAGGGCACGACTGGCTGGGTGATCCCGATCGCCGGCTCGGGCGAAGTCGCCGGCGTCGCGTTCAAGGCGGGCGAATGCGCGACGATGACGGGTAGCGAGACCGTGTCGACCAGCGCGGATGCGGACCTGCTGTTCGCGTATCCGTTGGCGAAGCGGATCTGATCAAGCTGGGCGGGAAGAGCGCTTCCCGCCTTGTTCTCCCGCGAAGGCGGGAGCCCAGTCTGGGTCCCCGCCTTCGCGGGGAAAAAGGGTAATCGAAGGTCGTTACCAGCCCAAATCACCACCCCCCCCGGCGAAGGCCGGGGCCCAATTGGGGAACGTTGCTAACGAAACGTGGCACGCTATTATTGCCACCTCTCCAATTGGGCCCCGGCCTCCGCCGGGGTGGAGTAACGGTAACCGCCGCTTCGCACTCATCACCCATTAACTGCGGCGCTATACCCCAGCGCAATGCTGCGCGTTCTCACCCTTTCCACCCTGTTTCCCGACGCCACCCGCCCGAACTTCGGCGGCTTCGTCGAGCGGCAGACGCTGAGCCTGGCGGCGCATCCCGACGTCGACCTGAAAGTGGTCGCGCCGATCGGCCTGCCGCCCGGCATTCTCAGCAGGTTCCGCCACTACGCGCCGCTTGCGAAACTACCGCACCGCGAACGCTGGAAGGGCGTCGACGTCCACCGGCCCCGCTTCACCGCGCTCCCGTTTACGCAAGGACGGCACCATGCCGCCGCACTGGAACGCGCCCTCGTCCCCGTGCTCGACGCGATCCGCACGGACTTCGCGTTCGACGTGATCGACGTGTCGTATTTCTTCCCCGAAGGCCCCGCCGCAGTTGCGCTCGGCAAGCGCTACGGCGTCCCCGTCTCGATCAAGGCGCGCGGCTCCGACATCCATTATTGGGGCGAAGCGCCCGCGACCGCGGCGCAGGTGCGCGAGGCCGGGCAGGGGGCCGCCGGACTGCTGGCGGTCAGCGCGGCGATGAAGGCGGACATGGTGGCGCTCGGCATGCCGGCCGACCGCATATCGGTGCATCATACCGGGGTCGATCAGGACCGCTTCCGCCCGATCGACGATCACGCATCGGCCAAGGCGAAACTCGGCGTGCAAGGTCCGCTCGTCATCGCGATCGGTGGGTTATTGCCGCGCAAGGGGCATGATGTCGTTATCGAGGCGGTTGCGGCGCTGCCCGGAGTCTCGCTGCTGATCGCAGGGCATGGCCCTGCTCGCGCCGACCTGGAGGCGTTGATCGCCCGGCTCGGCGTCGGCGACCGCGTTCGCCTGCTCGGCGCGTTGCCGCATGCCGACCTGCCCGCGCTGATCGCTGCCGCCGATGTCAGCGCGTTGGCGTCGGAGTCCGAAGGGCTTGCCAATGTCTGGGTCGAGTCGCTTGCCTGCGGCACGCCGGTCGTCATCACCGACGCCGGCGGCGCGCGCGAGGTGGTCACATCGCCCGAGGCTGGTCGCGTGACGATCGGCGATCCGCTGGCGTTTGCGGCGGCGATCAAGGATCTGCTGGCCAATCCGCCCGCGCGGTCCGCGACACGCGCGATGGCCGCCGGCTTCACCTGGGAAAGAAATACCGCAGCGCTGTACGCGCACCTTGCGGCGCTCGTCGCGGGTTACCCCTCGAGAGGGTAGAGCGCCGCCACGATCCAGCGACCCTCGCCGCGCAGAACCGCCCACGCCCGAGCGGCCGCACGGCTGTCCATCGCCTCGATCCCGAACCCCCGCGCCTCGACCGCACGCTTGAACGCAAGCGGCGGCTGGCGAAGCGCCGAGCCCGTCCCCAGCAACAGGAACTCCGGCGGCGGATCGAGCGCGAGCAATGCCGCCACGTCCGCCTCGCCGAGCGCCTCGAACGCCGGCGGCTCCCAGCCATCCGCGCGCTCGGGACTGATCGACAGCGCGGTGTAATAGCCGTCGTCGACCTTGAACCCGGCCCGACCGATCGCCGAGATCATCGGCCCATCGGTCTTCTCGCGGTCCATCCTCATGACGTGATCAACGCTCGACCTTGGGACCAACCCGCTCGGCACCGTCCTGCACGCCGCCCTTGCGCGGTGCAGGATCGGCCCGCAGCCCCAGCGTGATCAGCAGCGACGACGACACGTAGATCGACGAATACGTCCCGACCACGATACCCAGGATCATCGCCGCGGTGAACCCGCGCAGCACGTGGCCGCCGAGCACCAGCATCGCGACCAGCGCGAGCAGGATCGTCACCGACGTCATCACGGTGCGTGGCAGCGTCTCGTTGACCGACAGGTCGATGATCTCGCGCATGTCCATCTTCCGATACCGGCGCATGTTCTCGCGGATACGGTCGTCGATCACGATCTTGTCGTTGATCGAGTACGAGATGATCGTCAGCACCGCCGCGACGATGTTGAGGTCGAACTCGAACTGCGTCAGCGCGAAGAAGCCGAGCGTCATCAACAGATCGTGGACGATCGCGACGACGGTCGACACGCCGAACTGCCACTCGAACCGCACCACCGCGAACAGCGCGATGCCGAGGATCGCGAGGCCGACCGCGAGCAGACCCTTGCTGATCAGCTCGTCCGAGACCTTGCCCGAGATCGTGTCGTACTTCGAGAAGGTCGCGCCGGGGAACTTCACGGCGAGGTCGTCCGACACCTTCTTCACGAGGCGGTTGGTAGCACCTTCGTCGCCGGCGGGCACGGGCAGGCGGATCGACAGCGTCTTGGGATCGCTGAACGACTGGATCGAGGCTTCGCCGACGCCGAGCCGGTCGACTTCGGTGCGGACCGCGTCGATCGACGGCGTGGTCGCGAACTTCTCCTCGATCAGGACGCCGCCGACGAAGTCGACGCCCATGTTGAGGCCCTTGGTGACGACAAGTCCGATCGCCAGCAACGAAAGCAGCAGGGTCAGCCCGAACGCCCATTTACGGAGCGAGACGAACTTCAGGTTCGTGTTGTCGGGTACGAGTTTCAGCAGGCGCATGGTTATCTCCCGCCTCAAATATTGATCGTGGTGGGGCGGTTCTTCCGCAGCCACAGCGCGACCATCATCCGCGTGAACGTGACGGCGGTGAACACCGACGTGCAGATCCCGATCAGCAGCACGACCGCAAAGCCCTTCACCGGACCCGAGCCGAGCAGCAGCATGATCACGCCGGTGATGGCGTGCGTCACGTTCGCCTCGAAGATCGTCCGCGATGCTTCCTTGTAGCCGAGCTCGACCGACTGGATCACGCTACGCCCGCGTCGCCGCTCCTCGCGAATACGCTCGTTGATCAGCACGTTGGCATCCACCGCGGTCCCGATCGTCAACACGAACCCGGCGATACCCGGCAGCGTCAGAGTCGCGTTCAGCATCGCCATGACCGCGACGATCACCAGGATGTTGATGACCACCGCGAGGTTCGCATACAGGCCGAACCGCCCATAGGTGACGAACATGAACACGATCACCGCGAGCGCCGCGATGATTGAGGCGAGCACGCCGGCGCGGATCGAATCCTTGCCGAGGTCGGGGCTGACGGTGCTCTCGGCGATCGTCTTCAGCGCGACGGGCAGCTTGCCCGATCGCAGCGTGATCGCCAGCGCGTTCGCCGACTCGACGGTGAAGTTGCCCGAGATCGACGCGCGACCGCCCAGAATCGGCTCGTTGATGTTCGGTGCCGAAATCACCTGGTTGTCGAGGATGATCGCGAACGGCTTGCCGGTGTTATCCGTCGTGACCTTGGCAAAGCGACGCCCGCCGACCGCATTGAACGTGATCGCAACCTGTGGCGCGTTGGTCTGCGGTTCGAACTCCTGGCGCGCATCGGCGAGCTGGTCGCCCGAGATGATGACCGATCGCTTGACCGCGATGAACGGCACGCCCTGCGGATTGCCGGGGTAGGGGAGGACCTGGCTGCCGATCGGCGCGATGCCCTTGACCAGATCGGCCGGGTTCGCGGTCTGGTCGACCAGCTTGAATTCGAGCTTGGCGGTCTTGCCGAGCAGATCCTTCAGCGCCTGCGGGTTCTTCAGCCCCGGCACCTGGACCACGATCCGCGTCGCGCCCTGGCGAACGATCGTCGGCTCCTTGGTGCCGAGTTCGTCGATGCGGCGGCGGACGACTTCGGTCGCGTCCTTCATCGCCGTGTCGACCGCCTGCGTCAGGCCGGCCTCCGTCGGCTTGAGCACGAACCGGCTCGTGTCGACGACGGTGATGTCCCATTCGCGCTGGCCGCTCATCCCGGCGCCACCGCCGGTGATCGCCAGCAAGCGCTCGCGTGCCGCATCGACCTGCGAAGGATCACGCAGCAGGAAGCTCAGCTGGCCGCCGCGCGTCGAAATGTCGCCGATCTCGATCCGCGGCGTCCCGTTGCGCATCGTCCCCGCGACGCTGTCGCGCATCGCCTCGATCCGCGTCGCGGCGAGGTCGGCGGTATCCGCCTCGAGCAGCAGGTAACTGCCGCCGGCGAGATCGAGCCCGAGGTTGATGTGCGGATGCGGAATCCGCCCCCATTGGCTCGTGGTGCTCTCGGGGAGGAAACTCGGGATCGCCAGCAGGCACAATGCCGCCAGCAACCCGATGATCGACCCGACCTTCCAGCGCGGAAAATCCAACATCAGTCGTTGGCCGGCTTCGTGTTCGGGCTGGTGATGTCGGTCAGCGTCGCCTTGACGACGCGAACGCGGACATTCGGCGCGATCTCGACCTCGACGACGTTATCCTCGACCTTGGTCACCTTGCCCAGGATCCCGCCCGACGTGACGACGCTGTCGTTCTTCTTTACCGCCGCGACCGACGCCTGCAACGCCTTCATGCGCTTTTGCTGCGGACGGATCATCAGGAAATAGAACACGACGAACACGAGGAAGAGCGGCGCGAGGCTCAGGAACGAGGCGATCCCGCCTCCGGCCGTGGCGGCGCCGTCTGCGGCCTGGGCGTATGCTGGTGAGATGAACATGGAGTTCCGTATCTGTGAAGGGTGGCTCGGTTCGCGCGCCGCGCGGCCGGTCGCAATGGTCCGCCCGCTATCATCGCTTGGGGTCCCGTGCAACTGACGCAGGCGTAGACGGTTCGTGTAGAGACCACGATGAAGTCGCGGCGAAACCGGGGCGAAACAGGAGAGATGCGATGATCCTGGTGATGGGACATATCAAGCTGGCCACCGGCGAGGGCGCGAAGATCGCCGACACGCTGATCGCGCACATGGCCGCCTGCGCCGGGGAGGACGGCTGCGAGTTCACAATCTCGCGCTCGATCTGGTCGATCCCGACCTGATCCGGATCTCCGAACGCTGGGCGAGTCCCGAGGCGATCGCCGCGCACGGCCAAGCCGATCACCAGAAGGCATTCGGTCGCGCGCTCGGCGGGTTCACCATCGAGCAGATCAGCGTGAAAGCCTATGATGGAAGCTTCTGGCGTACGCTGATGGGCGAGTGAGGTAATCTTTGCGGCCAAGCGGCGTTGCGGCTTGCATCGCACGCCGACCCTGCGTAGAGCGCGCGGCTCGGGCTGCTATGCGGCCCGTTCGGTCGGAGCGTAGCGCAGCCTGGTAGCGCACCACACTGGGGGTGTGGGGGTCGCAGGTTCGAATCCTGTCGCTCCGACCATTTTCTTACATCGATGAACGACAGCCAGCAGACCAGGTCTTGGCAAACCTTCTTGTTCCCCCGCGAACGCGGGGGCCCAGGATCACGAACGCTGCCGCCCGCAGCCCTGGGCTCCCGCTTTCGCGGGAGAACCGTTAGAGGTCAGGCCGTCTCGCTCACCGTCGCCGCATGACCCACGGCCACCGCGCTAAGGTTGACGATACCTCGCGCCGTCACGCTAGGCACCATCATCTGCAACGGCTTCGCAAGCCCCAGCAGCATCGGCCCCAGCGGCAACGACTCGGTCGAGGCCGACAACAACGACACCGCGATGTTCGCCGCATCGATGTTCGGCATCACCAGCAGGTTCGCCGAGCCCGTCAGCGGGCTGTCCGCGACCAGCCGCCGCCGCAGCGCCTCCGACAGCGCCGCATCGCCGTGCATCTCGCCGTCGAACTCGAACTCCGGCGCGAACTCCTTCAGCAACGCATGCCCGGCGCGCATCTTCTGCGCCGAGGGCGACCGCGACGCACCGAAGCTCGAATGCGACAGCAGCGCCGCCTTCGGCTCGATCGCGAACGCGCGCACAGCCTCGGCCGCGAGCATCGTCATCTCGGCGATCTGCTCGGCGGTCGGATCGACCGTCACGTGCGTATCGCAGAAGAACAGGCTCCCGGTGCGCAGGATCACTGCCGACATCGCATACAGCCGCGAGACGCCCGGCATGCGCGGAATCAGCGGCATGACATAGGTCATCTGCGTCCACCAGTCGCCAATGCCACCACACAAGGCGGCATCGACGCGCCCCTCGCGCAGCAGCATCGCCGCCGCCACGCTCGGCCGCGTCCGCAGCGCCCGCTCGGCGCTGTCGGGCGGCGATCCACGACGGCCGACCAGCGCGTTATACCCGGCCAGCAATGGATCGAACACTTCGCGGTCCGTACCCGGATCGAGCACCTCGACATCGGTGCCGATCGCCATCCGCAGTCCGCTCGACTGGATCTTCTCGGCGATCACCTCGCGCCGCCCGATCAGCACCGGACGTCCGATCCCCTCGTCGATCACCGTCTGCACCGCGCGCAGCGTGCGGTCGTCCTCGCCCTCGCCATACGCGATCGAGCGCCCCGCCTGCTTGGCGCGCGCGAAGATCGGCCGCATCAGCTGGCCCGAGCGGTACACGAACACTTCGAGATCGCGCAGATACGCGTCGAAATCCTCGATCGGCCGCGTCGCCACGCCCGAGTCCATCGCCGCCTTCGCCACCGCCGGCGCGACGTGCAGGATCAGCCGCGGATCGAACGGCTTGGGGATGATGTAGGTCGGCCCGAACACCGGCGTCGCGCCGCCGTAAGCCGTGACCACCACGTCCGAAGCCGTAGCGCGTGCAAGCGCCGCGATCGCATCGACCGCCGCCACCTTCATCGCCTCGTTGATCTCGGTCGCGCCGACGTCGAGCGCACCGCGGAAGATGAACGGGAAGCACAGCACGTTGTTGACCTGGTTCGGAAAATCCGAGCGGCCAGTGGCGATGATCGCGTCGGGCCGGGTCGCATGCACCAGCGCCGGCTGGATTTCCGGCTCGGGGTTCGCCAGCGCCAGGATCAGCGGATCGGGCGCGAGCAGATGCAGCCACTCCTGCTTCAGCACGCGCGGCGCCGACAGCCCCAGGAAGATGTCCGCCCCCTCCAGCACATCCGGCAAGGTCCGCGCGTTGGTCGTGCGCGCGTACCGCGCCATGTTCGGCGGCATCACGTCGCCGCGATCCTTGTGCACGACGCCCGCGATATCGGTCAGCGTCACGTTCTCGGGGTTGAGCCCCATCGAAACGAGCAAATCGACCGTCGCCAGCGCCGCCGCGCCTGCGCCCGACGTCACCAGCTTCATCTGGTCGAGCCGCTTGCCGCGCAGTTCGAGCACGTTGCGAACCGCCGCCGCACACACGATCGCGGTGCCGTGCTGGTCGTCGTGGAACACCGGGATGTTCATGACCTCGCGCAGCTTCGTCTCGATCTCAAAGCATTCCGGCGCCTTGATGTCCTCGAGATTGATCCCGCCGAACGTCGGCTCGAGCACGCGGACCGCCTCGATGAAGGCCTGTGGATCGAGCTGGTCGATCTCGATGTCGAAGCAGTCGATCCCTGCGAATTTCTTGAAGAGCACCGCCTTGCCCTCCATTACCGGCTTCGACGCGAGCGCACCGATCGCGCCGAGCCCGAGCACCGCGGTGCCGTTGGTGATGACCGCGACGAGGTTTCCGCGAGCCGTGTAATCCCGAGCCTTGTCCGGATTGGCGGCGATTTCCTCGCACGCGGCAGCGACGCCCGGCGAATAGGCGAGCGCGAGATCGCGCTGCGTCGCCATCCGCTTGGTCGCCTCGACCGAGAGTTTCCCGGGCTTTGGATAGCGATGATAATCGAGCGCGGCTTTGCGGAAATCGTCTTCCATGGTCTTCCTAACCTGTCGGCCGCGGCGGCGACCGGGTGGGCGCGGGCAAGGCCCGCGGCGAATGTTCAAGGGAGCGCATAGCCTTAGGGGCACCAATCCGCCAACCCCGCGCGGACGTAGCGTCGGTTTGGGTGGGGGGTAGGGCGGCGGTCGCGACCCGGCACCCCACACCACAGCACTACCCCGCCATAGCACCACCCCGGCGAAGGCCGGGGCCCAATTGGAACGTCCGACGTAACGAAGCGCCGTCCTCCGTTACAACCGTCCCCCAATTGGACCCCGGCCTCCGCCGGGGAGGTTCGATCTAATCGGATGGGCCAGGCTCCCTTTTCCGTTCTCCCGCGAAAGCGGGAGCCCAGGAATCACGAGCGGCGTCCGCCGTAACCCTGGCCCCCCGCCTCCGCGGGGGAACAGTAGAGAGCGGAAGTGAGGGAACGATGCAGGGCATGACCCGCCAAATTTCCCTGTCCTACAGCGAACCAATATGGTTCGCTCAACCCCCAAACAGGGCGGGACTCACATCATGACCATCGACACCCTCATCGACGCCGTCATCGACCGCGAAGGCGGCTACTCCAACCACCCCGCAGACCGAGGCGGCCCCACCCGCTACGGCATCACGCAAGGCGTAGCCCGCACCAACGGCTACCCCGGAGACATGCGCAACTTCCCCCGCGACCAGGCGGAAACCATCTACCGCCGCCTCTACTGGACCCGCCCCGCCTTCGACCAGATCGCCGAGCGAGCCCCCAAAAGTGCCGAAGAACTCTTCGACACCGGCGTCAACATGGGCCCCGCGGTCGCCGCCGCCTTCCTCCAACGCGCGCTCAACGCGCTAAACCGAGGCGCCACCGACTATCCCGACATGATCCTGGACGGCCGCATCGGCCCCGCGACCCTGACCGCGCTCGAAGCCTTCCTCGCCCGCCGCAAACCCGGCGGCGAAACCGTGCTTCTGAAAGCGATCGAGGCGCTCCAGGGCGAACGCTACGTCGCGCTCGCCGAGACCCGTCCCGCCAACGAAGCCTTCCTCTACGGCTGGCTCGCGAACCGCACATGACGCTCGTGACGAAACGCTCCCAGCGTCTACACTTCCTATACTTCACTTTTGCCGGAGGTAGCCAATGACCCCGCAACCCCTTGATCCCGCACCAGATCCCTGGACCACCCGCGCTCGCCCGACGTTCCTCTACGTGATGTACACATTGCTGCTCGGCGCGATCCCCGCAGGCCTGATCGCCGCGGTCCGCCCGCAAACGGCACAAGCGATCGCGGCGGGTATGGCAGCGTACCTCAACGCGATCCCCGAACCCCTCTACGCGCTCTTCGGCACAGGCTATCTCGGCTACACGGTGGCAAGGGAATGGGGGAAGGGGCGGTAGTCCCGCCCGCCCCCGCCATCCGTCATCCGTCATCCTCTCCCCCCGTCATCCTGACGAAAGTCAGGACCCAGAGCCACAGGCGGGCCGTCTGGAACCCTGGGTCCTGACTTTCGTCAGGATGACGGAGGAGGGGCAGGGCGTTGCACCCCCAAAACCAAACCCTACATCGCGCCTATGAGCAACGACCCCCACGCCATGCCGACATGGCACGGCACCACGATCCTCTCGGTCCGCCGCGGCGGCAAGGTCGTCGTGATCGGCGACGGCCAGGTCTCGATGGGCCAGACCGTCATGAAACCCAACGCGCGCAAGGTACGCCGCTTAGGTGACGGCAGCGTCATCGGCGGGTTCGCCGGCGCCACCGCCGACGCCTTCACCTTGTTCGAACGCCTCGAACGCAAGCTCGAAGCGCATCAGGGCCAGCTGCTTCGCGCCGCGGTCGAACTCGCCAAGGACTGGCGCACCGACAAGTTCCTCCGCAACCTCGAAGCGATGATGATCGTCGCCGACAAGGACGTCACGCTGATCCTCACCGGCAACGGCGACGTGCTGGAGCCGGAGAACGGCGTCGCCGCGATCGGCTCCGGCGGTAACTACGCGCTCGCCGCTGCCCGAGCGCTGGTCGAATACGAGACCGACGCCGAGGTCCTGTGCCGCAAGGCAATGGGCATCGCGTCCGAGCTCTGCGTCTACACCAACGACCGCCTCACGGTCGAAACGATGGATTCGACCACGTAATTCCTTCTCCCCCTCCCGCAAGCGGGAGGGGGCAGGGGGTGGGCGCCCGCTCACCTCCAGCGCTACCGATCGAGGGAAGCGCGAGCCCACCCCCAACCCCTCCCGCAAGCGGGCGGGGAGCGAGATCAAAATGAACGACCAGCTCACCCCGAAGGCCATCGTCGCCGCGCTCGACGCTCACATCATCGGCCAGGCCGCCGCCAAGCGCGCGGTCGCGGTCGCGATGCGCAACCGCTGGCGCCGCCAGCAGCTCAGCGAAGATCTCCGCGACGAGGTCACGCCCAAGAACATCCTGATGATCGGGCCGACCGGCTGCGGCAAGACCGAGATCAGCCGCCGTCTGGCGAAGCTCGCCGACGCGCCGTTCGTGAAGGTCGAGGCGACCAAGTTCACCGAGGTCGGCTATGTCGGCCGCGACGTCGAGCAGATCGCCCGCGACCTCGTCGAGGAAGCCATCCGCCTCGAAAAGGAACGCCGTCGCGTCGCCGTCAAGGACAAGGCGGAGGAGGCCGCGATGTCGCGCCTGCTCGACGCGCTCACCGGCAAGAACGCAAGTGAAGCGACGCGCGAAAGCTTCAAGCAGCGCTTCCTCGACGGTCACCTCAACAACGCCGAAGTCGAGATCGAGATCGAGCAGGCGCCGACCACGCCGTTCGAAATTCCCGGCGGTGCCCCGCAGATGATCAACCTCGGCGAGATGATGAAGTCGTTCGGCGGCGGCCAGCAGCTGAAGCGGCGGAAACTCACCGTCCACGCGGCGTGGGACAAGCTTGTCGAGGAAGAGGCCGACAAGCGCCTCGACCAGGACGAGGTCAGCCGCGCAGCGCTCGCCGATGCGGAAGCCAACGGCATCGTCTTCCTCGACGAGATCGACAAGATCGCCGTCTCCGACGGCCGCGGCGGTTCGATCAGCCGCGAAGGCGTCCAGCGTGACCTGTTGCCCTTGATCGAAGGCACCACCGTGGCAACCAAGTACGGCCCGATGAAGACCGACCACATCCTCTTTATCGCTAGCGGCGCGTTCCACGTGGCCAAGCCGAGCGACCTGCTCCCCGAATTGCAGGGCCGCCTGCCGATCCGCGTCGAGCTGAAGGGCCTCACCGAAGCCGATTTCGTCGCGATCCTCTCGGACACCAAGGCCTCGCTGCCGCTGCAGTACAAGGCACTGATCGCCACCGAAGGCGTCGGCATAGAGTTCACCGAAGACGGCATCGCCGCAATCGCGCGCATCGCCGCAGAGGTGAACTCCGAGATCGAGAACATCGGCGCCCGACGTCTGCAGACGGTGATGGAAAAGCTGCTGGAGGAGGTAAGCTACAACGCGGAGGACCGCGGCGGTTCGAATCTGGTCATCGACGGCTCGTACGTCGACAGCCAGCTCAAGGAAATCGCCCGCAACACCGACCTGAGCCGTTTCGTGCTCTAATTGTTTTCCTGCGCACGCAGGAATCCAGGGTCAAATGGCGAAACGCTCGTAACCCTGGACTCCTGCGTGCGCAGGAGAGCAAAATTGGAGAGGAGAAACCATGGACGTGACCGAAGCCATAGCCGCCCGCCGCTCCGTCCGCGGTTTCCTCAACACCCCCGTCGATCCCGCACTCCTCCGCGACCTCGCGATAAAAGCATCCCGAGCGGCAACCGGCGGCAACCTCCAACCCTGGCACATCGCCATCGTCCAGGGAGAACCCCTGACCCGCCTCAAGGCGACGATGGTCGAAAAATTCGCGGCCGGCGAAGCCGAAACCCCAGCCTACGACGTCTACCCTCGCGACCTCGTTGCCCCCTACCGAGACCGCCGCTACGCCGTCGGCGAAGCGATGTACGCGCACCTCGGCATCCCCCGCGACGACAAGCCCGCTCGCCGGGAGTGGTTCGCCCGGAACTTCCAGTTCTTCGGCGCCCCCGCCGCCTATTTCTGCACGGTCGACAAGCGGATGGGCCCGCCGCAATGGTCGGACCTCGGCATGTACCTGCAAAACCTGATGCTGCTCGCGGTGGACGCCGGCCTCGCCACCTGCCCGCAGGAATGCTGGGCGATGTATCCGGAAACGGTCGGAAGGGTCTTGGACATGCCCGACGACCGCATGCTCTTCTGCGGCATGGCGATCGGCTACGAAGACAAGGGCGCGCCTGTTAACGCTCTGCGCACAGAGCGCGCAGACGAAGCGGAATGGCTGACGACGATCAGCTGATTTAGGCTATCGAAGCTAACCAAAACACCACCCCGGCGAAGGCCGGGGCCCAGTTGGGGAACGATTGTAACGGACGAAAGCGCTTCGTTACGCCGGCCTTGCCAACTGGGCCCCGGCCTTCGCCGGGGTGGTGTATATGGGCCAAGTGCCTCGCCCCCATTTTGTTCACCCGCTAAGGCGGGTACCCAGACTGGGTCCCCGCCTTGGCGGGGAAACAGGTTTTTAGAGGATTACCGTAACCGGCTTGGCACCCTTGATCCCCGCGAGGATCATCGCTTCCCAGACCGCAGGGTCACCCGCCGCGGCCATCGCCTTGTCAGGCTCGCGCAACGTTTTCAGGACCGCCAGCGCATCGGGCAGATAGTCCGCCCACGCATCGTCGATCAGCCGCGACGCTGATTCGGCATCGCCGCCGGCGTTCGCGCTGATCCGCTGTCCCGCCAGCACGCGCGCGACGCGTTCGGCGACAGGTGTAGTGGAAACGTCCATGAGCATTCTCCTCGCGGGACCGGTCTACACCAAACCCGCGAGGCGAACGAATGCTCCTTAGCGTGCCGAGCTCGGGCCCGCGCCGCGGCTCGGACCACGACCACCGCCGCCGCCACCAGCCGGACGACCGCCGCCGCTCTGGCCGCCGGGACGACCACCGCCCTGGGGACGACCGCC